>JAXHVR010000014.1:0-16581 GCA_034189005.1 Cyanobacteriota bacterium | reverse complement strand
ATAACAGGCGAGACAAAAAGATAACAGGCGAGACAAAAAGATAACAGGCGAGACGCCTGTTCTACAAAAAGATAACAGGCGAGACGCCTGTTCTACAAAAAGCTTAAAAGGTGACGCGCTTCCTCTAAATATATCTAGTTAATTGAACTCGATAGCGTTCTTTTTTAGTAATAGAAACCTCTCCCACTTCTAAGCGACCTTTGCCGCGAATGGCGATTAAATCTCCCGGTTTAACCGTATGGCTAGATTGGCTGACATCTTTCCAATTTATCCTCACATCTCCACCGTTGATTAAATCCACCATTTTGCTGCGAGACATCCCAAAGCCGGCAGAAGCGATCGCGTCCAATCTCATCGAAGCTTCCACCGTAGTCATCTCCTTCTTTTTCGGTTCTCTTATTTTTAACTCGCTTAAATCTATCCTTTTAGTCTTAACTGGAACCGAGCGAACTTGCATCAAATTCATCTCTAAATATTCTACCATTTCTGGAACTACAATTACCTGACCTCCGCGATCGCCCAAAACAATAATATCGCCAGTTTTTTCCCTAACAATACCGCAACCCAACATCGCCCCCAGAAAATCCCTGTGAGTAGCAGAGTCAAACAGAAAATTCCCCTCCACGCTGAGGGCAACTAATTCTACATTAGAAACATCAATTGGTAACTCCTCGCGAGCGATCGCCAGTCTTTGTCTTTCCGCCCGGGCGTAGCCTCCCCAAGGAACCAACTTTACTTCCGTTAAGCGTTTAAATATTTCCTGACATTCCGCCAATTCTGGAGGCGATAAAAAATCCGTTTGGCTAATTTCCCAAGTTTTAATAGCGCGATCGGCTAGATCGATAACCCGAGAGACAACCTCCCTATTTTCAACACCCTTTAAAAGTTCTTCTTTTGGTAACATAATAATCCATCTATAACTAAATTTAAAAAGCTTTACTTTAAGTAAAACCCCTTCTTAAAAAGAAGGGTAAATTATTAATTATTAATTATTAATTATTAATTGTTAATTATTAATTACTTAAGATTCGTAGGTTGGGTGGAGCGACAGCGCAACCCAACACAATCCTTGATTTTCGCTGGCGTTAATGTTGGGTTCCAGGAAGGTCCACCCAACCTACAAAAAAATGGCGAAAGTATTGTTTAAAAAAGAGCAATTATTAATTATTAATTATTAATTATTAATTATTAATTACTCAAGCGTTCTTCATAACCTTGTATATTTTCCGGGTCGCACTGACGTAAAATGCGAGTAGCTCGGCGAGTAAAAGCCTCCGTGCCCTCGACAACGATAAGATATTTACCCGCATTAAGTCGGTTGCGGTAGGGCACAACATCGCCACCGCCGACAATTAGACCCACGCCCCCACCGACGACAACGCCACCCATGGCCCCCGACACAGCACCCAAAAGGCCGCCGATCGCGTGGTTGCCAATTTCACCCGCCCAAGCAAAAGTATTAAGGCCAGTAATCAGACTAAAAGTAGAACCCGCAGCAAATCCAAACGGGACCAACCAAGTAACCATCTGCATAGCTTGTTTGCGGGCAGTCTCGTTAGGGTCGATAAGGCCAAATTCATCAGCAGTTTTATAACCTCGGCCCAAAATAGTTACTTGCTCCATAGGCAAACCTTCTGCTTCTATGGCAGAATAAGCAGCTTCGGCCTTGATGCGGTCTGATAGTACGGCGATGAGATAATTCATAAAAACTCGAATCTAAAATCTTTCTAATCATAACCAAAACCACAACCCCATCTTGCTACTCTTGGGGGCAAAGTCCAGAAATTTTGCACCGAATGCCTTTACAGAACCGAAGGCTAAGTGCAACAATTCAACAGTTATAGGTAAGCCCTTTGGGGAAATTGCTTTTTTGTCGATCTCGCTCTAATTTACCAAAAATCTATGCCAAAAGTTCTCGTATCCGACTCTGTTGACAAAGCCGGAATAGAAATACTCTCCCAAGTCGCAGGGGTCGACGTTAAAACAGGTCTTCCCCCCGAAGAATTGGTGCGGATAATACCAGAATACGATGCCCTCATGATCCGTTCTGGCACCAAAGTCACCCAAGAAACCATAGAAGCAGCGAAAAATCTAAAAATTATCGGCCGCGCCGGTGTCGGCGTCGATAACGTAGATGTACCAGCAGCTACCCGCAAAGGCATTGTCGTGGTGAACTCTCCAGAAGGCAATACCATCGCCGCAGCGGAACACGCCCTGGCCATGATGTTGTCCCTCTCCCGGCACATTGCCCATGCCAACCCATCCGTAAAAAGCGGAAAGTGGGAACGCAAAGAATTTATGGGAGTTGAAGTTTACAAAAAAACTCTGGGAATTGTAGGGTTGGGTAAGATAGGCTCCCATGTGGCCGTCGTTGCTAAAGCTATGGGCATGAAGCTGCTGGCCTTCGATCCCTTTATTTCTACAGAACGGGCCGACCAGTTAGGCTGTCGTTTAGTAGATATGGACTTCTTGCTGCGAGAGTCCGACTACATTACCTTGCACATTCCCAAAACTAAAGAAACCGCTCATTTGATAAATGCCGAAGCTTTAGAAAAAATGAAGCCCACGGCCCGAATTATTAATTGCGCTAGAGGTGGGATTATTGATGAAGCTGCCTTGGCTGCTGCTCTTACAGAAGGTAAAATTGCAGGTGCAGCCTTGGACGTTTACGAAAACGAACCCCTCGAAGCCGACTCCCCACTGCGAGAGTTAGGTAAAAATCTAGTCTTGACTCCCCATCTAGGCGCTTCCACTGCCGAAGCTCAAGTAAACGTGGCCATCGATGTAGCAGAACAAATTCGAGATGTGTTGTTAGGTTTGCCCGCCAGATCCGCAGTTAATATTCCGGGTATGTTCCCCGATACTCTCGAACAGCTTAAGCCTTATCTGCTGCTTGCCGAAACTCTGGGGAATTTGGTCAGTCAGTTGGCAGGAGGACGCATAGACTTCCTTAACGTTCGACTCCAAGGAGAATTGGCAGACAAGAATACTCAACCAGTAATAGTGGCCACTCTAAAAGGTCTTTTATCTCAAGCCTTGCGAGAGCGGGTTAACTATGTCAATGCTAGCATTGAGGCAAAAGAACGCGGTATCAGGGTTGTGGAAACTCGGGATGCCGGGGTTCGGGATTATACCGGCTCTTTGCAGTTGGAGGCTAAGGGCTCTTTGGGCGACCATACGGTTACTGGTGCTTTGCTCGGCAGCGATGAAATTCGCATTACTAATATTGATGGATTCCCCGTTAACGTACCTCCCACCGGTCACATGGTTTTGACTTTGCACCGAGATATGCCGGGGATAATTGGTAATCTAGGTTCCCTTTTGGGTAGCTTTAATGTCAATATTGCCAGCATGCAGGTGGGTCGCAAAATTGTTCGGGGCGATGCTGTTATGGTATTGAGTATCGACGACCCCCTGCCCGATGGGTTGTTGGATGAAATTCGCAAACAAGAAGGGATTACAGATGCTTATAGCGTCACTCTTTGATATTCATTAAACAGCAAAAATTAGGTAGTTAAAAAATGTAGCAATACGATCGCTAAAGTACAATAATAATCAAAAACTAAGGCGATCGCTACTAATTAATAACTACTATTAATTTTGGGACTGTTGGATATTGAACTCCACATTCGGGAGCATATAGCAATCCTAGATCGTTTGCGATATTTGAGAAACCCGGTTTCTTGAAGAAACCGGGTTTCTGGCCCCCGAATTTTTCATAACCCATTTAGGGTTGCTATAATTGTAAATTTAAGTAGTAGTCCGTGCGGAATTTTTGTTATAAAAATTTTGAGCGAACGACGCAATTCTTAACGGTAATTCGCAACCCTGACGAAACCTCCGACAATTATTAATTATTAATTATTAATTATTAATTACTTAGATATGGCAAATAGCTGGTGGGAAATAGCTGTTCTTTGCGAGCCTGGTTTGGAAGATATTATCTTCTGGCGTTTGGAAGATTTTGGCTGTCGGGGAACTGCTAGCGAGATAAAAGATAATAATTGTTTGATTTGGGCTTACTTGCCAGAAGAAGAAGGTCAGTTATTAGATATGGCCGCTCTTTCCGTGTGGATGCGCCAAGATGCTTTGTGTATGGAGCAGCAACCACCAATAGTTAAATGGGATTTAATCGAGGAAGAAGACTGGGCCAGTAGTTGGAAGCAACATTGGCAGCCTCAAGAGGTGGGCGATTGCTTTTTGATATATCCCGCTTGGCTCCCTCTGCCGGAAAAACCGGAGAGAACTCTACTTCGTTTAGACCCCGGAGTTGCTTTTGGCACCGGTACTCATCCTACCACTCAGTTATGTTTGGAGTCTTTGGAAATGCGACTTGGCTATCAGCCCCCAGAGGATAATGTAGTTGTAGCTGATATTGGCTGTGGTAGTGGGATTTTGTCTCTGGGGGCTGTGCTGCTGGGGGCGAGTAAGGTTTATGCAGTGGATGTAGATCCTTTGGCCGTCCGTGCTGCTAGGGCAAATCGCAAGTTAAATCCCATTCCTCCCGGTTCTATGGTGGTGGAAAAGGGTAGTGTTGACCGTCTAAAAAAAATGTCTGACGGTCCTGTAGATGGTATTTTATGCAATATTTTAGCTGAGGTTATTGTCGATTTGATTCCTCAAATGGATGCGATCGCTGGACCGACTACTTGGGGCGTTTTGAGCGGGATTTTATTAGACCAAGCTAAACCAATTGCCGATACTTTAGAACAGCATGATTGGATAGTTGCCGCTCTCTGGAAGCGAGAAGATTGGTGTTGTTTTAATATTAGGCGGTCTTGATTTATTACATGGTTAGTTGTTAGTTGTTAATTGGAACGTAGAACAGGCATCTTGCCTGTTATCTAACAGTCCCTTGTAGGTAGCGCGCGTGTGAAACGCAACCCAACATCGGTATGTTATTAAATTGCTAGTCCCTTAGTTGGAACGTAGAACAGGCATCTTGCCTGTTATCTAACAGTGCCAGTTCTACAAGCATTGATTATTTGCTTCATGCAAAATCAAAATTCAACGAGCGTAAAACAGGAAATAACCTACTAAATAAACAACATTAACTCCCACCATCAAAACTTGACCCACAGTGGAACTAACCCAAGGAAAAACTCTAAAAGTTCCCAACAGCACCATAGTCATCTCAACAAAAGCAACGATCGCTCCGTAGTGCTTCGGGTCCCAGTAAGAAATAGGACTGATAAATCGATAATTGCTTAAAGGAAAAAAATGCCTGTGAGCGTCGTCGTGGTGAACGGGTAAATCTAACAGACAATGCAAAACCATACTCAAAAAGATAACCTGCA
The DNA here is from genome assembly GCA_034189005.1 of Cyanobacteriota bacterium. Taxonomy (GTDB): domain Bacteria; phylum Cyanobacteriota; class Cyanobacteriia; order Cyanobacteriales; family Microcoleaceae; genus CALKCV01. The sequence goes on along the minus strand of JAXHVR010000014.1, from coordinate 11,284 downwards.
TTAATTCCGATTTAAAATAATAGGCGATCGCCCATCCAATTAAAGCCAGCGGGATAGAATGAGATATGGCAACAACATTCTGCATGAAAGGTTGATAATAAGCTTCGCTCCAAATTTTTCCCTCTGGCATCCGAGCAATGAACTTTGCCCAAAAATAAAATGCAAATATAGGAATATCGGGTAAAAATCCACCCATGACAATGGCGAGATTCAACTGCGGAAGCTTCGATTTGCCTAAAACTGCCAGATTAATAATTGCGTGACTAGGTGTATTCATTTTAAGTAGAACAGGCCGGAATGCCTGTGATGGGAAACGTAGAACAAGCCGGAATGCCTGTGATGGAAAACGTAGAACAGGCATCTTGCCTGTGATGGGAAACGTAGAACAGGCATCTTGCCTGTGATGGGAAACGTAGAACAGGCATCTTGCCTGTGATGGGAAACGTAGAACAGGCATCTTGCCTGTGATGGAAAACGTAGAACAGGCATCTTGCCTGTTATCCGCTTAATTGTTAGTTGTTAATTATTAATTCTTAATTCAAAATATAACAAATTCAACAAAGGAAAAAAACCGTGGTTTCTTCTCCCCTGTGGATTAGCGGGCCCTCTCGTAGCGGTAAAACGACGCGCCTCATAGAATTGTTGGAACGGTGGGGCCAAAAGATCGAGTCTCCTTTGACAGAAATCGAGATGAGAGAGAGTCCAAACCAGAGCGATCGCCCTTTCAAACTCAACCCCCAACAAACAACAGCCAAAATTCTAGTATTAGCAGCCAATAGCGATAATCGCATGGAACTGCTAGATAGAATCTCCGAGAAAATACAAGACCAGTCTTTTTTTAACTCAACAACCCCTCTGGGCTTTTTTGAAGAAGAAGTAACCTTATTCTGGCCATTGCTAATTCGCTCTCTGGACTTGAGGGCGCAATTTCCCTTAAGACTGCGCCCGGAAACGGAACAGGAACTAGCCCGCCGCCTTTGGAGTCCTCAAATTGAACGAGGGCTACTGCGACAGCCAGGGCTAAATGCAGATCGGATGGTACGCCGATTTTTAGATTTATTCCAATTGGCTGCCTTTAGCGCTACGACTACAGAAGACATAGAAACAGTCTTAGAACAGGGATTGGATTCGGAAAATTCGGGAGATTGGTTATCGGTGGTGCAAGGGTTGCAAGATTGGCGCAATTGGTGCCTCGAAAGAGGGTTGCTGACTTACGGTATTATTAGCGAACTGTACTGGCGGTATTTACTGCCAGATGCTTCTTACCAGGAACACTTAACTCGTCGCTATCCAGTAGTCCTGGCAGATGATGTCGATGAATATCCGGCGATCGCCTCCCGACTATTTGACTTCCTCCTTAGCACAGGAGCCACTGGGGGCTTTACTTATAACCCCAACGGTGGAATTAGATTGGGTTTGGGAGCAGACCCAGATTATTTAGCACGACTGCAACAAAACTCTCAGATAGAAGACTTAGACTGCGAAGGGGAGGTATTAGCAGAAATAGGACAGCCAATAATAGAATTGGCAACGGCACCTTACGGCTTAACTAACCCTAGCTGGCAACTACCAGATTACATCCAATCCATTGAAACAAAATCCCGCTCCGAGTTGCTGCGAGAAACTGCAGAAATAATAATAAAAGACATTAACTCCGGCCGCGTCGAGCCCCAGGAAGTCGCGGTTATCGCTCCCGGTTTGGATGCGATCGCCCGCTATACCCTTATTTCCATCCTCACCCACGCAGGCATTCCGGTCCAACCGCTCAAAGAGCAGCGCTCTCTGGTAAGCTATCCCAGGATTAGAGCGTTGCTGACTTTATTAACTCTGGTTTATCCAGGTTTGGGTCGTCTGGCAGACCGAGATGCCGTAGCAGAAATGCTAGTCGTACTTTCCGGGAGGTCAACTTCCAACAAGCACGAACCAGAGCGTACCGAGCTAAACGAAAAAACCCTCGACTACCGGGACATAGCCTCTAGCGATCGCTCCCCAACCGCCAATTTTTCAGCAGATATCGACCCCGTGCGAGCGGGAATGCTTGCCGATAGTTGTTTTTACCCAGACGTAGAAAATCCTCGGTTGCTGGAAGTCAAGGCATTTCCTCGCTGGGATCTATTAGGCTATCGAGCTACCAACGCTTACGAAGGGATTGTAGAGTGGATAGAAGAACAGCGATCGCAACAACAACAACTTCTACTCCTAAGTCCGCTCTTTCTCCTAGACCGCGCCATTCAGAAATTCTTCATGTCTGGAGTCTTTCTTCCCTACGAGCAACTAGCTGCCATTAGGGAACTGATGGAAACCGCAACCCACTACTGGGAAGTCGATAAACGACTGAAAAAATCAGAGCTCGCCTCAAACCAGGCGAAGGATGCCGACTCCCAGGTAGGAAATTATTCATCCACCCGGGCGATCGCTCAATTTATTGGACTTCTGCGACGCGGAGCGATCGGTGCCAATCCTTTTCCCGTACGAGCTATTGGCCGGGGCCCCGCTAAAGTTACTTTGGCCACTATTTTCCAATATCGGGTCTCCCGTCAATCCCATAGATGGCAGTTTTGGCTGGATGCTGGTTCTTCTCTCTGGTTGAGCGGCGGTGCTGCTACTTTATTTGCCGCACCATTTTTTCTGCAAGGCAATTTAAAACGCGGCTCCACTTCAGAAGATATCCAGCGAATTGCTTCAGATTTTTCGCCCGATGAGGCAAAAGGACAGGAGGCAGATCTGGAACGTTTGCGACGAATTTTGATAGATTTGTTAAGTCGCGTTAATAATTATGGCCAGGCTATCGAAGACATGGGCCATTCAGATAACCTTATGGAAAGCAGTATGTCAAAACAACATCGGATTTACTTGTGCCACAGCGAACTAGCTGTTAACGGTCAAGAACAAACAGGGCCTCTTTTACCTCTGGTTTATGCTTCTGTAGCTGCAAGGCCAAGTTTTTTGGTATAGCAGTTGAATCAAATTTTAGTAGCGCGTCTAGGCTTAAATTTTGATTTTTTTGATACCTAAATCAAAAAAAAGGGGAACAATACCATAAAAAATTAAATATGACAAGAGTTAAACTTTTAAGGTATCGGGCAATAGATCAATACTTCTAAATAAAAATGGTTCTCGGACGCTCGCGAAACGGAACCCAACAGCAAGCTAATGGTAATTGCTAATTTATCCATTACCCATTAGCAATTTTTAATTTTGTAAGTTAATAGCGATCGTAGATAAGGAAAGAGAAAATGGCATTAGAAGAACCAATAAGAAAAAAATCGCAAGGAACAATAGGAGACTTTTTTGAAAATCCGGATCTGATCCCAGCGCCAACTCCAGAACCGACTCCAGCGCCAACTCCAGAACCGACTCCAGAACCGACTCCAGAACCGACTCCAGAACCGACTCCAGAACCAACTCCAGAACCGACTCCAGAACCAACTCCAGCGCCGACTCCAGCGCCAACTCCAGAACCAACTCCAGCGCCAACTCCAGAACCAACTCCAGCGCCGACTCCAGCGCCAACTCCAGAACCAACTCCAGAACCAACTCCAGCGCCGACTCCAGTGCCAACTCCAGCGCCAACTCCAGCGCCAACAGCAAGTCCAATACCGACTCCCGCACCAACCCCCAGACCAACAGAAATAGTAGAAGTTAGAGGGGACCAAGGTCAGTTGGTAGGTTTAATTATTGAAGGCGAATTTACACCCCTGCCAAATGCTACACCGCCGCCAGAACCTACCCCCGCACCGGCACCGCCCCCACCACCTTCCCCACTGGGAGTCAATGATGACATCAATACCAACCAAGACCAGGCGATAACTTTTAACGTACTGGAAAACGATATAGATCCGTCAGGATTTCCTATAGCAGTAAGTAACTTTGGCTTGCCTAATAACGGTTCCTTAGTGGATAACGGTAGCGGAAGCTTTACCTATACGCCCCGACAATTTTTCGTAGGCGGCGATGGCTTTAGCTACTCCGTAAGCAATGGCAGCAGTACCTCTCTGGCAACGGTCAGCATCAGCGTTTTAAGCGAAGGCGCTCCCGTGAGAGTTCAGGGAGTATTCAGAGGCGATCCCACCAACGAATTCTTAATCGGCAGCGAGCAAGTTGACTTAATTTTTGGAGAAGGAGGGGACGACACGATTCTCTCTGGAAGCGGAAACGACGAAGTAAGAGGGGACGATGGCAACGACACCATTAACGGCAACGAAGGAAACGATACCGTTGGCGGTAACAGTGGCAACGATGAAGTTCGGGGCGGAAAAAGTGACGATCTGGTGCAAGGCGACGACGGCAACGATACCTTATATGGCGATCGCGGCAACGACGTCGTAGAAGGGGGCGAAGGACGAGACACCCTTTATGGCGGTAAGGATAACGACAACCTATCCGGCGGCGGAGGCGAAGATTTCGTGTCTGGGGACAGAGACGATGACGTCTTAGCAGGTGACGACGGCAACGATACCGTCCTAGGCGGTGACGGAAACGATATAGCCTCCGGCGGGGAAGGTCGCGACTCTGTAGCTGGCGGCGAGGGCAACGATCGCCTCTCGGGAGAAGAAGGCAACGATACCATAGACGGGGGCAACGGCGAAGACGAACTCTTCGGAGGAGCCGGGAACGACTTACTATTGGGCGGTTCCGATGGCGACTTCCTCTCCGGGGGCGAAGATAGCGACACCCTCGAAGGCGGTATCGGCAACGATCGCGTAGAAGGCGACGCCGGTAACGACTGCTTGTCCGGCGGCATCGGTAGCGACACTCTAAGCGGCGGGGAAGGTAACGATACGTTTAGGGTTTCTACTGTTAACGGCGGACCGGAACTATCCGACGCCGATGTGATTACCGACTTTAACAGCATTGCAGATTTTATCCGTCTCGGAGGCGATGTCAGCTTTGAAGATATAGAAATATTACCAAATCCCATAGGCATAACGGGTGCAGTCTTGCGCAACGGAAGCGAGGGTGATTTTCTCGCCGTACTAGAAGGCGTCGATAGCGAAAGCATCATTCGCGCTAACTTCATTTCTGCCGGAGGTTTTCCACCGCTTGCGCCGCCATCGCCGTCCCCTACACCATCCATAACGCCGTCCCCAGCACCAACCAATGGTAACGGCGGCGATGGCGGTAACGGCGGTAACGGCGGTAATGGCGATGGCGGTAACGGCGGTAACGGCGGTAACGGCGATGGCGGTAACGGCGGTAATGGAACGCCGGAACCAACGCCGGAACCAACGCCGGAACCAACGCCGGAACCAACGCCGGCACCAACGCCGGAACCAACCCCGGCACCAACGCCAGCACCAACGCCGGCAAACCGTCCGCCAGTGGTCAACGACGATAACATTACTACCAACAAAGCGACTGCGGTTAGGTTTAACGTTCTCGAAGACAACGGCAACGGACCCGATTTTAATCCCGAAGGGTTCCCCGAACTAATAGTAGTAGAGGGCGCGACTATTGCTAACGGTCAACTGATCCAAGAAAACCAGCAAGGGGACTTTACATTCATTCCCGATCCAGACTTCGTAGGTACCGAGAGCTTCAGCTACACGGTTAGCGACATCACCGATACCGAAACAGGTAAAGTAACTATCCGGGTTAACGAACCGCCAGAAATAGCTACCAACACGGGCATCGTAGTCAGAAATAGCATAGTACGAGCGTTTATCTCGGATGACGAGTTGGAGGCGATCGATAACGACAGTAACAGCCCAGACGAGATAGTTTACACTCTGACAGACGATCCGAATTTGGGAGTCTTGAATTTAGGAGGGAAAATCGCTCGCTTGCGTCAGAACGATACCTTTACTCAAGACGACATCAATAATAACTTGCTGCAATACAGTCCAGACGGCAGGGCAGGCAGCGACTCCTTTAGCTTTACCGTTTCCGATGCAGACGGATCGGAAGTGCCAACTACTTCTTTCCGGATAGCGATCGTCGATCGCTTCCGCAATTTAGGCAACGGCAACGACAGTTTCACGGATACCAGCAACCTAAGCGACAATATCTTCGGAGGAAACGGCAACGACACTATAGACGGAGGCGCAGACAGCGACTATCTAGGAGGAGATGCCGGCAACGACTTACTATTGGGCGATGAAGGCGACGACTGTCTGGCAGGGGGTAGCCAAGAAGACACCCTCGAAGGAGGAGAAGGTCGAGACACTATAGACGGCGAAGAAGGTAACGACACTATAGACGGCGGCATCGATAACGACAGCATCTTCGGAGGTGCGGGGAACGATTCCGCTGATGGCGGTGACGGCAACGACACCTTCGATGGCGGCGAGGGCAACGATACCCTCAAGGGTCAAACAGGAGTCGATAGCATCGATGGCGGCGTCGGTAACGATTGCCTCACCGGTGGAGTCGATAACGACGTTCTCTTGGGCAACGACGGTCAAGATACTCTCGAAGGCGGTGCAGAAAACGATACCATGAGCGGAGGAGAGGGCGACGATATCGTAGATGGGGGAGCGGACAACGATTCCCTATTGGGCGATGCAGGCAACGACACTCTCGACGGTCAAGGGGGCGAAGATACCATACGCGGCGGTGCTGGCATCGATCGCATCGGAGGCGATAGTGCCGACGATTTACTCGATGGCGGTGCGGGTAACGATACCATCTCGGGAGGGGTTGGCGACGACACCCTCGGCGGTGGTTTTGGTTCCGACCGACTCATTGGCGGAACGGGTAATGACTTCTTCTACTACGAGAATCCCCAAGAAGGTGTCGATGTCATCGTCGATTTTGGCGGTAACGATGGATTCCTGTTTAAGTCGGAAAACTTCGGCGGTAATTTCACCCAACCAGGATTTTCACAAGTCGTGGTCTCTAACCTGGGTTCGGAAGGAGATGACATCGGCGGCAAAGGTCTAGTCATTTTTGGCGATAGTTTCGATAACGTACAAGCTGTTAATGCAGCGCTGAAGGGTCAAAATGGTGCGGCAGGAGAAGCATTCTTCCTTTATGTCAATACCACGGACTTTAATAACAAGTACGTTCTCGGCTTCGATCCTGATTTAGCTGATGATAGCCTCCCTGCTTTCAACCTCGCTATCCTTCCGTCTGTTGATGTGGAAACTGACGAAATTACTACCATCATCGAAGGTCTGGACTTTCAGTTCATCTAACAATTAATAATTAACAATTAACAATTAATAATTGTTGTTGTTAATTATTAATTATTAATTATTAATTATTAATTAACCATGACACCAGAAAGTATTCGATTAAAACAACAACAGGGGGAACCGCCGTCGTCCCGAGAAATACAACCAGTTACCGTGCAGGGGTTCGCCGAAGGAACGGAACAGGGCGACTATTTCATCGGTAGCGTTCTGCCAGATAGCATTTTGTCTTTCCTTGGGGACGATACGATTTTCGGTCTCGGGGAAAACGATGTTATCTTAACCGACGAAGGTCGAGACCAAGTAAACGGTAATGACGGCAACGACACCGTACAAGGAGGAAACGGCGATGATTGCCTCCGAGGTGGTAAAGCTCTAGATTTTTTATTGGGGGATAGCGGCAACGATAGCCTCTATGGCGATCGCGAAGACGATATTCTCCAAGGTGGTGCGGGAAACGATACCATCTTCGGAGGGAAAGATAACGATAGCATCGTCGGCAACGGAGAAGAAGATTCGATAATGGGCGATCGCGGCAACGATACGGTATCGGGCAACGAAGGCAACGATACCCTTCTCGGGGGCGATGGGGGCGATCGCCTCTCGGGCAACGAAGGCGGAGACCTCATTACCGGCCAGTCGGGCGCGGATATTATAGACGGCGGCACCGGAGAGGATAGCCTCTTCGGCGGCCAAGACAACGACTCCCTCTTCGGAGACGCGGGCAACGATTTTGTTTCCGGCGATGTCGGTGCCGATACCCTCTCCGGGGGAGACGGACAAGATACCTTAGTTCTGACCTTTGAAGCTCAAACTGGAGGAGATAGCAATGCCGATTTTATAACAGACTTTGCCCCAGAAGACGATACGATCGGACTTCGGGGTTTGACTTTCCAAAACCTCAATATCTCTCAAGGAACCGGCGACAATTCTGAGGATACATTTATTCGCCTCAACGGCAGCGATGGAGATTTGTTGGCAGTCTTGATAGGAGTTGACAGTTCCACTTTAGACCTGTCGGAATTTATCGGTCTGCCAAGCAACATCGAACCGCCGCCGCTGCCGACGCCAACCGAACCCGTACCTAGCAGCACGGGGTCGCTTATGCCCATACCAACGGATCCCACACCGGAGCCGACACCAACCACCACGACGGATCCCACACCGGAGCCGACGCCAAGCACCACTGGGGTGGAGCCGACCCCTTCGCCTACGCCAACCGAAACTCCTACCCCGGAACCAAACCGCCGTCCCGAACCCGAAGACGATAACTTAGTCACGAACCAAGACGCACCGCTAACCTTTACTGCAGGGGAACTCCTCAGCAACGATAGCGACCCAGATGAAGATTCTTTAAATCTCGTAAATATCGGCACGCCCCAAAACGGTTCTTTAGTGGAAACGGGTAGCCTTACCTACCTCTATACGCCCAATTCTGGTTTCCTCGGCAGCGACAACTTCCTCTATTCCGTAACTGATGGCAGAGGAGGCACGACTACTGCTTTAGTCAATATCAAAGTCAACGATCCGCCAGTTTTGGTTAATAGCGGTAGCATCGTTTTAGAAAAAAATGGTGCCGCTCGAATAATTACCGGCGACGAACTGCAGGTCGCGGACACGGATAACAGCCCAGAAGACATTACCTACACCCTCACTCGCCGTCCAGGGCAAGGAAGTTTGCGACGGCGCAATACTACTCTCAACCTCGACGATGAATTCTCCCAGGCGGAAGTAGATAACGGCAATATTAGATATGTCTCCGGTAATAAAGGCCGATATAGCTTCAGCGTAACGGCATCCGATGGAGATGGAGGGGCGATCGCCGAAACTAATTTCAGCATCACCGTCGTCGATGAAACCACTCGCTTAAACAATGGCAACAACAACAGGGCAGGTACTAATCTTAGCGATTACATACTCGGTTCGGGCGGCAACGATACCGTAAACGGTGCAGGTGACAGCGACGTTTTAGACGGCGGTGCCGGCAACGACCGTCTGGTGGGTGGCGTTGGCAACGACTGTCTTTTCGGTGCGGAACAACCGGACACTTTATTCGGCGGGGTCGGCAACGATAGTCTCGACGGTGGCAGCGACAACGACTCCCTGTTGGGAGAGGAGGGAAACGATTTCCTCTTCGGTGCCGAACAGGAGGACACTCTCAGAGGCGGTGTTGGTAATGACACCCTCTCGGGGGGTGCCGGCCGGGACACCCTTTTGGGCGAAGACGATAGCGACTCCTTGCTCGGGGGAGATGCCAGCGACTCTCTCAATGGAGGTGCGGGCAACGATACTTTGCGCGGAGAGGCGGATAGCGATTTCCTCAACGGCGAAGTTGGGAGCGACTTCTTAGATGGAGGTTTCGGTAACGATACTCTCAGCGGTGGAGCCAATGACGATACTCTAGAAGGGGCAGCCGGAAATGACAATCTAATTGGCGAGCAAGGTAACGATCTATTGCGCGGTAATGACGATAACGACGTTATTTTTGGCGGTTTCGGCGACGATACTCTTAGTGGTGGCTTTGGTTCCGATCGCCTTCTCGGCGAACAGGGTCGCGATGCTTTCTACTTTGAAAGTCCTAACGAAGGCGTCGATATCATACCTGATTTTAATGCTGACGAGGTTGATGTCTTCCTGTTTGAATCGGCTAAATTTGGAGGTTTGACTAACCCTGCCGGTACGATTACGGAATTTACTAGCATCATACTTCCTAGCAGTAATTTGGGTTCTCAAAGTCAGGACATTAGCGGTCAAGAACTCATCATTTTTGAAAATAGTTTCAACAGCGTTCAAGCTGTTAATTCTTTCCTACAAAATCAGAACGGTTCGGGAGATGGAGCGGCTTTCTTCCTCTATGTCAATAATACTTTTAACCCAGGGGAACCTGTGGTTACTCTCGGTTACGATCCGGTTCTAAATAGCGATGTTCTTCCTGCCGTTAACTTAGCAATTTTAACTTCCCTTCCCGTCGATACTAATGCTATTAGTACCAGAATAGATCCCTCGGACTTCAAGTTTATCTAATTTTTGGAAGCGATCGAGGTTCAGGTGTCCGCTGGGTGCGCGGGGTGCATCTCATATTTGCTTTCTGGGTAATTTGATACTCATAACGAGTATGAAAGTACCCAGAAAGTAAAGTATCAGACTAAAAGTAAAAACAAAAGTAGGAGTAGGGGTCAAATGCTTTTATAAAGGCGTTGGCGAAGCCTTGCGGATGCAATATCGCTCTCAATTCGGCTGCGATCCTCTTCCTCTCTGCTAATCTAAGATGGCGGTTAGCGGTCCATAATTATTTTCTGCTCTGGACCTTCATACCTCGAACCGTCGATCGAGCAAGTTCTCTGAAGAATTACTAATTGGCAACTGAGCCAGCAAGGAATTATAATAGACCTCGCCGCATAAATCGATTTTTTTGTAGGGGCAAAGCTTCTGGGGGGTCAATTTTCTTGAAAAGATCGGGTGTATAGCAATCCTAAATCTTATGGGATATCTGAGAAACCGGGTTTTTTCAAAAAACCCGGTTTCTGGTCCACGCCATAAGCTTTACTCCCCATTGATTTATGCAAACAGTCTAATCGTAAAAATCGATAATTCCGTAATAGCAGTCCAGAAATGAGGTTGGGATCTGAGTAATTAAAAAAGGGCTTATGCCTGGCTAAAAAGCAAAAATAAAATAGTCCTTTTGAGGGTTGATTAATAATTAATAAGCAAAGATTAATTACTAAAAAAAATAACTAATATCCCCTGACCTATCTATTTTTTAAAATTTTATAAATAACTAATTTAGGTAAATCGTCAGAGGAACGGGTAATAATTAATAATTAATAATTAATAATTAATAATTAATAATTACTTGGGAACGGGTATGAATGCTGAATTACCGTTAATACACGTCCAGCACTGGTTCTAAATTTCGTTCGATTTATTTCACCTCACTACTTAGGAGACAAAAAATGACATTACCAGAACAAGCGAGAAAAGCATCACAAGCAACAATAGGAGATTTTTTTGAAAACCCAAATCTGATCCCGGAACCGACGCCGGAACCAACACCGGAACCGACGCCGGAACCAACGCCGGAACCAACGCCGGAACCAACACCGGAACCGACACCGGAACCAACGCCGGAACCGACACCGGAACCAACGCCG
>JAXHVR010000139.1:0-12910 GCA_034189005.1 Cyanobacteriota bacterium | reverse complement strand
TTAGTTATTTTTGAAGCGCTCGATTGCTTCAGGACAATCTCTATTTTAGCTCCCACCTCAAACCTACAAACAGCAACTCGATATTTTTTTTAACTGAAAAAAAAATGGGCGAAAGGTGAGTAAATAGCAACTCTTTAAGCACGAAAAGTGCTTAAGGAGTTGCTAAAACTGTTTGTAGTAATCGCTTTAGCGATTCATATTGATAAATCGCTAAAGCGATTACTACGAGCGAGATTTAGGCTATCGAACTCGGCTCTATCTCAAGCACTCTTCGTGCTTGCTAGGAACTTACATAAACCCGTGTTCTGCTAGAAACTCTGGTGTAATTTCTTCGAGACTGTTAGCTGCTGGAGTTTCTTCTAATGCCGGCGAATTTGTTGGATAGCGATCGCCTCCTAGCCGCATAAATTTGGCTACATATTTACCTAATATATCTCCTTCTATATTTACTAAACTCTGGGGTTTTAAATAGCGCAAATTAGTTTCTTCGTAGCTATGGGGAATTACTGCTACTTTAAACCAGTTACAGTCGCGATCGCACTCCGCTACAGTTAAGCTAATACCGTTTACTGCTATACTGCCTTTCGGTACGATGTAGGGTGCGATTTGTCGCTCCCACTGGGGCGCGGCATTCCCAGGAGAGGTAAAGGTCATTTCCCAAGCGCTGGCCGTGGCTGTCGATGCTTGCAAGCAGCCAATGCCGTCCACATGACCTGTAACGAAATGGCCCCCTAATTTGCTGCCCGCCCGCAGGGAAGTTTCCAGGTTAACTTCCCCATCGCTTAATAGTCCCAAAGTGCTGCGATGGAGGGTTTCTGGAGAGGCGATCGCTACGAAACCTTGGGATAATATTTTTATTACTGTCAGACATACCCCATCTACGGCCACGCTGTCGCCAATGGCCAAATCTTTTAAAATTAATTCCCCTCTGCCGTCGCTACAGGCTATTTGCAGTTGGTCTTCTGAGATGAGGCTAATTTTTCCCGTTGCCTGAATTAATCCTGTAAACATTGCTAATGGGTAATTGGTAATGGGTAATGGGTAATCTTTTGGATGCACCCTAATTTTAGAGCCTACTGGGAGCCGCGATAAATCTAGGGGGCGGGCCTATGCTGTTTTTTAACCCGCGATCGCTTTTTAGAGGGTTTGGGCTTTGAGTATAAATACCAGAAGGGCTATTATTTGTCAAGTCGTTTTAGGGGAGTCTAAAATCTGAAATATGGAAAATAAGCTTAAAATTACCCAATCCGGGCGAAGATCGAGGCATAGTGGAGTTTACTTAAGCTAAACTCGATAAATATTCAACTAAATAACTATAAGATTACGAGGCCGAACCTATGATAGAAATGAAAGTCGCGGGAATTGCACTCGACGCCGCCACCCGCAATCCAATTGTGATTTTGAGGGATGGCACGGAACGGCGGGCCTTGCCGATCTTCATAGGTCAAGATCAGGCCAAAGCAATTATTGGCGCGATAGAAGGCCAAAAACCTCCAAGGCCCCTAACCCACGATTTGATGGTCAACGCTCTGGAAGCATTGGGTGGGACTTTGGATCGAGTGGTGATTCACTCGCTCCAAGATAATACTTTTTATGCGGTTTTGATGGTGAACCAGGGAGAACACAGCAGGGAAATTGACGCTCGCCCCAGCGACGCGATCGCGATCGCTCTCCGCACGAATAGTAGTATCTGGGTAATGGAGGAAGTGGTGCTTGAGGCATCTATTCCTGTCGATCGCGAGGCGGACGAAGCGGAACGTCGCGCCTTCCGGGAGTTTGTCTCCCAACTACGACCGGAAGACTTGATCAAAAGGGGAGGTTTGAGCAGCGGCGATTTATCTTAATAGTTTCAAGGGTGTTTTTGAATGAAATAGAATTAAAATCTAAGGATTAAGAATTAAGAATTAGAAGAAGTTGTACTCTTAAATTAATTCCTAATTCGCAATTCAGAAAGGGTTATGGGTTGGTTCTTAATTCTTAATCGCCATGTTTTTAAGTAGTCTAAAAAAGAGAAAGTTTAAGCTCTAGTCCCAATAAACGATCGTGGGTAAAATCTAGGCTTTAAATTTAATTGTTAATTGTTAATTGTTAATTGTTAATTGTTAATTGATAGTGCTTTGCCGCAGATTTGGTAAAACTAACTTGCATTTGTCGGTGTTTTCCTTGGGAACGATGCGATATTTGGTGTCGGAGGAAGTTGCCGTGGAGACGGTGCGACAAGCAGTAGCAATGGGAGTCAATCATATAGAAACTGCTGGTGGTTACGGTAAGAGCGAACAATATTTAGGAAAAGCTTTATCGGCGGGTTTGCAAAAAGATCGATCGCAACTATACATCACTACGAAAATCCCCCCCACCGCAGACGGGGATTTATGGGAACGCAAGATCGATGAGTCTTTAGAACGGCTGAACCTAGATTATATAGATTGTCTGGCAATTCATGGCATTAATACTCAAGAACATTTAGATGCTGCCGTGGCGGGAATGTCGGGGTTAGCAAAAGCCAAGAGCGATCGCAGAGTGCGACATATCGGTTTTTCCACTCACGCACCTTTAGAAATTATTCTCGCAGCTATTAATACGGATCTGTTTGAATTCGTCAACCTCCACTATTACTACTTTTTCCAACGCAACGCCCCTGCAGTGGAGTTAGCAGCTAGAAAAGATTTGGGAGTTTTTATCATCTCTCCAGCAGACAAGGGCGGGCAACTTTATACACCTCCCGAGACTTTGGAGGAGTTGTGTCAGCCCTTTTCGCCGTTGGAATTGAATTATCGGTTTTTATTGAGCGATCGCCGCGTTACCACTGTTAGCGTGGGGGCTGCTAATGCCGGGGAGTTAGAATTACCTCTGAAAAGTAGCGATCGCACCCGACCTCTGACAGCCGCCGAGATGGAAGCGTTTCGACGGTTAGAATCTAGTCTGGGAGAGCGTTTGGGTAGCGATAAATGCAGTCAATGTTATGCTTGTTTGCCCTGCCCGGAGGGTATTAATATTCCAGAAGTGCTGCGGTTGCGGAATTTAGCGATCGCCTACGACATGACCGAATTCGGTAAATATCGATATCGAATGTTTGAGAATGCCGGTCATTGGTTTTGGGGCAACAAAGGGAATAAATGTACCAATTGCGGCGACTGTTTGCCCCGGTGTCCCGAAGAACTCGATATTCCCGCTTTGCTAAAAGATACCCACCAACGTTTAAAAACTTCTGAAGGCAGACGGCTGTGGGAATAGTCCCGAAGGGACTTGCATTTTATGAAAATACCGATTTGTTGGGTTGAGGTTCGCTGCACCCAACCTACTAGCTACTAGCGCAGCACAGCTAAAATTGTGGGTAATAACAATACCTTCGCCATGCAGAAAAAATACCATTCGTAGGTTGGGTGGAGCGACAGCGCAACCCAACAAAATCGTTGCAAAACCGAACAAAGATGTTGGGTTTCGCTACGCTACACCCAACCTACAAGATACTACAAGAAAATGGCGAAGGTATTGTAATAAGAAAAGCCTTTTGTAAGGTGCGCGGTGCGCACCCTCCACCCAACTTAGTGTGGAATTATTTGTTTGGATTTCCCTAAACTGGGGCGGAAGGATTCGAACCTCCGAATGGCGGGACCAAAACCCGCTGCCTTACCACTTGGCGACGCCCCAACGCTTTCGCAACACTTGTTATTGTAGCAGTGACACTAGAGGTTTTGTCAAGCACTTTTGGGAAAAAGTTTTAATTTTTTTTATGGCCAGAAAAAAGCCTGAAAAAAGTTAACGGGCCGGGCAGAGTTAACGACTTTTATTATAACTATGAGTATAAATGCAAGTATGACTAGGGTTTGAGGTCAGCGGGGGGTTTAACAGGAATTTCAATCCAAAACTCAGCCCCTTCCCCCGGTTCCGAGATACATTTTAAAACGCCGCCGTGCTTCTCCACCACAATCTGATAGCCGATAGAAAGTCCCAAACCGGTCCCTTTACCCACTGCTTTAGTAGTAAAAAACGGATCGAATAACCTAGTTCTGACGCGATCGGGCATTCCTTGCCCGTTGTCCTTAATCCTAATAACAACAGTTTTTTCCTCCGAGTTGCCATCCGATCGCTGTCCCATTTGGGTAGTAATCTTAATAATCCTGGGTTCTGGTTCCTCGTCGAGGGCATCAATGGCATTAGCAATAATATTCATAAACACCTGATTCATTTTGCCCGCATAACATTCAACTTTAGGCAAATCCCCATATTCCTTAATAATCTCAATACCAGAATCCTTTCCTTTCGACTTAAAACGGCTGTGCAAAATCAGCAGAGTATTATCGATGCCCTCGTGAATGTCCACAGGCTTCATTTCCGACTCATCCAGACGGGAGAAATTCCGCAAAGACAAAACAATCTTGCGGATCCGTTCCGTGCCCATCTCCATGGAGGCCAATATATCGGGTAAATCCTCAATTAAAAACTCCAGATCTATATCTTCTGTTTTTTCCTTAATCTCCGCAACCGGGTCCGTGTAGTGCTTTTGATAAAGCTCTAATAGCTCCAGAATATCCTGGGTGTAAGTTTTGCAGTGGGTAAGATTGCCGTAAATAAAATTGACTGGATTATTAATTTCGTGGGCGACGCCTGCCACCATTTGCCCCAGAGAAGACATTTTTTCGTGCTGAATAAGCTGGGCCTCCTTTTGTTGCAGGCTTTCTAAAGCCTCCTTGAGGTGGAAAGCTTGAGTTTGCGCGGCTAAAGCAGCAGCGCGAGTTTGGGCGTAGAGTTCCCCTTGGTCGATAGCGATCGCCACTTGATCCACCACAGCCTGCAAAAGCTCCACTTCGCTATCCGTCCAGGGTCGCGGTTGACTGTAATTACAACAAATCACGGCCCCAAACTGACCCGACCGAGTATGCAGAGGCAGCAAAAGTTGCGACTTTACCCCCAATTTTTGTAAATAAGCCTGCATTGAGTGCGAAACAGCAGCATCGTTAGTTTCGAGATTGTTAACCCGCATAAGTTCTCGCAGGTGTATTTTTTCAGCGAGTAGGGCCGCTTGAGCCGGTGGATATTCGTCAGCGCGAGGAGATAGATTGGGACTGGAGGCTTCGTGGGTAACTACGATGCTAGTAGTTTGAGCCGCCAAGCACCAGATAAAGTAACACTGGTCGATTTGTAAGAGGTTTCTAATTTCAGTGACGGCGGTTCCGAGGATTTTATCTAAATCGAGGGTATCGCGAATTTGACTGGCAAGACGAAACAGTAAAGCTTCGCGGTTGCTGCTGAGGTGTTCTTGAGTTTTAACTCGATCCACGGCGGCGGCGATCGCTCCTGCGGTCCACAGCAGAACTTCCTGGGCCGCATCGGTAATTTGTCGGTTTGCCCCAACCCGCATTACCCCTAAAACTCTACCTTCCACGATTAAAGGATAAGTAATCGGTGCTAGATTTTCCAGGTTAGCAGCGGAAGATTGGCTGCTTGCTGGTTGGATATTGATGCCGTTGTTGCTTTGGTGAAGATTGTTTTGAGTCTGGGTAGCGGGGCCCGGAGTTGGTCGGGTAGTAAGTAGGAGTCGATCGCTCTCCCCGCCATCTGTTTTTCCCATCTCAGACATTTCAGCGCCCATCTCCTCCGGGATATCTCCCGCCCCTGCTTCGAGTTTTAACTGATTTGTTTGGCGATCCACAGTCCAGACACCTGCCCATTTTAGGTCGAGTTCTCGAACTAGGGCCTTGCTAGAGCGACTCAAGAGGGGTGACAAGGGGCCGCTCTTGCTCAAAATCCTGCCCACGGAGGCTTCGAGAACGGAAAGGCGCGATCGCTCTAGCAAGGCAGCATCGGCTTGTTTGCGTTCCGTAATATCTCGCGAAACAGCCACCAGTTCCAGAATTTCATTGGTTTCTGGATGGCGAATTGTCTGGTAAGTAGTTTCAAACCAGACGTAATGGCCTTGTTTATGTCGCAGTCGATGAGTAAAAGTGTAGGTATCCTGGGGTGTTTGAGAATTTGATTTCTCTTTACTTTTGCCAGAAGACAAATCGCATCGGTGGTAGTGTGGGTCTTCAGGGTGAAAGAAATCGTAGGTGGAGCGATCTATTAATTCTTCTCTTTGGTATCCAAGCAGGCGATCGCAGGCTGGGGAAGCATCAAGATAAACTCCTTCGGCGGTTTGTCTGGAAATTAAGTCTGTAGAATGATGAGCTAAAAGTCGATAGCGTTCTTCGCTTTTTCGCAGATCGTCTTCTGCTTGTTTCCTAGCAGTTATGTCTGTTTGAATCCCAATAAAATGAGTCAGACGATTATTAGTATCTTTTAGTGGAGAAATTTCTAATTCGTTCCAGAAAGGACTACCGTCTTTACGGTAGTTTTTTAATACTACCAAACAATCCTTTTCTTGCAAGACCGCCTCGCGAATTTTTGATATAGCTTCTTTATCCGTTTCTGGACCTTGTAAGAAGCGACAATTGCTTCCTATTACTTCGGTACGGGAGTAACCAGTTATTGTTTCAAAAGCTCGGTTACAATAAATTATTGGGTTATCTTTTTTGCTATGGTCCGTAATAATAATACCGTTACTACTAGCGGCGATCGCTCTTTCTAGGAGATGTAAAGTTTCTTTTGTTTGTTGCTTGCTTTCGAGACTATCTTGGAATCCTAAAAATTTGCTGCCTAAGTGAATTAGTTTGCGGTGCAATTCCACATGATTTTGGATTGCCGCTCTTAAAGTCTCCAGATTTTCGCGATATTCCTTTGTTAATTCCCTCGGTTTGTAATCCATTACTGACAACATACCGACGAACTGACCTTGAGTTATTATTGGTATGCCAGCATAAAATCTAATGTTTGGAGGCGATGTTACTAAAGGATGATTTACTAAATTTGAATTGGCTAAAGTATCGGGCACTATTAGCAGTTTGCCTTCCGTAAACTCTTCTTTTAGTTGCTTTTGGGGGCTGTTTGATTTTGAGGTTTTTATTTCTTCTGGTTCTTCCCGCACGGAAACGATAGTTTCGACAAAATCCAGGTAACGATGCTTGTTTTTATCAAAACCAACATTTGATTTTAGCCATTGGTTTTCCTCCTGCATAAAGCTAATAAAAGCAACTGGAACCTGGACTATTCTAGCTGCCAAAACTGCTAGTTCCTTGAAAGAACTTTCGGGCGCTAATACCCGATATAAAAATTGTCCATCCATATATATGTGCTGACCTTGTTTTTTGCGATCGATTATTGATGGCTAGTCAAAGATGAGGTACTGCGGGAGCATCGGGGGAATGAAGAAAGCCCGCGAATTAGACGCTTTCTGTTAGTCGCTAGTTGTTAGTGGTTAGTCGCCCAACTAACCACTAACCACTAACAACTGACAAAAAGAATTAATTTTTTGGTTCTTTTACAAATATGAGATGCTCCCGGTACTGCCCAATATGTCTTGTAAATTTGTCTTCAGACATCAAACTTAAAAGCTTCTTTATTCCGGGTGCGTCTCCAGAATGCTATTGCCATAAGTAATTAATAATTAATAATTAATAATTAATAATTGTTGGACATTCATCCTCTGGGTGTCGAATTACCGTTAATACAGCCACCGTCCGCGACCAAATTTTTGTTTAAATTATTTTCCACGACTACTTAGCTGGTACTCGTGACGAGTACTCCTACTCAATTAGGGCTTGCTCAATAAAGTCCTCAAAGAGAATTTAGAGGCTGTACAGCCTGAAAAATAGTAGGTTTTTCCCCTTAGCCACCAAATGTACCCGACGATTTTTCGCGAAAGTGCCAGGTTTTTTAGTCCGAATATGCCAAAACTTTGCACTCGTGTAGTCCCAAAAGTGCTTTACACCCCGATCTAGTAAAGATTTTAATTCCCCAAAGCAAGCCCCAATTAGAGGTATCTTTAGAAAAGGCTGGATATTTAACAACCGTATTTTTGCCGGTACCTTTAGTTGTAGTTTCTACTCTTCTTGCTAGTTTATCTTATTTTATCATAAACTGGTAAAAGAATAAACGTTTGCTAAATTTTGCGATTCGTTCTGATAGCGGTAATTTATAGCGATCCGCTATTATCTAATGGCGGTGATAAAATTTACTAGCTCTATTCCAAATCTGGTATTTTTATAAAGTTAAATTAGTTTGAGAGAAATAAACAACAGCCTTGGAGAGAAAAAGATGTCAGGAAATGAGAACCAACAAAAGACTATTTTAGCAGTAGATGATAGCCTAGTAATGCAAGGAGTAGTCAAACAGATTTTAGGCGAAGACTATAGGGTTATAGTAGCGGATAATGCTGTAGATGCTTTATCAACGATCTACCACGAACAAGTCTCTGTTTTATTGCTAGATATTTCTATGCCCGGAATTGATGGTTTGGAGCTCTGTCGAACCGTACGCAGCATACCTCAATTTCAAGATTTACCCATCGTTATGTTAACAGCTAGAGATGGTGCTTTTGATAAAGTGCAAGGTCGTCTGGCAGGGGCTACTGAATATCTTACTAAACCTTTTGAAGCAGAACAATTGCGCGAAGCGATCGAGAAGTTTATTAAGAGTTCCAGCGCGGAAAATTAATTAGCAATGGGTAATTGCTAACGGGTAATTGCTAATTGGCAACCGATCGCCTTATCCGTTAGATTACATAAATAATCCCTTGCCCAATTCACTATTCCCTTACTTTAGAAATTAGCAGGGGAGCAATGGCGGTAATTGGCAGAATATGTTGGGCCGCTCCTAGAGCGATCGCCTCTTTCGGCATCCCAAACACTATAGAAGTTGCCTCGTTTTGAGCCACAGTCCAGCCACCAGCACCAGCGATCGCTAGCATACCGTCGGCCCCATCTCTGCCCATACCAGTCAGCAGCACCCCGGCAGCCTTAGAGCCATATTGGCGGGCCACAGAATTAAAAGTAACAGTAATAGAAGGTCGATGTCCCCCCACTGGTGGCGCGGCAGGACAAACACAGCGACCGCTACTATTTACTTCTAAATGATGTCCTTCTGGAGGAAAATAAATAACTCCTGCTTGGAGCAATTCCCCTGCTGAAGCAATTTTAACCTTGACTCGCGATCGAGAGTCCAACCAACTGACCAAACCTTCTAAAAATCCTTGGCTAATATGCTGGACGCAGATCCCCGGCACGGGGAAATTAGCCGGTAACTCAGTCAAAATTGTCTGTAAAGCTTGGGGACCGCCAGTCGATGCGCCTATGGCTACTACCTCAATCCTACTAGAGAGGGGGGAGGGAGTTACTAATGGCGAAGAAGGTTTCGCATCGGCCTTTGTCAATCTTTCCAGTGGAGTTATTTTTATTGTTTGACGATCTATTTCTAGCTGTTTTTGTTCCTGGTAATTTATCCGATTTCGGTGTAGAGTAAAAACTTTAACCCCCGAGAGAATCTTGACCTTATTAATTAACTCTTTCCCCAGGCGATCGTTATCAGATTGTAACCCCGTTTCCGGCTTAGGAAAAACATCCACTGCCCCCGCTTCTAGCAGTTTAAAAACATTAGCAGTATCCTTCTTTTGAACCGAAGCACTAATTACTAAAATAGGTCTGGGAAATTTTAACATTACTTCCCGCGTGAATTCGATCCCGTTCATTTTCGCCATGTGTAAATCGGTACAAATTACATCGGGGTCGAGCGTGGGAATTAATTCTAAAGCCTCTAAACCGTTAGTAGCAGTTCCCACTACCTCAATTTCTGCCGACGGAGCAAAAATTCTTTTGAGGACGATCGTGGCAACTGGCGAGTCTTCTACTATTAAAATTTTAATAATTTTTGGGTTATTATTTATTATCATTCTTTTTTGCAGATCGCGGTTAATTCTTAGCCTTCGACACAAAAAATGTAATAGCTGTTCGTAGTAATCGCTTTAGCGATTTATATCTCGGAATCGCTAAAGCGATTACTACAAACAAGACTTATACGCTAACAAACTACTTGCGACCCACTAACAACATTCCAACTAACAATTAACAACTCCTACATCTCAAACAAGTCTCGTCAAAGTTTCTAGAAGAACTTCTTGATTAAAATTTCCCTTAGTAATATAAGCACTTGCCCCTGCATCAGCCCCCCTTCTTTTATCCTCATCAGATGCTAAAGATGTTACCAAAATAATCGGCAACTCGCTATACTGTTTATTTTCCCGAATTTTAGCAGTTAAACCCAAACCATCAAGATTGGGCATCTGGACGTCGGAAATAACCACATCAAAAGAGCGATTTTTAAGCTTATTAAAAGCATCTAATCCATCCACAGCAGTCACAACTTCGTAGCCGGCATTCTCTAGAATGCGTTTTTCTTGAGTTCTAGTTGCGATGGAATCTTCAGCTAACAAAATAGTAGGTTGTTTGCTGGTTTCGGCATCTGTCGATAAAGATATTTCGGGAGCGGATAAGAGCTTAGAAACTCCAGTTAACTTCCGAACGGATTTCACTAAATCTTGAGGATTTAACACCATACAAACCTCACCAGTTCCCAAAATAGTAGCCCCGGCAATATTTCTGATCCGCTTCAACAAATTGCTCTGGGGCTTTAAGACTACATCTTGCTCGTCAACTAAGCGATCGACAAACAGTCCTAACCTTTCTTCACCAACCTTTAAAACAACGCAAGAAAGCTGGCTATCTTCATCGGTATTTTCTCTATCTATTTCAGTCGCAATTTCTAATAAATCTGCCAACCTTGCCACCGATAAAGGTCTATTTTCAAAAATTATGGTTTCCCTACCCTCAATCGGAAAAATATCCCTATTTGAAACGAGTATAGTTGTCTGAACTAACTCCAAAGGCAAAGCATAAGAAACATTATTAACTTCTACGATTAAGACGTGGGCTGTTGCCAAGCTCGTACTTAATTGCACTCTGAAAATAGAGCCTTTACCGGGATTAGACTGCACTTCAATACTGCCCTTAAGAGCTTCTACGTTGCTGCGAACCACATCCAAGCCAACCCCCCTGCCAGAAACTTCCGTAACAAAAGTCCTAGTAGAAAAACCGGGAGCAAAGATGAGAGATTGAATTTGACTTGTAGTCATAGATTCCAAATCTTCTGGGGAACAAACACCCCGTTTTATAGCAGTTTTTTTGATGCGTTCTAAATCCAATCCTCGCCCATCATCGATCGCCTCAATAACCACATTAGAAGCAGTCTGATATCCCTTAAGTCGAATAGTCGCCGCCCGAGATTTATTTGATTTTAGCCGCTCTTCGGGAGTCTCAATTCCATGATCTACAGCATTACGAATCATGTGCATCAAAGGATCTTTCATCTCCTCCAAAATCCTTTTATCCGCCTTAGTTTCTCCTCCTTCAATTATCAGCTCTATCTCTTTGCCTTGCTGCCTTGCTAAATCTCGAACCATCCGGGGAAATAAATTAAAAATAGTCGATAAAGGCAGCAGTCGCAGAGTTTTAATTCCCTCCTCCAGTTCGTCTGTAATTAAATCCAGTCTGGCAGTATCTTCCAAAAGCGAATTTCTCAAACCGTTGACGAGAACTCCAAAGTTTTCTAAACCTTCCTCCAGGCGACGGTGGTAACTCTGTAATTCGGCGATCGCCCCATTTTGAAAATTCCCCTTATTTTTGTTATTTAGATCGTCAACAATAAAGCGATTTTTAAAAATATCTCGACTCCATTCTTCCCAGATTTTTGTAATTTCTTCTATTTCAGTCAGTCTATGAGCCAGTCGAATTTTTGTTACCGTTAATTCCCCCGCTTCGGTCATCAAAGCATCCAAATTGCGAGTCGGAACCCTAATAGTCTCGATCCGGTAAGACTCTTGCCCGGAAGAGGGTATCCGAGATCTAGCTGCTACAGGAGTTGGAGTCTCGGCAGGAGGGGGACTTCGGCGCTCGCTCGCCGCCGCTTTATCCTGCCTCTGCCTCGGCCTCTGCCTCCCGTGCCCGGACTCTTCCCGGGCCCTTTGGGCGGTTTTCTCTGCCACTGCTGGAGTTTCTGGTACTTCTTCCCCAGGCACTTCTCCAGTTTCCTCAGTTTCTTCTGCCACTGCCACTGGAGGAGTATTTATTTCTTCTGTTTCTTCTATTTCTTCTATTTCTTCTATTTCTTCCTCAGACTCCTCCTCCCCAGTGACATCTTCTGTTTCCGTTGCCTCGCTTTGCTGCATCGAGCCCATCAAATTAGCAAGAACATAAAAAGTATTGACCCCCGAGGGCTCTCCCGTAACTGCTTCGCGAACCAGTTTGCCCAGGGCATCGAGTCCTTGGAAGAGGCGATCGCTCAGATCGGAGGACATTTCCTGTTCCCCTCGTTGAACTGCCCCTAAGATATGTTCCATCTGATGGGCCAATGTGGAGACATCTTTTGCTCCCAACATCCCCGCATCCCCCTTGACGCTGTGGGCCTCCCGCAATAATTCTTCTAATGTTGCCGAGTCCTGGGGGTGCTTTTCTAAATACAAAAAACCCTCGTCTAGCTTCTGCAAATGTTCTTCGCAGGCGATTTTAAATACTTCTCGGAGTTCTCGATCTTCTATCATATTTTTTCGGGGTAATGGTTGGCGGGGAATTAATAATTAGGACTTATGGCAATTTTTGAAACAATGAAGGAACTGGGTAGTTGGCTCGAACGCACTGTCGAGTCAACAATACTATTGTATTCTATAGCGTTTTCAAATGAGATGTAAACAAGAAAGGGCTATTTACTACCAGCAAAAAATGCTATAGACCTTCTTCCCTATTCCCCATTACCCATTACCCATTACCAAAAAGCGTCAGACTTTTGGACACATCTCAAATAAAACTGCTATAGGAGTCGATCGCTTTGGAATATCCCTTATATCAATTAACAATTAATAATTAATATAGCGTTTATCGAATCGGTGAAGTACATTTTCGATCCCCCCCTGCCCCCCTTAAAAAGGGGGGAGCCTGAACAATTCTAAGTCCCCCTTTTTAAGGGGGATTTAGGGGGATCGATCGGG
>JAXHVR010000138.1:1768-12920 GCA_034189005.1 Cyanobacteriota bacterium | reverse complement strand
TTTCCGATGGCCCGTTTTTGTGTAATACGGTTGTATTATAATGCCGATTTTGAGAAAACCGCAAGTTTTTTTTTAAATAAGTTATGCTTATGAGTCAGGCTGGCGATCGCCCGGTTCGTAGTAATCGCTTTAGCGATTCATAGATATAAATGGCTAAAGCGATTGCTACAAGCGGAATTAAGAAACCCGTTTTTTTCAACAATACCTTCGCCTTTCAGCAAAAATACCATTCGTAGGTAGCGCGCACGCGCAGCGC
Source organism: Cyanobacteriota bacterium (assembly GCA_034189005.1). Taxonomy (GTDB): domain Bacteria; phylum Cyanobacteriota; class Cyanobacteriia; order Cyanobacteriales; family Microcoleaceae; genus CALKCV01. The sequence continues at coordinate 12,664 of JAXHVR010000138.1, read as the reverse complement.
AACCCAACAAAATCGTTGGATTGTGCTATGAAGATGTTGGGTTGCGCGGGGCGCTCCACCCAACCTACAAGAAAATGGCGAAGGTATTAGACCTCTTGCTGTTGCCTGTTGCCTACAACTGCCACGAAGTCTATTGTTAAAAAAACTGGATTTCTTTGCTCTGGTGCGAATCTCTCGGCAGGAAAGAGGGATGATATAATCAACAGCCGTCAACCTTTATAGTTAGACCATAATTTCTACTGATGATGCAACCTCACCCAAACCAAGACTCCGAAGTAAAACTAAGCAAGTCTTCTGGCGATCGCTCTACTCTGCGAAGCTTAGTCGGTCGCTTGAATGAAAAAATGCAGCGAGACACTTTAATCCAAAAAACTACGGACGAACTCAGAGACGATCTTAATGTCGATCGCGTAGTTATCTATTACTTTTATCGTCAGTGGGAAGGGCAAGTCACTTACGAATCTTTCAGCGACCCAGAGCGATCGATTTACGGTTGCACCGGACCGGATGAATGTTTTAACGGAGAATATGCAGCCCTTTACCTAGGGGGAAGGGTGCGAGCAATTGCGGACATAGAAGTAGAACCAATAAACGATTGCCATCGAGATTTTCTCCGCAGTCTCGGAGTTCGGGCTAATTTAGCAGTGCCTATCCTCAATCCTGCGGAACTATGGGGTTTATTAATAGCTCACCATTGCCAGGAGGTTCGCAGTTGGTCGGAGTCGGATATCGATATGATGAAAAAAGCTGCAGCAACTCTGGCTAATTCGCCGACTATTCGAGATAGTTGACGATGCTTCTGAAGGTGCGCGCGACGCGCACCTTATTAATTTTTAGCCTCTGACGGAGAAATCGTCGGCTTCGATAACGGGGGCATCTGCCAAAGTGGCAAACAAACCGCCGCTACCAAAACCGCCCGCGCTACCGTTTTCGTTATAGTATAAAAGGAACAGGCGATTTCGCCCCTCGCACTGTTCTGTTGAGATTTATCGCTCCAATTTATCTGGGTCGATGCCTAAAGAGCGCAAGCGACGGGCCAACTCTTCGGCTCGTTGTTCTGCTTGCTCTCTGGCTCGCCGTTCTTGCTCTCGCTGAAGTTCGGCCAGGACTCGGCCTTGCCGTTCCCGCTCTCGGACCTCATCTGAAGTCAGATATCGGTTGCCTGTCTCGTCGTACCAGTACAACCATTCCCGGGTAATCCCTTGATAAGTTCCCACACCGGTGCCGATGCCCAAACCTATTTCTGGCATCCATACTGGGTTACGTTCTAGTAACTCGTATTCCCCTTTGTTAAGACGGTAGATCGTCAATTTGCGCGATCGCTTCCGCAAAGGGGCGTAAATTATATAGTACAACACGGACTGTTGGGCGTATTTTCTTTTTTTCTCCTTGTATTCCCCACCAGGGCTTTTCGATACCACCTCTAGGACCCAAATTGGCACCGCTCCATTTTCTTCCCAGGTTACATAACTCAATCGCAGGTTCGGTTCCCTCACTCGTTCCACTCCCAGAGCTATACTCCAGACGGTAAAAAAAAGCGCTTTTGGCTGGCGATCCAGTCGAGATTTATGGCAAATTTTAGAGTGGGTAAAGCCCGGGGGGCTTCGCGTCCCCGCGTTGCTAGCGCAGCCGCTTCGCTAACGGTTGGGCCCAGGAGCGCTTAAGCAAAGCCGGACGGCTTTACGCACTGGTTTATTTTCCACCGTTTTTCCAAAAAAGCGCATTTTTTGCCCGTGCCGAGTATATATAGCAATTATCGCGCTCGGTGAAGTACATTTTCGATCCCCCCCAGCCCCCCTTTTTAAGGGGGGAGTCGGAAAATTTCAAAGTCCCCCTTGAAAAGGGGGATAATGGTGGATCGATCGGGGTGTACCTCACCAATTCAATAATCGCTATAATAAACTATTTGCTCGTAGTTTCGCTTCGCTCTGGTACCAGAACGGGTTACTTTAATCAATGTTTTTACACCTTTCCATCCCTCTTTAAGTAACAGCGTATTTCTGGTTGTATAGAACGGGGGAGCCTAATTGGTCATATTAGCAGGGCAAACAATTAAGTTTATTTTAAGACTCTTCTTCGGGCAGTTTGGTAATCATAAACCGCCCAAACTTAATCGTTTGCATATCATCCAGCCGACTTATTTTCTCTAAAAATTTGGAAATTTTTCGGCTGCCAACCAATTGATTTAGGGCATCCCAACAAAAATCCGTTAATGACACGGAGCGCCTAACTTTCGGTTCGTCGAATTCAGTCCAACCTTTTGGCCGGGACATTTTCACCTCCAATGATTGTGGACGCTTTTAATTGTATGCAATTTAATTTTTTTTGACAAGTGGTTAAAATCCGTTAAAAGTATTTATAATTAAAATGGAACAACTTTACGGGACTGAAAGCATGAAATGCAAAAAATGTGATGGAACGGGGTGAGTTTATATCCACTACAAGCCTGAGCGTGTAAGCGTTATGACTGTCAATGTCCGATGGGCAAAGATACTAGAAAAATTGAAAACGCTCAGAATTAGTGGGAAAGCTATACTCAGAACGGGTAAAAAATACGCTTTTTACGATAGGAGACGCGGAGAGGGGGAGACACGGAGACACGGAGATTAAAAGAAGCTCATCCCCCTTCTCCCCGCACAAGCGCGTCCTCTCCAAGAAGCGCAATTCTTTACCGCTTTAAGTATATAACCATAAGAACGATTGTTTGCAGCACGCAGTACAAAACTACAAATTGCTCTAATGGATTTTAAAAATTACTTTTCTCCATCTGGGGCGATGGCGCTTTCGTCTGGAGCGTAGTACCATCCCACGTCTATGCCGAAAAACCAATCCTTTCGCTCGCTCCCAATTAAAGCGAGTATGTCTTTTAAGAGATGAGCTATGAGGTCTTGTAGTTCGCTATCCACTGGTTTGTCGTCTTTGTAGGGTAATTCTTCCATGGTGGGAAGAGGTTTTTGGGTTTTGTTATCTTATGTTAGCATGGTTCGTGCTTTTTGTTAAGAGGATTTGCTGTTTCGGAGCTTCGATCTTTAAGATAACATAGACGATCGCTTTTTGACAATAACCGATCTATCGCCTTTTTTACCAAGCACAATTTACCGCTTTTAAAAAATGAAAAAATAGAGATCGAGCATCTTAATAAAAACCAATTTTTAAGCTATTAGTAATAATTTGGATGCACCCCATTTCAACCTCAAAGCAAACAGACACGAAGCATATTTAGGAATAATTAACAATTAACAAAAAGCCATGCTGGAGATGCAGCCATATTGACTTTTAAGAGAGCCAGGGGATAAACTAGACAAAGAAAATGTTCTCATTACTTACCGGTCAGACCCCCCATTCAACCTATGGAACCCATAGAAAATGTCAAAAGGCCCCTGAAGTTCCGAGGCAAAACAGCCCTAGGGGCGATCGCCTTTACCGATGTCGAGTCCTTGACGCCCTAGATGGCCGCCCACGAACAGCATACCCTTGCCCTCATCCTGGGGGACTTTCAACTAATGACTGAAATTTGTCAGGAGTTTGAAGGCCAAGTCCTCAAGCCTCTGGGAGATCGTCTCCTCATCTACTTCCTCAGCAAGGTAATTTGGTAAAGCCGCGCTGCAATTTATATAGCGATTATTGAATCCATGAGGTACATACCGAGCGATCCCCCCCCAGCCCCCCTTGAAAAGGGGGGAGCCGGAACAATTCACTCGTCCCCCGGACATGAAAAACTTCTTCTTCTGGCCTCCCCCTTTTTAAGGGGGACGGGAGGGGGATCTACAGGGGGACCAACGGGGTAGCGTTCAATGTACTTCACCGATTCGACAAATGCTATACCCGATCTATTTAAGCCGAAGCACCCGTTCCATTTGGTACGGAATTGTTATAGAAAAACACAAATTATTCAAACCATGAAGCACCCCAATAAATTAGAAAATATGGCTGCTTACAACGAGGAACCTTTGCAGGAATTAAAAAGAACTATCCTTTTATCCCAAGGTTCGTTTTCTCTTATTTACTGCCGATGCAATTATAATATTTTGCAAGAGCAAATATTAGATATTTTGCGCGAAGAATGTCCCGCTAAATTTCGAGTATTAGAACTGCCGAAATCTGCTACTAATCTTTATACGAATCTGAGCGATCGCTTCCAAAACAATCCTCCAGATGCTCTCATGGTCTTGGGTTTGGAATCTGTCGGCGATTTAGAACGGCTTTTAGCGGCTACTAATAACGTGCGAGATTCTTTTCTGGGCTTCCCTTTTCCTATTGTTATTTGGGGAACTGACGCGCTGTTTAAAATCTTGAGGCGAAGGGCTTCCGATTTTAATAGTTTTGCTACGGCGCCGATTCCTTTTGCTCTCCCAGATGACGAGTTAGCGGCGTTAATTTGCCGGCGCGTTAATGCTGCTGTCGATGATGCGGATAATTTCCAGATTGAGGGGGAGGAAATTGAAGCTTTGGGGCGAGATTTAGAAGAGCGCGAGTTGGTTTTGGATGGAGAAACTCAGGCTTGTTTTGCTTTTCTCTTAGGTAGGCATTTGGCGGGTATAGCGATTATTGAATCGGTGAAGTACACCCCGATCGATCCCCCTAAATCCCCCTTAAAAAGGGGGACTTTGAACTGTTCCGGCTCCCCCCTTCTCAAGGGGGGCAGGGGGGGATCGCTCGATGTACTTCACCGATTCGATGATTGCTATAAGGGTAACATAGATGCAGCCGTTGATAAATATCGGGAATCTTTGTTGTTTTGGCAGCAAAATAACGACCTAGAAAAGCGGGGTTTGGTGCTGTTAAATCTCGGTTTGCTTTTGGAGAAAAAAGGAGAAGATTATTGGCAACAAGCGGTAGATTATTTGGGGGAAAGTTTGCAGAGTTTTGAGTTAGCAAATCGGGGAGATTTAGTCGGTAAATATCTCGGCTATCTGGGGCAACTTTTCAGAAAGTTAAAGCAATGGGATGAGTTAAAAATTTTGGCAGAAAAGGGTTTGAGTTTGCATGAAAGTCTGGGGAAAAGGAGGCTAGTTGCCATAGATTATGGCTGGTTGGCTGAGGCTGCTTTGAAGCAATCGAACTGCCGGGAAGCAGTCGAATTTGCCGAAAAAGCTTTGGCTATTGCTGACCCTAAGATTGCGGTAAAAGAACGGGCTTTATTTAGATTTCTTTTAGGGCAATCTCTGGCAGAGTTAGGGAAGGTTCCAGAGGCGATAAGTTGTTTGGAAAAAGCAAGCGGTCGATTAAAAACTGCCAGAGAACAAAACCTCTGGGAGTACGATGCTAAATTGCACGTCGATATTTTGCAAAAACTACGGATTTGGCAGTCTCAGGAAAAGCAATATTTAGAGGCTTTTAATAACAAACAATTGCAAAGGCAAGTGGAGAGTCAATACGGCTGGCGTGCCTTTGTGGGGGCGGGGAGGTTGCAGCCCCCAGCGATAATTTTGGAGGGGAAAAATGCTGAAGAAAGGAGAGAATTAGTTCGGCAAATAGCGGCTTTTTCCGGGCGGAAAGCCGACCTGGAGCGCTTGCTGGATAGAATTAAAAATCGGGATAAGAAACTAATAGTAATTTACGGTCAATCTGGGGTTGGTAAAAGTTCGATTTTGCAGGCGGGGTTGATACCTCTTTTGCAACTTAATTATTTTGAGGGGCGAGATTATCTACCAGTTTCCGTGGGAGTTTATCAAAATTGGGTTAATAGTTTGGGGCAGGAGTTGGTTGAGGTTTTAAGTAATAGAAATTCGAGCCCCCCTAACCCCCCTTCACAAGGGGGGGACCGGAAAATCCCCCCTAACCCCCCTTCACAAGGGGGGAACTCTCAAAGTCCCCCTTCACAAGGGGGATTTAGGGGGATCGTCAACGATCGAATTCCCCCTGTTTTAAGTAATTCGATCCCCCCTAACCCCCCTTCACAAGGGGGGGACCGGAAAATCCCCCCTAACCCCCCTTCACAAGGGGGGGACCGGAAAATCCCCCCTAACCCCCCTTCACAAGGGGGGGACCGGAAAATCCCCCCTAACCCCCCTTCACAAGGGGGGGACTCTCAAAGTCCCCCTTCACAAGGGGGATTTAGGGGGATCGTCAATCCACTTCGCCAGACACCAGAGACCTATATCGATGGTGTGGATTTTTCTCCAGAGTGGATTTTATCGGAGTTGCGGGAAAACGAAAGTCGGGGATTATTCACTATCTTAATTTTTGACCAGTTTGAGGAGTTCTTTTTCGATAATCCAGATGCCGAGAGTAGGAGAGAGTTTTACAAGTTTTTGGAGGAATGTTTGAGCGTTCCTTATTTAAAAGTAATTTTGTCTTTGCGGGAGGATTACATTTATTATTTATTGGAGTTTAGTCGCAAAGCCAAGTTAGATATTAATAAGAATTACGAGAATATTCTCTATTATTTAGGCAACTTTAGTCCCGAAGATGCTAAGGCCGCGATTATTAGTTTAACGGAAAGCTCTAAAATTACTTTAGACTCGGATTTGGTCGAGGAATTAGTAGAGGATTTAGGGAGAGAATTTGATGGGGTGCGTCCCATTGAATTTCAGGTAGTGGGGGCGCAGTTAGAGAGTAAAGAAATAACAACCTTAAAACAGTATCGCCAACAGGGGGAAAACCCGAAGGAAATTTTGGTGGAGCAATTTTTAGAAGATGCGGTTAAAGATTGCGGGAAGGAGAACCAGAGGGCGGCGGAATTGGTTTTGTATTTGCTGACCAATACTGAAAACACGCGACCTTTGAAGACGCTGAGGGAGTTGAAAGAGGATTTAGAAATAGAAGAAGAAAAACTGGATTTAGTCTTAAAAGTTTTAGTGGGTTCTGGTTTGGTGTTGCTAGTGCCAGAAAAGCCGGAGAATTTTTATCAGTTGGTGCATGATTATTTGGTGGCGTTTGTTCGGCAGAAGTACGAACCGCAGTCGTTGGAGTTGCAGCGGGAAAAAGAAGAGAGGAGGCGAGCAGAAAAACGCTTGCTGGTTGTTTCAGTTGCTGCTTCTATGGCAATGGCAGTGTTGGCAGGCACGTCGGCGATATTTGGAGTGCAATCCTATTTACAAAGTCAGAAAGCCACACAGCAAGGCATCGAAGCCATTAAACAAAGCAGCATGGCCTCTGCTAATGAGTTCCAAGCCCTAACGTTATCCGAGCGGCCTTTGGAAGCAAGATTAGCAGCAGTCAAAGCAGGAGGACAACTCCTCAATAACAACCTCTATCCACCCACAAATCGTCTCAGCATTGTTACCGACATCCTACGACAGCTAGCCTATAAAAAAGAGGGTGAGTTATTCCGAGAAGCTAACCGCCTGGCGGGGCATGAGGGTTGGGTCTGGGGTGTCAGCTTCAGCCCGGATGGGGAGTTAATTGCTTCTGCCAGTTCTGACAACACGGTGAAACTGTGGAGTCGCGAGGGCAAGCTATTGCAAACTTTGAGCGGGCATGAGGCTGAGGTCTTAGGTGTCAGCTTCAGCCCGGATGGGGAGTCAATTGCTTCTGCCAGTTCTGACAACACGGTGAAACTGTGGAGTCGCGAGGGCAAGCTATTGCAAACATTGAGCGGGCATGAGGGTCCGGTCAATGGTGTCAGCTTCAGCCCGGATGGGGAGTTAATTGCTTCTGCCAGCAGGGACAAGACGGTGAAACTGTGGAGTCCCCAGGGCAAGCTATTGCAAACTTTGAGCGGGCATGAGGATTCGGTCTGGGGTGTCAGCTTCAGCCCGGATGGGGAGTTAATTGCTTCTGCCAGCAGGGACAAGACGGTGAAACTGTGGAGTCGCGAGGGCAAGCTATTGCAAACTTTAAGCGGGTATGAGGGTTCGGTCTGGGGTGTCAGCTTCAGCCCGGATGGGGAGTTAATTGCTTCTGCCAGTTTTGACAACACGGTGAAACTGTGGAGTCGCGAGGGCAAGCTATTGCAAACTTTGAGCGGGCATGAGGGTTCGGTCTGGGGTGTCAGCTTCAGCCCGGATGGGGAGTTAATTGCTTCTGCCAGTAGGGACAACACGGTGAAACTGTGGAGTCGCGAGGGCAAGCTATTGCAAACTTTGAGCGGGCATGAGGGTTCGGTCATTGGTGTCAGCTTCAGCCCGGATGGGGAGTTAATTGCTTCTGCCAGTAGGGACAACACGGTGAAACTGTGGAGTCGCAAGGGCAAGCTATTGCAAACTTTGAGCGGGCATGAGGCTCCGGTCTTATCTGTCAGCTTCAGCCCGGATGGGGAGTTAATTGCTTCTGCCGGTAGGGACAACACGGTGAAACTGTGGAGTCGCGAGGGCAAGCTATTGCAAACTTTGAGCGGGCATGAGGATTGGGTCATTGGTGTCAGCTTCAGCCCCGATGGGGAGTTAATTGCTTCTGCCGGTAGGGACAACACGGTGAAACTGTGGAGTCGCGAGGGCAAGCTATTGCAAACATTGAGCGGGCATGAGGCTCCGGTCTTATCTGTCAGCTTCAGCCCGGATGGGGAGTTAATTGCTTCTGCGAGTTCTGACAAGACGGTGAAACTGTGGAGTCGCGAGGGCAAGCTATTGCAAACTTTGAGCGGGCATGAGGCTGAGGTCTTAGGTGTCAGCTTCAGCCCGGATGGGGAGTTAATTGCTTCTGCCAGTGATGACAAAACGGTGAAACTGTGGAGTCCCCAGGGCAAGCTATTGCAAACTTTGAGCGGGCATGAGGATTGGGTCATTGGTGTCAGCTTCAGCCCCGATGGGGAGTTAATTGCTACTGCCAGTTCTGACAAGACGGTGAAACTGTGGAGTCGCGAGGGCAAGCTATTGCAAACTTTGAGCGGGCATGAGGCTCCGGTCTGGGGTGTCAGCTTCAGCCCGGATGGGGAGTTAATTGCTTCTGCCAGTGATGACAAGACGGTGAAACTCTGGAGTCCCCAGGGCAAGCTATTGCAAACTTTGAGCGGGCATGAGGCTGAGGTCAGGAGTGTCAGCTTCAGCCCGGATGGGGAGTTAATTGCTTCTGCAAGTAATGACAACACGGTGAAACTGTGGAGTCGCCAGGGGGAGCTATTGCAAACTTTGAGCGGGCATGAGGCTCCGGTCTGGGGTGTCAGCTTCAGCCCGGATGGGGAGTTAATTGCTTCTGCCAGTAGGGACAACACGGTGAAACTGTGGGATGTCTGGGATTTGAGCGACTTAATGAAACTCAATTGCCAGTTGGTGGGAGATTATCTCAGGAACAACCAGGAGGTGCAGGAGAGCGACAGGGGTTTATGCGACAGTTTCGACCTTGGCGAGTAGCTGACGGCAGCAGCGGGACACTGGCGCCATAGCTACTAGCACTGCACAGCTAAAATTGTGGGTGGGCAGACGCGGGGACGCGGGGACGCGGGGACGCGCTTCCGTGTCAATGTTACCCACTATTTTAGCTGTGTTGCGCTACTACAACCAACTATATGATAAGATAGATTGTCGTCCAATTACCATCCTATTAACAGTTATGAAATTAGACCCAAAGCAATTTTTCCAAGCTTGCAACCCCGCCCCTCTCGACCTCAAAAATCCCGACCGACAGCGTTACTATATTAATTTCGCCGAAGTCCGGGGGGAGAACGTTATTAAAGAACTCCAGCGAGGGATATCTTTATCCGAAGAGGAAGCATCTTGTCAGTTATTTACCGGCCATATCGGTTGCGGTAAATCAACAGAATTATCCCAACTACAAGCTCAATTAGAAAAAGATGGCTTTCATGTAGTCTATTTCAAAGCAACAGAAGATTTGGACGTAGCAGATGTAGATTTAACGGATATTTTGTTGGCGATCGCCCGTCAAGTTAGCGCCAGTTTGGAGAGAAGTAAAATCGAACTACAACCAAAAGGTTTTAAAGCATTTCTCAAACAAACGGCAGACTTTTTACAACAGCCAATAGAATTAAGCGCCGAGGGAGAAATTGCAGGAATGAAAGGAAAAGTAAGCACGGAAAAAGGCGTAGAAGTTTCTCTACCTTTAGGTCTGGCTAAAATAACCGCCAAGGCAAAAAGCAGCCCACAAACTCGTTCTAAACTGCGGCAATTTCTCGAACCCCAAACCCCTCAAATGTTAAACTTAATCGATGAAGAAATTATTAGCGTTGCCAAAGAAAAGTTAAAACAACAGGGGCAGAAAGGACTGGTAGTAATTGTCGATAATTTAGACCGGATAGAATATAAAGATACTTCATCATCCAATAAACCATTACCAGAATATTTATTCGTCGATCGCGGAGAACAGCTACGGGAAATCAAGTGTCATTTAGTTTATACCCTGCCCCTAGCCCTCAATTATTCCAACGAAAGGGAAGCGTTAAAAAGTCGTTTAGGCGGCGGCAGCAGTCCGATTATTTTGCCAATGGTTCCCGCGAGAAACCGAAATGGCGAAGACAATTCAGAAGGAATGGAATTATTGCGATATCTAGTAGTAAAAAGGGCTTTCCCAGAAGCCAGATTAGAGGAATATTCTCATCTAGTAACAGAAATATTTGACAGCCCGGAAACCTTAGACAAATTGTGTCGGGTTAGTGGCGGTCACGTTAGAAATTTAGTAGGAATGCTTCGTACTTGTCTGACTAAAGATGACCCCCCCATTTCAGGGAAAGTTTTAGATAAAGTAATAAAAAAAGAGAGAGATGGTTTATTAGCCGCCATCGATGAAGAGGAGTGGGAGTTGTTATTTAAAGTAGAAGAAGAGCAAGAAGTCAAGGGAGACATAGAATATCAAATGCTATTGAGAAGTTTATTTGTATTTCAATATCAAGACGATGATGGCTCTTGGTACAGTCTCAACCCGCTCTTATTTGAAAGTAAAAAATATCAGTCGCGTTAGCCCAGTAGTAGCGCCATAAAGCCTAAAATTGCGGGCAAACTTCGTAGGCTAGCTTGTAGTAATCGCTTTAGCGATTGATATCTATGAATCGCTAAAGCGATT
>JAXHVR010000138.1:0-1668 GCA_034189005.1 Cyanobacteriota bacterium | reverse complement strand
AAAATATCAGTCGCGTTAGCCCAGTAGTAGCGCCATAAAGCCTAAAATTGCGGGCAAACTTCGTAGGCTAGCTTGTAGTAATCGCTTTAGCGATTGATATCTATGAATCGCTAAAGCGATTACTACGAACTTTTGCTTTACCCACCATTTTACCTAAGCGGAAAAACAAGAACGACTAAAGTCGTTACTACGAACTACTTCTCCAAGTGCCGTGGAAGCTAAGGGGAATTACTTCTGGTAAACCCAAGCGACAAACTGGTTCGGCATCAAGCCGATCGCTCTCGAATACCCAAACCTCGCTCTTGTCTCCATTCCCATCATAAACCACCGTTAGCACCCACCCGCCTTCGGACTTCATCTTATCCGCAACATAGATCGGTTCCGAGGCATAGCAGTTTTCTCCAAAGTCAGCCTCCGTAAGCTTTCCAGTCTCATAATCGAAACGAGCGATCGCCCCCAAGACCTCTTTACCAATCTCCGCTTCCGGCCCCAGCAGCGACAAATAAGTATAACGCCACGGTCGTCCGACCTCCTCTGGTGGCACTACGGGAAACTCGCAACAGCGTCCTACCAACTGCTGCAATTCTATAACCTTGGCAGTTTGCGGATTAAGTCGCATCTGCCAGAGAGTCCCATTAGAAATAGTCTGAGTTTCCCCCGTGGGAACTTCCCGCAAATATTCGTTAGTTTCCGCAAAATCCCGATAACGCACGAAATCTAATCTCACCGTTCCATCGCTTTCGACGCAACCGTTCCCCAAATGCCACTGGAACCAAGGATCCGTTTCCCCGCGACTTACTACTTCCATAGTTTCGCGATCTACTACTATAATCTGAGTTCCTTTCTGGGGCCGCCATTGAAAAGCATCCGCATAACAAGTCCTACCGAGAAGTAAGGGCAAGACTTGCAATTCCATCGGCGGTATTAAAAAAATGAGATAGGGCCCCGCCATGGCAAAACTGTGGATAAGAGGAAAACTATCGAGTTTGAGAGCGCCCTTTTGGATGACTCTCCCAGAGCGATCGCTCCGAAACAGATGGATGGTGAAAGTCGGGTCCACGCCGATGTTATAAATCTCCCCGGTGTCCGCATCTACGAGGGGATGAGCGGAATAGGGCAGCCCCGGTCCCGGCAGTCCCAAATCGTCTTTACCGATAGTTTCGAGAGTTTCTAAATCCAGAACGTAAGGCTTCGCCCCCTCCCACAAGGCCCACAGGCGATCGGGCAGGGCCATAACGGAGGTATTGGCTGCATTTTTGACAGCCTCCTTTTGTCCGAACAACTTTAACCAATACTTCCAGATCGGTCCTGGATAGGTCATGCCGTAGTTGCTGTAGAGAAAGCGATCGGCTTTTGATTCTGCTAAATAGCCATCAGTTTGGACGTAGCGATAGAGCCCGGTAGCCCCCGCATCGGTAAAATTGACCGCGAGGATCGCCCCGTCGCCATCGAACCAGTGCCCCACGCGCCGCCCCCCTCGTTCCAATCTTGCTACTCCGTTGCGATAGAGAGTCCCGCGCAACCCCGATGGTATGTTACCGCTGAGAATGGGTAAGGGCGCGAGGTCGAATTCTTTGGCTGCGGAAAGTATTGCCCCCGCCCAGGGTTTTTTATTGGATCGTGCATTGGTGGCGATCGCCATTTCTCTAGTGCCTCGTGCTAATGTCT
>JAXHVR010000137.1:0-13039 GCA_034189005.1 Cyanobacteriota bacterium | reverse complement strand
TTAACTTTTTCGTTTAATAAATGAAATACTCTTGCTGCTATTGGCAACCCGGCAATAACTCCTGCTTCTTTAACTATCCAGATGGCGTTTCCTTGGATTATTTCTGTGGAAAATAAACCTGGTGTGGAGCGATCGCCTCTGCCGATATCTTCTAATAACCAGTTTTTTAAATATTCGTCTAATAATATGTTTGGAGGGAGGACTGCTGTCATCTTTTTGAGTTAATTAATTTAGGGATAATTGTGCATAAAATATTAGTTTACCACGGCCCCCGAGCTTCTATAATTTCTTCTGAAAGAGGCTTACCAGGCAGGGGTTTCATATTTTTTACTTTTTCTCGCCAAGCTTTATCCCGCTGCAGGAACTCTTCGCGCTCCATTTTGTTGTTTTTAGGGCGCAATTTGATTAAGCCGCGATCGCTCGCCAATTGTAATGCTTTCTCCCACTCCGTTTGTGCCTCTTCCACCGGAGTTTCTGGGACTACTTCCAGGCGAACTGTTTCGCCCTCTGATAAAGATACTGGTTCGGTAGGACGTAAAACGCCGTTCTGGTAAACCGCATTAATGATTTCTGACATTGCTTTCTCCTCGGATACTTAAGACTATTTTACTTTTTGAGAAAACGTCACTATAACTGTCGAATCATCCCGATTACATTCTACTTGAAAATATTGATTTGGATAAAGTAATTTGAGGCGACTTTCCCACATTTGCGAGATGATTTTTCCCAGATATAAAAGATTTTCAATTCCCACTTTTTCACCTTCCGGCAAGATATCTTCAAGGTGAATATGATTCATAACTTTTTCTACGGCATTAATATCGTTTCCCAATTTAGCTTTCCATTCCTCGCAGATTTGGGGATTAAAAGTTTCAGCTAAAAAAATACCGCGATCGTATTCGATAAAATCCGGCCAGAACAACTTAGAAAAAACCAAAGCAATTTCTACGTTTCCCACTCCAAAAAGATAATCCCAGAGAGAAAAATCGTTGCCGTTTGCTTGTTTCCATTCCTGGTAGTTTTTAAGGTTATTTGTATTTAACGAAACTTCTTTGCTCAACATTATTTTCTATGGTATTTCTTCTAAAGTAGCACCCCGAACAACTTTTTCAGCTTGCACGAAAATATCTCCGGCGGGATTTTGATTGTGTTTGTATTCCACAACATGAGGTGTCGGTATTCCTGCATGAGCTTTGCCTGCAAGATCTACTCGCTTAATTGCACGTCCGTTATCGTCATAGACAATGTAGCTAGTGATGTTTGCACCATATTCGCGATAGCAAACTTCTCGTGGGGCAGCTCCTTCTAAAGGAAAAAAACCACTAACTTTTCTACCACTTGCTAGAAGGATTTTAGCAGAAATACCAACTGTCCAATCGACTGGTTTAGCCACCTTTGTTTTAACTCTATCTGGGAATTGCCTCTTATTTTACAACCTAATTCTTTTCTAAGCATTAATTACGTTAAATTATGATGTTAATTTCTACGGTTCTTATCGAAAAGATTGGAAAATTAAGAAACCCGGTTTTTGATAAAAACTGGGTTTCTTGCCTACCTCGCCAACCAAGCTTTATGCCTCGCAAAAAACCCAATTATTAATTATTAATTATTAATTGTTAATGATTAATTCCCAAAAAACAAGGACTTCCTCAATGTATCGCTGAGGAAGTCCTTGTTTATTATTGCCCTGGCATCGAGCTATTTTCACAGGCGGCTACCCGCCAACTATCTTCGCCACTACAGCGTTTAACAACCGAGTTCGGGATGGGATCGGAGTGGGTCCACTGCGTCATAGACACCAGGAAAACTTGTAATTTTTAAATTAATTTAAGCACTTGTCTTTTGGATTCTAATCTTTTGGACTTGTTGCTTTTGTTTTCCCGTTCATTTATTAATATAGACACCTTTCTTGGAAATGTCAACCCCTTTTGAAAACTTTTTTTCAGAAATTTTTGGGACGCCGGGGTTGGACTTAATTTGGCCTTGATAGAAAAGCGCTTAACTGTCTTTTAGAGATAGTACGAGTTCAAACAAAAGATGTCAACCCCCCTCTACTCTAATTTTTGCCTGCTTCTCGAACCACTGTACCACCAGTTCTAGGGTCAAATCTTCTAAAGGGACGCCCGCTTCCGAAGCAATCTGGTTTAACGGCCTCTGAGAGGCCATGACCAAGCGAGTAAAAAAGTCCTTGAAACTGGAATCTAGGTCTAACTGTTCTTTTATCTGTTCGTCCCCTTCTATCCAAGCGATCGCCTCTTCTGCTGTTACCTCCTCCACCGACTTCCCCTTCTCTTTGCCGATCTGTTTCAGACACCGCAAGGCATAAATGGCCAATCTGGTTGAAAACTTTTCTTTCGAGGATAGCAAGGCAGCATCAACCCTGACTGACTCTTCCGCAGTTAAAAATTCTATGGACGGTTGCATCTTATTTATTAGATTTAAAATTAGAGCTATTAGAAAATAGACAAGAGAATAGCAGGAACTATTTATTGGGAGTAATCAAATAGCCGCAGCGATGCTCGCCATCGACGAGCCAATGGGTACGTTCCACCGTACAATCGGACATGACTGCAGCAAACATATCTAATTCGTGGCCGCATACGCTAGGGAAAGACTCGGCCACGTTGGAGATAGCGCAGTTATGCTCCATGAAAATGTAGCGATCGCCCCCATCCCCATCGGCAGTATCGGACTTAACTGGATACCACTCCGCCATATAGCCCTCAGTTTGGCGCTGTTTTACCAAATTGGTCAAACGTTCTGGCAGGGGGCCGTTACCCAATAACTCTCCGTATTGCATGGCCTTTCGCTGCCATTGTTTGTGAAGAACTGCCTTAACCCCGTCGGGGCCAACAGTTTCTGCCAACGTGTCCAGGAAGGAAATAGCAAACTCATCGTAACGGTGGGGAAAGCGATCGCGTCCCCGATCGGTCAGCTTATAAATGTGTTGGGGACGTCCCATGCCGACCTGTGCCGACTGGTACTGTATTAAACCATCCCCTTCCAAATCTTTGAGATGGCGGCGAATAGCTTGGGGACTTATCTCCAAAGACTCTGCCAACTCTAAGGCCGTCGCTTCACCTTGCTTGAGCAAACGTTGCAAGATGTCCTGTTTTGTGGAATTTTGTTGAGACGTGACCATTTTCTAAAAAATTTTAAACTCAGACTTTGACAATTTCTCTGTTGCTAATGTAACATCTGAAAGAGTAAAACAACAAAATTGTTGTTTTACTCAGGCCAGGCGTTCGTAGCGATCGCTTCGGCGATTACCATCTTTTAATCGCGCTTCGCGATTACGCTCGAACAAAATTGAGAAAACAAGAGAACACTACCTAATTATGACTGCTACAGTAAACACCCTAGTAAACCAACCTTATAAATACGGCTTCGTAACCGATATTGAATCAGATACAATTCCCAGAGGTCTAAGCGAAGACGTAGTGCGTCTGATCTCTTCGAAAAAAAACGAGCCCGAATTTCTGCTAAACTTCCGCCTCAAAGCATATCGGAAGTGGCTGACCATGAAAGAACCAAACTGGGCAGATGTGGATTATCCCCAGATTGACTATCAAAACATCATCTATTACTCTGCCCCAAAAGTAGATAAAAAGAAAGGCAGTCTCGACGAAGTAGATCCCACTCTATTAGACACCTTCGAGAAACTGGGCATCCCCCTCTCGGAACAAAAGCGTCTGGCAAACGTGGCCGTTGACGCCGTATTCGATAGCGTCTCGATCGCCACAACCTTCAAAGAAAAACTCGCCGAAGAAGGAGTAATCTTCTGTTCCATCTCCGAAGCAGTAGAAGAACACCCCGAATTAATCGAAAAATACCTCGGCAGCGTCGTCCCAGTGGGGGATAACTTCTACGCCGCCCTCAACTCCGCAGTCTTCAGCGACGGTAGTTTTGTCTATATCCCCAAAGGCGTCAAATGCCCCATGGACCTCTCAACCTACTTCCGAATTAATAACGGCGACTCTGGTCAATTCGAGCGTACCTTAATAGTAGCCGAAGAAGCCAGTTCGGTAACATATCTCGAAGGCTGTACCGCCCCCATGTTCGACACCAACCAACTCCACGCCGCCGTAGTGGAATTAGTCGCCCTCGACAACGCCGAGATTAAATATTCCACAGTGCAAAACTGGTTCGCCGGAGACGAAAACGGCAAAGGCGGCATTTATAATTTCGTCACCAAACGGGGTTTGTGTAAAGGAATAAACTCGAAAATTTCCTGGACTCAAGTCGAAACTGGTTCTGCCATTACTTGGAAATATCCCAGTTGCGTTTTAGTCGGAGATAATTCCGTCGGTGAATTTTATTCCGTTGCTTTAACTAATAACAAACAGCAGGCAGACACCGGTACGAAAATGATACATATCGGCAAAAATACCCGCAGTACTATTATTTCTAAAGGAATCTCTGCCGGCAAGTCTTCTAATAGCTATCGCGGCTTAGTGAAAATGGGTCCGAAGGCAGATGGAGGGCGGAATTATTCTCAGTGCGATTCCATGTTAATTGGAGACAATGCCCGGGCTAATACTGTCCCTTATATTCAAGTAGAAAATAATACTGCCCAGGTAGAGCATGAAGCTTCTACTTCTAAAATAGGAGAAGAGCAACTTTTCTACTTCGCCCAACGGGGAATTTCTGCGGAAGATGCAGTTTCCATGATTATTAGCGGTTTCTGTAAAGATGTCTTTAACGAATTGCCGATGGAATTTGCCGTCGAAGCTGATAAATTGTTGAGCTTGAAATTAGAAGGAACTGTGGGATAATTAATAATTAATAATTAATAATTAATAATTGTTGGTTCCTTACTTTTGTAGTTCGTAGTAATCGCTAAAGCGATTCATATTGATAAATCGCTAAAGCGATTACTACGAACAATCGCTTTAGCGATTACTACGAACAATCGCTAAAGCGATTACTACGAACAATCGCTAAAGCGATTACTACGAACTATTTAATCGCTACGAACAGTCAAATTCAAACAGATTCAAAGAGCAAAAATGATTGTAGAAAATAGCCCTGTCATCCTCTCAGTAAAAAACTTAAAAGCCACAGTGGATGGCAAGGAAATCCTCAAAGGATTGAACCTAGAAATTAAGGCAGGAGAAATCCACGCCATCATGGGGCCGAACGGTTCGGGAAAAAGTACCTTTTCCAAAATACTATCCGGTCATCCAGCTTACGAAGTTACCGGAGGAGAAGTTACTTTTTTAGGAGAAAATCTGCTGGAGAAGGAAGCAGAAGAAAGGTCTTTAGCCGGAATATTTCTCGCTTTCCAATATCCCGTGGAGATTCCGGGAGTTAGCAACTTAGATTTCCTGCGAGTCGCCTATAACGCCGGCCGCAAACATAAAGGTTTGGAGGAATTAGATGTTTTTGATTTTGACGAATTAGTGCAGGAAAAACTAGAGATTGTCAAAATGAAATCCGAGTTTCTCAACCGCAGCGTTAACGAAGGTTTTTCTGGGGGAGAGAAAAAGCGGAACGAAATTTTGCAAATGGCGCTTCTAGAGCCGAAACTGGCAATTTTAGACGAGACTGATTCCGGGTTAGATATCGACGCCCTAAAAATAGTGGCCAACGGAGTAAATCAACTGGCAAATGCTGAAAATTCCATGTTGGTTATTACTCACTACCAGCGACTTTTAAATTACATCGTGCCAGATTTCGTTCACGTTATGGAAAGCGGACGGATTATTAAGACTGGTACGAAAGAACTGGCATTAGAGTTAGAAGAACAAGGTTACGACGATGTTATCGAAGCAGCAGCGGTGGGAGCGTAAATAATGGTACAAGTTTTTGCAAAACCGGAAATTTCTTATTTGGATAAATTGCTAGGGGAGGCCTGTAAAGGTGTGTCGCCTAGCGTTCCCCCCCAGTATCCCTTGGAGGGGCAGATGGCCGCTTGGTTGCAACAAACTCGCGATCGCGCTGGTGCCTGGGTCCGGGAGTTGGAGATACCGACGAAAAAAGATGAAGATTGGCGCTTTACGGATATCTCGCCCATATTAGACGTCAGCTTCCAAGCGCCCGGGCAGGTAAAGTTAGACGCTTTGGATATCGATGCTTTTGTCTTGCCAGAAGCAACCGACACTAGGTTGGTATTTGTCAACGGCGTGTTTGCGCCAAACCATTCCTCGGTGGCGGGTTTGCCAGACGGAGTATTTGTGGGGAATTTGGGCCAATTGCCCGAGCAATTGAGAGATCGCGTGCCTAACTATCTGGGCAAACAGCAGGGCGATCGGGAAGTATTCACTGCCCTGAATACTGCCGGCGTTACCGATGCTGCGGTCGTCTGGGTGCCGAAGGATAAAATAGTAGAGCAACCCATACATCTATTATTTATTGCTTCCCCCACGGAAGAGCCGATCCTGACTCAACGTCGCTGTTTGGTAGTGGCGGAAGCGGGAAGCGCGGTTGAGATTATCGAACATTGCGTGACAGCGGCGATCGGTTGCCCCGATACTCCCGGTACTATTCCTTATTTAACCAATACGGTGACGGAAATTTGGGTGGAGGAAAATGCCGAAGTCAACCACACGCGGTTGCAGCGAGACGGGGGCGCCGCCTATCACATCGGCAAAACTGCTGTGGGGCAGGGGAGAAATAGTCGCTATACTTGCAATGCTGTTAGTTTGGGGGCGAAACTCTCGCGGCATAATTTGGAGGTGTACCAAACTGGAGAGGGTACCCAAACCAATTTGCACGGTTTAAGTTTGCTTAACGGCCAACAGTTGGCGGATACTCACAGTTCGATTATTCTCAACCATCCCCACGGCAGCAGCAATCAATTGCATAAGTGCATTGTTGAGGATAGAGGACGGGCTGTTTTTAACGGTAGGATCTTTGTGGATCGAGAGGCACAATTGACAAATGCCAATCAGTTAAACCGGAATTTGTTACTTTCTAAGAACGCTCGGGTTGATACGAAACCGCAGTTGGAGATTATCGCCGATAATGTCAAATGTGCTCACGGCGCAACCATAAGCGAGTTGGATAGCGATCGCCTTTTCTATCTCCAGAGTCGAGGTTTGGATAAAGCAAGTTGTCGCAATTTATTAATCGATGCTTTTGCTGGAGAAATTCTTGAGAAATTGCCTGTCAATTCTTTACGGAAAATTCTTTCCCAGTGCGTAGCTTGTCGGATGTAAATAACAATTGTTATTAAGATATGGGCGCGGGCAAGAAACCGGGTTTTTTCAAAAAACCCGGTTTCTAAAATACCGCATAAGACCAACGGATTGCTATAATTTTCAATGTTCCCAATTAAAAAAAATGACTCTAATTAAAGAAAGAACCTTAGCAGATAAAGTTCGTGGAGACTTTCCTATTTTAAACCAGAAAATCAATGACAAATCTCTGGTTTATTTAGACAGCGCTGCCACTTCTCAAAAACCCGCAGCGGTGATAAATTCTCTATGCGATTATTACCAGCAATATAACTCAAACGTTCATCGCGGATCCCACGCTTTAAGCGCCCAAGCAACGGAAGCTTACGAAGGTTCCAGAGATAAAGTTGCTGCTTTTATAAACGCTACTTCTCGTAACGAAATTGTCTTTACTCGCAATGCCAGCGAAGCGGTTAATTTAGTTGCTTATGCTTGGGGTTTAAATAATCTGAAATCTGGAGATGAGATTATTTTATCGGTGATGGAACATCACAGTAATTTGGTTCCCTGGCAGATTATTTGCCAGAAGACGGGGGCGCAGTTAAAATATGTGGAATTAACTGCTACTGGAGAGTTCGATTTGGAGCAGTTTAAAACTTTAGTTTCCGAGAAGACTAAGTTAGTAGCGGTGTCTCATGTTTCTAACGTTCTCGGTTGCATTAATCCGGTGGAGGAAATTTGCGCGATCGCCCACGAAAACGGAGCTAAAGTGTTAATAGATGGTTGCCAAAGCGCGCCCCATTTGGCATTAGACGTGCGAAAAATAGGTTGCGATTGGTTCGTAGCTTCGGGACATAAAATGTGCGCCCCAACTGGCATCGGTTTCCTGTATGGAAAGTTGGAAATATTAGAATCAATGCCGCCATTTTTAGGAGGGGGCGAGATGATTGGGGAAGTGTTTTTAGACCGTTTTACTTATGCGGAATTGCCCCATAAATTCGAGGCGGGAACTCCTGCTATTGGGGAGGCGATCGCTCTTGGGGCGGCGGTGGATTATTTAAGCAATATCGGCATGGAGAAAATCCACGGTTGGGAAGCGGAATTAACCGGTTATTTGTTTGAGAAATTGAGCCAAATTCCCAAATTAACTATTTACGGCCCCCAACCAAATGCCGATGGGGAAGGAAGGGCTGCTTTGGCAAGTTTTACGGTAGAAAACCTGCACGCCAACGATTTATCGACGATGTTAGATGATGCGGCAGTTGCCATCCGGTCGGGGCATCATTGCACCCAACCTTTGCATCATTATTTAGGAGTTTCTTCGACGGCGAGGGCGAGTTTGTATTTTTATAATACTCGCGAAGATATCGATTTATTTGTTGCTGCTTTGAAGGAAACTATTGAGTTTTTTAGCAGCGTTATGGGGTAGGCGAAATTTAGGGGCAATTAACAATTAACAATTAATAATTAACAATTGCCAGAAGCCCCAGAAACCAGGTTTTTTGAAAAAACCTGGTTTCTCTATCGGTCCTGGACTAGAGTAAAAATTACTGCTGGAGGAATTGGGATGCAGTTAAACGACAAGAAAAGTGAATCTTTTAGAGTTATTAAGATCGACGATATTCGGATAGACATTACGCGCAATCTCGATATTCAATTAAGTCTGTATAGCGGTTCTCCCGCAGAACAAACCCCAGAGGAAAGCGTTAACGGGGGGGAAGCAATTAGAGAAGTTGAAATGGAAGCAATTATGAATATTTCAACGGCAAAATCTCTAATTAAATCGTTACAAAGTACGGTGGCAGAATTAGAAGAAGCTGAGAAGGTTCAAGAACTTCTAGAAACTCCACTAACAGTAGAGGAAATAGCTAGGGCAAATAAAATTAGAGAACGAGCTTTTGCTAAAGCTAAAAAAGCCGGTCCGCGTCCGGCGGATGAAATCAAGGCCGAGTTTAGGGCTGCTTGGAAGCGAATAGCAACTAAAGCAGAAGAAATGAAAAAAAACGCTAAAGAAGGCAATTAACAAAAAGTGCTTAAAGTTGTTATAGACACATCAGTTTTTGTAGCTGGACTTTTAACGCAGGATGAAAAGTCTGGATCGTTTCAAGTGCTAAAGAACTGGCTAGATGACGCATTTATTGTAGTCATGTCACCGCAGATTCTTAACGAGTTAATTGGTATATTAGCTCGACGTGGATTGTCTCAAGATGACATAGATGATTTAGTAGATAATTTTGCTGAAACAGCACTAAACATTCCAGGTGCTTACGAAGCAACTTTTCTGGACGATATTGACCCCAAAGATAATATGTTCTTAGCAGCAGCTTATGAAGCAAAAGCAGATTATTTAGTCAGCCTCGATAAGAAACACATTTTGCCAATTAAGTATTATCATGGAACGCAAATATTACAACCCAAATTATTTATTGATGTCTTAAGTCGGTGAAGGTTCAAAAAGCTTTTTGTTAACTACTATGGAGATATTAAAATGATAAAAAATGAGTTAATCGTTAAGTCTTCAGAAATAATGTCGGGTACTCCCGTATTTCAAGGCACTCGCGTACCGATTAAAAATCTCACCGACTACCTAGAAGCAGGAGATAGTTTGGATGAATTTATCGATGATTTTCCTTCAGTCAGTCGAGAACAGGCGATCGCTGTTTTGCATTTAGCTTTTCAACCTTTAATCGGCCTGGACTATGAAAATATTGCTTGACGAATGTTTGCCTAGAAAACTTAAAAATAGTTTAGAAGAGCATACAGTTATTACCGTACCACAACAAGGATGGTCTGGAACTAAAAATGGCGAACTACTGCGGCTAGCAGAAAATGAATTTGATGTTTTTATAACAGTAGATCGAAATTTAACTTACCAGCAAAATTTGACTGATGTCAATCTTGCCATAGTAGTTTTAGTAGCTCGGAGCAATCGGTTAGAATCGATAATACCGTTAATGCCAGAAGTCCGACTTGCTTTAGAAACTATTCAAGCTGGTATAGCGATTATTGAATCGGTGAGGTACACCCCGATCGATCCCCCTAAATCCCCCTTAAAAAGGGGGACTTTGAGCGTCTCCGGCTCCCCCCTTTTTAAGGCTTGCTCGGGGGTAGCGTTCAATGTACTTCACCGATTCGACAAATGCTATAACGTAGTTCGTATTGGCTAAAGAAATTAGCGCTTTGGCAAGAAACCAAGATGAATTTTATGTTATGTTGGAGTAATTTTGATGAAGTTAGACTACAATAAAAGTAACTCGTTTCGAGTTGCCAAGATTGATGAGTTTCGGATAGAGCTTACGCCTAACCTCGATATCCAGTTAGCTGAAGAGATTTCCATTACCTATTACTCATTACCAATGCATCGGTAAATTATTGGTTTTCTTCATTGCTTGAGATGTACCCGATAATTTTGTCATCTTGCCTATTGCTCTACCATTAACAAGAGCGCAATTAACTATTACCAAAAAAAGGAGATTCACAATGGAACTAGATTTGAAAGATAAAACAGCCTTGGTAACGGCCTCCACGGGGGGTATCGGTATGGAAATCGCTCGTTCTCTGGCTGCCGAAGGAGCCAAAGTGGCTATCAATGGCAGAACTCAAGAAAGCGTAGAAAGTGCCATTGAGAATTTTAACGTTCCCGATGCCAAGCTAATACCTCTGGTGGCGGATAACGGAACTGCCGCAGGTTGCGCCAAGACTATTTCGGATTTGCCAGAAGTCGATATTCTGGTTAACAATCTCGGTATCTACGAAGCGGTTGGTTTTTTTGACGAAACCGACGAAGCTTGGCAGAAACTTTTTGAAATTAACATTATGAGTGGCGTTCGTCTCGCCCGTCACTATCTCCAAGGTATGCTCGATCGCTCTCGCGGACGGGTAGTCTTTATTTCTAGCGAGTCAGGTATCTCCCCGGCACCGGAGATGGCTCACTACAGCGCGACAAAAACCATGCAACTCGGAATTTCGCGTTCTCTAGCGGAATTGACCAAGGGAACGGAAGTGACTGTAAATTCATTGCTTCCGGGCTCCACTCGCACCGAGGGTGTTAAAGAATTTGTCGGAGATATATTCCCGGATCTTTCTCCAGAGGAAGCCGAGAAACGATTTATGTCAGAAAACCGCCCGACTTCCCTGATAGCTCGTCTTATCGATCCTAAAGAAATTGGAGACATCGTTACCTTCTTGTGCAGCGATCGCGCTGCTATTATTAATGGTGCGGCCATTCGCGCCGATGGCGGTCTGGTACGCACCGTATTCTAAGGTACTTCTAAGGTTTGGCAAATAAGTAGTCCTTGGCGGCTCGCCAGAAACCGGTTATGAGAGAACAATACCAACGCCGACGCCCGATCGTAGCCCGATCGTAGGTTGGGTGGAGCGATAGCGCAACCCAACATCAACGTAAGCGAAACCCAACAAAATCGTTGGGTTTCGCTACGCTACACCCAACCTACGAATCTACAAATAGTATTTTTTATTTTGGAAAGGTCTATTGAGAGAAATTACCCGGTTTCTTATATTACCAGAACCACGCGGAAACCCCAGTCGTTGTAAGCGCCCATGGCAGCTTCCCCGTAGCGATAGGCGCTGCGGCTCTGCGAGGCGGGGTCGGACCAAGAACCACCACGCTTGACCCGACGAAACATATCCTCACCAGATTCCCGAGCGCTCCCGTCGGTGGGGGCGCCGTTGTAATTTTCATGCCAAACATCCTGACACCACTCCCAAACATTGCCGTAGAGATCGTACAAACCAAAACCGTTGGGAGGAAAACAGCCTACATCGGTGGTGGGTCCGATGTAGTTGCCGTCGTAATTCGCTAAATCTGGAGTAATTGTCTCTCCGAAATAAAACGGCGTAGTAGTTCCGGCCCGACAGGCATACTCCCACTGGGCCTCGGAAGGCAACCGATAATTTTTCCCCGTCTTCTGGGAGAGCAGCCAACAAAAGTCCGTTGCATACTCCCAACCTACCCACTCCACCGGGCGGTTAGCACCTTTGAAATAAGCAGGATTTTCTCCCATCACCGCTTCATACTGTTTTTGCGTCACTGGATACTTCCCCATAAAAAATGACGGAACGTTAACCCGGTGTTGCGGGCGTTCTTCGTCACATCCCTCACCTTCTGGGGAACCCATTAGAAAACTGCCGCCGGGAATAGATACCATCTCTAACTCGACTCCATCTCCCAAGTCTTCGACGAACATTTCTGCTAGGCGGGGCTCTATTTTAATTATTTCGCCTCCATCGTTAACGGTGAGTGTTTCAAATTCATAGATCGATTGATTGTTAGCTAAAAGGGTTTTAACTTTTGGATGGCTTAGTTTTTCTTGGAGTAAATTTAGGACTGCGCGTCGAACCAGCGGAGATTTATCTTTTAGGGAGGCGATCGCTAAATCCAACCCTGCTTCCCCATATTTCATCGCATCTCCAACTGCCCCCGCGCGGACTAATTCATCGGTTGCGGCCAAACGCCTTTTTACGGATTCGATGCCGCCCAACACGGCAGCATTTACTGGAGGCGGATTTTTACCGCCTAGCGCGGCATCGTATTCTCTGGGTTGATTTTGTTTTTCTGTCATTTGTTTTTTTACCTTTTACTATATGCAGGTGCATCCGAGCTCCACCTCACCCACCAGAAACCGGGTTTTTCTAAAAAACCCGGTTTCTTAAATCTCCACCGAGCATAAAAAAAATCGAGTCCCATCGGGGACACCCCAAGGAAAGAGGGGGAAAAGAACTCTCGCGCCAAACTGGAACTAGGCGACTACAGGCCAGGCTCCAGAGCTACGCGAAAACTCCTGTGCTTGTGCCCGTTGGCGGGAACGTATTCGTAGCGAACGGCGCTGCGAATACTCTCGGGACCGTAGAGCCAAGAACCACCGCGTAGCAAGGGCAGAAAACTATCCCCATCAGATTCC
>JAXHVR010000136.1:0-13087 GCA_034189005.1 Cyanobacteriota bacterium | reverse complement strand
AATTATAGCGATTATTGAATCGGTGAAGTACACCCCGATCGATCCCCCTAAATCCCCCTTAAAAAGGGGGACTTTGAATTGTTCCGGCTCCCCCCTTCTCAAGGGGGGCTGGGGGGGATCGAAAATGTACTTCACCGATTCGATAAATGCTATATTAATTATTAATTATTAATTATTACCCCGTTTCCTCATCTTCTGGCAAAGCTAATTTAAGGTAAAAGTCTTGAGAATACTTAGCCTGCTTCCAATTGTTCCCTTTCATAACTTGTGCTGGATGAATTCCTTTAGCATTTTGCAAGTTAGTTCCTTGTAGATTAGCATTTGTGAAGTTAACGCCTTCTAAGTTAGCATCTTGAAGGCTTGCCCCTTTAAGATTGGCGTTTTTGAAGCTAGCGTTTTTGAGGTAAGCACCTTGGAGATTGGCTCCTCTTAGGTTAGTTTCTTGGAAGTTAGCACCTTGGAGATTTCCTAAGATATACGCTCCTTGCAGATTAGCTTTTTGCAGGTTAGCTTCTAGGAGGTTAACTCCTTCTAAATCGGCATTTTTCAGGTTTGCAGAAGTGAGATTAGCTTTCTGCATTTGAGCTAATAAGAAAAAAGCTTCTTGTAGGTTGGCATACCAGAGATTTGCACCTTGGAGTTGAGCTAGTTCTAATTTACACCCTTTGAGGTTGGCTTCGCTGAGATTAGTTCCTTGTAGGTTGGCTTCTTTTAAGTTGATATCGACTAAGTTTATTCGTTCTAGATTGGCTTTTGGCAATGACAATCCTTTCAAACTAATGCCACCTTTAGCCAGTTCTTCTAGGGCTTTGATTCGGGCATGACTTATTTCCAATCCTTGAGCTGCATCGATTACTTGCCAGGCTTCGTAGTGCGATCGCTTCCTGCCTTGTCGGATATAAATTACTAAAGCAGTGATAATACTGATGCTTTCTAAAGTACCAATGATTCGCGATTTTTCTAAGGATTTAATAAAACTTTGTCCCCAATCTGTATTTTCCGCTAAAGTATTTTCTAGGTTAATGATTACTAATATCAAACAAATAACAGCGCTTAAAATTATCAAAATTTCAAGCAATCGATATAATTTACGGCTTGCATAGCGCAAGTAGCGATAGATTTGTCGTTTGGTTCCCTGTCGAGAAAGGGCTTTTTTTAGGGAGCGCATTTGTTTTTAGGGGCTATTGGCATTAATAATTAATAATTAATAATTAATAATTAATAATTGTCGGACGTTTCGTTAAGGTGGCGAATTACCGTTAGTAATTGCGCCGACAGCGAGAAAATTTTTGTTTGAATTCCGCCCGCCGCGACTGCTTATTAAAATAAGATTTTTGTTAACCTATTAGCACCAGATGCACCAGACGGGCGAACGCTCTACTGGAGCTTGCTCTTATTTTATTCTAACTAGAGCAGGTTGTCAATAGTTCTCTAAAAACTATAGCAAGCCGTAGATCGTTCGCGATATTTTAGAAACCCGGTTTCTTTGAGAAACCGGGTTTCTGGCCCCCTAATTTTTCATAATCCCTGCACGAATTACTATATTTAGTACAATAAATTTTATTGGAGAGGATCGACCAACTGACTATTCTCAAAACTAGAGCTATACTCGGCACGGGCAAAAAGTGCGCTTTTTTGGAAAAACGGTGGAAAATAAACCAGTGCGTTAGCGAAGCGGCTGCGTTAGCAGCAACGTCCCCGCTCGCGTCTTGGCCCAACCGTCGCGAGCGCTTCCGCGCTGCTAGCGCAGCCGCTAATCGCTAACGCACTCTAAAATCAGAAATCTCGACTGGATCGCCAACCAAAAACGCAATTTTTTACCGTCGGGAGTATATATCCGGGAGATTATTGCGTTCTCTGGGGCAAAGCATTTGGATTTTAATATTTCTGCTATTGAGATGCATATTTATTCCCAAATGCTTTGCCCCTACAATAAAATTGGGGTTATGGAGATTGTAGATCGAGAACGCGATCTACAACCAAAAACGCAATTTTTTACTGTCTGGAGTATAACACTCGCCGCCGCAAATCCAAAGTCAGCGGAAACTCCCCGCTCAAGCGCAAGGGCGGCAATTCAATCTTCCCGGGAGTATGCCCCATGGGGACGAACCTCTCCAACATCCGCGACTCGGCCTCGCGCTGGTTGACCGGAAAGCGAACGCTCGCCCCACCGTTAGGACTCTCTACATAATAACGACAACCCCCTAGCGATCGCTCCGTCCAACTATCCACAATTTCCAACAACAGCGGACTATGCACCTCCAACGCTGGATGCTCAAAATCTCCATAATTTCGCGCCCGATAGCGAACTGCACCCACATATTCCCCGGGCACGCCGGTTGACTTTAAAGGAACTTGGCGACCGTTGCAGGAGACAAGATATCGCGAGGAAAAACTATCCTGGTTCGGCGAGTGCCCCATCGCGCCGCGCAAAGTCACCTGCAACCTTTCCATAGAATCGTCCACCGTCCGGGCATTGCCGGAACTCGTCATCTCCTCCCCCGACACCAACCAAGGCTCGATCGCGTGGCGCAACTCCAATTCCAACCCTTCTTTATTTATCCTGCCGTAACTCGGGAAGCGAAACTCGAAAAACGGCGCGAACCATTCAAACTCAAACTCAAAACCCGCCTCCCGCAAATCTGCAATAACCGCCTTAACATCCTCGCCGATGTAGTGGGGCAAGAGAAAGCGATCGTGCAGCATCGTGCCCCAGCGAATCAAATCCCGCGTATAAGGTTTTTCCCAAAACCAAGCTACCAGGGCCCGAATTAACAACATTTGCAACAAACTCATCCGGGGGTGTGGCGCCATGGCGAAGGCGCGAAACTCCAACAACCCTAATTGACGGCGATAATTCCCGGCGGGAAACAGCTTATCGATGCAAAAAGCCGAACGGTGGGTATTGCCAGTCACGTCTGTTAAGATATGGCGCAAGAGGCGATCGACTACTTCTGGTTCCACTCCCGGTTGCAAATACTCCAAGGCCAACTCCAACTCGTAGGAGCTCTCCTGTCGCGCCTCATCCACTCTGGGCGACTGGCAGGTTGCCCCGACGAACATACCGGAGAATAAATAAGACAAACCGGGGTGATTTTGCCAATAACTAATCAAACTCCGCAACAGATCGGGTCGTCGCAACAGCGGACTCTCGGAAACTTCTTTACCGCCAATGGTGATACGATCGCCCCCGCCGGTACTGAGTGGACGACCGTCTTTCATATATTTCTCCGTTCCCAAACGGCACAAACGCGCCTCCTCGTATAAAGTGGCGGTAATTTCTTTTAATTCTTCCCAGTTTGCTGCTGGATGAAGGTTTACTTCGATAACTCCGGGCTCTGGGCTTATCTGAAATCCTTTAATCCCGGCATTGCTAGGAGGCGGGTACCCTTCGATCGCTACTTGCATTTTCGTTTCAGCGGCAGTCTTTTCTATGGCAGCGATTAAATCTACGAAACTCCTGCCAGAGCTAATTGGCGGGATAAATACGCGGAGGCTTCCCCGTTTTGCCTCGACGCTCAAAGCTACTGGAACAGGCGAGACGCCTGTTCTACGGTTCCGGGAGACCTCCCGTAGAACAGGCGTCTCGCCTGTTCCCGGAAGAGATGGCTTTAACACCTGCAATAAAGGAATCGTATAAGCCCCGACCTCTTCGGTTTCCCCTTCGTAAGGGGCGATAATGCATTGGGGGTTGACTCCGAGATTTTTAACCAAAGTTTCCATAAAAACCTTGGCATCGTTTTGGGTGTAACCGCAGTCGCGATCGTCTTCTGCGATTAAAGAGCGATCGCTCCAAATAGCCGCCCCATCTTCCCGCCAATAACATCCCAAGGCCCAACGGGGCCGAATTTCTCCCGGGTAACATTTCCCCAAACCGTAATGCAGCAGTCCGCCCCCCCGGCAAAATTTCTGCTCCAGACGGCGCAATAACTCTCGGGCAATTTTCCGTTTCTCCTCTCCCAAAGCATCGAAACGCCATTGCATCGATTCAAAATCGTCGATGGAAACAAACGTTGGTTCCCCTCCCTGGGTCAAACCGACCCCCATGCGCTGTAATTCTGCTTCGACGCGATCGCCCAGAGCATCAATTTTTTGCCATTGTTCCTCCGTATAGGGTTTGCCTGCCTTAGCAGTTTCCTCGTAGCGAGAGACGGTGAGAGTATATTCTAGTTTCGACTCGCAAGGTTCCGTCGTACCCGCCAGAGGGCTAGCTGTTTCCGGTTCCGCAGTTGCCGCCAGGGGAATATGCCCCTCTGCTGTGAGGAAACCGGAAGTGGGATCTAAACCGATCCAACCGGCGCCGGGCAGATAAACTTCGGCCCAAGCGTGCAAGTCTGCCGTATCTTCTTCTACTCCTGGGGGACCGTGGAGGGGGGGAACGTCTGGTTTTAGTTGAATTAAATACCCGGAAACGAATCGCGCCGCCAAACCGTAATGGCGGAGGATTTGTACTAGCAACCAACTGCTATCTCGACAGGAACCGATTTTTTTACTGAGGGTTTCTTCGCAGGTTTGAACCCCGGGTTCGAGGCGAATTACATGAGTTATTTCGGCGGCAAGTTTTTGATTGATTTCTCCTATGAAAGTAGTGGTATAAACTGCTTTTTGCCGATTAGTTTCAACCCATTTTTGCAACGATTTAGGGGATTCTGTTACTTCTAAATAGGGGGTTAATTCTTTTGCCAATCGACTTTCATAACTAAAAGGATAGTTGCTGGCATAACCTTCTATTAAAAAATCAAAGGGATTAATGCTTTTTAGTTCGGCAATCAGACTTATTTCGGCGATTAGCTTATCTGTTTTTTGGGTAAAGTTGAGCCTTCCTAATAAGTTACCGTGGTTGTCTTGATACCAATTTAGGCTATGGTCTTGGGGTTCTATTTTGAGATTGTAGCTTTGGATGGGGGTGCGGCTGTAGGGTGAAGGTCGCAGTCTGAGGGTATGGGGTCCGAGAGCGACTTGGCGGCTATAACTGTAAATTAGTTGATGGTTTAGTTGAATTTTGGTTGACATTTTTGACAATTAATAATTAACAATTAACAATTAATAATTGGGAATTTGGGCTTAATTTTGGAGATGTCTATATTTTGCGCGCCAATCGAGTATATAGCAATCCTAAATGGGTTATGAAAAATTCGGAGGCCAGAAACCCGGTTTCTTCAAGAAACCGGGTTTCTAAAATATCGCAAATTATTTAGGATTGCTATATTGGGAATGGGATGACATCCCCGAGGTAATATTTACAACTCATCCTCGCGCAACTGTAGCAACTCCTCTGGGGTAAACGGATTTATCCCTGCCCGGAGAGCCTCCAACCAACGCTGCCGTTTTTGTTTCTTTTCTTTTTTCCAATAAGGATCGAAAAATCCAGTATCTAACGCAGCCTGAAAATCCTCAATTGCTCCCTGAATATTCCCAGTTAGCCCTCTTGCCAATCCGCGAGCATCTCGACACATTCCATCGTTTGGTATCAGTTCCACTGCTTTTTCACCAGCAAACAGAACATCAGCGGCATAGTCGTGCAAGCTACCAAACCAACATAATTCGTTCCAAAATTTAACAGAAACTTCCAGCGAAGGGTTAGCTGCTTTTGCTTCATGGTAGGCAGCGATCGCTTCTTCTATCTTCCCCTCCCTAATTTGACTCAATTTTTGACTAAACTTAAAAGCAGTAGCAAACTCTAAATCTTGCTCCAGCGCTTTTGGCACGCGAATTAGTTTGTCTAACCCGATAGAATTAGACCATTTTGTTGTACTATCCCACTTCACCAAAGTAAGATCGCTCCCTTTAAAATACGCACCACTCAAATCAGCACCAGAAATATTCGCATAAGCCAAGCTAGCCCAACTGAGATTTGCTAAACTCAGATTTGCCTTGGTAAAGTCCGCACCACTGAAATATGTAGCACGAATGTTTGCATTTTGCATATCTACATGACTAAGGTTCGCATCGCTGAGATCTGCACTATGGAGGTCTGCCATACTAAGATTAGCATCGCTGAGATTCGCACCTTGGAGTTTGGCGTCACAGAGATAGATTTCGCTGAGATATGAACCGTGTAGAAACTTACCAACTATCTGCACGAAAGCTGTGTCAGTTCCCAGACATTGACTGTAACCAATAATTCGCAGCAATCTCTTTCTATCAAAATCCTCATCCTCTGGTTTACCGCACGGGTGAAACACAATTTTTTCCTCCCCCCGAGACTGACCGTAACGATGCAACTCCAACAACAAAATCAAAACATTCAACCCCCCATAAACATCCACCTGTCGCTGTCCTATTTTCTCTTGTTGCAACTGCCTCGCCTTCTTCTGGGGCAGAGTATCTTCCCTCGCATCGATAAACTCCCCATCGCACCAACACAGATAAAACTCGTGCAAGCGATCGAACAACACCACCAAGTCAACCTCATTTTCCTTCTCCTTCTTCACCAACAGCGCCATTAAATATTCCACCACCTCCGCAGTCAGAGCCCCGTAACCAAAGAGATCGTAAACTTGCTTGTTTAATTCATCATCAGAAACCGCAAATTTTTTGCGCCGCTTCCCGATTTTAATCGTCCACTCTTCCATAGTTTCTGCCATCCGCTCGGCGCTGAGAAACTCGCCAAAACTCTTGTGAAAAAACTCCACTGAATTTTCTGCCCCTGGCGCTGACTTCAGATAAAAAGCAGCCAGCGCATTTTTCAGCGCGTTATCAGAACCAGTTTTCCGAGCGTTTTCGATTAACCTTATTGCTCCCTCGTCTTTCTTCTCTAGCAACCGACTTTCAATAGTCGAAATCGGTGTATGCTCTCGCCCGGACTGCACCGCGCACAAACCGGTCTCTTGTAACAGCGCCCTCAAGTCCTCTGACTCCAACTTCGTCAGTTTCTGGTTAAAATTGCGACCGTCTTCAGAACGCTGTTTCTCCAACACCCACTCCAACGCTTGCTCGTAAACTAACACCTTCCCTTGACCGGCATCAGCGCCGGCAAACATCTGCGCCTCCAGTTGCCCGTCGCGCTGCATCGCCGCCAACAAATACAGCAACAGCGGCTCCCGGGCTAACTCCTTTACTTGTTCGGGACAAGTTTCGTCCCGCAAAAACTCCCGAAACTTCTCAGTTTTAGCCGCCGCCTCCGCTTCATCGGCATCTACAACTGCCTGCCAATTTGCCAACCACTGCTCCTGAATATCATCAGCCATCGGCACGATACCCACCCGCTCCAAATTTTGCGGCATCAACCGCTCGATACCGTACAGCGCCAACGGTCTCCCCGTAATTATCACCCTATGTCCGCGCTCGCTATTTTTGGCGGCGCGTTTCTGGAACTGTGCCACCTGGTCTAAAAACAATTTCAAGTCGTACCTCGCCCCCCTCTCCAGCAGCAACTCGTCAAAACCATCCAGCAAAAACAAAAACCGGGTATTGCTATCCGTCAACCAACCGCTATCGTTAGTAACAAAATCCCTACCCACTGCCGCGCTGAGAGTCCGATCGATATCCATCTCAAAAGCAGTCACGTCCCGCAACCGAATTAAAATCGGCGTATAAATAGGATGCAACTCCCGCCGCACCAAGTCGCCAAACATCCGACAAAACACGCTTTTGCCCCGTCCCGGCCCCCCTTGAACGAACAAAACGCGGTCTAATTTCTTCTCATCGAGCAAAGTCCTCTTTGCCCACTCCTCTATATTCTCTGGTCCGGCAGAGCGATCGACCTCCCCATTCGACTTGACAGGTTTTACCTGTAGCGGTACATAAACTTGTCGAAAAACAAACTCCTCATCAAAAACCTTTTCTTCTGGTTGCGCGGCAATGACATCGTTGAGATATTTATCGATGCTGCCGTACGCTTCGAGATCTCGCAGCCACCCGTCACCATAAATTCCGGCCAATTTTTTAGCATCATCTTTCACCTCTGCCACCGCTTCCTTCATATAGCGATGGGTACCGCGCGAAACCCGTTTCGTAACAGTTGCCGCAACCTCGGCGGCCAACCCCGACTCCTCCAAACGCCCCTCCAAGATTTCATTAAACGCTTTTGCCAAAGGCGAGTCGTGGAAACAAATTAGAGTTTCTCTGGCGCCGCGATCGCCAAACTCTATCCCCTCCCCCAATTTTTTGATCTTTTTCCTAATCTCCTCCGATGCCTCTTTCTGCTGAAGTTGGATTTCTGGACGGTCTCGGAGAAATTGTCGCAAACTCTCCAGATACGCAACTTCACTCACTAACTCCACGGAGTCTGCCAGAGTTGGTTCTCCCTTACTTTGTTTGACAACGTATTTCAGGATAGAAGTAGCAATAGAAACAAATGGTAAAGTCTGCTCGGTAACTTGTCCCAAAGGCGAGTTAAGTACGTCCAGAAAGGAATCAAGATTGTCGATAATAGGTTTAAGTTGGGCAGCATCTTTATTTTCTTCTAATACACCTGCCAGAGCGAATAGTTTCTCCATTACTTCTACTCCAGCAGCGGACGTTTCCCCCGATAACTCAATCTCGGTGTTGAGAACTTTCCATATATTTCTAAACAGTCTTCTGGCCATAGTTATTTTAAGGATTATAAGTTAACTATTTGATAATAGCATTCTGGTTTATAGCTGTCAATTTTGGGAGCGATAAACCAGAAACCCGGTTTATAGCGGGGGAGTTAGCCATTTTTTTGTAGTAGGGCAACACAGCTAAAATTGTGGGCAGACGCACTCCTCGCGGCGGTGACGGACCCTCTCCGTTTCGACCTGTCTCCGTGTCTCCGTGTCAGTTGTTACCCACAATTTTAACTGTGCAGCGCTAGTAGGTTGGGTGGAACCTCCGTTGAACCCAACATCTTCGATCGCGAAAAAATGACTATTCTGTTGGGTTTCGCTACGCTACACCCAACCTACTAGATTTTTTACATTTCTCGTCTGTATCAAATTTTAGCTTAAGTTATAAAACGTAACTTATTTTTATTTTAAGTGAATATAAAGCGATCGCGCCCCGCGTAGCGTTGGCAACATCGATCGCTTCTTTCCGCCAGATGCGATCGAGCCTGGAAACCCGGTTTTTGCTATCTCAGAAACCTGGGGTTTCTTGGCCAATATTCGGGTTTATTGGCCAGTCTTCTAGCAGTTTCCTTATTGCAGGAAATTGAAATAAGGAAGGAAAACTCCACCTCTTATTTTACAAAAACGCCGTTTTGTGAAATAAGACTCGGATATTTTTGATTATGGCCGCATAATAGGCCCAAAATAGACCTACCTTTGGGCCTATTATGGGCCTTTTCTCAGAAGGAATCAAACAGGCGATCGCTCCCATCGAGTCTAGAGAAACCGGGTTTTTTCAAAAAACCCGGTTTCTGGCGGGGGAGTTAGCCTTGAATAAAATGGCGAAAGTATTATTGAAAAAACCGGTTTCTGGCGGGTGATTCCTATTATAGAAGCGGTTGGTTTAGACGAGTATCTATTCTCTCCATCCCAGAATAAACATTAAACTTATTTCCTCTGAGAAATCCGATTAAAGTGATGTTGAACTCCCTCGCCAGAGACACCGCCAAACTGCTTGGGGCGGAAACCGCGCAAATTATCGGCGCGCCGGCAACCAAACATTTTTGCAGAATCTCGTAACTCGATCGCCCGCTTACCATGACTATACTATTACTCAACGGCAATTCCCCCGCCAACAGCGCCGAACCAATTAACTTATCCAGGGCGTTATGCCGCCCCACATCTTCCCGCAGTTTCCACAATTCCCCTTTCCTCTCAAAAATTGCGGCGGCGTGCAAACCGCCGGTTGATTGAAAAATGTTTTGAGCGGCCCGCAGTTGCTCTGGTAAGTTATAAATAACTTCGGCACTGACTTCCAAACCGAGAGGCAGGGCGCTAAAACCTCGAATTTCCAACGCCTCAATATTCGCCTTGCCGCAAACTCCGCAGGCGCTATTGGTGAAAAAATGACGTTCCAGACGGTGCAAGTCCGGGCGCAGATCTGCCTTGAGGGCGACGCTGACAATATTTTGTCGTTGCTCTCCGTCTATTTCTGGATCGACGCAGTAGCTCATTTGCTGGATATCCGAGCGATCGCCTATAATTCCTTCGTTAAACAGAAACCCCGCCACCAAGTCGAAGTCCGCCCCAGGAGTCCGCATCGTAACGGCGATAGTTTCTTCTGGTTCCAGCAGACGAATTTCTAATGGTTCTTCAGCGGCAAGGCGATCGGCGAAAGATTTGACCTTCCCAGATTCCACTACCCATATTTGCGCTTTTGTTTTGCTGCTTAAAGGCTTCATAGGTTTGACATTCAGTAGTAGCACCACTAGGCTAAAAATATGGGTAAACTTCGTTAGCTAGCTTGTAGTAATCGCTTTAGCGATTTATCTATATGAATCGCTAAAGCGATTACGTTCTAACGCGAATATGCGCTGGGGCGCACCTTACATCTGAGACTTAAAGCCTACTCATTTCGTTTAACGTAAACAACGCAACAGCACCTTCTGTTGCTTTGAGATACTCTGCAATATGACTGTTGTTCATGTGCTGCTGCCAAAGCTCGCGGTTTTCCCAATTTTCATAGAAAAGGAACACCGCAGGATGTTCGTTGTCTTGATGTAAGTCGTACTGGATGCAACCTGCTTCCTCTAACGTTGGGGCAACTAGCTTGAGTAACTCAGCTTTCACCAATTCGACTTTATCGACATTAGCCTCAATTCTCGCTACGATCGTCAATTTTTGGCTCATTTTAATTTTCCTTTATCAATTGCACCACGGCATTATAGTCTGGAACCCCCGCCCCAGAACGCTTGCCTTTATCCAACAAAACGTTACCCTCCGGCCAGTGAACCTGTAAATTACCCGGAGTTATCGCTGCAAAACAAGCTCGCCCCAGAAGTTCCCCCTGGTTGTTTTTTAACGCTACGGCATCCCCTTCCTTAATTCCCAGTTTCTCAGCGTCCCTGGCATTAATTAAAATTGCCTCCCGCCAAGCGCCGGTAATAGCATCCTTGCGTTCTTGAACGATACTATTAAACTGCTTCCCCCGGCGAGTCGCGACCTTAAAATAACCCTCCGGTAACTCGTTACTGGCGGGAGTCATAACCGTAAACCTAGCTTTACCGTCGGGGGTCTGAAAGTTCCAACCAAAGCACAAATGCGCCCCGCCATATTGAAACTGGTCCCCGGCAGTTTCCAAATGTTGAATGCCGGCATATTGAGGAACCACTTTAGCAATTTCCTCGCGGATGGCGGCGGTATTCTCGAACTGCAATTTATCCGCAAGTTCCGGCCTGACTCGCCGCGCCACTTCCAAAAACACCTCCCACTCGGGACGGGCTTCTCCTATTCTCTGCCCGGGAATTTCTGGAGAGAAAATTACTCGCCTTTCCGTACTCGTCTCCGTCACGCCCCCCGGAATTTCGTAGCGAGTCGTCGCCGGTAACAATATTACGGTTTCTCCTGGTTCTAATAACATCTGTTTGGCGCAGCCGATATCTTGATGTATTCGCAAAGGTACTTTTTTCAGCGCAGCTTCCACAAATTCCGGGTCTGGCAGCACTTCTAAAAAGTTACCTCCGACGGACCACAACACCTCTAGGTTATTTTCAGCCGCCGCTTCTAGCATTTCTGAGGTAATTAAACCTTTTTCCTCTGGTACATGAAAGCCCCAAAGGTCGGATAACAGTTCCGCATTTTCCGCTGTTATCGCCCGCCCGCCGGGAAATGCCGTGGAATAGCAGCCCATCTCCGCGCCTCCTTGAACCCCGGAATGCCCCCGGATGGGCATCAAACCGCAGCCTTCCCGACCGACGAAACCTTTGGTGAGGGCGAGGTTGACGATCGCCCGCACGTTATCGACGCCGCATTCGTGCTGGGTTATGCCCATACTCCAGACAAATACGGCTTTTTCCGCTTCTTCTAGCATTTTGGCAAAAGCGTACATATCCTCTCGACTCGCCCCAGAGATGCTTTCCAACTCTTCCCAACTTTGGGCGTCTAGGGCGGCTTTTAATTCCTCGAAATTTGCCGTGTAGTTTTTGATAAAGTTGTTGTCCGTCCAGCCGTTGGCGATCGCGTGTTTGATGGTGCCGTTGATAAATGCCATGTCGCCGTTGACGTTGACTAAAAAGAAGTCTTCGGCAAATTTGGTTCCGAAAAGAGCGCTTTCTGGAATAGAAGGCACCCAGTAGCGTTCCATACCCGGTTCTCGGTAAGTGTTGACAACTACTATTTTTGTCCCCGCCTTTTTCGCCCAATGGAGGTATTTAACCGTTACTGGTTGGTTGTTGGCGACGTTGGAACCGAAGAAGACTAATAGATCCGTCCCGATCCAGTCTTTATAGGAACA
Source organism: Cyanobacteriota bacterium (assembly GCA_034189005.1). Classification (GTDB taxonomy): domain Bacteria; phylum Cyanobacteriota; class Cyanobacteriia; order Cyanobacteriales; family Microcoleaceae; genus CALKCV01. The sequence continues at coordinate 784 of JAXHVR010000136.1, read as the reverse complement.
AGTCGTCGCGGCGGCACCCACTGTAGTTTTGAGGGCGCTGGTACTGGGGGAGTGGCAGATCCGGGCCGCGTTGTCGATGTTGTTTGTGCCCATGGCCCTGGCTGCTTTCTGAGTTGCGTAATAGGTTTCGTTCACCGTCCCTCGGCTGGTGAGGTAGAATCCTAATTTGTCTGGAGTCGCGGCCTTGATGCGACTAGCTATTAGTTCGAGGGCCTCTTCCCAACTGATGGGCCGAAATCCTTTGTCGCCGCGATCGCGCCTCATGGGATGGGGCAGCCGCCCTAACTCTAGCAGTTCTGAAGTGCTTTTCTTCTGTAGAACAGGCATCTTGCCTGTTACTTTGGAGACGTCTTCGAGCAATTTGGGGTCGAGGGCAGGCATGGTATTGAGCCGCAGCAGCCGCAGCCGCACGTTGCAGAGGTGAAGGCCATCTAACGTCCAATCTTTCATCCCCGTAGTGCCCAAGGAGCAGCCATCGCAGACTCCTTTATTGAGGATGTCCCAGGCGTAGGGCAGGCTATCGGCGTTTTTCCAGAGCGATCGCAATACTTCCCAATAATTATTCGGGTATTGTTCCCCCAGTCCAAATGGTTTCCAACTCGCCCAAGTCGATGCGTCCCAGATTTTTTTTGGTTTTTTTAACATAAGTAATTAGCTAATAGGTAATAGGTAATAGGTAATAGACGAAACCGTAGAACAGGCATCTTGCCTGTTTTTCCATAGAACAGGCATCTTGCCTGTTTTTCCATTCTCCATTTCCTAATCAATCATAATATCTTCAGGG
>JAXHVR010000135.1:0-13118 GCA_034189005.1 Cyanobacteriota bacterium | reverse complement strand
AAAATGGCGAAGGTATTGTTTGAGAAACCGGGTTTCTGGCCCCCGAGATATCTGAGAAACCCGGTTTATTTGACAATACCTTCGCCACTTTCTAGTAGGTTGGGTGTAGCGTAGCGAAACCCAACAAAGATGTTAGGTTTTGCTCCCGTTGATGTTGGGTTGCGCTGCCCTTGACCCAACCTACGAATGGTATTTTTTATTTTGGCTGGCCCCCGAGATATCTGAGAAACCGCGCCTTCTGGCCCCCGAGGTCGGTTGAAAATTATCTCAACCCATAAAATAGGAATTGCTACTGCATAGAGGCGGGCAGATATGACTAATGGGACGATAATCCTTCCTGGCTATAAAATTCTTGAAGAAATCTACAACGGTTCGAGAACCCTAGTTTATCGAGGCAGGCGGGAGAGAGACGACAAAGCAGTTGCCATCAAAATCCTCAAAAACGAATACCCAACATTTAACGAACTCCTACAATTTAGGAATCAATACACGATCGCCCTCAACCTAAAGCTCCCAGGAACGATCGAGACCCTAAGCTTAGAGAGATACCGCAACGGTTACGCCGCCATCATGGAAGACATTGGGGCCATCTCCCTGGCCGAATATGCCGCAGAAAAAGAACTAAGCCTCAAAGAAGTTCTGCTCGTCGGCATTTGCATAGCGGAGACCTTAGAAGGACTTTATCAAAATCGGGTCGTTCACAAAGACATAAAACCCGCCAATATTCTGATTAACCCCCAGACAAAGGAAGTCAAACTAATAGACTTCAGCATCTCCACCCTCTTACCGAAAGAAAACCAAGAAGTCCAAAATCCCAACGTCTTAGAAGGAACCCTGGCCTATATGTCCCCGGAACAAACGGGACGGATGAATCGGGGCATCGACTACCGCACGGACTTCTACTCCCTTGGAGTCAGCTTATACGAGTTGCTGGTAGGACAACTGCCCTTCGAGTCAGCGGACCCCATCGAATTAGTCCACTCCCACATCGCCCGCAAGCCGAAGGCACCCAGCCTGATAAAGCCGGAAATTCCCAAAATAGCTAGCAATATTATCCTCAAGCTGATGGCGAAAACCCCAGAACAACGCTATCAGAGTGCGAGGGGGATTTTGTTCGACCTGGTAACCTGTTTGCAACAGTGGGAAAGCAACGGCCGCATCAGCCACTTTCTTCTGGGGCAGAGAGATAGGAGCGATCGCTTTGTCATCCCGGAAAAACTCTACGGCAGGGAAAGAGAAATACAAACCTTGCTCGGTGCCTTCCAGCGCGTTTCTGAGGGCAGCATAGAAATGATGTTAGTGGCAGGTTTCTCCGGCATAGGCAAAACTGCCTTAGTTAGCGAAGTTCACAAACCGATAGTCCAAAAACGGGGCTATTTCATCAAAGGGAAATTCGACCAATTTAAGCGCAATATCCCTTTTTCTGCCTTAGCGCAAGCTTTTTCTGGCTTAATGGGGCAACTTTTGAGCGAAAGTGCGGAGGAAGTAGAAGGGTGGAAAAAGAAAATCTTGGAGGCAGTGGGGGAGCAAGGCAGGGTAATTATCGATGTCATCCCGGAGTTAGAAGCAGTCATCGGCAAACAACCTCCGGTAAGCGAGCTAGATCCCGGTGCGGCGCAAAACCGATTTAATTTGCTGTTTCAAAAATTTATTCGAGTGTTTCCCACGGCAGCCCATCCTTTGGTAATTTTTCTCGATGATTTGCAATGGGCGGACTTGGCATCTTTGAAACTGATGCAACTGTTGATGAATGACAGGGAAACGGGTTATTTATTATTAATTGGTGCTTATCGGGATAACGAAGTAAGCCCTACCCATCCTTTGATGCTGGCAGTTGGGGAGATGGAGAAGGGTGGGGCAGCGATCGCTCGAATTACCCTCGAACCTTTGGATAGATCCTCCCTTAACAGTCTAGTTGCCGACGCTCTCTGCTGCGGACGCCAGCAAGCTGGGCCTCTGACAGAATTAATCGATGGGAAAACTCGCGGCAACCCTTTCTTTGCGACCCAGTTTCTTAAATCTTTACAGGAGGATGGATTAATTGAGTTTGATTTTCGCACTGGCTCTTGGCAGTGCGATCTGGCAAAAGTCCAGGCCCTCTCGCTAACTTCGGATGTGGTGGAGTTTATGGCGGGGCAGTTGCAAAAACTCCCTGGGGCAACTGGGGAGGTTCTCAAACGGGCAGCTTGTATCGGCAACCAATTCGATCTGGAGACTTTGGCTATAGCGATGGAAAAGTCAGTTCCCGAGACCGCAGGGGATTTGTGGAAAGCCTTACAAGCAGGTTTAATTATCCCTCTAGGTCAAATTTACAAGTTTTACCAGCAAGGCGAGGATCCCGACCTCGAAGCATCTTCCTCTGGTTCCACCCCTATGAAGGTCGGCCGTCCGGGAGCCGATGGCCGATTGCCCAATTACAAATTCTTGCACGATCGCGTCCAGCAAGCGGCTTATTCTTTAATCCCAGAAGAGGAAAAGCGGGCAACTCACTTAAAAATCGGGCAGTTATTGCTAAACAAGACCCCAGAAGCAAAGCGACAAGAGAAAATCTTCTCCCTGGTGGACCAGTTAAATTATGGAGTGGAGTTCATCGCTAGACCGGAAGAGCGCGAAGAGTTGGCGCGCTTGAATTTAGCAGCCGGCACTAAGGCAAAAGCCGCAACTGCTTATGAGGCAGCAGGGGAGTATTTCGCTGTTGGTCGAGAGTTGCTGGCGGCGGACTCTTGGGAGAGTCAGTACGAATTAACTCTAGCTTTGTACGAGTCTGCTGCCTCGGTAGCATACCTCAATGGTGAATTTGAGGAAATGGAGGGATTAATTGAGGAAGTATTGCGAGAGGGACGAACTCTCTTAGAACAAGTCAAAGTTTATGAAGTCAGGCTTCAAGCTTATGCAGCAAGAAACCAATTCGTAGAAGCGATCGAAACTGCTTTTTCTGTTTTAAAGTTATTGGGAGTCAGCTTTCCCGAAGCACCAACAGATGCGGATATTCAGCAGGCATTCGCGGAAACTAGAGCTTGCTGGAGCGATCGCGAAATTGAGGAATTAAATCTCTTGCCAGCAATGAGCGAACCGGAAAAAACCTCTGCTATGGGCATTCTTGCGAGCATCACACCGGCGGCCTATATAGCTTTACCTCAATTTTTGCCCCTCATTGTTTGCGAGCAAGTAAAATTATCAATTAAATATGGTAACGATTCTTTGTCTGCTTATTCTTATGCGACTTACGGCACAATTCTTTGTGGGGTAGTCGGAGATATTGAATCGGGTTATCAATTTGGCAAACTGGCTTTAAATCTTTTGTCTAAATTCAACCTAAAAAAAATTACAGCTAAGGTAATTATTAACACTGGTGGAGATATTAGACATTGGAAAGAACCGGCAAGAGAAACTATCAAACCTCTGCTGTCAGCCTATCAAACCGGCTTGGAAGCAGGAGACCTAGAATTGGCTGCCTATTGTGCTTTTCACGGGTGTTGTAATTCATATTTCGTCGGCAGCCAATTAATAGAACTCCAAAAGGAAGTCGCAACTTACAGTCAAGCTTTCCTGGAACTAAAACAGGAGAGGGCTTTCTCTTGGAGCGAAATTCACAGGCAGGGGATTTTGAATTTAATCGAACCGGCTGTCAATCCCGGTTGTTTGGTAGGGGAAGCTTACAATGAAGAAAAGTCTCTACCATTTCAAGAGCAAGCGAACGATCGCCTCGCCCTCCATCTCATATATGGCCACAAACTCATACTCAATTATTTATTTGAGGAAGTAGAGAAGGCAGTGGAAAATGCAGCGAAGGCCGAAAGTTATTTAGATGGAGTAACTGCCATGCTAGCAATTCCAGCATTTTATTTATATGATTCCCTAGCCCGGCTGCGATGGCTAAATAACCGAGAGCCAGCAGAGGTGCAAACTCAGCTAGAAAAAGTCGCCGCCAATCAGAAAAAGATGCAAAAATGGGCAACTCACGCGCCGATGAATCATTCGCAGAAATTTAATCTGGTAGAGGCGGAGCGATATCGGGTTTTAGGAGAAGATATAGAAGCGATGAAGTCTTACGATCGCGCTATTGCCGGAGCGAAAGAAAACGGCTACATCCAAGAAGAAGCCCTCGCTAACGAACTAGCGGCGAAATTTTACCTCCAGTGGGGCAACGAAAAAATTGCGGCGGTTTACATCGGCGATGCCTACTACGCCTACGCCCGCTGGGGCGCTTTGGCTAAAGTTGAGGACTTAGAAATTCGCTATCGGGAATTACTGGGCCCGCTTATCGCTCGCCAACAAGCTAACTCGGTCTCGGATGCGATCGCGACCAGCACTTTAGTCGGTACGATCGCGGGTACGACTGCGGATACGGGAACAATGCTGGATATCAGGGCGGCGATCGCAGCGGCCCGAGCTATTTCTGGGGCCTTGGAGTTAGATAAATTGCTATCGAGTTTGATGCGCGTAGCGATCGAAAATGCCGGGGCGGAAGTTGGTTATTTGATCGCGCCCAGAGGGGAGGAATTGGTAATAGAAGCATCTGGGGCGATGGAGGCAGATGGCGAAAATCAAGTCCCAGAAACGTTTGTTGTACGATCGCTAAGAGTCAGGGAGTGCGAAGACATTCCTCAGTCGATAATTAATTACGTCTATCGGACTTGGAAAACTGTGGTTATCGACGATGCTGCCAAAGATACGGCTTTTGCCGGGGATCCTTATATCATCTGGCAACAGCCTCAAAGTTTGTTGTGCGCGCCGATTAAAAATCAGGGTAAATTAATCGGCATTCTTTATTTAGAAAATAATTTAGTAACTGGGGCGTTTACGAGCGATCGCCTGGAGCTTCTCAACCTGTTATGTTCCCAAGCCGGTATTTCTTTAGAAAACGCTCGCCTTTATCAAAATTCACAAAATTACGCCCAACAATTAAAAAGTTCTCTGCAAGAACTCCAGCAAGCACAGTTGCAATTAGTACAAAGCGAAAAAATGTCTGCCCTGGGTCAATTAGTGGCGGGGGTTGCCCACGAAATTAATAATCCTCTTGGCTTTATTATTGGTAATATTAAATGCGTTTCCGAGTACGCTCGAGATATGGTGAAACATTTACAACTCTATCAGCAAAAATACCCTCAACCAGGGCCAGAAATCGAAGAAAATGCAGAAGAAATAGATCTTGATTTTTTAGTAGAGGATTTCCCCGAGGCGATCGAAGTTATGACAGAAGCAACGACACGCATCCAAAATCTAAGCTCTTCTTTAAGGACTTTTTCCCGTTCAGATGCCGCCGATCGAGTTCCATTCGATCTTCATAAAGGCATTGATAGTACCTTGCTGATTTTGAAGCACCGATTAAAAGCTAAGGAGAAACGAAAGAAAATAGAGGTTATTAAAAAATATGGACAATTACCTGAAATTAACTGCCATGCCGGGCAGTTAAATCAGGTATTTATGAATATTATTGCTAATGCTATTGATGCTTTTGACGATGCTAAATTAAAAGAGGAATCGGAAGGAGGTAAAAATCTTCAGTATCGAATCGCGATTTCTACAGAAATTAATCGAGATGCTGGCACAGTTTGTATTAAAATTAAAGACAACGGTCCTGGAATACCCCCTCAAGTCAAATCGCGGATATTCAACGATCTATTTACTACGAAGGCCGTAGGTAAAGGTACCGGCTTAGGGTTGTCTATTTCCCGTCAAATTGTCGAAGAAAAGCATGGAGGGAAATTGAGCGTTATTTCTACTCTAGGGCAGGGTGCAGAGTTTATTATCGAGATTCCTATGGATTGAGTGGGGAATTGGGATGCCCATATAATTAATAATTAATAATTAATAATTAATAATTAACAATGAAAATTAAGAACGAGCTTTCAAATTACCAAATAGGCGAAAAAATCTACGAAGGAACCCGCACGGTGGTTTATCGAGGAGCAAGCACCCGAGACAAAAAACCGGTAGTTATCAAAGCGCCCAAAAATGAGTATCCCAGTTTCAACGAACTGCTACAGTTTAGCAACCAGTACGCGATCGCCCTCAACCTGAAACTGCCAAACACGGTAAAACCCATTGCCCTAGAACCCTATCGCAACGGTTACGCCCTCATAATGGAAGACGTCGGCGGCGTATCCCTTGCAGAATATATCAAAACTAAGCCTCTGGAACTAAATGAATATTTAGCGATCGCCATCTCGATGGCCCAAATCCTAGAACAACTCTATCAAAAACGAATAGTTCACAAAGACATCAAACCCTCCAATATCCTCATTAACCCCGAAAACAAACAAATATTTTTAATAGACTTCAGCATCGCTTCCCTCTTACCCAAAGAAAGACAAGAAATAGAAAACATCAACACTCTAGAAGGAACCCTCGCCTACATCTCCCCAGAACAAACCGGACGGATGAATAGGGGCATCGACTACCGCACCGACTTCTATTCCCTGGGAGTAACCTTATACGAATTGCTAGCGGGACAACTGCCATTTCCCGCCAACGATCCGATGGAATTAGTTCACAGCCACATCGCCCGCGAACCAATACCTCCGACCCAAATTAACCCCCAAATTCCGCCAGTGCTGGGAGATATCGCCCTCAAGCTAATGGCCAAAATCCCAGAAAATCGCTATCAAAGCGCGAGTGGGTTAGGTTTCGACTTAGAAATTTGTCGGCAACAGTGGGAAACTAAAGGCAGTATAGATCGCTTTCCTCTCGCGCAGAAAGATATAAGCGATCGCTTTTCCATCCCAGAAAAACTCTACGGTCGGGAAAAAGAAGTAAAAAACCTCCTCGCAACCTTCGATCGAGTCGCCAAAGGCAGCAGGGAAGCAGTCTTAGTAGCAGGCTTTTCTGGTATCGGCAAAACTGCTACAGTCAATGAAGTTCGCAAACCCATTTTGCTTCATCGGGGTTATTTCATCAAAGGCAAATTCGACCAGTTCGGCCGCAATATACCGTTTAGCGCCCTCGTCCAAGCTTTTTCCGAGTTGATGCGACAGTTGCTTGCCGAAGGTTCTGTTCCCCTGCGGCAGTGGAAGGCTAAAATCTTGGCTGCGGTGGGAGAACGAGGTCAGGCAATTATCGATGTCATCCCCGAATTAGAACTATTGATAGGCAAACAGCCGCCCCTAGCAGAACTCTCTCCCACGGCTGCGGAAAACCGATTTAATCTGCTGTTTCAAAAGTTTATTCGGGTGTTTTCTGACGCCTCCCATCCTTTAGTAATATTCTTGGATGACTTGCAATGGGCGGACTCCGCGTCTTTGAAACTGATGCAACTATTAATGAACGATGCAGAGGTAGGACATTTCTTATTAATTGGGGCCTATCGGGATAACGAAGTAAGTCCGACTCATCCACTAATGCTGGCTCTCGAAGAGATGGAGAATTTGGGCGCGACCTTCGCTCGAATTAGTTTAGCACCGCTGGATAAAGCTTCTGTAAATGCTTCGATCGCCGATACTCTATTTACTTCCGAAGAACGAGCAAATCCTTTAACAGAATTAGTTTATCAAAAAACCAAAGGGAATCCTTTTTATCTCACCCAGTTTCTTAAATATTTGCACCAAGAGGGATTAATTGAGTTCTCGCTTGATAACAGTTGTTGGCAGTGCGACATCGCCAGAGTGAAGGCCTTATCTCTGAGCGATGATGTGGTGGAATTTATGGCAGATCGATTGAAAAAGTTTCCTTCAGCGACTAGGGAAATTATCGAATTAGCTGCTTGTATTGGCAGCCAATTCGATCTGGAAACTTTGGCGATCGTTTACGAAAAATCTTTCGCACAGGCGGCAACTTCTTTATGGCCTTCTTTGCAACATGGTTTAATCGTGCCGACCAATGAAATCTATAAATTTTATCAACAAATAGAAGAGATACCGCAACAGAATAAAGATAGAATAGTCAGGCAGGAATCTTACCAATTACCAAAGTACAAATTTTTGCACGATCGCGTCCAGCAAGCTGCTTATTTTCTGATTCCCGAGTCTAATAAGCGAGCCACTCACCTCAAAATAGGAGAACTATTATTGAGTCATACTCCAGCAGAAAAACTCGATGAAAATATTTTTGAGATAGTCAACCAACTCAATCAAGGAGTTGATTTAATTGCTTCTCAAAACTTTCGAGAAGAATTAGCACAGTTAAATTTAACTGCCGGACGTAAAGCATTAGCTTCCACTGCTTATGGCGCAGCGGCGAAATATTTAACTGTTGGGCTGGAATTGCTACCTCCCGATCGCTGGGAAATTCTCTACGATTTAACTTTAAACCTTCATGTTAGCGCGGTAGAAGCGGAATATTTGAATACTAATTTCGACCGGGCAGCAGCGTTGTCAGAAATTGTTTTAGAGCGAAGCCAAAATTTGCTCGATAGCCTCAAAGTTTACGAGCTAAAAGTGCAGATGTACATGGTTCGAGTTCAAATAAATTTAGCTTTGGAAACGGGGTTATCCGCACTAGAATTACTAGGAGTTAGTTTGGAGGAAGAAGCGCCTAATAATTTGGATGTTAACGAGTTAATTAATTTACCGCCGATGAGCGATCGCCACCAGCAGGTAGCCATGCGAATTTTAAATTCTCTCCTCCATCCTGCTTATGCTAGCAATCCTTCTTTATATCAAAAAATAATGTTTACCATGCTGCGAATATCTCGGAAATATGGTAATTGCGTGCATTCTATTTTAGGGTATGTTCTTTATGGGATATTTTTGTGTTCCGAAATGGAGATAGAACTGGGATATCGTTACGGTCAACTCAGTTTGAGTTTGTTAGAAAAACTCGAAAACACTAGAGCGATCGCGGGAGATGTTTTAACTGGATTGAACGGTCAAGTAAACCACTGGAAGGAAAGCTTGCAAGCTACATTCGACCCCTTGAAAGAAGCTATTAATCTTTTATTAGAAGATGGCAATATTGAAGTAACTGGTTATGCTGTTAGTCTTTGGTGCATGCATAGTTTGTTCCAAGGTATTAATCTGGAAAATGTCGCTAAAATATCGGGAGAGTATGTCGATTTAATGCAAGAACTAAAGCAAGATTATTGCATTGCTTTTCCTCAAATTATCGGACAAGCGGCTTTGAATTTACTCGGAAAAGCAGGGGATAATCTAGTTTTGAACGGAACGACATTTAACGAAACTAAAAGCAAACCTGTTTTTGAGAAAATAAATCACCCGGTCGCTCTGTTTCATTTGTATTTAGCTAAAGCCATGCTGTGTTATATCCTGAAAGAACCGGAAATGGCAGTAGAAAATGCTAAAAATGCCGAAAAATATAAGGCATCGTGCAGCGGAATGTACGGAGTTGCTTTAAACAATTTCTACTATTCTTTGGGGCTGTTAGCTAGTTTTAGTAATGCTAAAATGAAACAGCAAAAAGAAATATTAAAGCAGGTGGCAATTTTGCAAGAAACCATGAAAATATGGGCGAAGTTTGCACCGACAAATTTCCAACATAAATACGAGTTAGTAGAGGCAGAAACAGTACGAATATTTGGAGATAAATGGGAAGCCTGCGAACTTTACGATCGCGCGATAGAATCGGCTAGGAACAACGGTTTTCTCCACGAAGAAGCCTTAGCCAACGAAGTAGCAGCGGAATTTTATTTAGCTAATAATCGAGAAAAAGTAGCCGTGACTTATCTCACCGAAGCCTACTACGGCTACGCCCGCTGGGGCGCGAAGGTAAAAGTTAAACAATTGGAAAAGCGCTATCCCCAATTACTAGCTGTCATTCTCAACCGCCAAGAAGAGCGTTCGAGTTTAGATAAAAGCATCAATTACACTATCGCCAATACCGTCACCAGTACAGGTTCTAACATTAACGCTCTTCTGGACCTGTCTTCGGTTATCGAAGCTTCCAGGGCCCTCTCCGAGACTCTCGAACTCGAAGAGTTGCTATCTTCGCTGATACGAGTGGCGATCGAAAATGTCGGTGCTTCCAAAAGCGTTTTGATTTTACCTCAAGGGGGCAATTTAGCGATCGCTGCCATTGCCTCCGGCGACTCGACGACGCTGCAACCGTCTCACCCTCTAGCTGAAAGCCTGGAAGTGCCCGTCGGTATCATCAATTTAGTCAACGCAACTCGTCAAACCCGAGTTATCGACGATGCAATGGCAGACACTTTCTCGATGGCAGATCCTTACACAAACGAAAAACAACCGAAATCTATTGTCTGTACTCCACTGCTTCATCAAGGAGAGTTAATGGGCATTCTTTACCTAGAAAATAATCTGGCTAAGGCGGCATTTAGCAGCGATCGCCTGGAAATTTTAGAAATTATTACCGCCCAAGCTGCTATATCTTTAGCTAATGCTAATATCTATGCTTCTTTAGAAGAGAAAGTGGAGGAAAGAACTCGGGAATTAAACGATAAAAATCTGCGTTTGGCTGAAACTATTAAAGAAGTTAAACGCACCCAAACCCAACTAATTCAAACTGAAAAAATGTCTAGCCTGGGACAGGTTGTCGCCGGTGTCGCTCACGAAATCAATAATCCTGTTAGCTTTATCTACGGCAATATCGACTGCGCCAGAGATTACGTACGAGATTTACTTCGATTAATAAATGTCTATCAAAAGGAATATCCAAACCCTACCCCCCTCGTGGAAGAAACAATTTCCGATATCGAACTTGACTTTTTAAGAGAAGATTTGGAAAAGCTGTTAATTTCTATGAAAACGGGGTCGGAAAGAATAAGTAAAATAGTCCAATCTCTGCGAGTATTTTCCCGACTGGACGAGGCGGAAAAGAAACCGGTGGATATCGAGGAAGGAATAGACAGCAATTTGTTAATTATTCAGAATAAATTGGAAGCAAATAAAAACCGCCCCCCCATAGAAGTTGTCAAAGAATATGGCAACTTACCTCCGGTTAACTGTTACGCTTCTGAAATCAATCAAGTGTTTTTAAATATTATTAGTAATGCGATTTATGCTTTAGATGAAGCTTGGAAGTCGGGAGAAAAATCTGAGGCTTCTCCTGTTATTACTGTCCGCACTCAAAGGAGCGAAGACCAGAGCGTAATTATCTCCATTGCTGATAACGGGATGGGGATTAGCAAGGAAGTACGAAAAAAAATATTCGATCCGTTCTTTACGACAAAACCTGTCGGTTCCGGTACCGGTTTGGGCTTGTCGGTCGCCCATTCAATTATAGTAGAAAAACACAGAGGAAACTTAAGTTGTAACTCTACCCCGGGCAAAGGTACGGAATTCGCGATCGAGATTCCTATTAATTAATAACAGTTCGTAGTAATCGCTTTAGCGATTTATCAATATGAATCGCTAAAGCGATTACTACAAACTTGGCGACCCACTACCGAATTTGTAATTTAGAATGGAGAAAAAGTTTGCTAGTAACAGTTTTGTAGCGACAAAACTGGTACAGTCGGAAAATTGGCTGTATTTTCATAAATCCATAGTGGCAGTTTTGAGAAAATTTTGTTATAATGCATTTCCAAAATAAACTTTAGAATATCTAGTAAGGATATGAAAACATCGAAACTTTTGGCCAGTGTTTTTGGCACGGTAGCGATCGCCGGAGCCGTCCAATTTTCCACAACCAATGCTGCGGTGGCTTGCCCTATTAGCAAAATGTTCCCCTTAAAGTCGGATAATGCTGGAGTCTGGACTGCTGCCGGAACCGCAGGTTTGTTCGGACTGGGGGCTCTTTACTTGACCTGGCGCGATTCCGAAAACACCGCAGATGGCGCTGCCGCCGATGGTACGGGCGACGGGAACGAACATCCCGAGGCCCCTGGTGGCGAGTTCGCTCTGTCAGAGGATGGAGTTAAGAGCGAACGGCTAGAAGTTGTTGCCGAGGATAGCAGCGAAAAAGAAATTACTTTAGTATAATAGAGGAAACCGTCAATGGTTTACCCGGTGAGACCTCCAGTTTTGACAACTGGGGGTTTTTTTTTGGCGATCGCTCTTCCACTCCGCCTTATACTGGTATTTTTACTCACCATCATACTCTTCCTCATACTAAGATCGATTAACAACAAACATTTTCCCAATTGTTAATTGTTAATTGTTAATTGTTAATTGTTATAAGAAGCTAAACTAGAAAATAACAACATTCTGATTCTCACTGGAGCTTTACGATCGTGCAAGTTAAGACAAAAGCAGTTTACGAAGAAGTAATCGATTTCATCGCCGGGGGAACTACCCCAGAGAGCGTCATCGCTTTTCAACTTTCCGAGACCTCAAAAGAGCGGTTGCAAGATTTAATCGAGGGAACTAAAACCGAAGGACTCTCACCAGAAGAACGAAAAGAACTCGAAACGTTTCTGGTGCTAGAGCATATAATGAGAATGGCCAAAGCCAAAGCTAGGATCAATATTCAATCGAAATCGGAGTAAAAATCGTTATGTCTCGCGTTTATATACCTGTAGAGTTGCGACGGTTAGTTGTCGAACGTGCGGACCGTCTCTGCGAATACTGTCTCATCCCAGAAGCAGAAAGCTTAGGTTGCCAGTTCGACCATATTATTAGTCTCAAGCATGGCGGTTCGACAACGGAGGACAATCTTGCTTATGCTTGCGTTTTTTGCAACCTCAATAAGGGAACGGATCTGGGCTCTATTGTTTGGAGTACGGGAAATTTGGTTCGATTTTTTCATCCCCGCCGAGATTTCTGGGGCGACCATTTTCGTCTCAATGAGGATGACGGGGCGATCGAACCTCTAACAAAAGTTCGTAGTAATCGCTTTAGCGATTGATATAGATAAATCGCTAAAGCGATTACTACAAGCAAGCCTACGAAGTCGGCCCACACTTTTAGCTGTGTTGCGCTACTACGGGTTACAACTACTACGGTTTTACCGATCGCTACTGAAAACGGCGATCGCTTGCGGTACCGTCCTCGGCGAATTTACATAACTTCTTCCCTGGCAAAATAACTGGGTCGAACCCCCGCCGTCTAACATTAAAACTGATGTCGCCCCAAAGTTTTTTAAAACTTCCGCAGCATGGGGTTGAGTTGCTTTTTTGGAAGTAAAAATTAACAGAGTTTCATTTAGGCGATCGCCATCGGTATCTGCCACTCCCATAAAAGTCCTACCAGTCTCGTTGAAAACTCCTTTATCCGCATCTTCCCTCAAACCAACTATGGCATCGGGGGCGGTGGATAATCTTAAAT
>JAXHVR010000134.1:7857-13204 GCA_034189005.1 Cyanobacteriota bacterium | reverse complement strand
AATAACCCATGCGGGAAAGATACTGGTTTCCCGTCCTGGTAATTACCGGCAAATTAGCCCATAAAGCTTCTAAATTATGAGTGCCGCCATTATAAGGATAAGAATCTAATAAAACATCCGCCACTAAATAAACCGCCCGATGTTCCTCCTCCGTTTGGGTTTGTCCTAAAAATTTAATCCTGCTGAAATCAACTCCCAACTTTTCGCACTCTTGCCGATAACTGCTGTGAATTATATCCACATCTCCCTGCCCTTTTCTTAATAAAATGCTCCCCGGTACTTGCCGCAATATTTCTACTTGGGCGCGTAACATTTCCGGGTTGGTTTTCCTCCCCGGCGCTACGCATAAATATACCATTTGATTAATGCCTATTCCCAGAGTTTTTCTCAGTTCCACTCTGTCTGCCGCACGAATTTCAAAACCTCCAACGGCGACGGCTGTTTCTGGCAATCTAATTAACTTTTCCATGTAATATTTTTCCATGCCTGGGGGATGGGTGTGCCAGTCGCATAAAAAGTAGTGGTTCGATGACACGCAGGGGGCATCGAAACCTAACCAGGAAAGACAGACTGGGGCCGGTTCTTGAAATAAGATATGGGCGTTTACTGGTACGGTCATCGAGTCTAAATCTATTAAAATATCGATGTTGTCTTTTGCTATTTGTTCGGTTAATTCTTCGTAGGAGGCGAAACCGTTGGGATAGCTTTTCGGCCAATAGAATTTATGGGGTATTTTCTCGAAGCGATCGCTTACGTCGTCTCGTTTTACCGGCCCGGTAACGTAGAGATTGACTTCGGTAATTTTCGTTAATTCTTTAATTAATGCTTCGCTACACCAACCCACAGAATGGCGGCGATAATGTTTGGAAATAAAACCTATTTTTGGGGAATGGGAACCTCGATCGCCCCTTTCCAAGGCTAGAGATGGGTAAATTTTGGGCGGCGCGTACTTTTGGCGATCGCTATAATAACTTCCAGCAATTAATTTGTTGAAATCAAAGTTTTTCTCTACATCGTCGCGGAGGTGGGGAATAGAAAATAACACCAATTCGTAGATTAGTTTTACCTCCATTGACGACATAGTTTCGATGTTTTGGAAACAGTAACTTTCTATTTCCATAAGTTTAGCCAAAGCCTCCACACTTAAGCCAGATTGAAAATAGGAAAAGAGATAAGAAACCCCAGATAAAATAGGGGCGGACTCGCCGCAGTTTTCCCAGTATTTATCTGCCGCTTCTCTGGCTTTTGCCAGGTTAGTAGTGTGGCTGAGAATATCGCATAATTGTTGGTGCGCTTCTATGTAGTCTGGTTTGAGGGAGATCGCCTTTTCAAAAAGAGCGATCGCCTCCCCGTGTTTCTCCTGTTTAATAATATGTCCGATGCGACAATAAACCTCCGCCCACTCCGGTTTATAAACCAAAGCTTGCCGATAATTCTTAATTGCTTCCGGCAACTCGCCTTTGCTGGCATAAGCCCCCGCCAGGTTTGCATAAATATCCGCATAAGTTGGGTTGTATTTCAAAGCTTCTCGGAAGCTTAAAATCGCCTCGTCGTATTGACATTTTAGCAAGTAATTATTGCCTAATTGGTAATGCAAGCTATGTAATTTGGGGTTGATTTCTAACGCTTGTTTATAATATTTTATCGCCTCATCTCGGTTCCGATCTTTAGAATATAAATTAGCTAAATTGCCACAAGCAGAAGCATTGTTTGGGTTGACGGCGATCGCTCTTTGATAGCTCCTCATGGCTGCTTCTCTCTTGCCCATTTTAAACAGAGTATTTCCCAAACCAAAATGAAAATTATCGTCAACTAAATCTGGTTGAATGGCGAAAGCTTTTTCCCAATTCTCTACAGCCTCATCCACCTTAGCCTGCTGCTGATATATTTTCCCTAAATTCCAATAAACTCCCACTAGGTCCGATTTAATTGCTAAAGCTTTTTGGTAATAAAAAATTGCCTCCTCATCGCGCTTTAACTGAGAATAAGCGCTGCCAATATTAGCATAAGTTTCGGGGAGATTTGGCTCTAATTCCGCAGAGCGTAAATAAGAACGAAGGGCGGCTTCTGGTTTGTTTTGCCGGTAGAAAGCGTTGCCTAAATTGAGATAACTGCCGGCATCCTCCGGTTGAATTTTTAATGCTTCTTTGCTAGCAGCGATCGCCTCTGTTAATTTCCCTTGGCGGAGGCAAAGATCCGCTCGTTGCCTGTAAATATCTGCCTCGGATACAGTAATAATAGTCGCCCCAGACGCTTCTGGGGAAGGGGGCAGATTAAAAGTAGTAATTTTCTCGCTAGTCTCGGCAGTCTCTATCCCTTCGCTACCAGAGAGAATGGTATCGGTTTCTTTAGCAAAGGTAGCCGCTTCATCTCTGGGGGCGAGGTGAAATGTTTCCGGTTGGATGCCTCTGTCTTCGTCTATTTCCGAGAAAGTTTCTTCGTTGGTATCTGTTTCGCTTTCGAGTTTTAAATAATTGTTAGCAGTGCCAGGAGTTTCTAAAGAATTAAAATAAGAATCGATCGCCTCTTGAGAAAAAGAACTATTGCCCGCAGCATATCGTTCGACAAACTGCTGCCACCCAGGAAAAGACCCTCTAATTTCCTCCTCAGTAGATGATGGTTTGAGTAACCGATACAATTCCTCGTAAGCTTCGGGGTAATTTGGTTGTTTCGCCAAAGCCTTTTGGTAACATTTTTTAGCAGCGGAAATATTTCCTTGTTTGGCAAAAATTAAACCTAACTTAAAATTAATAAGAGGATTTCGAGGCTGAAGTTCCAGGGCAGCTTGATAGCAGGAACTTGCTTCAGCGACGCGACCCAGTTGAGTTAAAACATTACCCAACATCAAGGAAATTGATGCCAATTTCGGATTAATGTCTAAAGCCTTTTTATAAAAAACAATCGCCAACTCTAACTGCCCTTTTTGATAATAAACGCTACCGAGGTTAGCATGGGCTTGGGGAAAATTAGGTTTAATAGCTATAGTTTTTGAGTAGGCATCGATCGCAGGTTGAAATTGTTTTTGACTCTGGTAGGCGTTACCGAGAGTAAGATAGGCAGCGGCGAAGTTGGGATTAATTTTAATAGCTTCTTCGCAGGAGGCGATCGCCCCAGAGAGTTTGCCTTGGTGGATGTAGATCTCCGCCAATTTTTTATGGGCTTCCGCATAGTCAGGCTTCATGGCCAAAGCTTGTTGATAGGCGACCATTGCCGTGTAGAGTTGCCCGGTTTCTTTTAAGGAGTTGGCTGCGCGGAAATACTCTTCGGCTGTTTCTGGTTTAACTGATGGTGGCATTTTCTCAGGAGCTCGGACGAGGTAAAGTTAACATTGCTGACTAATTTTAGGACTATAAACCATGAGCGAACAAGACACAGCCAAGTTAATGAAACAGCAGGTTGGTAAAGTAGCAGCCGATCGCGTCCAGTCTGGCAGCATCGTCGGACTCGGTACCGGTTCTACCACCGCCTTTATGATTCAATTTTTAGGCGATCGCCTCAAAAGCGGAGACTTAAAAGACATCAAAGGCATTCCCACCTCTTTCCAGTCCTCCGTATTGGCCAAAGAATATGGAATACCCCTGACCACTCTGGACGAAGCCGATCGGATCGACATAGCGATCGACGGGGCCGACGAAGTGGACCCCCAGAAAAATCTGATTAAAGGCGGGGGCGCGGCCCACACCCGAGAAAAAATAGTCGATGCCCTGGCCAAAGAATTTATCGTAGTGGTGGACAGTTCCAAGATGGTAGATAAGCTTGGTTCCACCTTTTTACTGCCAGTGGAAGTATTGCCCATGGCCATAACCCCCGTGATGCGGGCTATTGAGAAGTTAGGAGGCAAACCCGAACTGCGTATGGGGGTTAAGAAGGCCGGACCGGTAATTACGGATCAGGGTAATATGGTAATAGACGTAAAGTTTGATTCCATCGATAACCCTGCCGAGTTGGAAAAGACTTTAAATAATATTCCCGGCGTGTTAGAAAATGGCTTATTCGTAGGAGTCGCCACTACTATTTTGGTTGGAGAAATTAAAGACGGAAAGCCAAGCGTAAGGGAAATTTCTTAAGATTTTTGAAAAGTTCGCAGCCAGCACGAATAGTGCTTTTAAATAGAATTTTTCAAAAGCACTAAAGGGAAAAATATTAAGTTTTTCAACAAAATGTACCCGGAGCATCTCATCAAAGTAAAAATACCAAAAGATTAATAAATTTTGTTAGTTGTTAGTTGTTAGTAGTCAGTTGCCCAACTAACAACTAACAACTGACGACTAACAAAAAGTGTTTAATTTTTGGCTTTCTTCATTCCCCCGATGCACCAAAATGTACCCGCCGCGAAGAGTGCTTTAATATCTACTTCTTTAAAAGCACTTTTCGCGATCGCTACGAACTGGTTTTTAAAATAATTGAGGAGGATTATCTTCCTTATTAATTTCTTGAAAAATCCAAAGAGGCCAGAAAACGACTACCCACAGCTTCAGCAACCTTGGAATATTATTGTCGTTTCGAGGTGTTTTAGCTAGCAGATAGCATATAGAACCGGAACCGATGTAAGATGCGGTAGAGTATCCGAAGATAGTTAGTAGTAATGCACTCATTGTCGCTTATAACTATTGTGTTAAGAACAAAACAAGTATAGCAAGCATTGTGAGCTTTAACCAAGGGGTAGCAACCTCCCTGGGTGTTGCCCCTGTAGCAATTATAGCCTTGGGTGTTTCACAATAACAGCAAGGAGGTCAACCACAGATGGAACTTTTCTATAAACTCGATAAGTAGAATTTACGACCGTACGACAATAGAGTGGTTGAAAAAGCAAACAAAATGTCTGAGGAAATTGTAATTACCAGGGGTGAAATGGCCATTGTTGATGATGACAATTACGAGGAATTATGCCAATATAAATGGTATTGGATGGATGGATTTGCGGGTAGAACTGTTACACAAAACGGCAAACGCACGACCATTTACATGCACCGAGTAGTTGCTCGGGCACCCAAGGGTGTATGCGTATGTCATCTTAATGGGAATAAACTAGATAATCGTCGGGAAAATTTGCTATGGGAAAAAGGCAGTGCCAGGATGCACAAAAGAAAGAAAAATGTTGCACATTCTTCTAAATATCGTGGAGTATATTGGGCTAAAGATAAGAAAACATGGATAGCAGAAATTAAAGTGAATAAAAAGCAGTTGCGTTTGGGTTATTTTCAAAATGAAAAAGAAGCAGCGATCGCCTACGATAAAGCAGCTAGCGAATATTACGGCCTCCTAGCTCAAACTAATTTTAAAATGGGGAATAGTTGTTAGTTGTCAGTTGTTAGTTGTCAGTTGTTAGTTGTTAGTTGTCAGTTGT
>JAXHVR010000134.1:0-7757 GCA_034189005.1 Cyanobacteriota bacterium | reverse complement strand
GCCTACGATAAAGCAGCTAGCGAATATTACGGCCTCCTAGCTCAAACTAATTTTAAAATGGGGAATAGTTGTTAGTTGTCAGTTGTTAGTTGTCAGTTGTTAGTTGTTAGTTGTCAGTTGTTAGTTGTCAGTTGTCAGTTGTTAGTTGTCAGTTGTTAGTTGTCAGTTGTCAGTTGTTAGTGGATAATATAGCAATTATTGAATGTATGAGGTACACCCAGATCGATCCACCATTATCCCCCTTAAAAAGGGGGACTTTTAAATTTTAAGGCTCCCCCCTTTTTAAGGCTTGCTCGGGGGTAGCGTTCAATGTACTTCACCGATTCAAGAATTGCTATAGCAATTTTAAATCATTTGTAAATGTTCGTTTTGTTTGACAGCGGCGATCGACCGGTGACGAACCCTTGGAGGGTAGCAAACCACTGACTTATTGTTAGCGACTAAAATGAAATTGCTATAGACAATTAACAACTAGCAACTGACAACTAACAACTGACAACTGACAACTAACAGGCGAGACGCCTGTTCTACGTTCATTCCTAACAGGCGAGACGCCTGTTCTACAAATAATGCAATATCGACGCTTTGGCAGAACAGAATTATCAATGCCGGTTTTCTCCTGCGGTGGGATGAGATATCAGCATTCCTGGCAGGACGTTTCCGCCAAGAAAATCCCACAGAAAAACCAAGAAAATGTAGAAGCTATTATTCGCAGGGCCCTGGATCTCGGCATCAATCACATCGAGACTGCCCGGGGATATGGGACTTCCGAGATGCAACTAGGAAGGATTTTACCAAAGCTGCCTCGGGAAAAAATGATAGTCCAGACGAAGGTCACCCCTAAAAGCGATACTCAAGAATTTAAACGCAAGTTCCATCAGTCCATGGAGTTTTTGGGGCTTGACTATGTGGACTTGTTGGGGATACATGGTATTAATACCTTCGAGTTGCTGGAGGATATCCTTAAACCGGGGGGCTGTCTGGAAGTGGCGAGGCAGTGGCAAGCTGAGGGGAAGGTTCGGTTTATAGGTTTTTCTACCCACGGTCCTACGGATGTTATTGGGGCGGCGATCGAAACCGACGAATTTGATTACGTCAACCTCCACTGGTACTATATCTTTCAAGATAATTGGCGGGCGATCGAGGCTGCCAACCGCCACGATATGGGGGTTTTTATTATCAGTCCCTCGGATAAGGGCGGCCAATTGTACCAACCGCCCCAAAAACTGGTAAACTTATGCCGCCCCCTCAGCCCGATGGTTTTTAACGATTTGTTTTGTTTGAACCATCACCAGGTGCATACTTTAAGCGTTGGGGCATCGCGACCGACGGATTTTGACGAACACCTGAAAACTCTGGAGTGGTTGGATCGCCCGGAGGAGGTTTTGCCGGAAATATTGGCGAGGTTGGAGGAAGAGGCGATCGCTACTTTAGGAGAAGATTGGGCGAAAACTTGGGATGTGGGTTTGCCAGACTGGGAGGAGACTCCAGGGAAGATGAATATTGCAAAGATTTTGTGGTTGAGGAATTTGGCTCGCGCCTACGATATGGTAGAGTATGCCAAGATGCGCTACAACCTTTTGGGCAATGGCGGTCACTGGTTCCCGGGTCAAAATGCTGCCGAAGTAGGTAAATATGACTTGAGTCAATGTCTCTCCCGCAGTCCCCATGCTGCTAAAATACCTTCTTTATTGGCGGATGCCCACCAACTTTTGGGAGGGGCACAGGTTCAGCGTTTGTCTCAAAGTTAATATCTTTGCTGGTAGAAGCTTATGGTTTATGAAAATGTTTTTCACAGTCAGGTTGAATGTTCGGAGGAATTAACTCCTAATGAAGCCATGTTTGCCATCGGTTTGATGGTGATGATTGTCGATGGGGACATTGATAACAATGAGGTGGAAATTTTAGAGGGGTTTTTATTAAGAAAAGGCTTGAGCGTTCTACAGGTAAACGAGGCGAGAAAGAAGGTATTGAGGATTAAAAATAATGAATCTGAAGCAGCCTTATTCAATGCGGCTAAAAAGGCTATTCCCGAACCAGAACAAATAGAAGCAACTATCGATTTGGCAGTAAAAGTAGCTTTAGCAGATAATAAAGTGACTTCTGAAGAAAAGTCTTTTGTCATGGGACTGGCAGGGGCTTTGAATGTCGATCCTGAAGACTTCGATCGCATTGTCGAAAATGCTAAAACTAAGTTTGGCGATCGTCACAAATGCCTGGATAAAATCGAAGAAATTTTATCTTTGTTGCCGCGAGGAACGGTTTACGAAGGCTTTAGCGTTGCTAAAAATGCTTACAGTTTTTACAACATTAAACTGCGTACTCCTAACGGGCAATTGGTAATTTTAAACATTGACGAAACGGAGGATAACCAATTAGATATTGACATGGAACACGCTCCACCTTGGATGTCATAAGTTTTTTTTGAATGTCAAATTATTTATAGGAGGTAAAAAAATGACTGTTAATCGGAGACAATTCTTAGTATTTATGGGTAGCGTCGGCATTCTTACCTTTGGGAGTGGTTGTCGGGCATCGGCAGATAGTTTTGGCGCAGGAAATAATAGCGAAATAGCGCAAAATTCGGATGTGTTTGAACTGCCGCCATTGCCTTACGATTATAATGCTTTGGAACCTTATATCGACGAAACAACCATGCGGTTTCACCACGACAAACATCACGCCGGTTATACTAAAAAGTTAAATGCAGCGGTGAATAAATACCCGGAATTAAAGAATAAAAGTGCTGAGGATTTACTGCGAGATTTAGACGCGATACCCGGAGATATTCGGGGAACTATTACTAATAATGGTGGGGGCTACGTCAACCATAAAATGTTTTGGGAAATAATGAGTCCCGATGGTGGCGGGGAACCTACGGGGGCGATCGCTGATGCTATTAATCAAAACTTCGGCAGTTTTGATGCTTTTAAAAAGGAATTTAAAGCAGCAGGTAGCGGACGTTTTGGTAGCGGTTGGGCGTGGCTAGTTTTGACTCCAACTAATAAGCTGGAGGTTACGAGTACCCGGAATCAAGACAGTCCTTTATCCATAGGGAATTACCCCATAATGGGTAATGATGTCTGGGAACACGCTTATTATTTGAAGTACAAAAATGACCGTGGCGGTTATTTAGATGCTTGGTGGAACGTAGTTAATTGGGAGGAAGTAAATAAAAGATATCAAAGCAGGTTAAGCTAGTTCGTAGTAATCGCTTTAGCGATTCTTTCTTCATAAGGACTTACGCCAAATTAATTACATACGGAACAGGCAAGACACCTACGGAACAGGCGCTTTGGCCTGTTCTACGGGGGAATCCAGGGTCTAAATATTCTTGCCTACCTACTTAAGGACTTACGCACTCGTAATATCAACTCGCAATAAATAACCATAAAAAAATAAAGAGAGGAAAAAGGGGAATGCAAGGCAAAACAAAGATCCCAGACTTTTTCCTCAATTATTAATTATTAATTATTAATTGTTAATTGATATAAGTCCTATTTATCAAAAAAAAGACATTAAGGGAATGACAGCCACCAAAATTCGTTTATGGACAGTAGAAGAATACCATAAAATGATAAATTGTGGTATTCTGACCCCAGAATCTCGCGTCGAACTATTAGAAGGTCGCATTATAGAAATGAATGCCCAACGGGCTCCCCACGCCGCAACAACCCAACGGGCATCGGATTATGTAAAAGCTCAATTAAACCAGCAAGCTCATATTAGGATGCAGTTACCAATTACATTATCAACTTCCGAACCCGAACCGGATATCGCAGCAGTTAATATCGATCCAAAAGCTTATGGCGATCGCCACCCCACCGCCAAAGAAATCTTTTTTTTAATCGAAGTTTCCGATACCACTTTGAGAATAGATCGGCAAGAAAAAGCGCTTATCTACGCCAAAGCTAATATACCCGAATATTTTGTTTTAGATGTAAGCGATCGCCAGGCTTATCTCTTCCGAAACCCCACGCCCAAAGGTTATAATTCTCAAATGCTTTTGTCAGATAAAAGCGTAATAAATCCCTTGAAATTTCCATCAGTTTCTTTGTCCTCGAACCAAATGTTTTTGCCATAATTATCAATTCGATAATTGCTTATAGATGGGGGACTAGAAACCCGGTTTCTTGAACAATACCAACGCCTGCGCATCTTGTAGGTTGGGTGTAGCGTAGCGAAACCCAACATCTTCGAGCGCGAAAACCAACGACTTTGTTGGGTTACGCTGTCGCTCCACCCAACCTACGAATGGTATTTTTGATTTTTGCGAAGGTATTGTTGAAGAAACCGGGTTTCTTAAATCAATACCTTCGCCATTTTTGCGGAATAAGGATAATTCGCACGGCAGAAACCGGGTTTTTTCAAAAAACCCGGTTTCTTAAATCCCCATGCCTATAAGATATTTGATTTTTGGCGAAGGTATTGTTAAATCTTGCATAAGATTAATGAAATTGCTATAATTAATCATTAATAACTAAGGAAGCCATCTAGGACTAAAACCTGCAAAAGGCAATTGTTCCGGTTGAACTTCAACTTGGTTCGCGTCGGTGGGAGTGTCGGAAATTAGGGGCAATAACCAAATGCGACTCGAAGTGGCGATCGCCTCCGCTTCACCATTGCCCTGGCTATCTTCTCCAGAATTATTATTAATAGTTTGAGTCACAGTTTGGTCGAAGAGTAAGGCCAAACCATCGGGGGATAAACTCATCTCCACTTCCCGCTGGTTGGGCAAAATAATTAGGGTTTTTAATTCGTTAGTTTTTAAATTAAGTTTAGCGATGTAGAGTTCCTCCTCGTACTCTTCCTCATCTTCTAGAACTCGACTCAAGAGACAATATAAAACTGTCTTAGTCGGGTCAAATTTTGCCTCCAGAATATTACCGTAAGGAGCAGTTTTAAATATTTCTTTTTCTTCTCCTTGGTTCGTGACGATATAGAGCGATCGCGCCCCGTCGGTATTGTATTTAACCATAGTCGCCCGGGAACCATCCCTAGCAAAACTCAACACTCGCCCGAACTTGGGCAAAAACATTAAATCTTCAGAAAAATCCGTTTCTGCATTGAGAGGTAAAATCGAGATTCCCTGCCCTTGCAATAACACTATAGACTTGCTATCTGGGGCGATTAAAAAGTCGCCTCCTTGTTGAACTTTTCCTTCCTTGTCTGTTAGATATCGCGCCTTCTTTCCCTCTTCAATTATCCACGGCGCGCTATCAGAAGTGTCTTCTCTCTTTACCCGTTGAACCACGATAGTTTTGCCATCTGGAGATAAGTCAAATTTGAGGTTTTGATAATCTTTATTATCTAAAATAAGTTCCACTTGACCGGCTTCTTCTGGAGGTTTTGGTTTTTCTCCGGGGGCCACGGGATTAATGCCAGTAGTCACCGTAAATAGCTGTTGCTCGCTGAGACTGGGTAACACAGTTTTTCTTTCCAATGCGGAGAAAAGAAGGCGATCGCCAAGGGGATAAAATTTAAAATCCATTACTGCTAAATTGCTCGGCGTTAAAGCAATAGGTTTGGGTTCGATCGCCTCGAAATTGACTAACATCAATCTGCCTTTTTCTTCCCCCGTCAAACCAATATAAACTAAGGCGCGATCGCGACTATTAAAAAACCCTTGAAATGGTTTTATTAGTTTCCCTTCTCCACCGCCGTAATATTTTTCTCTCGCCCCTTCTAATTTAACTGCATAAGTATTACCATAAGGGGCCGGCTGCATTGGAGTATAAGCCATTCTTCGTCCCGCCCAACTCATTTTCCCTGGCAAATATGGATTTATTTGTAAGTTTTTCTCCACGCTTTCGCGCTCCATCGGTCGATTGAAAGTTAAGATAAAAGCAGTATCTTCCACACCGATTGTTTTACCTTGCCAGCTAAAATCTTTAACTTGCGGCAGAGTCCGATCGCCTTGGGATAAAACTAGAGCGATCGCCACTGCTAGCGCCACTATTGTTAATATCGAACTCCGGTCTATAGGGTCTTTAAATAATTTCATACTTAATAATCGTAAGGATTTTTAGGTTCTGGAACCATTTTAATAGCAGAAGGAGAAATAGTTAACTTTCGCTGTCCGTTCAACTCTTCAGTAATCATTACACCCTCAACTTCCAACCAACTATCCGGGGGAAAATCCTCCCTAGTTCCCGTCGGCAATTTAACAGGTAATCCCACCGGATAAGCATCGGCCGCGCAACAAGTAATAATAAACCGAGATATCCAGAAATATTGCTCCGAAAGTCCGGGCGGATAAATAACAAATCCCGTTACCTTCACGAGTTGACCGTTATAAGCATCTGGTTCGGGATAAACATTTAAAGTGCGGAGCCATTCTATCAGCGATCGCTCTTGCGATCTACTGGCAGTTCTAAACTCTTTCGGTTGGGCGCGAGTCACCGGCAATGATTCCGTTAAACCTCTTTCTAAAGCAGTGTGACTGGCGAATACTTTCGGGGTTATTAATATTCCTAAAATCGCGGTTATTAATAACAGACTGCTACTCCAACCAGGAGAAAATAAAGTAAAATGCCCGACGGCAGAGCGATCGCCCTGTTGTCGGTTGCTGCCATAAGATTTTAGCAGTTGCCAGACTTTAAAAACCCCTAAAATAACTAAAACTATACCGCCGACCACTGTCAAGGCGAAATAATTAGGGTGAATTAAGAGGTACAATTTGCCTGTCTGCCAATACTTTAGCAAAAGAAAACCCCAGCCTAAAATCGCTAAAGCATCCAGCCAAGGTGCAATTTTTTTTAAGAATAAATTAGGAGATTTTTTACCAGCCATTATTGTTCGTACTAATCGCTAAAGCGATTTTTATTGACATTTTTTTAAATATATTAAGCGCCGTTCGTAATAATCGCTTTAGCGATTTTATTAATATTTTTTTAAAAGATATTAAGCCCCGTTCGTAGTAATCGCTTTAGCGATTTTATTAATATTTTTCAATCGCTAAAGCGATTACTACAAACAATCCACTACCGATTAATTTGCTACTAATTATTGTTCCTCCGATGCGACCAAATAATCCTTATTTAAAGCTTCGTCAGCAGTAAATGGGGAAGCGGTGGGAAAAGTCTCCAAAGGCAAACCAGTTTCGGCCGCCGCTTGTAGTCTTGCATCTTCATAACATTCGGCAAAAACTTCTTGTAAATAATTTTTCAGACTGGGACTTGCTTTTAAATCTTTCTCCAAGCGCCGCCGATGTTCTAAAATGCTACCTTTCCAACTTCCTGTTTGCATAGAAGGTTGATAAAGCCATTTAAGCAGATGGAGCAATAAAACAACTAAGTTACTTTCGACAGCCCTTTTTTCGCTCCTTCCCATACTTTCTATTTCTTCGATTAAATTCTCCAAATCTAAGTCGTTCCATCTCCCATCGCTCAAAACATTTGCTGTACTTTCCAACCATAAATAATAATCGCGATCGTAGAGATTGTCTAGTTTTTTTGATAATCGCGCCGTCATTTTACTTCTGTTTTTTGTAGTTTGCTTTCTTTTTATCTATTTCAGAAACATTCTAAGCAGTCGTGCCAAATCATTTTTGTTTGAAAAATTCCCTGCGCGCGACACAATTATTAACCCTTTATCGCCACTATAACGAAACCTCCAACAATTATTAATTATTAATTATTAATTATTAATTACTTAAAATAGCCCCATTCAACTCAAATACAAATTGACAACCAGACTCATTAAAAAACTTAACATAGCTACCAGTAACATCAAGTAAACCACAGCCTTTGTTTTAA
>JAXHVR010000133.1:9909-13571 GCA_034189005.1 Cyanobacteriota bacterium | reverse complement strand
GCCGAAATTTATGGTAAATTTTTAGCCCATTTGCGGTGGAGCTTTTTAGCGCTAGAAAGTTATGGGTTAGAAAAGCAAGTATTAGAAAGAGAGGGGGATATATTTTATTTAGAATTAACCGAAATCCAACAGTGGATAAGGGAGGGAAAAGATGGAGAATTAAAAGAGAAGATTCGCCAGAGACGAGAGCAATTAGAAACAAACAAACAACGTCAAGTCCCCCCAGTAGTTTATGGGAACCTGTTGCCGGCCGAAAAAGCCGAAACAGATAAGGAAGAAATCTCCGAATCTCAATTAAAAGGAATCCCTGCCAGCGTCGGTTGCGTCGAAGGTTTGGTAAAAGTTTGTCGGAGTTTTGGAGAGAGTTTTAGCGAAGGAGAAGACCCGATATTAGTAGTACCATATACCGATGCCGGTTGGGCGCCGTTGTTATTAAGAGGAAAAGCGATAATAGCGGAAGTTGGCGGGCAATTATCCCACGGGGCGATTATCGCGAGGGAGTATGAAATTCCGGCAGTAATGAATATTGCTAATGCCACGAATATTTTACGAGACGGTCAGCGAGTGCGGGTGGACGGCTATCGTGGTATAGTGGAAATATTGGAGTAAATAGAAGTTTGTCTTAGGAGGTCATGATGTCTGAAAATTTATCAAGCGATGCCCTGCTAAAAGCATCGCCACCGTTAAAGTCAATTGAAGAGTTAGTAGCTGAAATTGAGAAAACGCCTAAAGAATATTGGTCTGACTTGCTAAATATGATTCTGGTTTTTCAGCAAACTGTTACTAAGAAACCAGATTCGTCGCTGGAACTTGACGCGGAAAACTCCCTTAATCTGTCGCGATCGCAACAGATTAAAAAAAATCAAGCTGCTATAGAATTGTTGCGATCGTGGCGAGAAGAAGGAGACGAAGAAGAGCAAAAAGAAACCGGCGATTATCTGCGCCGGGTACTTGATGAAGAATGATGGGTGCATCGGGGGAATGAAGTATGCACCCCACTAATTAACAATTAACATTTTCCCAATTATGAACTTACCTTCTTTTTTATGGTTATGGAAAATCGCCGCTTGGTCTATGGGGTTTTCTATATTAGCTTATTTTTTATTAGCTATTAGCGGCGGTTGGATGTTTTACTCTCGCCAGGAGAGAAGACAGCGCCCTAACTGGTTGCGTCCTTTGCATTATGTTACTGGTGGCATAATGGTTTTTTTTGTAGTGTTGTTATTAGCAATTGGCTTAGTAGGCACTCTCGGTCATTATGGCAGTTTGGGGCATTCGGTACATTTGCTAGACGGTTTGACGGTGGTAACTTTGGTGGTGATTTCTGCTTTTAGCGCCACTCAGATAAGCCCTAGGAAACCTTGGGCGCGATCGCTCCATATCGCCACTAATATCGTTCTCTTTTTCGGCTTCGCCGCCGTGTCTGCCAGCGGGTGGGCTGTGGTGCAGAAATATTTGCCTTAATTGTCTGGTAAATTGCATTTTGCGGCCCTAAATTTTTTGTTCAAAAATTAGCACAAAATCCGAAATATGTGTTAGTCTGAGCATAATTAAGTTGGAGGCGAGCAAAAAAAATGAACGCATTACAAATAGAATTACCTCCAGAGGTTTCTGTTGATGAAGCCCAATTTTTGCTGACGGTAAAGTTATTTGAAACGGGACGACTATCTCTGGGGCAAGCTGCTAGATTGGCGGGTTATTCTAAAGCTACATACATAGAAATGCTGGGCAAACAAGGGGTTACAGTTATCGACTATCCACCAGAAGATTTAGAACGGGAGATGAATTTATGGATGGAATAGCAGTGACAAATAGTACCTGTCTAATCGGATTAGAACGCATATCTAAAACTGACTTATTGCCTCAAGTATTTAGTACTGTATTTGCACCGCCGATGGTGGTAGCTGAAATTAGAAGTTATCTAAGTTGGCTCAAGGTGCAGCAAGTAAAAAATACGGCGATAGTCGCTACTTTAAAAACTCAAATGGATCCCGGCGAAGCAGAAACAATTGCTCTGGCTATGGAACTTGGCGATGTGATTTTGATTCTTGACGATAAAAAAGCCCGTCGCGTTGCTCTTGAAATAGGCTTAAAAGTTACAGGAACCGTGGGAATGTTATTGCGAGCAAAAAGTCAAGGAGTAATTAATGAAATAAAGCCGTTATTAGAAGAACTATTGCAAGCGGATTTCCGTATAAGCGATCGCCTAATTAAAGAAGCATTAAAACGAGCGGGAGAAGCAAGTTAAAAAGTTGGTAGCGATCGCTACCAACGACAATTACCGAGAGCGCGGAGCGCGAGTGCAAAGAATTTTTTTTTGCAACTAACAACTAACAAAAAGCGACACATATTTGGTTCGCTTCAAAGGTTGAATTATACGCTCGAAATCTGCGATATAGCCTTCCGTCCTCATTAACCCCAACCCCATCGACCGCCAGAAACCGGGTTTTTGCGAAAAACCCGGTTTCTCAAACCTCCTGGCTCCGCGCAACCTAACTCACCCACCAGACACCATAACCACGGGGAAACCCCAGTCGCCGATCGTGAAGCGAGCATCGTCCTTGGCGATCGCTACAAATTCGCAAAAAAAGTTAGAGAAAACCCTTGACAAGACTTTTTTGATTTGTTACTATGAAGTCGATGAGGAAGAACTACCTACCTATCTGAGGGGTTACACCCCACGCTATCTTCGTTAATGCCGGGGGCGATCGCTTTGCTGAGTTACAATGATTCAAGCTCCCTTAGCGTCAATTGACAAAGGTCTTTATTAAATAGGAAAAAGGCGATCGATGGCTGCAAAAGATATTTTTCACGATAACGTCAAACGCGCCCTAGAAAAAGAAGGATGGACCATAACTCACGACCCACTGTCCGTCGCTGTTGGTAGTATTGAAATGTCTATCGACTTAGGTGCGGAAAAATTAATTGCTGCTGAAAAAAAAGGAGAAAAAATCGCCGTTGAGATTAAAAGTTTTCTCGGCAAATCGGCAATTTATGATTTTCATCTAGCAGTAGGACAATTTATTAATTATCGTTATGCCTTGGCAGAAGAAGAACCGGAAAGACTACTCTATTTAGGAGTTCCTTTACGAACTTATCAAGCATTTTTTTCACAGGATTTTATTAAATCCGTTGTAGAAAATAGCCAAATAAATCTTTTAGTTTATGATTCAGATAACGAGGCAATAGTTAGATGGAAAAACTAGAAAAATACCGAGAAGCAATTAAAAACGTTATCTCGGAATACGGACAATACAAACTAGCTTATGGCGATGCAAGAAACGAGCTAATTTTCGACCCAGTGGGAGATCATTATTTATTCTTTCGCGTCGGCTGGAACGATAAAAAGCGCATTTATGGCTGTATTATCCATATTGACATTATCGACGAAAAAATCTGGATTCAATACAACGGCACTGAGGTAGGTTTAGCAGAAGAATTATTAGCATTAGGAGTTCCCAAGCAGGATATTGTCTTGGGATATCATTCCCCTTATATGAGGCAATTTACCGAATTTGCCGTTAATTAATTGTGGTTCGTAGCGATCGCTCGAACGCGATTTCCAGTAGCTTTTTTATCGCTCAAGCGATCGCTACGAACTATTCGATAGAATTTTTTATTACCCAAAAATATCTTGCAAAACTTTCTCAAGTTCTAGGCGA
>JAXHVR010000133.1:2607-9809 GCA_034189005.1 Cyanobacteriota bacterium | reverse complement strand
CAATATCGCCGAATTTATAGGCAGTCATAATCGGAATCCTCTGGATTATTCCACACTTTTTGAAAAGCTCCCTCCGAAAGTTTAGCAGCAGCGATCGCTTCTGTTGTTCCTACTTCTCGTTGACTGAGAAAATCCACAAAATCTATTACTTCCACAACTTTCTCTGGAGACAGTCGGCGGATATTTTCAATAAGAGTTCTTTCTCTTTTTGTAAACGTTATAACCTCTGTCATAGAAACCTCCTTAATTCGTAAAAACGACCTTTCGTAGCGATCGCTCGAACGCGATTTCCAGTAGCTTTTTTATCGCTCAAGCGATCGCTACGAACTATTTTAGCGAACAGGCAGGGATGCCTGTTCTACGGGACGTTATTTAATGGTGGTGATGGTGATGGTCGTGGTGATGGTCGTCGCCGTGGTGGTGGTGATGATGACCTTGAGTTGCCTGAGCTTGCGCTGCCGCCAAGGAAGGATTAACAGCGATCGCGCTCTCGTTAAACAAGGCCTCGATCTGCGGATTGGCCCACTCAGCCGCCATCTCGACAAATTCCGGGCGATCGTTAGCGCATTTGAGTTGGCGATAAGTTACCTCTGGATGCTTCCGCCGCAAAGCCTCAATAATATGCTCCACATCTAACAAAGTCTCGTGATTTTCCGTAGCAAAACCGATAGGCATCATCACGATCGCCGTTGCCCCCAAATCGATCAGATTCTTCGCCGCCGTCTTCGCATCCGGCTGAGTCCAATCAATTAAAGGCGTATCGTGATTCAACCAACCCACCGAAATCAAAGGATAGCGATACATCAAACGTTCCCGCACCAACTCGAAAAGAGCCTGACTCTCATCAATACCGGAAGTAAAACCCTTAGCCTTGTGGGGGCAACCGTGATTCATCAAGACGATACCAGTTTGAGAAGGCAAATGAGCCACCGCTAAATCCTTAGCTATTTCCTCTTCTACCATTTCGGCCATTAAATCGATATAAGCTGGTTCGTTATAAAACGAAGGAATATAACGCTGTCCCTTCACCCAATGTTCGCCACCGTCGCTCAACCCCGCCAAAGCATTATTAACCTGTTCCACCGCAATACCGCTAGTGAAAATAGAATCCACTACTAACAAAGGATAAATTAACAGCTTATCGAACCCTTCGGCCTTAATTTGCTCCAAAACTTGCCCCGGCAAAAACGGCGCGCAGAAGTTAAAAGCTTTAAAAACCTTAACGCGATCGCCCCATTTATCCTGCAAATGTTTTTCTATTCCCGCCCGCTGCCCTTCAAAAATTGCATTGTGGGGCGAGATAAAATTACCGTGTTGGTGACTCCATTCGTGCAGATCGAAAACTGCTAAAAGTTTCGCTAAAGGCGGATATATCCAAGTAGGAACCGGAGCAAATTTAGCAGTTAATAAATTTAAAGCCTGTTCGTTGTAATTAGCAAAATCTTCGTAACTTTCAACCTCGCCATAACCCATTAACAAGACCGCCACTCGGTCGGAATTATTAGGAGTTGAAGAGGTCGGTTGTTGAATTTTTTCGGGTGTCGCAACCACGGGATAATTCCTCTAATAATTAGGTACGCTGGTTAGTTTAACATCCCTAACCGGGGGAGGGGGATATGGGGGGAAACAGGCAGGATGCCTGTTCTACGGGGGATTGGGGCGAAACAGGCGCTAGGGCCCGTTCTGCGGAGAATTTATGAAAAATTAAGAATTGAAAGACCAACAGGCAGGATGCCTGTTCTACGGGGGATTGGGGGAGGAACAGGCGAGACGCCTGTTCTACGGGGAATTTATGAAAAATTAAGAATTGAAAAAGGAATGTCTATTATTATTTGTCCGGGGTTCCACGGCCCTGAGTTAACGGAAGGCTTTTTAGAGGGATTGTTTGAGAACTGGCGCGACCTAGAGGAGTCGGGGGATTTGTTTATTTTTCCCGCAGAAGATTCTGCCCCCTATTCGGCTATTGACATTTTAAACTTTTTATGTTGCGCAAAACAGCCGATCGCTGAAAGCGGGACAGAAACGGGACTATTATTTATTAGTTTCAGCGCCGGGGCAGTGGGGGCCATCGGGGCTGCCTGGGGTTGGCGGCAGATGGGCCGCAGGGTGAAAGCCTTTATTGCCGTTGACGGTTGGGGAATGCCCTTGGGGGGGGATTTTCCCATCTACCGCATCAGCCACGATCGCTTTACTCATTGGAGTTCCGCCTTGTTGGGAGGCGGACAGGAGAGCTTCTATGCCGACCCGGCAGTAGAACATTTAGACTTATGGCGATCGCCCCAGACGGCCCGGGGTTGGTGGTTAAACGAAAATGTCGGAGCAAAAACCGCATCTCCTGCAACGGCGGCGGAGTTTGTCAATCAGATCTTAAAAAAACATATTGACAATTAACAATTAACAATTGACAATTAACAATTAGCTACCCAATTTAACTAGAGAGAAAAAAACAGAATGCAATTAGAAGAGAAAAAATCTTATATCAACGTTAACGGAGTCGATCATTATTACGAGTGGATTAAGACTCCAGAAGAGTCTGGAATTGCCAAACCGGTGATGGTATTTATTCACGGATGGGGAGGTTCTGGGAGGTATTGGGAAAGTACGGCAAGGGCACTTTCCGATAAATTTGATTGTTTGATTTACGACTTGCGAGGGTTCGGGCGTACGCCTTTATCTCCTGAATTAAAATCCCCAGAAGAGCGCTACGAACTTACTGGTTATGCGCAGGATTTAGCCGGTTTATTAGAAAGTTTACATTTAGACAAAATTTATCTCAACGCTCACTCCTTGGGAGGTTCCATCGCCGTCTTATTTCTTAATTTATATCCAGAGAAAGTCGAGCGAGCAATTCTTACCTGTAGCGGCATCTTTGAATACGACGAAAAAAGCTTTAATACCTTTCACCAATTCAGTCGTTATGTAGTAGCCTTTCGCCCCCAATGGCTGGCACAAATTCCTTTCGCGAATAAACTGTTTATGGCGCGATTTTTGCACAAAGATTTACCCGGAGAAATCAGTCAAGCTTTTTTAGAAGATTTTCTCTTAGCAGACTTCGATGCAGCTTATGGAACTGTATTAACTTCTGTTAGTAAAGAAGCCACCGAGTGGCTGCCCCGGGAGTTTGAAAAATTAACAGTTCCAACTTTATTAGTTTCTGGAGAACGCGACATCATCATTCCCGCCAAAATGGGGGAAATGGCAGCGAATTCCAATGACAAAATAGAATATGCGATGATGAAAGATACCGCACATTTTCCTATGTTGGAAGATGCCGAAACTTATTTAAAAGTGGTTCGGGAGTTTTTAAAATAGAGAAATTGCGCGGTACGCTGCAATTGGGAATTAAGAAGGCGCGGTTTTTATTTATTAAAAACCGGGTTTCTGGACTATTGTTGAATATCCGCGCCAGAGCGTAAATTCTATCTAAGGTTAGATGCCGATGGATAGATGGTCGAGTTAAATGAAGCTAGCAAAGCTGCGGATAGTCGGTACCGATCGAGATGTAGCGGTAGTTCGTAGTAATCGCTTTAGCGATTGATATAGATAAATCGCTAAAGCGATTACTACGAACAAGCTAGCGAACCAGTACCGGTTACCTTTGCCGATCTATTTATTAAAAAGAAAAATTATGTTTCAAAAAATAAAGAAAAGTTCTCTGACAATATTTGATTTGTTGCGGGAAACCTTTGGCGAATGGCAAAAAGATAACGTGTCTATTTTAGCAGCGTCCTTAGCCTATTATACCGTTTTCTCTCTGACACCTATTTTAATTATTAGCATAGCGATCGCCGGTTCGATTTTCGGAGAAGAAGCCGCCAGAGGAGAGATTATGAGCCAGTTTCAGAATTTAGTAGGCCCCAGCGGTGCCGAAGCGATCGAAACTGCTCTCAATAATGCCGATCGCCCCAAGCTAAAAAATATCGCCTCTCTCATCAGCGTAGGACTTTTATTACTAGGCGCTTCCGGGGTATTCGCTCAACTCCAACATGCCCTAAACTTGGTCTGGAACGTGAAAGCAAAACCAGGACAAGGCATCGGTCAGTTCATTAGAAAGCGGCTTTTTTCATTTTCAATGGTGTTAGTAATAGGTCTATTGTTGCTAACTTCATTAGTCCTCAATGCGACCCTATCTGCTTTGAGTAATTTTGGCAGCAGTTTGCTTCCAGGATTTGATTTTCTGTGGCAGATTTTTAATTTCGTTTTGTCTTTTGTAATAACGGGCTTGCTATTTGCTTTGTTATATAAATTCGTTCCCGATGTCAAGATAGCTTGGAAAGATGTCATTATGGGAGCGACTATTACATCTTTGCTATTCGCCATAGGTAAGTTTGTGTTAGGACTGTATTTAGGAAGGGGAACTTTTGGTTCGGCTTACGGAGCCGCAGGCTCTTTAGTTGTACTTTTAGCCTGGGTGTATTATTCATCGCAAATTATTATGTTTGGGGCCGAGTTTACTCAAGTTTACGCTCGGAAATTTGGTTCTAGAATTCTGCCCGACGAAAACGCGGTCAGGAAGGGGGCGGAGGAAGACACTTTTTCTTCTTAAAATCGCTAAAGCGATTACTACGAACAGCCACTTGCTCGTAGTAATCGCTAAAGCGATTTAGCGGATCGCGCCTCTATTAACGCTCCATCGCCACCCAGACGACAAACCCCCGACAATTATTAATTATTAATTATTAATTATTAATTACCTATCCCTAGCTATTCCAAGAGCGGATAATTAAAAGAAGGTTCCTCCCGCCTCGGTCTCGGTTCCTCCTCCACTGGCTGTCCGTACTCCACAGATCGCGAACTATCGAGCAAACTCTCCCAAACTTTAATTTGCGCTCGGGCGCCATCGTAACCGCTAGTACCAGAAGGAACCTTCTTAGCAATAGCGATCGCCCTTCGGAGGTCGCTATTAGCCGCGTCCATTGCCTGCAGTAAAATTTGTTGGCTCCACTCGCTGATTACCAAATCTGCTTTCTGGCGGTTGCGATTGTAAGTAGGCACTCGGTCTGCCAACATAATCGCCGTTATATAAGCATCTGGAGTTCCCTGGCTAGCCGCTAGGCGAGCATTTTCTATAGTCCTGTCCGCTTCCAAATCCCCAGACCAGTTACGGATTTTAGTTTGAGCTTGGTTGTAGAGAGCTCTTCTGGGGCCGATAGTTTGTAATACAGCGATCGCCTCCCCTAACTTACCCGAGAAAGCAAGCTGCTGCGCTTTATCCAGCAGCGGTTGGTCTTGATATCGTTCTATTCTCCTCGTCCAATTTTCAATTCTTTTTTGGGCCTCTGGATAAAGAATCCTGCCCCTGCCAATCTGACTTGCAGAAGCGATCGCCGCTTGAAGAGAATCAACATCGCCAAAACTAGCCATTCGGTCGGCCTTTTCCAGCAGAGGAGCATCTTCTATTTTCTCTATATCGCTCGTCCAGCGAGCCATTAAACCCCGAGCTTCTAAAGCCCGAGGGTTAGAAGACGGAATAGTTCGCAACTTAGCGATCGCCGATCTCAAGTCGCTTACCTTACCCCTTCTTGCCAGCTTCTCGCTTTCTTCGATAGAAGCAACATCGCCTATTTCCCGTTCCCAGCGATTAATCAACCTTTGCGCCCTGCCATAGAGGGGACGTTCCCCGCTTATCTCTTTAGCCCGACGAATAGCATCCTCAATACCTCCCACCGTTCCCAGTTCCGCCGGAGAATGGGCCCGCGCCAACACCACCACATCTTCCGCCGTCTTCTGCAAGGTCTCGATCCGAGGAACCTTGCCGACCATTACGATCGCTTCTTGCCACTCTCCCTCATCCAGTTTTACCAAAGCAAGGTCTAATATTTTGTTACCAAACTCAGCAATTTGCTTTTGAGCTGCGTCGTATAGATAACTTGTTTGCTGTATTTCACCGGCGAGCTTAGTAGCCTCAGCCAGATTATCGAATCCTCCTTTCTCTTCCAAGTCTCTCGCCTGGTTCAACTTTCTGCCATCCTTGCGAGCTTGCCGAATGCGACCGGTCAACTCTACATATTTAGTATTTTCCCAGTAGTCGTTAGGAACCGACAGCAAGCGACTTGCCTCAAGATAAGCATCGTGCCAGCGTTCGTTGCGTACGTTCTGCTCCGCTCTCTTGTAAGTTTCCTCAGCTTTGTTCCAAATCGTTTCCCACTTAGACACTCTATTTTCCACCAAGGAATAAGAAGGAACGTTAGATGGAACTTGTTTGGCAATAGCGATCGCCTCTTCTATTTTCCCCCCTTGGAAAGCCATCTCTCCCAAAGAGAGTATTTTCTCAGACCATCTTTCTATCTTACTATTTACCTGTGGGCGCAGAGGATTATCTTCTGGTAGGACATTAATTAGAGCCATCGCCTCTAGCATACCTGGAATGCTCCCTGAAGAAGCCTTCACATCAGCACAATATAAACGTTTCGCCGCAGAAGTCAGGGGTAAATATAACTCCGAGCAATCGTGACGGGAAGGGAGGCGGATTAATTCATTAAGAGCAGTTAATCCCGCCCCACCAGGGATGGCGGCGATCGCCACCATCCAAAACAGCCAGTATATAGGCCAGCCCCATCCCCTAGCTTCTCGTCTGTTCTTAACAGATGGCCCTCGTTGTTTTAAGGCCAATTCTTCTTTTTTAGGAAGGGTTCTAGGCGATCGATCTTGCATCATCAAAGGATTATTTTTAGCTTTTAGCTCTCGGCGTCTTTCTGCCCCCGTTTTCCGCTCCTGGGGAATCAGTTTTGCCGCCGGTTGAATATATGGCCGTTGCTGACCCCCGGAAGGATGCCAACGGTTGATTCCTTGATTTTTTTCATTCATAAGCTTCCACCACTACCGCGAGCCAAATTTTTACCTTGAGATGCTGCCCCGACGAAGAACTTCTAATAATTAATAATTAATAATTAATAATTAATAATTACTGCCCTGCCGCGAGGCCTGACTGCTGAATTACCCCTAATACAGGTCTAGCAAGAGAATAAACTTTTGTTCAAATTCTGCCTGCCTAACTACTTACTTGAGATCTACTCTGCTATTGCACCTAGTTTATTTCATAAAGCTTGTAGCAACAGCAACTCAGTTGAATTGGCATTATATCCCAAATACTTATTAAGTCAAAAGTCAAGGGCCAGAGGTTGAGCTTCCCAAGAACCAGGGAATCTTTGCGGCAGGGATATTAATCCATAGCCCAGAAACCCAGGTTTTAAACAAAAACC
>JAXHVR010000133.1:0-2507 GCA_034189005.1 Cyanobacteriota bacterium | reverse complement strand
TGCAACTCATCAATTAACTCCGAGAGGTGTTCGCTGGTAGCCTGGTAGGTTTCCCCGCAAAATTCGCAAGTGGCCACAGCCCCATTATCTTTTTCAATCATATCCCTGAGTTCTTCTACCCCAAACATTTTCAGAGCGCCCAAAACCCGCTCAAAACTACAGTCGCAGTTAAAGCGGACTATTTGGCGTTCTGGTAAGATATTTAGCCCCATATCTCCCAAAAGTTCCTCAAAAATCTGTGGCAAAGTCTTGCCAGCGCGCAATAAAGGAGTAAACCCCGAGAGATGAGCTATTCTCGATTCTAGAGTTCCAACCAATTCTTCATCGCTAGCAGCCTTGGGCATGACCTGTAGCAGCAGTCCTCCTGCAGCTTGTACCCCGCTAGCATCGACGAACACTCCTAAAACTAAGGCCGAAGCCGTTTGCTCCGAAGTTACCAGATAATGAGTTATATCGTCTCCAATTTCTCCAGAGACTAACTCTACCGTACTGGAATAGGGATATCCGTAGCCCACATCCCGAATTACATAAACAAAGCCTTCTGGACCAACGGCCTTACCAACATCCAATTTGCCCTTGGCATTGGGAGGAAGCTCGATGCTAGGATTATCTACATAGCCCCGAACCGTTCCATCTAGTCCCGCATCCGCCATCACCCCTCCCAAGGGGCCATTTCCCCGGATGCGAATATTGATCCTCGATTTGGGAGTCTTCATATTAGAAGCTAGCAACAGTCCTGCTGCCATCGTGCGACCCAGAGCGGCCGTGGCTACCCAAGAAAGCTTGTGTCTGCCTTTGGCCTCTTCTGTTAAGCGGGTGGTAACTACACCCACCGCACGAATACCACCATCCGCTGCCGTGGCCCTAATTAGTTGGTCTGCCATTACAATCCTTACATTTCTTAAAATTCTCTTTTCTATTCTAGGTTTTTCTCCTTGGGTGGTTCTCTTTTTCGCCGCGCGATGGATTCCCCACAACCGTAATTAATAATAGACCTCTTGCAAAAGTCGCTTGTAAAATCTTTTTTAGCTCTTTTTTCCTTAAAATCTCTTACCCTGTTGCCTGTTGCCTGTTGCCTGTTGCCTACTTCTGCAAGAAGTCTAATTAATAATTAATAATTAATAATTGTCGGACGTTTCGTTCTAGTGGGGAATTTCCGTTAATAATTGCGCCCTCCGCAGGGAAATTTTTGTTTTAATTATTTTGCACGACTGCTTATCCATTTTGGATTCTCTATTCTCTATTCTCTATTAGCAATATGTTAGGTATTTTTCAGAAAAGCCATTTACGCATAGAAATTCAGGCATCAGAAGCCTCTTTAAGGGACAGTTTGTTGCGTCCCGCCCAGTTGAAACAGTGGTTATGGCCCGAACGTTTTTCTACGGGACTCCCCGAACGATTGGAACCGGGCATCAAATTTACTAGCTGGCTCGGGCCCGTAGAAGTTCAGCATTATGTAGATAGGGCCGAGTCCAATTGTTTGAGATTGTTATTAAGTAAAGGAGTTGACGGCTTCCACGAGTGGTACTGGGGTGATGGTTGGATACAATCTCGCATAGAGGGAGTGTCTGCCTTACCTCTTAATTTAGGTCAAACCTTGACTTTATTTCGTTTGCGACAGTTTTTAGCTGCTGACAAAAAGCCGGATTAAAAAACAAGTTGAGATGCACCGGATTAATCTGGTGCATCTCATATTTGCAAAAAGACAATTGCGATGGATGTTCCAACTGACAATTAACAACTGACCAAAAGCGATATTTTTGGGGTTTTATTCAAAATTGAAATGCGCCTGATTAATCTCCTAACTTTTCTTTTAAATTGGGGTAAGTATCGCGATCGCCTATATTAACAATCCGACTTTCATCGTCGGTGGCAGTTACATTTTCATAAACTCCTTGGTCTCGTTTTACGAGCTTGCTAAATCCATGACTTTTTAAATCGCTAATTCCAGTTTCTACAATTATTCTAGGGGCGCTAATCATCCGACGAACCGGCGCATCAGTTGGAGTATTACCAACGTCGCGTTTAGCTAATTCACATAGTTTTCCCCAGGTATTCGCTTCTTCTTTAATACTGTGCCAAACTTCGACTTTTTCATTATTAGTAGGACAGAAATAATCGTAAACAGGCATGGCAATATCCTCTCTATAAGCAGTACTTTTGTTATTAGTTTTGATTAATTATAGACAGCTATCTAGCTGGGTGTCAAGGGTGGAGATAGATTTATGAAAAAACCAGGAAATTACTGATGCTTGGAACGTTGTCAGTTGTTAGTTGTTAGTAGGCAGCAAAAGTGTATTTACAGATATCAAATGCACCCGATGTTAAGGAGTGGAACTGGTCTTAAGTAGGTAGGCAAAAATATTTAGACCTCGGATTTGCCCGTAGAACAGGCGTCTCGCCTGTTCCAAATGTCTAATTAATTTTGCACGGGTACTTAAATAAAATTGGTTGTTGGGCGATAGGGAACCGGATCCCGACAAGTCGATAACTTATTAAACAGCAAG
>JAXHVR010000132.1:8179-13607 GCA_034189005.1 Cyanobacteriota bacterium | reverse complement strand
TTTTGTTGAAAACCAGAGGTTTTTATGTCCAAATGCTTTGCCCCGTCTTTATTTTTGCAAGAGGTCTAATAATTAATAATTAAATTCTGGTTTTTATGAATAGGTATTTATGATGTTTTTTGGGGGGGTTGACAATTTTTTCCAGGCGTGTTAGATTCTTGACAAGAGTATGAAAGGATGGGGATTCCGTGCCTCAAGTCAGATAGTGCCTGGAAATGGTTAAATGAAAAGGCGATCGCTCGTTCAAATAATCCTATAATAAAAACGGGAGTTTTCCCGAAATAACTATTAGACTTCTTGCAGAAGTAGGCAACAGGCAACAGGCAACAGGCAACAGGGGAAGAGATTTTAAGGAAAAAAGAGCTAAAAAAGATTTTACAAGCGACTTTTGCAAGAGGTCTATTAACAATAATGGAGGAAAAATGAAATCTAAAATCTTAGCAGCAGCCGTATTGTTAAGCCCGCTTTGGTTGGGACTTCCTAGTAAGGCACAAAGCCCAGATGATGTTATTAGATTATTAGAAACTAAGCAGTGCGAGGGATGCGATTTAAGCGGTGCGAACTTGTTTAATGTGGATTTAAGAGGTGCAAACCTTTTTGATGCGGACTTGTCGGGGGCGAATTTGCACGATGCTAATTTAGCTGGTGCAGATATTGGGGGAGCTAATCTGGCGGGTGCTAATTTATTTAAAGCTGACTTAAGCGGTAGTAATTTGCGAGAGGCAAATTTTAGTAATGCCAACCTTACTTATGCGAATTTAGGGCAAACGGACCTTACTGGGGCCGTTTTTGAAAATGCGATTGTTTACGAAACTAATTTGAGCGAATCTATGTTGAGCGATTCTAACTTTTCTAATGCCAATCTTCGAGGTGCATTTTTATTTCGCTCTAATCTGAAAAATGCTAATTTCTCTTCAGCAACTCTTTACAATGCGGACTTGCGGGGTTCCAATTTGAATGGTGCTAACTTTTCTAATGCTAATCTGAATTTTGCTAAGTTAATCGAGACTAATATTAATTTAGCTAATTTCGATGGCGCTAGTTTGGAAGGTGCTAATTTGCGAGATACGGCTTTGGAATTGCCGGTTTGCGTCTTAACTGATGTGGTAAATTGTCTCAAACCAGCACCTTTGCCTTAAAATCTCTAGCGACCGTTCGTAGTAATCGCTTTAGCGATTTATCTATATGAATCGCTAAAGCGATTGCTACGAACTACAGAAGTTTGAGGTTTAGTTGTAGGGCGAAAAATTCTGGCGATGGAGCGATCGCTCAATAGCTCGATCGCTACTTCGACTAATTCTGAATTCCCCAGAAGAGGCTTAACAAATAACTCTGGATGCAATGCTTTCCAGAAATATTCGACAAACCGCTCTATTTCCTCATCGCTCATCCCCGACTTTCCTCTGGCAATCCTTTCTTTTTCTGCCTGGAGTCGCCATTTTTTAGAAACTCGATAATCCGTGGGATAAAGCACGATTAAACTATCCAACTTTTGCCAAAGAGGCAAATATTCTTGTAATTTGCTGTTCGTATCTCTGGCAAATTGTCTGTCTGGTTCCGAAATAATCGGAGGGGGTGCAAAATCAAAAGTGCCAGAGTCAATTGGTCGAACTCCGACGCACCATCCCTCGAAGAAAACAATATCTATATTGCTAACCATTTCCGGTTTGGTTCGATCGCCCGCGCCGGCAAAAAGCGATTTGTCGAAGCGAGGAATTTCAATTAATTCTTGTTGGGAGTTTTTGTCCGAGGGTTGCCGAAGTTTATCTAATATTTCTATGCCGAGTTCGACATCGTGGGTTCCAGGCGGACCTCTCCAAATTAAACGGGGGTCTTGTTTTTTAAGTTGCTGGCGATCGCTATAACTTTTATAAAGGTCGTCTAGGGAAATGCTAATAGCACTATAGCCAATTTTTGCTAAAATAAGGATGAGAATTCTAGCTAAAGTTGTTTTGCCGGTTCCTTGGACTCCTAAGATACCTTGGATTAAAGGACGACCTAATTTTTTCCGTTTTTTTGCTAGTTGAATTGCTAGAGGCAACCAGAGATGCCAGAGAGTTCCCTGGCGATCGCTTAAAGAAAAAGGTAGTTTCTCGTTTTCCTCAATTAGGGAGAGAAATAAGAGCGATCGCTCTTCGATAACTTCGGCGACATTTTCTTTGGTAATGCCGAAGGCTTGCGATTTTTGTTTGTCTTCTAATTCTAGTTTTTTTAGTAGTAATAATTCTTCCGCGCTGGGAGACTTTCCTGCCTGTATTTTTCTTAAAATAAAAATTAAAGGTAAATTAAATTGTGTCATTATTTGCCTTGCAGAAAAGAACGATATTCCGGTTAAGAACCCAATTTAAAAGCTTCTAAAAACAGACCATAAGTCAGACCCACTTTAAAACCATTCAAACAATCTCTCAAAAAAGAAGGCGACAAGCGAGAATAACTGCGGTAAGCAAGCCAACTTAAAAATTCAGTAATTAGCAGGCAAATCACGGCATAAGTCACATCTAAATAACCTTCTTGTCCGGCAATAGTCGAGATAACCGTAGCTAAGAAGTTGCCAAATAAAATACTAATAATTAACAGAGAAATTCGTCGCCAAGGATTGCGCAACCATAACGTAAGTCGCTCGTTAATAACATCAAACAATCGATCCAATCTGGTATTTTGCATGATTATTAGCAGTTAGTGGTTAGCGTAAAAAAAAACAAAGAATAGACCTCTTGCAAAAGTCAAAATAAAATCGTTTTTCGTTCCTTTTTCCTTAAAAACTCTTCGGGAGCATCTCAGAGAAAGCAAAAACATTTTTGGGCGCTGAAAACCTCTTTTCCCTGTTGCCTGTAGCAATAGTGCCTATTGCCTAAAAGCGTTAAAATCTTGGTTTTCTTCAAAATTGAGATGCTCCCAACTCTTCCCTGTTGCCTGTTGCCTGTTGCCTGTTGCCTACTTCTGCAAGAAGTCTAATAATTAAAAACTAATTTTGAAGTTTATTGCCCGATAGAAAGACACCCATGTTGCCGTTAAAAAAAATGAATGTGGCCGAGGCCGCAAATATCTGGAAAGAGCGAGACAAAAGTCTAATTTTACCTTGCTTGCTGTCCTTGCTTTGGTTATGCTTAATAGGCTGGCTTGCCTTCTTCTGGAATTTAGGAAATACGGGCTTAATCGACGAAACCGAACCGCTTTTTGCGGAAGCTGCTCGTCAGATGACTGTAACTGGGGACTGGATAACGCCCTATTTCAATGGCGAGACTCGCTTCGATAAACCACCAGGGATCTACTGGCTAATGGCCATCGCTTATGGCCTTGTTGGTGTCAACGAATGGGCCGTTCGCCTGCCTTCAGCGATAGCAGCGATCGCCCTGGTTAGCTTTGGATTTTACACCCTTTACAGCTACGGCCATTACAGTTTAGGCGATCGAGGAGCCAAAATTGTAAAAAAAATGCCCGCAGCGAGATTCCTCGTGCCTTGGATCGGGGCGGCGACGATGGCTTTCAACCCAGAAACCATTACTTGGGGAAGAATAGGCGTTTCCGATATGCTGCTGACTGGTTTTATGTGTTCGGCCTTGCTAGCGTTTTTCTTAGGATATGCAGGGCAGACAAAAAGGGAGCACGTCACCTTTGAGGCGAACCAAGAACTTATCGCTTTTAGGCAACAGGCAACAGGCAACAGGCAACAGGGTAGCAGAGTTTTAAAGTATTTTTGCAAAGATGACGCGATCCCGACAAAAACCTCAAGAGCCAACCGCTGGTACTTAGCCTTTTATATATTAAGCGCCTTCGCAGTCTTGGCAAAAGGTCCGGTCGGAATTGTTTTACCAGTATTAATTATTGGTAGCTTTCTTTTATATGTGGGTAAATTTCGAGAAGTTTGGCAAGAAATACGCCCCTTTTTGGGCAGCGTGATTTTCCTAGAGATAACCTTGCCCTGGTACGTTTTAGTTACTGCGAGAAATGGTAAAGCTTATATTGAGAGTTTTTTCGGCTATCACAATTTTGAGAGATTTACCAGCGTAGTCAACCATCATGCGGGACCGTGGTATTTTTACTTTTTAGTAGTGTTAGTTGGCTTTGCACCTTGGTCGATTTATTTGCCGGTAGCGATCGCTAAAACTCAATTTTGGCAGCGTCGATATTGGAGTCGCCAACCCCGCCAATCTCATTTAGGTTTGTTTGCCTTATTTTGGTTTAGTTGCATCTTTATTTTCTTCACTATTGCTGCTACCAAACTAATCAGTTATGTCTTGCCTTTAATGCCGGCGGCCGCTATTCTCACAGCATTATTTTGGGGCGGTCTTATTATTAGCAATAACCAGAGATTATCAGAATTAGAAAAAGTGGAACCAAGAGGGAAGAATGCAGATAAATTTTTCTACTTCTCTGGAATATTGAACGCAATATTTTTGCTGGTTTTAGCCCTAGCAATTCTAATTAGTTTCCAGTGG
Source organism: Cyanobacteriota bacterium (assembly GCA_034189005.1). Lineage (GTDB taxonomy): Bacteria > Cyanobacteriota > Cyanobacteriia > Cyanobacteriales > Microcoleaceae > CALKCV01. The sequence continues at coordinate 9,168 of JAXHVR010000132.1, read as the reverse complement.
TTGGATGGAGATCCTTCCATGCCCAATTTTCCCGAAGCAATTCAACAATCTGGCTTGTTAATTAGTGGGAGTTTGATTTTGCTAACTACTGCCTTACTTCTCGCATTTATGGTAGTTAAAAGACAAATTAGCGGGGTTTTAATTGTTAACTTTCTTGGCTTAGTAGCATTTTTGATATTTGCTATTATGCCAACATTATTTTTAGTAGATAGCCAACGTCAGTTGCCTTTGCGAGAATTAGCCGAGACAATTGTTAGAGTCAGACAGCCGGGGGAGGAAGTAGTTATGATTGGCTTCGAGAAACCCAGTTTAGTTTTTTACACGCAAAACCGAGTAAACTTCTTCCGCCGGGCGACAAATGCGAGGGAATTTTTGGATAAAATCTCCGAACGCGATAACTCGGATACGGTTGTAATTATCGGCTATCCTCAAGAGTTCGTTGATGCTGGGTTACAACTGGGCGATTACCAGTATTTAGACAGGGGTGGTCCTTATCTGTTAGGGAGAGTTTCCAAAGAACTATTTGTCAATTCAAAAAACGGCGTGGAGGGTGCGTCTCAAGAATGAAAAAAGAACGAACATTAAAGCTTTTTGTTAAGTAGTGGCTGTTCGTAGTAATCGCTTTAGCGATTGAATAGCTTTGGTATTTCAACCTAGTCTTATCTAAATCGCTGAAGCGATTACTACAAGCAAGAGTTCGTAGTAATCGCTTTAGCGATTGAATAGCTTTGGTATTTCAACCTAGTCTTATCTAAATCGCTAAAGCGATTACTACAAGCAAGAGTTCGTAGTAATCGCTTTAGCGATTGAATAGCTTTGGGATTTCAACCTAGTCTTATCTAAATCGCTGAAGCGATTACTACAAGCGAGAGTTCGTAGTAATCGCTTTAGCGATTGAATAGCTTTGGGATTTCAACCTAGTCTTATCTAAATCGCTGAAGCGATTACTACAAGCGAGAGTTCGTAGTAATCGCTTTAGCGATTGAATA
>JAXHVR010000132.1:0-8079 GCA_034189005.1 Cyanobacteriota bacterium | reverse complement strand
GCTTTGGTATTTCAACCTAGTCTTATCTAAATCGCTGAAGCGATTACTACAAGCAAGAGTTCGTAGTAATCGCTTTAGCGATTGAATAGCTTTGGCATTTCAACCTAGTCCTGTCTAAATCGCGCTGAAGCGATTACTACAAGCAAGAGTTCGTAGTAATCGCTTTAGCGATTGAATAGCTTTGGGATTTCAACCTAGTCCTATCTAAATCGCTAAAGCGATTACTACAAGCGAGACTTCTTTGTTTTTAATGTTTTAAGTAGAACATTAATTATTAGTTACAAACTCTTTAACTTTCGACTGATAGATTGCTTGTTTAATCTGCCCTAACAGGTCTGGCATTGAGGTAGAAGAAGGCAAAACTTTGTTAGCTATTTCCCCTAAAATAGAATTAAGTTTAGCGGAAGTTAAATTTTCCGGCAGGGTAAAATCCGCATCTTCCCATACTATAATTGGAGTTGTCGGATTTAATTCTTTCAAATTCAATAATCCTTCCAGTAGCTTCGATGGTAGGTTTCCGCGCAAGCAAATTAAGAGTAAATCCGTGCTTTGGTATTGTAAATGTTGTAAAACTTCAGCCCAATAGCGAGTTAGCAATCCCGTAAAACCAGCTATTTTTAGATACTGAATTAAGGCTTGGGTACTATCGAGATTGCCGGAGGATTCTATGTTTTCGGCGGTACTTTTCTCTTGTCTGCCTTGGGAAATTATGGCTGCTTCTTCTGATAAACTTTTTGAGGAAGAGGCTGTAAAATCAACGATGGTTGAAACATCAACTACCAAAATATTAGAGGGGAAATTGGTACGGGCGGCGATGGAAATCACTTGCCATAAAGCCGATGCAATAAACTCCGAATCGTTTTCTGTTTTTTCTTTGCTATTACTGCCCTTTTCGTAATCCAAACACGGAAAGACGGAAAGTCCTTTAACTTCATTAGCAGCTTCCGTGGTTCGTGCGTCTAAAGTTACCAGAGGCATAGATTTTAAAGTTGGCTCTTTAGAAATCTTTTCGATGGATTCTTGAGAGTTTAGATCGTTACCAATATTTTCTAATAAGAGAACGTTAGGATGCCAAATTTGTGCCAATAATTCTGCTTCTTCTATCTCGGAAGCTTCCACTATTCGACAGTCATAAGGATGAAGCAACAAGGATAAATCATACATGGATGGATGTTTGGCTTCTAGGGCAGAAGCTTGGGAATTTTTGCCATAAATTATGCGTAAAATTGTTAGCTTTTGATGGGGAATGTAGGAGACTGTTTGGAGGGACTCAGCTAAAGTTTTTTCTAAGTTTAATTGTTGCACGGGCAAGCTCAAGAAGCCGTCTGCTTTTTGTAGGGATGCTCGTTCTTTATCCCCTCTGGTTGCCGTTATGATTACTGGTATTTCGGAAGTATCTGGATCTGTTTTTAGTAAAGTAAGTACGTCCCAACCAGATAATACGGTTAAGACTGGGTTGAGAAAAATTGCTCTTGGTTGGAGTTGGCGTACTTTTTCTAGCGCTTCCGCACCAGAGCGGGCAATTACTACTTGATAGCCCAAACCTGTCATTTTTTCGGTCAGATCTTCGATGTATTGGGGAACTGCTTCGACGATTAAGATTAAACGAGAGGAATAATTGGGATTTAGCTTTTGGTTGTTGGTTATTGGTAGTTTGCTGGGGGGTTTATTTATGGCTGTTTGCTCGATCGCTCGCTTTTTGCTAAAACTTTCTTTCGTTTGCCTGACGCTTATGGAAGCATGAGGGGGCGGACTTGGAGGTAAAATTAAGGTAAATTCGCTACCTTTATTTTCTTTAGAAATGAAGGTAACATCTCCACCGTGGAGGCGAGCTAGACGTTGGGTTAATACTAATCCCAATCCCGTGCCTTCAAACTGACGAGTTAGGGGACTTTCTAATTGTTGGAATTTTTGAAAGATGAGGTGTTGTTTTTCTGCTGGGATGCCGATGCCGGTGTCGGAGACTGTAAATGCGATCCACCTTTCCCATCGACTGACTTTGAGCTTTATTTTCCCGCCTAGCTCTGTAAATTTTAGAGCGTTGGAGAGGAGATTTACTAACATCTGGCGCAGGCGTAATTCATCTGCGACTAGCATCTCTAAGCCTGGTTCTATTTTTATGCTAAATTTGGTTTGTTGCGCGTTTTCGGCAGACCCAGAGGGGTTGGGATTGCTTGGGATTGCATTTCCTTTAGTTCTCAGTTCTAGAGTTTCTTTATAAGCGCGATCGCATACTTCTTTTATCTTAACTGGTTGTGGAGTTAGCTCCATCTGACCTGTTTCTATGCGAGTCAGGTCTAAAATGTCGTTAACTACGGTCATTAAATGGCGACCGCTTTGGTGAATTAAATTGGCATAGCGTCCTTGGCGATCGTTTAGTTTTCCAAGGGCTTCGCCGGCTAGCAATTTTGACAATCCCAGTACGGCAGTTAGGGGGGTTTTTAGTTCGTGAGTAATGCAGGCTAAAAATTCGTCTTTGAGGCGATTTAGTTTGATTAAATCGGCATTTTTGGCTTCTAACTCTTGAGCGACTAGATGTTTTTCTGTTAGGTCTTGAGCCATGACCAGGCTTAAATCAAACAGGGGTTGATAGGCGAACTGCCAGACTCGTTCTTGGGCTGCTTTTATCGAACAGAAACAGACGTAACCATCGCCTCGGGCCCGCTCGGAAAAGGAGGATAACTCTTGGTTCGATGGGGGGGAGTCGGGGCAATGGGGTCCAGAGCTACATGGGAGGCGATCGCCTATTGGAATCGTAATCTTGGAGAAGGCTCTGGCCGTGTTGTTGGGGGCGATCGCTACTTCTTGCTGTTGTTGTTCTGTTTGGGATAACGTAACGGCTTTTGCTACTATTTCTGTTAGCTCCTTATCCCTTCCTAATTGAGAGCGCCATGCCTTATTTTGACTTATAACCAATCCTTCTTTATTTTGTACCATTAGCGGAACAGGCAGTTGTTCCAAAATTTCTACTATGTTTGTAAAGTCGTTACATTTTTGCAGGGTAGTTTCTTCTGGCCATTCATTATTTAGGGGGCAAGCTATGAGAGAGGGTGAAGCTTCTGGAGATGCCATTGCCACTGTTTGGTAGCCTCCAGTGGAAACTTGCTCCCTAGGAAATAGGGGATTATCTTCTAAAGTGACGCTTTTCTCTTCCCTAGAGAAAACTTGTCTTGTTTTAGAGCTATACTCATTTTCTGAGTTTTGTTTTTGGGCTAAGAACGCTAAGAGGCTGAGGTGATCGAGTAAGCCTACAAACTTGCCTTTTTCATCCACCAGAGCAATAGCTTCGCGATCGTTTGGTCCGTCGTGGAGGTATGACATTAACTCCGCCGGGCTTAGTCGGGCGGGTAATACTTTCAGACCGCTCAAAATTGGAGGCTTTAGAAATTTTAGAGGTTTGTGCCAATCAAAAGATTTCGTTTTAGTGGCCCGGGGCGATTTAGTCTTAAGTCTTTTTTTTTCGCTATTTTCCCTCTGGAGATTTAAACCACTCGGAGTTTGGGGCGAAAGCCGAGCATTTATCTCGTTATGTGACACCATATAAGGCAGCAGGCTGTGGAGATAGATCGAGCCTTGGGGTGCTAGCTTGTGGTTTACTACTACTACTAAGTCACAATTGCCCGAGATAAAAATCGATCTTACTGCTTCTAGTGGTTCTGTTTGAGAGCAAAAAGGCACCGACTGACTAAATTTTTGTAAACTTTCATTGGGTAGGAACATAATAATTTTGGCATTTTCGTCAAATAAGTAACTTTAGGCATTTCCCTAATAGCTTGACTAAAGCTAGCCAGGCAGGGCCAATTAGAGTTTTAATTTTAAGAGTAAGAATTTTTCTAGCAGGTGGGACTAGCTTTTATTTTTCGGTTTTTTCTTTTCGGTTTTTTCTTTTCTGCGGACGGGAGCATAGGTAAGTTTTTTGGGGCTGTTTTTAGCTCCCGACGAAAGCCGCCGTCCGTCCGCTGTGCTGCAAAAATTATAAAGCGCGTTGGGGAGGCATTGATTTGCCAAATGTCTTCTCCTCAAGCACCTAGACCACCTACAAAAATTGCTTGGGAATCTACCCAAGAAAACAAGTCCCTACAGCCAGTTCTTTTAGATCGGCGACATTTCTATCCTACCGTTCTAATGATGAAATAACCAAATTTAATGTTAAGATTAGTTACAATTATTGTTTTAAGCCTTGATGGAATATTAAGTTTTTTGTAATGGAGAGATTCAACTTGAGTCCCACAAAGTTAGAGGGGAACTTGGATGGAGGAGCTAAAGTTTTACCCAACCCGTTGTCCATCTGCGTATTTTTTACAACCACTGAGAAATTCATTACGCCAGTAAGTTTGTTATTGGGGAGCGATCGCTATGCGGTTACTCTGACCAACTCTTCGGTAAAGTTTTTAACATTTATAGAGCAAGAAGCAAACATAGATTGTTTGTTGATGTACCAATGTCCTGAGTTGCCGTCTGTTCTGAGTATATTGCACGATAAAGCGACTCTTTTACCGGCAGTAATAGTTAGAAACGAGAAGGAAAACACCATCCAATATCGAGAAGAATTAGAGAATAATCGCTTACCCCCAAAGTCATTTCTTTACCACGAAGCCGAAGTGGAATTAGTTAGTTCCAAACAAGATAGCCTCGAAGAAGAAATAGAGAAAGCGATCGCGGGGTTTATCAACCTTTCTCCTACCAGCGATTCAAAAAACTCTGAGGCAAAGGTTCCTCAAAAAGGAAATAAGGGCGATCGAGAGGAATTGTCTCTGCAAAGCCATCAAGAGCGACTGGCTGATAAACTACGAGAACGATTAGGATACCTTGGCGTGTATTATAAAAGAAATCCCCAAAATTTCCTGCGAAATATGCCTCCAGGGGAGCGGCAAAAATTCTTGGAGCAACTTAAAGCCAGATATCGTCAGATTGTTCTAAGTTATTTTGCGCAAAATAATAACCTTAACCATCAAATAGATGAATTTGTCAATATCAGTTTTTTCTCCGACGTTCCAGTGACGAAAATTGTGGAAATTCACATGGATTTAATGGATGAATTTTCTACCCAATTAAAACTAGAAGGACGCCAGGAAGATCTGTTGCTAGATTATCGTTTAACTCTCATAGACACCATGGCTCATCTATGTGAAATGTATAGAAGGTCGATTCCCAAAGATTCTTAACCCCAGAGAAAGCTCGTATTTTTGAGAGCAAAGAAAACTAATTAAGTAGATCGTTAAAAAATAACAAAAAACACTGGAAACCCAGACTTAAAATAATATTTATCTGGAAAAATAAACCTCCGAGTAACTAATTCCAAAAGCCCAAATAAACCTACAATAACTAATAAATAACCAAATGAGTCAGCTAAAAACAACTTATGTTCTTAAGCTCTACGTTGCTGGAAATACTCCTAACTCAGTACGAGCATTAAAAACTCTTAAAAATATCCTCGAAGAAGAATTTCAGGGAGTTTACGCTCTCAAAGTAATAGACGTACTCAAAAATCCACAGTTAGCAGAAGAAGATAAAATCTTGGCCACTCCCACCTTGTCAAAAATCTTGCCCCCTCCAGTGAGAAAAATCATTGGAGATCTCTCAGATCGAGAGAAAGTATTAATTGGTTTAGATATCCTTTACGAAGAATTGCAGGATGCGGAGAATAATTACTAAACAAATTTAGGTCGGAAATGAATCATATAGCGTTTCCTTTCTCATATGTAAACGAATACTCATGCTTTTTACTAATAGCAAAAAATCATGGAAACCTTCTTCCCTATTACCAATTACCAATTACCCATTACCAAAAAGCGTCTGGCTTTTGGACACAACTAAAAGAAAATTGCTATATATTGTTTTATGTGTTAAAACAGTTCGATAAACTCAATAATTAAATCGTAATCTCGATTTTTTAAAATTTACAGATATGAAAGAAAAGACAGACGCTTTACCCCCAGTTGTAAATGATTTAAAGACAGTAAAGAAAATCCGCACCAACATAGAAGGTTTTGATGACATCAGTCATGGTGGTATGCCCTTAGGCAGGACAACTTTGATTAGCGGCACGTCGGGCACCGGCAAAACCTTATTTTCAGTTCAATTCCTCTACAACGGAATTACTGACTTTGACGAACCCGGTGTTTTCGTAACCTTTGAAGAATCCCCCAGCGATATTATTAAAAACGCCTACAGCTTTGGTTGGGATTTACAAGCCATGGTAGATGAAGGAAAGCTTTTTATTTTGGATGCTTCTCCGGATCCGGAAGGACAGGACGTCGTAGGCAATTTCGATTTATCGGCCTTAATCGAACGGATTCAATATGCCATTCGTAAATATAAAGCAAAAAGAGTTTCGATTGATTCTCTAACGGCGGTTTTTCAACAATACGATGCTGCCGGAGTAGTCAGAAGAGAAATTTTTCGCCTGGTAGCTCGCCTGAAACAAGTGGGTGCTACTACTATTATGACTACGGAAAGGACTGAAGAATACGGTCCGGTGGCCAGGTTTGGGGTGGAAGAATTCGTCTCGGATAATGTAGTAATTGTCAGAAACGCACTGGAAGGGGAACGCCGCAGGCGGACTATAGAAATTTTGAAGCTTCGAGGTACTACCCACATGAAAGGGGAGTATCCTTTTACGATGACCAATGAAGGGATAAATATTTTCCCGCTGGGGGCGATGCGATTAACTCAACGTTCTTCCAACGTGCGAGTTTCTTCTGGGGATAAAACCCTCGATGAAATGTGTGGGGGTGGTTTCTTTAAGGATTCGATTATTTTGGCAACTGGCGCTACTGGTACTGGGAAGACTTTGTTGGTTAGTAAGTTTTTAGAAAATGGCTGCCAAAATGGCGATCGCACGGTTCTGTTTGCTTACGAAGAATCCAGGGCCCAGTTATTCAGAAATGCTAGTTCTTGGGGTATCGATTTTGAAGAGTTAGAAAAGAAAGGTTTGCTCAAAATCTTATGTACTTACCCAGAGTCCGCAGGTTTGGAAGACCACCTACAAATTATTAGATCGGAAATAACTGACTTTAAACCTTCTCGCCTTGCTATTGATTCTCTTTCTGCTTTAGCTAGGGGAGTCAGTAATAATGCTTTCCGGCAGTTTGTTATCGGGGTAACTGGTTATGCGAAGCAGGAAGAAATAACTGGCTTTTTCACCAATACTAGCGATCAATTTATGGGTTCTCATTCAATTACTGATTCCCATATTTCGACAATTACTGACACTATTATCATGCTGCAATACGTCGAGATTCGCGGGGATATGTCGCGGGCTATTAACGTATTTAAAATGCGCGGTTCTTGGCACGATAAAGGGATTAGAGAATACAGTATCACTGCTTCTGGACCGGAGATTAAAGATTCTTTCCGCAGTTACGAAGGGATTATCAGCGGTTCGCCCACTCGAATTGCGGTTAATGAAAAGAGCGAGTTATCCCGCATTATTTCTGGGGTTAAGGATAAAACTGGGGATGAAGTTTAGTTGTGGTGCATTTTTAAAATAAAGAAACCCGGTTTTTTTGACAATACCTTCGCCCTCAAGAAAAAATGCCATTCGTAGGTTGGGTGCAGCGAAGCGAAACCCAACAAAGATGTTGGGTTGCACGAAGGTCCGCACAACCGTTCAAAAAAATGGCTGATATGAAGAAACCCGGTTTTTTAAAAAAACCGGGTTTCTAGGTTGTGCTTAACGAACCACCCTTTTTTATTTCACGAGCATGGAGGGATTTGAACCCCCGGCCCTCAGAACCGGAATCTGATGCTCTATCCACTGAGCTACATGCCCTCAATATTTATTATACTAGCATCTTGAATCTTAATTGTGTGGGTGGGAAAGCTAAAATTTTTCTAAAATACGCTGACGGACGGCGGGCCGAATAAAATGGGCCTGATTCGATCTCGATAAATACTGGCACTCAGAACGAGTACTCGTTCAAACCGAATGCTGTTGCCACCCCTACAGTTCTAAGTAATTAATAATTAATATAGCGATTATTGAATCGGTGAAGTACATTTTCGATCCCCCTCCCGTCCCCCTTAAAAAGGGGGAGGCCAGAGGAAGAATTCATCTACGGGGGAAAAGTGAATTGT
>JAXHVR010000131.1:9057-13646 GCA_034189005.1 Cyanobacteriota bacterium | reverse complement strand
CCTGTTCTACGGGAAACAGGCGAGACGCCTGTTCTACGGGAAACAGGCGAGACGCCTGTTCTACGGGAAACAGGCGAGACGCCTGTTCTACGGGAAACAGGCGAGACGCCTGTTCTACGGGGAAATCTTTGTCCAAATATTTTTGCCTACCTACTTATTTACTATCTGCCCGACAGCTTGACCAAACTAATACCACCAAAATAAAGCCCCAAAACCGCACCGCCTAAAAGACTTTGAGTGACAGGATCCGTAGAAGGCGTTAAGACAGCCCCCAACACCGTAGCCCCCAAAACCACATATCGCCAACCAGAAAGCATTTGTCTGGAAGAAACAATGCCTAAAAAACCGAGCAAAAATTGGATAACGGGAATTTGGAAAGCTAAAGCAGTGCTGAACAATAATAGCAGCACAAACTCAAAATACTTTTCAATAGACCAAGCTTGTTCCACCACGTCGGCACCATAACCGATAAAGAATTTGAGGGCGGCAGGAACCAGCGCCACATAAGCAAACGCTAACCCTACCCCAAACAGAAGGGTAGAACCGAAAAAAATAGGTATCAGTAATTTCCGTTCTCGCAGGCTAAGTCCCGGCAGAACAAATCTTACTATCTGGTAGAGGATAAAGGGACTGGCAAGGAGCAAACCGCTATAACCGGCGACCTTGACAGAGACGAAAAAATATTCTCCGGGGGCGAGTTGGAGAAATTTGACATTTCCTGCCGGGACTTCTAACAATTGGACGATGGGGTTAACGAAGAGGAAGCAACCCACGATGCCGATACCTACCGCAATTAAAGAATAGAAGATGCGCTGCCGCAATTCTTCGAGATGGTCGAAGATGGACATCTCCACTTCATCGGGGAACTCGTCGAGATATTCCTTTTCTGCTGGGGTTGCTTCCGGTTCTTTGGTAGCTGTTAAATTGTTATTAGAAGCTTGTTCGGGTTTTCCGTTATTGGGAGATGGTGTCATATTTATTTTAGATTATAGATTTTAGATTGTCGTTTGTGGTTCAGAGGCTCTAAACTATTTTACTAGATTTAGTTAAGTTTCCAGGGGATAGCTAATAGTTAATAGTTAATGGTTAATGTTTAAGAGTTAATTATTAGCGCTTTAGGGTGTAGTTTTAACAAACTAATAAATAAGGGAGTACCTTTTATGTTTTTTCAAAACAAAAACCGACTTTTAGCACTTCTATTTGTAGGCGTATTTGCCAGCCTTATAACTATTGGCAATTTAACGAACAACTTGCCAGCGATCGCCGTAATGGAATCAGATTGGGAAAATTTTCTAGACAGACAAAATTTTATTGAAGCTGTCACGGCGGTCGAGGAACACTGGAAAAAAGATTACGAAGGCTACTTCGGAAAAAATATTGCTGATGTTACCAAAGATGCAGAAGAAATAGCCACTGAGCTTTCTAGTCTTAGTAACATAACAGGTACAAAACCTGCTGTTATCTGGATGTGGCCCAGGGAAAAACAACTACAATTAGTATTAATTCTTCCATCCGCCAAACCCATCGGACTGAGCGTAACGGAAGCGAGTCGGGATAGTTTGTTGCTAGCAGTCAGACAGCTACGTTCGGAAATCACAAATCCGAGAAAACGCAACAGGACATCCTATCTAAAACCTGCCCAACAATTATACGATTGGATGATTAGACCGCTAGAAAGGAAGCTGGAAGCTGAAAAAATAGATACCTTATTGTTGTGTGTTGGTGGCGGCTTGCGTAGTTTGCCAATGGCAGCATTACACGATGGCGAGCAGTTTTTAATTGAAAAATATTCTCTGGCAACAATTCCTGCTTATAATTTAACCGAAACTCGTTATGAAGGGATTAAAAATTCTGAAGTATTAGCAATGGGGGCGTCGGAGTTTACAGAGCTAAATCCTTTGCCAGCAGTACCAGTAGAATTGTCTGCTATAACAAATACATTGTGGCAAGGTCAAGCTTTTTTAAATAAAGATTTTACGATCGAAAATTTCATCTCTCAACGCCAAAAACAAAACTTTGAAATAGTTCATCTGGCTACTCATGCAGAGTTTACTTCGGGAGAACCGAGTAACTCTTACATTCAGTTTTGGGGTGAAGAAAAGTTGGGGTTAAATGAAATAGGAAAGTTAAATTTAGAGCGGCCAAAGGTAGAATTATTGGTGCTGAGTGCTTGCAAAACTGCCGTGGGAGATAAAGAAGCCGAGTTAGGTTTTGCTGGGTTAGCAGTCCAGGCGGGGGTTAAGACTGCCTTAGCTAGTTTGTGGTATGTTAGCGACGCCGGGACTTTGGCTTTGATGAATGAATTTTATCGTCATTTGCAAGATGCACCCACTAAGGCAGAGGCTTTAAGAGACGCACAAATTGCCATGCTTAAGGGGCAGGTTCGTTTGGAAAATGGCGAGCTTTTGGCTTCCAGAGGGGCTATGGAATTGCCTGCGGAATTGGCACTTTTGGCGGATGAAACTTTATCTCATCCCTATTATTGGTCGTCTTTTACTATGATTGGCAGCCCTTGGTAATTGGGTAGTGGTAAAGATGCAGGGGTCGTTCGTAGTAATCGCTTTAGCGATTTATCTATATCAATCGCTAAAGCGATTACTACGAACTCGATCGATGGTTCTAGAACGCGAATTTTGACCCACTACCCTTTGGTTTAATAGCTAATTGTCGATCGATAACAATTAGCTATTTTTTTTTGGAAGGCGATCGCTTCAAGTGCGCCCCACCCTAGCGTACACCGACTTTTTCTGCCTACTAACGACTGACAACTAACAATTAACTATTAACAAAAAGCCAGGCTTCTCAAGCAAAAATACTTACTCGAAGATAATAAGCAAACTTTAAGCACAATCGGAAATAATTTTTATAAAACTTTTTATAATACCATTAATTGTAATAAAGTTTAGTCTGAAATTTAACTTTATTGCAGCAAAATTGTCTAAAATAATTTAGGTACATATACTTGAGAGCAAATCTAAAAAAAATGTTAAATTTTAGCAAGAATCTGATAAAGTAGCTAATCACAAAAAATTAAGATTTGTAAAATCTGAGGGAGGGAAGATGAAGATTTTGGTAATGAGTTGGGAGTTTCCACCTCGAATAGTGGGAGGAATTGCCCGCCATGTGGCAGAGTTATATCCAGAATTGGTCAAATTAGGCCACGAAGTTAGCTTAATTACGGTGAAATTCGGCCAAGCGCCGATGTATGAAGTTGTCGAAGGAATAAAAGTACATCGAGTGCCAGTGGGAGACAGCGACAATTTTTTGCACTGGGTTGTAAATATGAACGAAAGCATGGGCAGTCATGGAGGCAAATTAATTCTAGAAGAGGGCCCCTTTGACATAATTCACGCCCACGACTGGTTGGTGGCAGATGCGGCGATCGCTCTCAAACACACCTTTAAAATACCCCTCGTCGCCACCATCCACGCTACAGAATGCGGTCGTCATAACGGCATTCACGATCGCCAACAACAATACATCCACCAAAAAGAAAACGACCTCGCTTATAACGCTTGGCGAATTATTGTGTGTTCTAACTACATGAAGCACGATATCGAAAGATCTCTAGCAAGCCCCAGAGATAAAATAGACATAATTTATAACGGCATCCGTTGGGAGAAAAAACCTAGCAAGGAGGAGTTTGATTGGCAGAATTTCCGACGTCACTTTGCCAAAGACGAGGAAAAAATTGTTTACTATGTAGGTAGAATAACTCCAGAAAAAGGAATTTCCGTTTTAATTAATGCCGCGCCAAAGATAGCTGAAGGTCTGGGAGGAAATGTAAGATTTGTCACCATCGGCGGCGGCAAAACCGATCGTTGGAAACAGCAAGCGTGGGATTGTCATATATCAGATAAGTTTTATTTCACCGGCTTTCTGTCCGATGAAAAGTTAGATAAGTTTCAAGCGATCGCCGATTGCGCCGTTTTCCCCAGTTTATACGAACCATTCGGCATCGTTGCCCTGGAAAGTTTTGCTGCTAAAGTGCCGGTGGTAGTTTCTGATACTGGGGGTTTGCCAGAAGTCGTCACCCACGCAACCACTGGTATCGTCACGGAAGTCGGAAACCCGGAATCTCTAGCGGCGGGGGTTTTACAAATCTTGAACGACGGCGATTTGGCTGGGTCTTTGGTTAAGAATGCTTATCTAGATTTAAAACACAGATTTGCTTGGTCCGATCTTGCGAGGCAGACGGAGAAAGTTTACTTGCAGGTGGTGGAAGAGCGATCGCGGGTTTGGTGGCAATAAATAATAAGTTTGTTCGTAGTAACGACTTTAGTCGTAAAAAATCGAGCGAGTGCGATTGCGGAAGGAACTTTATCGATTCCCAATTCCCAAAGATTATCTCATATCAAGTCGCAATAAATGCAGCAAGCGGAAAAACAAGAGGGTAAAGCCAGTAAAATCAATGGTTTTACGTCCAAGTTCCAATTGTTAATTGTTAATTGTTAATTGTTAATTGATATCAATCCTTGCTGTCGCAAAATAGCATCCGCCCAGGGGGCATCCTTTTCCGATAATAGTGGAACTGGTTCGCTAGTGTAATCTATTTTAAGATCGCAAGCACCAACGTCATATATCAACTC
>JAXHVR010000131.1:0-8957 GCA_034189005.1 Cyanobacteriota bacterium | reverse complement strand
TCAATCCTTGCTGTCGCAAAATAGCATCCGCCCAGGGGGCATCCTTTTCCGATAATAGTGGAACTGGTTCGCTAGTGTAATCTATTTTAAGATCGCAAGCACCAACGTCATATATCAACTCGCATAAAATGCAGCAAGCGGAAAAAAAAGAGGGGCAGAATGGCAATGCAAGTCAGGTTAATGCCTCTACGCTTCTAACCCAATTATTAATTATTAATTATTAATTATTAATTGATAGTAGTCGTGCAAAATAATTTGAACAAAAATTTTGGGATGCCAACAAGCAAACGTGTTAACGGCAATTAACCGTTTATGGTGCGTGGATACCCAATTATTAATTATTAATTATTAATTATTAATTACTTACAAACATTCCTCGCTAGCGAATGCTGCGCAGAGATTTAATAGTGCCGATCGCCCCTTCTGCCACTGTATCTATTTCCAGGGCGGTATTAAACCGGCCGATGCCGAAGCGAACCGAGGCAAAAGCCAACTTTTCGGGAATTCCCAAAGCGGCCAAAACGTGAGAGGGTTCGATCTTCGCAGAAGTGCAAGCGGAACCAGAAGACACCGCTACCATCCCTTGCAACCCCAAAATTAAAGCTTGTCCGTCCACCCCTTCGACGCTAACGTTCAAATTTCCCGGCAGTCGTTGGGTGGGATGTCCGTTGAGAAAGATGGAACCAACTGGCATCAGTTTTTCCCAGAGGCGATCGCGCAAATTCGATAACCGTTCCGCCTCCGACTCCATTTGAGCCAGGCCCACTTCTACCGCTTTACCGAGACCGACTATTTGCGGAGTATAGAGAGTGCCCGATCGCATCCCCCGTTCGTGACCGCCACCGTGAATTTGCGCGGCTATTTTTACTCTGGGGTTGCGGCGGCGGACGTAGAGGGCGCCGATGCCTTTCGGTCCGTAAATTTTATGGGCGGTTAAGGACATTAAATCGATCTTCATCTTTTCAACGTCCAAAGGAATTTTTGCCAAAGCTTGGGCGGCGTCGGTGTGGAAGATTATCGAGCGATCGCGACATATTTCTCCTATTTCTGCCAAAGGTTGCAAAACCCCTATTTCGTTATTAGCTGCCATGACGCTAACCAATATTGTCTCCTCCGGGCGAATGGCTTTTTCTAATGCGTTTAAATCGATTAAACCGTCGCCATTTACTGGTAAATATGTCACCTCAAATCCGAGGTTTTCCAAATAACCGCAAGGGTCTAGAACTGCATTATGTTCCGTAGCGACTGTAATAAGATGTCGTCCTTTATTAAAATAAGCTTCCGCCACTCCTTTTATCGCCAAATTATTAGCCTCCGTCGCCCCGCTGGTAAAGACAATTTCTTCGGGAGAGGCATTAATAGCATCGGCAATAATTTCCCTTGCTTTTTTCACCGCCGCCTCAGCTTCCCAACCGTATTGGTGGGTGATGCTGGCGGGGTTGCCGAAGTATTTAGTAAAGTAGGGCACCATGGCATCTAATACTTTTTGGTCTAGGGGAGTAGTAGCGTTGCCGTCGAGATAAATGGGACGTTGTGACATGATGGTTAATTAATAATTAATAATTAATAATTAATAATTATAGCAATCCTAAATCTTATGCGATATTTTAGAAACCCGGTTTCTTGAACAATACCTTCGCCATTTTCTTGTAGGTTGGGTGGAGCGATAGCGCAACCCAACATCTTCGAGCAAAATCCAACGATTTTGTTGGGTTTCGCTACGCTACACCCAACCTACGAATGGCATTTTTTCTTTTTGGCGAAGGTATTGTTGAAGAAACCCGGTTTCTGGCCTCCGGGTTTCCCCAAACGATCCCCCCCTGCCCCCCTTAAAAAGGGGGGAGCCGGAATTTTTCAAAGTCCCCCTTTTTAAGGGGGATTTAGGGGGATCGAAAATGTACTTCACCGATTCAAAAAATGCTATAATTATTAATTATTAATTATTAATTATTAATTGTTAAAACGCGCCCAGGCTGCTAAAGCTTCTGGATTAGAATCCGCTCCTTTTTGCATTAAAATTATGCCATCTCGAAAATCAATAATGCCATATCTACCCCAACCGTAAAGCTTATCTATTAGAGGAGAAATCTTTTCTAACCGGCGGCGATCGCTCTTAAAAGCAACCCCATATTTTTGCAGCCTCCACAAGTCAGCAATGATATATTCCACTTCCACAATTTCTTGGCGATCGTCGCGCAATTCATATCTGGGGAACCGCAAAATCGCCCGCCGACCGGACAACTGGGGAATCAAATAAGTAGTCGCTGCTACGCTAGCATCCGCAGGAATTTCTGCTAATAAAGGTCGCATTTCTCCCGCCCGTTCCCATTGTCGATTTAAGGAGACATATACCCACGGATTTACCGAATCCGGTATTAAAAAAGAAAGGGTACGATTGGGATTAGAAGTAACGGTAAAAAAGAGCGACAAGCAAATACAAATAGCCCAAAATTGCTTAAACTTTCGAGACGGTATCGGAGAATTCAACGGAACGCTTTCCCCTTCAAAAGTCGGTACTTTAAACTCAGACAGTTTTTTGCTCCACCACAAAATTGCTCCGTAAAATAATCCTGGAACGACGGTCATCGCATAGCGGATGGTAATAGCTAAAACCGATTCGCCCTTAGCAGCAAATAGCTTCAGTAGGGGAAAACCAGCCACCATCCAAGCCGTCGGCGATACGGCAGGGACGAATGCTAAGGGCAACCATTGACCGATTAAATATTTAATCGTACCAAAAAAGGGAGTAAATATTTCTTTAATTAATAGCCACGGTCTGCCGAGCATTCCCCCTAGAATTTCCAAAGTAGAAGCTTCATCCCCTACGGCATATTGACCGAATCTTTCCATCATAAATCTGTCTGAAATGTCATCAGAAAATAGGGGCATGATGAGATTAGTTAAAATCAGGATATAAGCAAAGCTAAGAGTGCAGATTATTAAGCCTTTTTTGGGATAGCGTTTGCTGGCAATTAAATAGAAGCCGACGCCGAATAAAACTATTCCCGAATCTTCTCTTACTCCTAAGATTAAAATTGCTAATAGCCAAAACAAGCGCCACCAGCGTTTTTCCATTGCTAATAGCAGGCTAAAGACAAATAAGGGTATTTGACAGACATCGTGGAAATTTGCCAGGGTTGGTCCGATGACGGCGTTGGCACAGTAGAAGCTGACGGTTATAGTTGCTGCCAGGGGTCCGTCGAGATATTCTCTGGCGAGGAAGTAGAGAACTATGCCGGCGGCGGTGACTAATGTTACTTGTAAAACTGTTAGGGTAGCCGTCCATGGAAATAGAGCGTAAATTGGCAGCCACAGCAAGAGGGCGGGCGTGAAATGTTGGCCCAGTCGGTGATAATATACCTCCGGCACTTGTCCTTGGTGGACGACGTTGGTGGAGAGGGCAGAGGAGAGGGAACTTTGGAAGAAGCGACCGTGGATGTTGTTCCAGAAGACTTGGTTAAAGATCCCTTGGTCGTAGGAGGCGTAGAACGTTCCGTAGCGGTGGAGGGTTAATAGCAGACAGATGCTAAAGAAGGCGATCGCCGCTGTTATTACAATTTTAAGGGAGCGATTTTTTGACCCGAAAATTATCATCGATAGCCAACACAATTAATAGGGGACTTGCCGGAAAGCGATCGCCTGGGTTAAGGCGAAGGGCTAACAAAGCTGGATTTTTATAGCTTAAAAAGCCTATTATGTCAAGACTATCAAAAATTTTCTTCTTTCATCTTATTCTTTTTCTTGACCTTCTATTGCCTACTTTTAGTCGGAGAATTAGTCTAACTTTAAGTATTGCGATGGAATCAAAAATTTATATTTGCCAGATGCTCCCTAGCTAATTTAGCCCTTGGTAGCCGGTACCACTAGAGGTTAGTCCGTAACAAAACAGCAGTCAGCGGGCGCGAGCGATCTTTTGACAAAATTCAACATTAATCGGTTGAGAAAAAGGAACCGGGGGCGCGATCTAACCCTGAAAAAACACTAAGTCAGCACATTTGCCATAAAAATGTCAAAATATAAAGCAGACATTAAATTCAAAGATAAATAATTTATTAGTTGCTGGCCTAACCACTAATATTTGGCCTTCCATGGGGAAAAGCCAAGGGCCAGAAAGCACTAAAGCATAAATATTTAGTAGGAAATTTAGATGGTTAACTACTCCCGAGAAAAAGAAGAGCTAGCACAGTTACCAGGCATATTTAAAGAAGTCCCCCAAACTGCTAAGGGCACAGGCAAAGACGCACCTCTACAACTTTTGCTGTTTGTGGATAAGCGCCCCGGTTCTAGAGAAAAAACTCAAAGCATTCGCAGGTTTTTACAGGTACTAGAGAAAGACTATTCCTTTGATTTCGAGGTAATTGATGTTGGGGAGCAACCTTATTTAGCCGAACATTTTAAATTGATTGCCACTCCAGCCCTGATTAAAATTCATCCACAACCGCGACAAACTCTGACTGGTACGGATATAGTGGGTCAATTAAAGCGTTGGTGGCCCCGCTGGCAAGCTGCCATAGAAGAATCTTTATCCCAGGAGAAATCTCAAAAAGAGTTACCAGAGAAGACTCTGGAGAAAGTTTCGATTAATTCTATTGCTCGCGCTGCTGAAGTGATACAGCTTTCCGACGAGATTTTTCACTTGAAGCAGGAACAAGAACTTTTACTGCAGCAGGTACGATTTAAAGACAGAATCATTGCTATGTTGGCCCATGACCTGCGCAATCCCTTAACAGCAGCTTCTTTGGCCATCGAAACTATTCAATTGAGCGAAAATTCACGCAATGGCCAAGGTGGCTATTCTCCGCAACTGACGGCTAATTTAAAAGCTCGTTTGCTAAGGCAGGCAAGGGCTCAACTAAGAGCGATCGAGCGGATGATTACAGATATTTTAGAATCGGCTAAGGGTACTAATACTAAAATACAAATTCAACCTGATAAGTTAGATTTAGGCGTTCTTTCTAGGGATATTGTGGCTGGGTTTAGCTCCAGGTTTGAGTCTAAGAAACTAGAAGTAGAAAGCGACATACCATTGGATCTGCCTTATGTCTATGGAGATAGCGAAAGGGTGCGTCAGGTAATAGTTAATTTATTGGACAATGCAATTAAATACACTCCCGAAGAAGGAACGATTAATGTTTCTATTTTGGAGCGTACCAGCCAAAAAGTTCAGGTGAGCGTTTGCGATAGCGGCCCTGGAATTCCAGAGGAAAATCGCGATCGCATCTTTGAAGATAGCTTCCGACTCAAGAGGGATCGACTTCAAGAAGGCTACGGCATCGGTCTGGCTTTATGTAATAAAATTATCCTGTCTCACTATGGCAAAATCTGGGTAGATTCTAATTACAAAAACGGTAGTTGCTTCCACTTTACCCTGCCGGTTTATAGATAAAAATACCGAGTTAAAATAAAGATTTGTTTTAGTCGCTCTCTTGTAATTTAGCAATAATTTTTTGATTTGCTTCGGGAAAACTAAAGCGATCTAGTTCTTCCAAGTTGACCCACCTAATTTCTTCGCATTCTATAGGTTGGGGAACCCCTTTTAAGTGGCGACACTCGTAAACTTCAAGGGTTAATTTTAATTTGCTGTAGGTATAGTCTATAGCGATGAAATGTTTTTCTACCTCAATTTCAATGGCTAATTCCTCCATTATTTCTCTTTTAATACAGTCTTGAATAGTTTCCCCCGCTTCTAGTTTCCCTCCAGGAAATTCCCAGAAGCCGCCAAAGTTGCCCTTCGGAAGTCGCTTATCGATTAGAATCTGTCCGAGTTCGTTCTTAATAATAGCGACCCCAATAATTTTATGAGGTAATGTCATTTTGTTATTAATAACTAATTGTTAGTTATTAGTTGTTAATAGTTAGTGGTTGGTGGTTAGTTGTTAGTTGCCCCATTACCCGTTAACAACGTTCGGCAAATTGTAAGCAGTCCTAATCGTTATAATCTTCTAGAACGTTAAAGCGGTCTATCTGCCAAGACTTTTCATAATTCATGCGCTGTTCGGCGTTTCTGAGAAAATAGCCGCTAATCATTGCCGAAGCCAATAACCTTCCTAAATTTTCGCGGTTGGTAGTTACGTTAACATTAAAATGTTCGGAAGGAAGATTGCCCAACAATCCTACAATATTTCGTTCCATAACTTGAAAGACTTCACCTGTTCCAGGCTTGGAAAGCTGAGAAACTGTTTCGGGGCTCATAGATTTGACGTATTGCCAGAAGATATTGACAGCCTCTTCATTTTCTTGTAAAAACTCTGGAGACCTATCTGATGGATCGTTCACTTTCTACCTCCTACAAAAAATGTTGGGAAAATTTAACTCAGACCAACTAATAATTAATAATTAATATAGCGATCGCTGCAAGAGTTGTCAAAAATTAAAGAGTAAAATAAAAATAAAAATAATCTTTTTTTATTCTCTTTTCCCTCGTTCATATAGCAATCCTAAATAATTTGCGATATTTTAGAAACCCGGTTTCTTCAAGAAACCGGGTTTCTGGCCTCAGAATTTTTCATAACCCCTGCACGGATTGCTATATTTCCTAATCTTGCGATCGCGCTGCTAATTATAAAATCCCAAGCTCCCCAATTATTAATTATTAATTATTAATTATTAATTACTAATCTAGCAGCAATTGGTTTTTTTCGGACTCCCCAAAAGGATAGAGGACTGGCAGTAAATTAAATTAGAGTCCTCCACCCATGGACTAGCTAACCAAGTAATCGTTCATTTCTTTCTTGTGCTTGCGAAGTTTGCCCAGGGCTTCCCGTTCTATCTGGCGCACCCGCTCGCGACTAATATTGAGACAATCGCCAATTTTTGATAAAGTCATAGATTGCCCGTTCTTTAAGCCAAACCTCAAGGCCAGTACGTCCCGCTGTTGAGGGGTAAGGTCTGCCATTAATCCGTATAATTGAGCTCGCATTGAAGACTCTACTGCATAATCTTCTGGTGAAGCGGTTGGATCTTGCAATAAATCTCCTAACTCCGTATCCTGATTATCTCCAACTCTTAAATCTAACGAAAGGGGAAGACGGGCCCGTTCGAGATATTCCCGAACTTGTTTGGAGGTTAAACCTAATTCTTGGGCTAATTCTTCCGTAGTAGCATTGCGCCCTAATTTCTGGCTTAGTTCCCGCTGGGCTTTTCTTATTTTATTGAGTTTTTCTGTTATGTGGATGGGGAGGCGAATGGTGCGGCCTTTTTCTGCGATCGCCCTGGTAATGGCCTGGCGAATCCACCAATAAGCATAAGTTGAAAATCTATAGCCCTTGCTTGGGTCGAATTTTTCCACTCCTCGCTGCATCCCAATTGTGCCTTCTTGGATTAAGTCCAGTAAGTCAACGTTCCTTTTCATATACTTTTTGGCAACCGACACCACCAGTCGCAGATTGGATTCTACCATCTTGCGTTTGGCCCTTTCTCCGTCTTTTACCGCTCGCTGTAAGTCGGTCTCCGGTAGTCCCGTAGCAATGGCCCATTCCCCTATTAGGGGTTCGCGACCTAACTGTTCGGCTAGAGTCTTTTTTGTCTGTTCGAATTCTATTAAGCGTTGTACCTTTTTTCCTAAGATAACTTCTTCTTCATGAGTCAACAAAGGAACGCGGCCTATTTCTCTTAAGTAGCTGCGTACTGCATCTTTGTCTGAAATTTTAGCAGTATTCATAGTTATTTTTTATCCCGCTAGGTTCTCCTCAACTGGTAAAAGTTTGACTCACCAAGCTTTCACCTGCTCTTGCCAAAGAAAGCGGGCGGGTATTTACGCTTTCTTGGTTTTTTGACAAGGTTCTTTTTTCAGAATAGTTTTTCAAAACGCTACTAAAACAAGGGTTTCAGTCAAAGCGCTTAACACTTCTCAATAATTTGTAAACAATTGTAACATTTATTAAAGGCGATGGCTAGACCTTGCAAGATAAAGTTTTTGTATGAGTTAGTTTAATTAGTTAAATAAGACTAATGATAAGTAAGCATGATTTGTATTTAATAATACAAAACAAAATCAATAAGAGTGGTATTAGGAATGGGCCGTCCGCATTGACGGCGTCCTAGAAATTTCCCGCAACTAACAACCAACAACTAACAACTGACCAATAAATATGACTTATTGTCTTGGCATTATCACCGAGTCTGGCATTATTATGGCCTCCGACTCTCGAACCAACGCAGGAGTAGATCATATTTCTACTTACCTAAAACTGTTTGATTTTTCTTCTCCTGGAGAGCGAGCTCTTTTAGTTTGCACTTCTGGTAATCTCTCAATTACTCAGGCGGTAATTAACGGTTTGGAAAAAGACATAAAGATTCCAGAAGAGGAGAATCTCTATAGCCTTCCTAATATGTACGAAATAGCTCGCTATATTGGCGGGAAAATTCGTGAAATTCAAGAACGAGACCGTCCTTCGTTGCAAAAGGATGGTATCAGTTCTAGTTGCAGCATTATTTTAGGAGGGCAAATTCAAGGGCAAGAGCATGAATTGTATCTGATTTATAGGCAAGGTAACTGTATTCGGGCAACGAAAGAAACTCCATTTTTGCAAATAGGAGAAATTAAATACGGCAAACCAATTTTAGACCGCACTATTAGATACGATAGTACCAGCTTGGAAGATGCTGCTAAATGCGCTCTGATCTCTATAGATTCGACGATGAAGTCTAATATTTCCGTAGGGCCGCCCATTCACATGGTTTTGTATGAAAAAGATAGTTTAAATACTCAAAAAAAAATAAAGCTACGTTTGGGAGATCCCTATTTAGCTAAAGTCAGAAAAATCTGGGAGGAATCGATAAAAGATGCTTTTAACGGCATTCCCGACATAGACTGGCTCTATAAATCAGAGGATTGCCCTGAAGATATTATGATTGATTAGGAAATGGAGAATGGAAAAACAGGCAAGATGCCTGTTCTATGGAAAAACAGGCAAGATGCCTGTTCTACGGTTTCGTCTATTACCTATTACCTATTA
>JAXHVR010000130.1:0-13714 GCA_034189005.1 Cyanobacteriota bacterium | reverse complement strand
AAATAGTAAAAATAGATACGGATAAATATTCTGGATTAGCGTCAAAGTACGGTATTGAGGCTTTGCCTACTTTGGTACTGTTTAAAAATGGCCAACCAGTAGATCGCATCGAAGGTGTCGTACAGCCACCCCAGCTTATTCAACGCTTGCAGAGTCAGGTTTAGGCCCCGGAACTGACAGGATTAAAATAAAATTGCTATAGCAATTTGCTATAGCAATTATAGCGATTATTAAATCCATGAGGTACACCCCGCTCGATCCCCCTAAATCCCCCTTAAAAAGGGGGACTTTGACTTGCTCTTGCTCCCCCCTTTTTAAGGGGGGCAGGGGGGGATCGCTCGATGTACTTCACCGAGCGCGATAATGGCTATAGAACACTCCAGCAGATAAGAAATATGGCTATTTCTCCTTGGAAGAAAATTAAATTGTCTTTGCTAAATGCCAACCAATTGTTCGGAAAAAAACCTGACGAAGCTTTAGACGAAGCATATAACGAAGCTTTGGCGATCGCCGCTTTAGAAAAAGAGTATTTTGACGGTCAAAAAATCTGCCCTGAATCTGGAAATTATACCGACAGCGCTCAATCTTATTTTAATTCTCAGCTAGAACAAAGCTTAAACAAGATACAGATAAAATTAGCTGAGTTTAATGCCACTCGCCCTGCGATCGATCTTGGTAAAAAATCGAGCAGCGATCGAGAGAAAACAATTATCAATAAACAATTAAAATTTTCTGTTTTAAAAAAATTAGAGTATATCGATGAGGTAATAGGTAAATATCAAACTTCCACCTCTTCCGTTACTTCTTCTAGTCCAGCGATAGTAGATTTTCCAACAAGTCCTAAACTGGTATCCCTTGGAAAGAAAAAGCCCAAATCTTCATCAGAACTCTTTAGCAACTCTCTTTCCAATTCCAGCGTAGATGCTGAGGATAATAAAGCTTTTGAAAAAATAAAAGGAGATAAACCTGAAACAAGTTTTTTGCCGCGATCGCTCTTGGGAACTCTTAATAGAATTAAAAAAGAATTAGACCCTGCCGCCGAAGAGGAGGTTATTGAAAAGTTTCGTAAATCTAAAGTCAAAACAATTATTTCTATTAGATTTATATTGCTGTTAATTCTCGTACCTTTACTGGTTCATCAAATCTCAAAAATTACCGCAGTCGGTCCTTTAGTCGATCGCTTCGTCAAACCACCAGAAGAAATAAGACTCATTTTCATCAACGATGAGTTAGAGGAAGAAGCTTTGATGGAATTGCAAAAATATGCAGATAAAATAGATTTTGAAATATTAATAGGTAAAAGACCGAAACTAGAGCCAGAAGAGAAGCAAGAATTGCTCCACGAAAAAGCAGAAGAAATAGCCGAAGAATACAAAAGCAAAAGCTCTAATGCCATTAAAAATGTTTTTTGCGACATCATTTCCATTGTTACTTTTTGCTTAATTATTGTTAAAAATAAAAAAGAAGTTGAGATTTTTAAATCTTTCATGGACGACCTGATCTACGGTCTCAGCGATAGCGCTAAAGCTTTTATTATTATTCTATTAACAGATATGTTTGTGGGATTCCACTCCCCCCACGGTTGGGAAGTAATTCTCATAACCGTCGCTAGGCATTTCGGACTCCCAGAAAATAGAGAATTTAACTTCCTCTTTATTGCCACTTTTCCGGTTATTCTCGATGCGGTATTTAAGTATTGGATATTCCGCTATCTCAATCGCAGTTCGCCTTCTGCCGTGGCAACTTATAAGAATATGAATGAGTAGTTAGTTGTTAGTAGTTAGTTGTTGGTTGTTATAGCGTTTTTAAACGATCTGTAAACAATTTTCTACAACCAAAATGTAATGGGCGTTCGTAGCAATCGCTTTAGCGATTTCCAATAAGTCTTATCTAAATCGCTAAAGCGATTACTACCAGCGAGGGTTTTGGCAATGGAAGTACATCTGTTAAAAGCTAATATCTTGCCATTTTTTGGCATTAACAAAACGACTCAAATGTTTAACATTAGTAGTAGCTACTACTAAATCTTGACCGGGCTGTTGCTCTTGCATAAGTTGGCATTGTGCTGCGATAATAACATCTACATCAATGTTTAGCGTATCCGCAGTTGGCATTCCCTGACTTCGACATTCTGCCCATAATAGAGCTGCCTGGCGAAGCGCTATTTTAGTAATAGGTAAAAAGTCGATTAAATTTGTTGCCAATCCATCAAGAATATCTAAACCAGAAGCTTGCGTTGTTTTTGTTAAAGAAGTCAGAATTAAACCCCGTCTAACTTCATAGTCACAAATCTCAGAACTAATCAAATAAACTCCACGAGCTAATAGAGAATATAACCATTCTTGAGAATTTATAGCAACCGGATTATCGCTAGGAGAAGAAAGTAAACCCAAAACACCGCTATCGATAAAAACAATCATAGGTCAGCATACAATTTTGAACCAGAAGGTCTAAAGCTATCCATAGTCTCTTTAAACAGTTCAAAAAATTCCTCCCTTGCCTTAGCTTCCTCTGTAGAAACCTTTTTTTCCATACGTTTTTTTAACCACTCCATAGCCGGCTGGTTTAAACGAATCTGCTCTTCTCGGTTGCGTCCCTGATGCTTTAAATACGGGGAAAAGCTCTCAGAAATAGGAGTAGCGTTCGACATAATTAACCTCTATTTGACGACAAAATAAGCGTTTTATTATTTGGGCCTTTGGTAAAAAACGACACCTTACTTTATTATTTTACCAGTCAGTTTTCCGTTTGCACGTCTCTAGCATAGCAAGGCCGACAGGGACTTCCCAAACAAACTTGACCTGGTGGCATATCTTTAAATACGCTGCTGCGGGCCCCAATAACAGCATTAGCCCCTATTTTCACCCCCGGCCCGACAAAGCAATCCGTCGCCACCCAGGCACCGTTGCCCATAGTAATAGGGGCAGTTTTCAGACCAAAAGCCGGATCTTTGATGTCGTGACTGCCAGTACAGAGATAACTTTTTTGCGAGATGACGCAGTGTTTGCCAATTTCTATGCGGTCCAAACTGTACAACACTACGTAATCGCCGATCCAACTGTAATCTCCGATCGCTATTTTCCAAGGATAGGTAAATCTGGCGGTGGGGCGAATTAACACTCCTTTGCCAATTTTTGCCCCAAACAAACGCAGCAGCGATCGCCTAATCCCGTAAAAAGGTTGAGGGGTTAGGGAGAAGGCGATCGCTTGTACCAACCACCACAGCAAAATAAACCAACCCGGTTTTCCTCGGTCGAACCAAGATTGGTCGTATTTGCCCAGATCGATCCACGATTTTATTTCCTTATCCTCAGACATAAAAATACTAACTGCTACTACTTACAGAATCTGCTTCTGCTACTGATTTTAGAGTCAAACTTTCTTGCTGTTTATTATCGGGATTCAAATGCCCTCCAAATTTGCGCAACTCATAAAGTTTTACACCGATTTGGTACTCGTACTGACTCAGCAACTTGCCATAAATGTATCCTGCTTTTCCATCCAAAAAACCCAATTGAATAAAATAAAACAAGATAAACCTCAACAGAGGTCTAAACGGCAATCTCACCCAAATTTTTTTCAAAAATCGCTTGCGCTGTACCGCATCTCCGAGCAAACTCGCACCGATAGTACCGACATCGTTTTTCCCTCTCAAAAGGTTATAATAAACCTGCGCTTCCCAATTAGAATAGCGATTATGCCTTTCTATCCAGTGGAAGAGATCCTTAAAATCTTCGTGGATCATGTCGTGTTTTAGATAGCCTGCCTCGCCCCCTAAAACGACGTGTTCGTGAACTTCGTTATCCCCCGTGTTCCGTACTTCTTCGGTATGGAGATTTTCGTAGCGACCTTGTTTGTGTTTGAACAAGCGCAGGTTCCAATCTGGATATTTGCCTCCAAATCTTATCCATTGACCCAGGAAAATTACTCGACGGTTGAGGTAATAACCTTCGTATTTTTCCTCTTGGATGGCTGCAGCTATTTCGGACCAAAGTTCTGGAGTAATACGTTCGTCGCAGTCAACTATTAAAACCCAATCGTTATTAAATTGTAAGTTTTCTAAAGACCAATTTTTCTTTTTCGGCCACCTACCGTTAAAGTCAAATTGTACTACTTTGGCTCCGTAACTTTCGGCTATTTCTACCGAGCTATCTTCGCTGTAGGAATCTACTACGAATACTTCGTCCGCCACAGCCACGCTTTTCAAACAAGCAGGCAGGTTTGATTCCTCGTTTTTAGCAGGAATTAACACCGAAACTGGAATTTTTTGTTTTGAGTTCATAACGATTTTTTGGGAATTGTTAGACAATTAACAATTAACAATTACACCTTTTTTTTACTATCTGGATATTGACTAAAAGTGATTTCTGTTTTTTTTATAGCAGATGCTTAAAACCTGAATTGATTCAAAAGTTAATTATTAATTATTAATTGTTAATTATGCGGTTATTGGCAGTTCTATTATGGCTTAGAGTTGACTCTAGGGGAAGTAGCTAGTCCTTTCAGGGCCTCGATTAAATAACCTATTTGACCGTAAGCATAGACGAAATTATCAAAACGTTGGGCAGGCTCTCCCATATATTTAAGGCTTTTATAAAGACCCCTGACGATCCGTTCCCCCCCTCGTCCCAATTGAGCGACTCCTGCCTCCCCTGCCAGTTGTTCTCGGTAACATTCGCTCACACCTTGCCACCATCCCCTCTCGATAAACCAACTCGGTTTTACTCTTTCTGGGGCGACGTTATGACCTACCAAGGCTTCGGGCAGATAACTAACTTCCCAGCCTTGCTTTAATGCAAGTGCTGTGGTATGGAGTTCCTCATTGGAAAGGAGTTTTTTGCCCACTCTACCCAAGCTGGTATCGAAACCACCTATCTCTTCTAAAAAGATGCCCCTAATTGAATAGTTTAGTCCTCTCGGAGTTAAGCCGGGACTCTCGATATTTACTGGAGAGTCTCCTAAGTCATAGTAACCTAGATTTCCTGCCAACCCAGGAGATAGCCAGGGGGGAGGAACCATGGCTTCTGGCCAGATAAGGTAAACCTTTCCCCCAGCAATGGCCAATTTTTCGTTATTTTGGTATGCCTCGTGCAGCACCCCCAGCCATTGCGGAGTGGCAACTGCATCGTCGTCAAGATAAGCTAAGATTTCGCTGCTGGCTTCTTTAGCACCCCGATTGCGGGCCGCTGATAGTCCCAGGGTTGGTTCGTAGATGTATTTAAGCCTCCGATCGCTTTCTCTTGCTTCTACTACTTGGCGAGTGTTATCTCCCGAAGCGTTATCTACGACTATTACTTCAAAGCTGCCCGAAAAATTTTGTTCTAATAAGCTATCGATGGCCGCTCCTAAATAGCGATCGCGATTGTGGGTGCAGATAATGGCGGAAATTTGAGCCATAATTAAATCTGTTAGATTTTAGACTTTACAATGAAAACCTTCTTTGCAGTTTAAACGCTTTCCTCTATATTAGGCTCTACCCAATTTTTGACGACTCCCCGCCGTAAACGAGCGGGGATTCTTAAGAGATGAAAACTCTTAAAGGAGCCGCCAAGACCCCACTATCCACTCCGGCAAAGCCATTGTGTTTACTTTTTCTGCCTATATTCCAAGCTCCGTTGCAATCGGCATTAA
The DNA here is from genome assembly GCA_034189005.1 of Cyanobacteriota bacterium. Classification (GTDB taxonomy): domain Bacteria; phylum Cyanobacteriota; class Cyanobacteriia; order Cyanobacteriales; family Microcoleaceae; genus CALKCV01. The sequence goes on along the minus strand of JAXHVR010000130.1, from coordinate 8,083 downwards.
CCAAATTGCCTGCAGCACAACGATATAAACCGCGCTTAACCCTCTTTCCAGAAAAGCTATATTTTTGAGGATTGTCCAAGTTATAAGTGGGCAGATTATCCCCATCTAATGCAGATGCAATGCTGGTATAAGATTCTTCTTGTTCGAGGTACTTCAAACCATAGCGCTCGCATAACGCTGCTAATTTAGCCCTTAGTTGCCAGTGGGGAATTTGTACAAAGTTTTGATTATTCCGAGAGCCGATGTTAATATTTTGTTTCCAACGGAGATTAACTCCCACAATAATGCTGCTAATTTTGTCTTTGATGCAATTGTTGATAATCAATCTGGCAGTCTTATTTAGATAGTCCCTCACCTGGTTATTACGGTCTATTAATAGTCGTGCTTGCCTCCGGGTAAATTCCTTAATACCCTGTTTATCTTTCTTAGATTGAAGCTGGCTCGACCGCTTGTTGTACCACTGGTTAATGCTTTTTAATCGTTTGCCATCCACTACACAGGATGCCCCAGTTGTTGTTACACAAGCAGCAAGGTTATCTAGTCCTAAATCTATTGCCATAGCACGGTCAGCCAACGTTTCTACTGGTTCGCGGTCTTGCTTTACTACAAACTCTACCTCAAACCATCGCGCATTATATTTGGGAACAATCCGAACTTGTTTTAAGACTTTCTCTTGCAATCGTTCGGGGAATGGAATCTTAACGCTTCCATATTCCTTCTTGAACTCCCGAGACATTGGCACTTCAAACTGTCCTTCTTTAACCTTTATCCGAGGCATTATTAATGGAAAGTACCCCTCTTTTTTCAGATAACGAGGCAGCCTAAGAAGCTCAAAACTATATAATCCCTTTTGAGCTTTTTTAATTAGCTCAAAGAATGACTTAAACGAACGGTCAACTACCTTCAAAGTTTGCTGGGCAATATCTGTATTTAACAGTTTATAGTTTTCGTTTTCCTTACAAGCATGGTAGTTTGCTTCGTATCTTAGATACTGACGCTCTGTGAAGTAAAATTGTCTGACTGAGTACAGACCTACGTTGTACATATTTTTACTCAGTCGGCACAAAGCTTGCAATGCTACAAACTCTTGCTTGGACAAACCTCTTATTTGATTCTTTTGAGTTAAATACATATCGACCCTTTCACTGTAATCCTTTGATTCTAGCGAAAACTCTGTTAAAGTGTCAACAAAATCAGCAAATATTTGGCTATTTAATGGGAAATCGTACCTTTAGGTCGTCCGTACCTTTAGGTCGTCCGTACCTTTAGGTCGTCCGTACCTTTAGGTCGTCCGTACCTTTAGGTCGTCCGTACCTTTAGGACTTAGGACTTATCCCATTAAATAGCGCTCCTATCCCTCCTCGGCCTGAAGGCGCGAGGTTTCCCGGAGGTTCTGATGAACCAGCGAGCTTTAGCCCCGAAAAAATTAATTTTAGTAACCGGCCCCGCACGTTCTGGTAAAAGCGAATGGGCAGAAACTTTGGCCATTAAGTCCCAGAAATCGATTATTTATATTGCTACTGCTAGAGTCGATCCAAAAGATCCCGAGTGGCAAGATCGCATCGAAAAACATCAAAAGCGTCGCCCCAGAGATTGGAATATCCAAGAAGTACCAGTGGAGTTGTCCGAAGCGATCGCCACTCATTCCCACGAGGACTCCTGTCTTTTAATCGATTCTTTAGGCACTTGGGTGGCGAACCTTTTAGAAACAAACGAGGCCGGGTGGCAGAAACAACAACAAGTTTTACTGGAGAGTTTATCCGAAGCTAAGGGCAATGCGATCTTGGTTGGGGAGGAAACTGGTTGGTCCGTTGTTCCTGCTTTCCCTGCGGGGCGGCTGTTTCGCGATCGCCTCGGCAGTCTCGTTCGTAAGGTGGGGGCCATCGCCAATCCCGTTTATCTAGTTGCCGGGGGCCACGTTTTGAACTTGAGCGCCCTTGGTTCTCCACTTACCAAATCTTAAAAAAAACTAAAAATAGGGGCTGTGTGGCGGGGATAGCCCCCATCAAACAAAGAGCGAAGCTAAAATAATAATGAAGAGTAAGAAGCCTGCCGCTCTCGCGCGATCGAGCAAACAAACAAAATAAAAAAAAAGAATATGGCAGACGAGGCAAAAATCAAACAATTCCTAGCCTACTGGTTTCAGTTAGGCAAAGGAGTAGCAATTAAAAACGGCGAAAAAATTTTAAAGCCCCAAGCTGTAATTACGGGCGATCGCTACAGTCGAGAATTTGAAGAATGCTGGCAGAAGGTCGTTTCTCCCGACTCTGGAGACTGTTATTTAGAAGGTAGCAGCCAGAGCATAGCAGAACTATTAAGTCCTCAGTGGGAAATTCTAGCTTGCTCTCGATGTGAGATGCCCGTACCAGTTAGAAGTCAGGGAATGCCACCTGAATCTTGTCCCTGCTTCGATTTACCCGATTGGCCCGATTACGACAAGCCCCAGCCGCGATCGCCCGTAGATAGCAAAAGTCATTTATCAAACATTTGTCAGCGACTTGTTGCTGGGGCAGGGGAGGAAGAACAACTTACAAAAGAAGAATCTGAATTATCTTGTCCTTTAGAATTAATAGTTCCAAAAGAAACTGCACTCAACTCTCAAACTTCTTAAGTAATTAATAATTAATAATTAATAATTAATAATTACTGGATTCAGGAGATATTACTGCTGAATTACCGTTAATACAGGTCTAGCAACAGGGAGCATCTCAATTATGAAGAAAGGCAAGAATTAGACGCTTTCCCCGTAGAACAGGCATCTTGCCTGTTATCCGGTTAGTTGTTGGTCGTCCAACTAACAACTAACAACTGACTTTTAACAAAAAACATTGATTTTTTGGTATTTTTACAAATATGAGATGCTCCCCTAGCAACATCCTAAAATTTGGTTTTAATTCTGCCGGCCTAACTTCTTAATGGGTTGCTCTATCGAAAGTTGGCGGCACTCGCATTTAGTAATTAATATGTCCTAATGCGAGTGCCTCTCCGTTTAATTAAGATTCAATCGCCTCAACTTCTGAATCTTCTGTTGTTTGATTGATTAAAAGAGCCACCGGGAAATCCCTTAAAATATCCCTCACCCAAACAGTATCCTCCGATTCTATTTCTTGATTAGTAATTACATTTTTCCAAACGTAAGACGAACTAGAACCCACAGAAATGCGAGTCTCCTGCCAGACCTGCTCCCCTACAGGAGATTCTCCTTCTTTCACTAAATCCGTAATCAATCGCGGTGCAATAACAATTGCAGTAGTGCTGCCGCAGTTTCGAGAAAAAGCAACTATTCGATCTTTTAGACTGCCAAGAACCGCTAATTTTTGGTAATCTCCCCGTTGGAACAATTCCAAATATTCTCCCCGGGCCTTCAAAGCTTGATAAATTAAAAACATCTTAATTTTACCATCCTCTGGTGCCGCCAGAAGTTCCGCTACAAAACCCAAAATATCTGTCTCTATCTTCGTTTTTATCTCCTCAAGAAAAGCCCGCCTTTTATCAAAATCAACCGGACGGCGATTATCGGGATCGACCAAACTCAAATCCCAAAGCTCAGTTCCTTGGTAAATATCAGGCAACCCCGGAGAAGTAATCTTCAGCAAAGTTTGCGATAGAGAATTAAAAACTCCATAGTGCTGAATTGTTTTTTGAAAAGGTCGAAAAGATGCCAAAAATTCGTTATCTTCCGAACCCTTTAACAAATTATCGACAAACTTCATAAAAGCCTCTTCGTAAGCGCTATTGGGTCGCAACCAACCGCTATTAACCTTCGCCTCCCGAATAGCCTTAATAACGTAATCTTTCAACCGATCTATAAAAGCGGGATACTCTTTTTCATAAAAGGGAAAAGCACCCAGCAAAGTTTGGTAGAGAAAATACTCGTCGTTAGGTGCGGGTACGTCCAAACCTTCTATGCAGTCTTTCTGGGGGGCATTCATTTCCTGCCATTTTTTCAGTTGAGCTTCCCACTCTTGGGGAATTTCAGAAAGTACGTTAATTCGAGCCCTGAGATCCTCCCCTCGTTTCGTGTCGTGGGTGGAAGTGCAATTCATGGTATGGGGCCAATAAGCAGAACGGTCTTGGTTGAAGTTATGAAATTCATCAATAGAAATTCCAAACTTGCTGGGAGTAGAACCAACTTCATTGAGAGAAACCAAACGATTATAAATGTACAAAACCGTATCTTCTACGCCTTTTGCCATTAGCGGTCCGGTAAACTGTTGCAACCGCATCACAAAATGAAGCCATTTGTCTTTATCTTGCTGGGAGAGATGGTCGTCAAATTCTAACAGCAAAAACTTTTCAATGAAGTTTAGTTCGTTGAGAAACTCATTTAAAAACAGAGGGATTTTTTCTTTAGTTTTAGCAATTACCTCTTGAATACATTCGCGATCGACTTTACTGACTCCTTCTTTATTAATGTAAGTCCGGTAAACCGGGTAAACTGCCATCACTTCCACCAATGCAGCTTTTAAACCGTAAATAGTAAAATCGCTTGCATATCGGTATTTACTAGAAATATCTTTGAGCAGATGAGCTAAATTGTCGATGTCTCCTGCTAAATGTTTCTCGATAATCAGCCTTTGTTTTTGGTCTATTAATTCCTCGCTTGTAATTAAATCCCCGATGAACCTCGAATAAATCCTGTCAAATTCTTTTTGATTTAAAGACTCGCATAACAAACCGTTAACGTAGTTGAGAAAATCATAACCAGTAGTGCCTTGTACCGGCCAATTTACAGGCAATTCTTCATTGAGTTCTAGAATTTTTTCCACGACAGTATAGGTGTCGTTAGTTTTTTCCCTCAACCTCAACAAATATTGAGCTGGGTCGTAAAGTCCGTCAATATGATCGATTCTCAATCCCGTGAATTTTTCCTCTTCCAACATTCGCAGGATGAGGGAATGAGTGGTATTAAATACCTTCTCCTCTTCTACCCGCAAAGAGATTAGATCGTTTACTGTAAAAAACCTGCGGTAATTTAGTTCTTCATTTCCTACTTTCCAGAAAGAAAGGCGAAAGAATTGCTCTGCCAGTAGGTTGTCTAATAAATTAAAACTTTCTGGTTTCCCTGGAATTCCATTAAAAGTCTCTATGTTTTCTTCTATGTATTGCCTTACGTCTTGATTTTCATTCCACAGTTCCCAAAGCATTCCTTTGATGAAGCTTATTTGGTCGTATCTTTCTCGACCTTCTGCCACGGAGGGGATATATTTAACTGCATACAGCAATCCCAATAATTTGACAAAATCGGGAGCGTTTCTGCCCAATTTTTTTCTCAACCTTCCTACTTGGTAGGTTAATACTTGGGAATAGGATTCGATTCTGATGGGGAATTTATTGTCGTAATAGTTAACGGTGATTCCACCTTGACCGTACTGTAGTTGTAGTTCTCCGCTTTCGAGACAATTTCCATAAAATTTACCTAAAAATGGAGCTAATACTCGTCCTTTAATACCTTCGTAAGGATGATTCCAATCGATATCAAAAAAGTCTCGGTATTGAGACTCTGGTCCGTTTTCTAGTACATCTACTAGGATAGGATTATTACTATCAAAAGCCATGTGATTGGGTACGATATCTTGCAGCCATCCCAAGCCATGATTTTTGATTTGTTCTGCGAGTTCGTCGAACTTTTTTTCGCCGCCTAATTGTGGATTGAGTTTTTTGGGATCCACTACATCGTAGCCGTGGGTACTGCCATATCTGGATTTAAAAATTGGCGAAGCATATAAATCGGATATTCCAAATTCTGCTAAATATGCAACTATGGCTTTGGCATCGTCAAAATCAAAAGAAGGAGTAAATTGAACTCGATAACTGGCTACTGGTATTTTCATAATATTCGTTAATAAGGAATTGTTGATTTTTAGTTGTTAGGTAACTCAGAAACAGGATTTTTTCCAAAAACCCGGTTTCTTAATCAATACCTTCGCCAAAATAAAAAATACCATTCGTAGGTTGGGTGGAGCGATAGCGCAACCCAACAAAATCGTTGCAAAACCGAACAAAGATGTTGGGTTTCGCTACGCTACACCCAACCTACAAGAAAATGGCGAAGGTATTGTTAATTGAATTTTATTATCGATTACCCCTCATACAGAGTCAAACTCCAAGGGTTAAGCTTCAAAGTTTCTCCAGGGGAGAGTCGGTCTGGCATTTCGCTGCCAGGGCCCATCCACTGCCGGTCTGAAGTATCCAAAATTTTGGTCCAGTTTCCTTGGGGAATAGAGAGAGAACAACTTGAGGCCTCGCCATTAAAATTCATTACATAAAAAACTTTGCTCTCTGGCGCGTGGCGATATACCCACAGGATTTTTTCCTCCTCTTGCGAGTGGACTTCGAGATTGTTTTTATCGAGTTTAGCTAAAGCAGGGGTATTTTGCCGTAGCTGAATTAACTTTTTGTAGAGCGATCGCAGCGCTCCATGTTTGCCCCGATCTATATTGTCCCAGTTTAACTTGGACTGCATGAAGACTTCCTTACCCTGGGGGTCTGGCACCTTGTCCCAACCGAATGCCTTGAACTCTTCTGCCCTGCCTTTACGCACTGCATCAATCAAACCGGGGTCGCCATGACTGATAAAGTACATAAACGGCGCTTCCTCTCCATATTCCTCTCCCATAAACAGCATCGGGACGAAAGCAGAGAGCAACATCGCACCGGCGGCAAGCTTTAATGCTTCAAAGTCAACCAAGGTCGATAAGCGATCGCCCCCAAGCCTATTACCTACTTGGTCGTGGTTCTGAATGCAAACGACAAATCTCTCGCTGCCAAAGTCTTTAGGAGAGTTACCGTGATTTCTCTTGCGGTGGGGCGAATAGATGCCGTCATAAACATACCCTTGTTTGTAAGCTTTTTCTAATAGCTTCATGGTGCCAAACTCGGAATAATAACCGTCTTTCTCTCCGGTTATGAGGGTATGCAGGGTGTGATGGAACTCGTCGCACCACTGCCCGTGGAGACCGAAACCTCCTTTTTCTGGCGATCGCAATATTCGCATATCGTTTAAGTCGCTCTCGGCGATTAAATAACGGGTGCGACCTTTTAATTCCCCAACCCTCGCTGCTAATTCTTGTAGAAATGGTCGGGCGCTCATGTCGTAGATAGCGTGAATGGCATCCAACCGCAGGCCGTCGATGTGGTAGTTCTCTAACCAGTAAAGAGTGTTTTCTATAAAATAGTTACGAACTTCGTTGCAGTAAGCATCGTCGAAGTTTAGAGCGCTGCCCCAGGGAGTCTTATATTTATCCATGAAGTAAATACCGCGACCGTAGTCCCAGAGATAGTTGCCTTCCGGGCCGAGGTGGTTGTACACCACGTCTAGGATGACGGCGATACCTTCTCGATGGCAGGCATCGACCAGTTTTTTAAGCCCCGCAGGGCCGCCGTAGGAGTTTTGAACTCCATAAATGTAAACGCCGTCGTAGCCCCAGTTGCGATCGCCTGGAAATTGTGCCACTGGCATAATTTCTATGGCGTTTACTCCGAGGTCTTTCAAATAGGGCAATTTGTCGATTATTGCTACAAAAGTTCCTTCCGGGGTAAAAGTCCCGACGTGGAGTTCGTAGATAATCATTTCTGCCTGGGGGATACCTTGCCAGTCCCCATCCTGCCATCCGTAACTTTGTTGGTCTATTACTTCAGACGGTCCGTGTACCCCTTTGGGTTGGTGGTGCGATGCCGGATCCGGACGGTCTATTTCTCCATCTAATTGATAAAAATATAGAGTACCGGGGGCAACATTTTCTGCCTCTCCTTCCCAGTATCCCCATTCATCTTTGTTTAATTCGATAAACCGTTCTTCCGGTTCCACAATGCGGACTGCCATGCGATCGCGCGTTGGTGCCCACACAGTAAATTTAGTTTTGTTGTCTCCTTGGTATTGACTGCCTAATTTCATAATTTATTGAGAATTTGCTCGTTATTAAAAATTGTTCGTAGTAATCGCTTTAGCGATTGAAAAGTTCGTAGTAATCGCTTTAGCGATTGAAAAGTTCGTAGTAATCGCTTTAGCGATTGAAAAGTTCGTAGTAATCGCTTTAGCGATTGAAAAGTTCGTAGTAATCGCTTTAGCGATTGAAAAGTT
>JAXHVR010000013.1:54353-87836 GCA_034189005.1 Cyanobacteriota bacterium | reverse complement strand
GCGCTCGGTGAAGTACATTTTAGATCCCCCCCAGCCCCCCTTGAGAAGGGGGGAGCCGGAAATTTTCAAAGTCCCCCTTTTTAAGGGGGATTTAGGGGGATCGATCGGGGTGTACCTCACCAATTCAATAATCGCTATACCAATTATCAATTATCAATTACCAATTACCAATGAGCATTAAAAAGAAACCCAACTTTCCCTACAGCCGCCAAGTAGGCTATGTCTTACTAGCAGCAGGCGCAATTTTATTAGCAACAACCTTCTTGAGGCCCCGTCCAGAACTGCCGCGAGTTCCCTACAGTACCTTCCTTAAATTAGTAGAAGAAGGGCAAGTTGTAGCAGTACAATTAAGCAGCAACCGCATCCTCTATCGCCTCAGAGGAGAAGAGCAAAACCAGCAAGGACCGTTATTATCAACTACTCCCATAAACGACCCAGAATTACTGAATCGTTTAGAAGAAAAACAAGTAGCTTTTGAAGCAGCACCACCGCCGAAAAATGGCTGGTTTGCTATTCTTTTAAATTGGATAATTCCCCCCATAATCTTAGTAATTGCTTTTCGGTTTTTCCTCAACCGTGGCGGCGGTGGAGGTAGTTCTCTTTCCTTTAGCAAAAGCAAAGCCAAAGTTTACGTCGAAGGTGCGGAAGATAAAATTACCTTTAGCAACGTTGCCGGAGTGGAAGAAGCTAAAACCGAACTAGCAGAAATAGTCGAGTTTTTAAAATCCCCCGATCGCTTTACAAAAATAGGAGCTAGAATCCCTAAAGGAGTCCTCTTAGTCGGACCGCCAGGAACCGGCAAAACCCTCCTAGCAAAAGCCGTCGCCGGAGAGGCAGCAGTACCATTTTTCAGCATTTCAGGTTCCGAATTTGTCGAGTTATTTGTCGGTACCGGTGCCGCGAGAGTTCGCGACTTATTCGAGCAGGCTAAAAAGAAAGCTCCATGCATTATTTTTATCGACGAAATAGACGCTATCGGCAAGTCTCGCGGGGGCGGCAACGGTTTCCAAAGCGGCAGCAATGACGAACGGGAACAAACCCTCAATCAGTTATTAACTGAAATGGACGGTTTTAGCGCCGGAAATACTACGGTAATTGTCTTAGCTGCTACTAACCGACCGGAAGCTTTAGACGCTGCTTTATTGCGTCCGGGAAGGTTCGATCGCCAAGTATTAGTTGACCGTCCAGACTTGGCGGGTAGGGAAGAAATTCTCAATATTTACGCCAAGAAGGTTAAGCTGGGTACTGATGTAAATTTGCATCAAATTGCTACAAGAACTCCCGGTTTTGGCGGCGCAGATTTAGCTAATCTAGTCAACGAAGCGGCCTTATTAGCTGCTAGAAATAAACGGGAAACTGTCGGTCAAGAAGACTTTGCCGAAGCGATAGAAAGGGTGATAGGCGGTTTAGAAAAAAGGAGTCGCGTCCTCAACGAACAAGAGAAGAAAGTAGTAGCTTATCACGAAGTGGGTCATGCTTTGGTGGGTGCTTTGATGCCGGGTAGCGGCAAGGTGGAAAAAATCTCGATCGTGCCGCGCGGAATGTCTGCCTTGGGTTATACTTTAAAGCTGCCCACGGAAGACCGCTTTTTATCCGATGAAGAGGAAATTAAAGGTCAAGTGGCAACGCTTTTGGGCGGTCGATCCGCAGAGGAAGTCGTTTTTGGTAAGGTAACCACTGGGGCTTCTGACGATTTGCAGCGGGCGACGGGTTTGGCAGAAAGAATGGTGATGAGTTACGGTATGAGTAAGGTTTTGGGGCCTTTGGCTTACGAAAAGCGCGATCGCGGCGGTTTTTTGGGCAATGATGGCGTTAACCCCCGCCGGATGGTGAGCGAAAAAACTGCGGAGGCGATCGATAGTGAGGTTAGGGAAATTGTCGAAAAGGCGCACCAGCAAGCTTTGGATATTTTGAAGTTCAACCGCGACTTGTTGGAGTCTATCTCCCAGGAAATTTTAGAAGTGGAAGTTATTGAAGGGGAAAAGTTGCACGGGTTATTGGATAAGGTGCGATCGCCTTGGGAGAAGAAGGAATAGGGAATGGTGTTAGTGGCCGTTCGTAGTAATCGCTTTAGCGATTTATATCTTTTAAATCGCTAAAGCGATTACTACAAGCTAGGTTGCCGTTCGTAGTAATCGCTTTAGCGATTGATATAGCAAGCCGTAGATCGTTCGTGATATTTTAGAAACCCGGTTTCTTGAACAATACCTTCGCCATTTTCTTGTAGGTTGGGTCAAGGGTAGCGCAACCCAACATCAACGGGAGCACAATCCAACGATTTTGTTGGGTTGCGCGGGGCGCTCCACCCAACCTACGAATGGTATTTTTTATTTTGGCGAAGGTATTGTTGAAGAAACCGGGTTTCTGGCCCCAAAATTTTCATAATCCATTTAGGATTGCTATATCTTTTAAATCGCTAAAGCGATTACTACGAGCTAGCTTAATACAAACCGGATTTATGGCCGACTGCATCCCACTAAAAGGAGGGCCGAGAGGTCCGTTCTCAGAATCCAGGCCAACTAAGCATAAGAAACCGGGTTTCTTTCAAAGGAAACCCGGTCGATAAATAATATTAATTTTTGACTGTTTATTCTTAAGTCAGCGATCGCTTCTTACATGTCCAAAAGCTTTTTGCCATGAACTACTGCTGCAATAGTAAGGACATTGTCCTTTACCTCGTAAATGACCCGATAACTGTAAGCAAATTCTTGTCTTAAATTTTCTTCTCCAAACTCTTCTACGACCTCTCTTTCCAAAGGTTCTTCGGCCAAAGACCGGGAGACATTAATTATTTTTTGAACCACTGCCGCAGCATAAGGAACCGAGTCGCGCGCTATGTAGGAGGCGATCGCATCCACATCATCAATAGCCTTATAAGACCAAACTACTTGATAACCCATTTATTCAAAAGCCCTTCAGCCTCTTCTTGTGTTATTTTTCTCGCTGTATTAGCCACTTCTAATCCATGAAGAACTTTTTCAACCACATAGAGATGATATTGGACATCTTCAAGGGAGCAATTATCGGGTAATTTGCTCAATAGAGATTCTACTTTTTTCTTGGTGGTATTCATAATTTCTTTAGTCTCTTTTTAGCTTTCACTAATGGTTACTACCCCCTACTCCTTCCACTGGACGGCGATTCGGCCTTTAGCGTTTTTGCTTTTGAGACATATCGAGGCGCAAAACATTTCCTCCAACAGCAGTTTGTCAGAGTGATAGATGCTTTCGTGGGTCATTTTTTTGTTAAAAAACCCGTAGCTATTATATAATTGTAAATTTGGCAATTTCATGTTTGGGCGCCTTTAGCAAAAAAAATAAAGCCGGCCTTATGGCCATCATGGATAATAAGAAGGTTATAAGGGTAGGGCAAATAACTTGCCTATTTCATAATGATACACGATCTAGTCATATTTCTAAAATCGGCTAAGGGATCGTTTAAATATGTTGTTAAAGCACCTCAGCGCCTAATAAAAAAAAACCAGTTTCCTCTTATTGTTAGCCGTCTAACTATTAGCTAACAATAAGAGGAAACCAGGTTTTTTTTAGGAGTTTGAGGGCCTGACGCCCCAGTTAGAGCTAATATTTAATAGTCTTAAAAATTGCTGTAGTTAGCGCGAGCCTCCTTCAAGCGATCGATAACCTCGTCCAGAGCCATAGTTCCCAACTCTCCAGAAGCCCGAGTCCGAATGCTCAAACTATTGGACTCCATCTCCTTAGCGCCGACAACGGCCATCACCGGTATTTTCGCCTTCTCTCCATTTCTGATCGACTTGCCCAGACGCTCCTTACTGGTATCTGCCACGGCCCTAATACCTTCTTTTTGCATCTTAGCGGCCACTTCTTGAGCAAAAGGCAGAAAATCGTTACCTACGGGCAACAGTCTCACCTGTTCTGGGGCCAACCACAAGGGGAAATCCCCCGCATATTCCTCTATCAAAATCCCGACCAACCGTTCGATAGAACCAAAAGGAGCCCGGTGGATCATTACCGGACGCTTCCTCGTGCCATCCTCAGCCACATATTCCAGGTCGAACCGTTCCGGCAAATTGTAATCTACCTGGACGGTCCCCAACTGCCACTCCCGTTCCAAAGCATCGTTAAAAATGAAATCCAGCTTCGGCCCGTAGAAGGCTGCTTCGCCGATGCCCTCAAAATGGTCCATACCCAAAGTTTCCACGGCGCGGCGGATGGCGTTCTCTGCCTTATCCCAAGCCTCATCGGAGCCGATATACTTATCCAAACTGGGGTCGCGGAAACTCAGTCTGGCGCGAAAATTCTTAAGTTGGAGTTTCTCAAACACCGATAAAGTTAAATCCACCACGCTGAGAAACTCTTCGTCTAGCTGTTCTGGGGTTACGAACAAGTGGGAGTCATCCTGAGTAAAACCGCGCACTCTAGTTAGGCCCCCCAATTCTCCCGATTTCTCATAGCGATAGACGGTACCGAACTCGGCCAGGCGCATGGGCAGTTCTCGATAAGAGCGCAATTCGTTCTTATAGATCTGAATGTGGAAGGGGCAGTTCATGGCCTTGAGAACGAAACCTTCGTCCTCCGAGTCTCCCATCATCGGGAACAAGTCTTCTTTATATTTTTGCCAATGCCCAGAAGTTTTGAAGAGATCGACTCTGCCGATATGGGGAGTCACGACTTGTTGATAGCCCCGTTGGATCTGCTCTTGTTTGAGGAAATCTTCTAATAAATTCCTCAAGGTCGTTCCCTTGGGAGTCCACAGCGGCAAACCGGGGCCTACGATGTCGGAAAAAATAAACAATCCTAATTCTTTGCCCAGTTTGCGGTGGTCTCGTTTGAGGGCTTCTTCTTTACGGCGTTTATATTCGACTAGCTGTTCTGGAGTTTCCCAGGCAGTGCCGTAGATCCGCTGCAATTGGGCCTTGGTTTCGTCTCCCCGCCAATAGGCACCGGCCACGCTTTCTAGAGCGATCGCTTTGGGATGAATTTCTTTGGTAGTCTCCAGATGAGGGCCTGCGCAGAGATCCCACCATCGATCTCCGAGATGATAAATGGTGATGGGGTCTTCTAGTCCTTCGAGGATTTCTAGTTTGTATGGCTCTTGAATTTCTTCTATTCGCCGTTTGGCTTCTTCGCGAGGAATTTCTTCTCTTGTTACCGGTAAATTCTGCTTGATTATCTTGACCATCTCTTTTTTGATGGCTTTCAAGTCCTGTTCGGTAAATGGTTCTTCCGTGTCAAAGTCGTAGTAGAAGCCGTTTTCTATCCAGGGGCCTATTGTTACTTGGGCTTTGGGAAACAGCTTTTGCACGGCCATTGCCATGACGTGAGAGGTGGTATGGCGAATTTTTTTGAGGTTTTCTGATTCGCTGGTACGGGGTAAATGTATTTTTTCTGGCTGCCCGGAGGTACCGTTTGATTCTTGCTTCGGCATCGGCTGTTTCATCTTCTTTTGTTTTGTACTTTCAGAGCCCGAAGGCCTCTCGGGTCTTAACGACCGTAATTTTTGAGCGCGATCGCCTTTATTTTATCATCAGCCAGCCCCCAAGTCCCAGTTAAGGCCCCGGCGTGCATCCTTAAAGCCCAACTACTGTCCTCGTGCTTTGGGGATAATTCTAAAATCTAAAGGGATATTTTTAAGAAAAACTGAAAAGTTTTGTTAAATAAATGTAAAGAAATGTAAAGACTGCTAAGATTATTGTAAATCTAGAAATCAAATTAAAATAGATGGTTAACCCCAAACCACCGGAAGCCGATTTATTAAAGGCCATATTAGAACCATTATTGGATGATTTTAAATATTGGTTCGAGCGATCGCGCCAACTGTTGGAAACAGAGGAAATTGACTTTTTAAGTAAGGAAGAGCAATCGGACTTATTGGCTAGAGTAGAACAAGCTCAAAAAGAAGTAAACACCACTGCAATTCTTTTTGCTGCTACATCCGCTCAAGTAGGAGTTGAAACCCCGGTGCTGACACAATGGCACAAACTCGTAAAGGAATGCTGGCAAGTATCCATGCGGTACCGCCAAAAATCCGGTCCCAGTTCTTAAGTCTTTAAATAAAGAATCTTCAGTCTTATTTGCGTGCAGAAATTAAGACTAAAATCCCACATTTAAAAAAACCTGAAAAAAACTGTTTGTAACTTGCTATGGGGCAATTAGGCCCTAAGGAGAAAATGATGTTACATTTGCTTTACATCTTAGCTTTCACTACTATTGCCGTTTTGGCTGTTGGTAACTTAATCCGCAGTTTGTTCGTTGTCGGTATCGAGTCCCAGCGACCTCCATCCCCAAGATGGTCGCCAAGAAGCCCCTCCCTCCAATATCAAGGAGCGCCCCATCCAGAGCTTTTGGACGAAACGGGCAAGGTTATTGACGAACCTCTGCTGGTGATGCGTTCTGTATCGGTACAAGAGGCTCGCGAACAATTGGACGCTTTATATAATTCCGACCCTGGTTCTCGGGGGGAAAACCGGGGAGAATCAGAAAAGTAAAATATTATAGCATTCAAAGTTTAATAAAACTCAACAAACTGCTATTAATTTTTAGCTAGATAGCTAAAAATTAATAGCAGTTCTCTTTTAAGGCAAAATAGAAGGGATCGAACTCGGGTGGCTCCAAATTTTGCCTTAAAAGCAAGTCCCTTGACTCTTAACTATTACCCAAGCTTGGATTAAAACCAAAAGTAGTAATTTATGCTCAAAGAAAAAAACTAAGGGAAATAAGAGGAATAATAATAGTAATATTAAAGAGAAATATGGGATGCTTCCGGGGCAAAAGCTAATCGCTCGCACCCAGATTTGCCCCCTGAAAACTACAAAAGAAGATGACGATCCCTACTTCAGTTTTGGCAGAACTGGTAAACGAAATTCCTCAGTTAAAGCCACAAATATATTTCAAGTCATCCTTAACGGCCCTATCTCATGCAATGGAAGACCAGGTGTTGGTCGGGCAAGGTAGCCCCTTGGTAATCGCAACCTTTCAAAGAGAGGGTTTTTATCGCTTGGAAGCTCACCGCTATAAGCGAATTGGGCAGTTGAGCCCGCAAGTTTATGTGCTGGCGGCCCCAGAAGCAGAATTTAAGAACTCGTCTGGAGATTACGAAACGGTGGCTTTCGACCCCAAGGACACCCTCAGTCAAGAATGGAATCTGGTGGCGATCGCTGAGGAATATTCAACTTGTCTGATTTGTAACGAGCGTCAAGGGAAGGACCAAGACGGAGACGAAGTGGATAACCTGACAATGGATCGAGCTCGTCGGTTTGAGGGTATCTGGACGAGCGATCGCCAAGTTTGTTACGAGGCAGCAGCACTTCTCCTGAGAAGAATTCTCGAATACCGCCCAGAATTAATAGATAAGGTCAAAGAAGTACGAAAGATTTACGGCATCCCCACCAGAAGGGCCAAAAAAAGAAAATCTACTAAGACATCCACCAGAAGAAGTTCTGCCAAAAGCGTCAAGAAGGCTAAAACTGTAGGGCCAGACCTTCAATTAAGCGACCCCTTTGCCCAACGTCTGGTGACATATTTACAGGCAGGAGAGCATAAATTACTAAAAGCCTATCGCTCCATAGCAGCTAGAGAACGACAGGAGCGTTTGGTAAATATCATTACCGCTGCTATGAGGCGATCGCTAGACCCTCACGAAATTATCGAAGTAACAGTAAAAGAACTAGGAGAGGCACTCTCGGCCTGTCGATGTCTGATTTATCAATGCTTTGCTACAGATAGCCAGACCTCTATCGAACACGAGTATTTAGGCCCTTCGGTAACTTCCCTACGAGGTCAGACCTGGCCTTTGAAAGATAATCCTCTATTCCAAAAAGTAGTACGAACTCAAGGGAGAGTTTACATTCGGGATACAACTAGCTTCAGCGAAGAAGAAATGGAGGAGTTGGCAATTAATCTGGAGTTCGCGAGTAAGGACATATTAGAGGAACCTCAAAATTGCGTCCCAGAGCTAATATCCAAGTGGAATATTGTAGGCTGGCTGATGGTGCCGGTGCTTTATCAAGGGCGACTTTTAGGGATGCTAGAGTTCCACGACTGTGGGGAGTGTCCCAACCTTTGGTCAGAAGATGGATTAAATTTAATCGAAGCGATCGCTACTCAACTCGGGGCTACCCTCATTCAAGCGGAAACCTACGGCAATTTAGAAGAGCTAAACCAACAATTAGAGGCCCTCGAACGCACCCGCAGCAATCTTATTGCGATTACCGGCCACGAACTCCGCACCCCCCTATCCACGATCCAAGTTTGCCTCGAAAGTCTCAGCCAGGAACCGGATATGCCTGCCGAGTTGCAACAGGTCATGCTGGAGACGGCTTTAACAGATGCGGAACGAATGCGCAAGTTGGTCCAAGACTTCCTTACTTTATCGGACTTGGAAAGTAACCGAGTTCAGTGGAACTTGGAATCTTTAAGATTGCAAGAATGTATCGATCTAGCTCTGAGCAGCGTTCGCATCCACCAGTTAGAGCGGGACTTACCGAAAATTACGACTAAAGTCCCAAAACAACTGCCACTGGTATTAGCCGATGGAGAGAGGTTGGTAGAGGTAATTTCTAAGCTGCTCGACAATGCTTGTAAATTTACTCAACCGAAGGGAAAAGTAACTATTGAGGCTAAGACTAACGGCAGCAATATGTTAGAAGTTATCGTGTCAGACAACGGTCGCGGCATCGAGCCCGGACGTTTAGAAGTAATATTCGATCGCTTTTATCAAGAGGAAGGAGCCTTAAGGCGAACTGTTGGCGGTACCGGTTTGGGTTTGGCAATTTGTCGCCAAATTATTACTCGTTTGGGGGGTAAAATTTGGGCTGAGTCGGCGGGGAAAGATAAAGGTAGCGAGTTTCATTTCACAATTAAAATTGCCGAAAACGGTCAAAAATCAAACACTAAAACTACCGCCAATAAGCGTTATAGTAGTAACAGACAAAGAAGGAAAAAAACGTAGAACAGGTGGCAACGTAGAACAGGCATCTTGCCTGTTAATTGTTAATTGTTAGTTGTTAATTGTTAGTTGTTAATTGTTAGTTGTTAGTTGTTAATTGTTAGTTGTTAATTGTTAATTGTTAATTGTTAATTTCCTCGAACCTCTGGAGACATCCTACCGGGTGCATCTCAAAATTGAGATGCTCCCAAAATATCTCCAGAAGTCGCCAAGGTCTCTCGAAAATAAGTGGCCATGATGGTGAAGCGATCGCTTTTGTAACAGTTCGTTACAAGTTATTAGAGAAAGGCAAGCTGAATGTTACGATTCGAGAAAAAGCTTTAGAAGAGGAATCTATGGCAGAAGAACTAACGGGACAACCACCAAAATTCGGTGGCAGCACTGGCGGCCTGCTCAAAAAGGCCGAGATAGAAGAAAAATATGCTATTACCTGGAACAGCGGTAAGGAGCAAGTATTTGAAATGCCCACAGGTGGGGCAGCAATTATGAATGAAGGCGATAACCTGCTTTACTTGGCCCGCAAAGAGCAGTGCTTGGCTTTAGGGACTCAGTTGAGGACCAAATTTAAGCCAAAAATAGAAAATTTCAAAATCTATCGGGTTTTCCCCGATGGTTCCAACGAGTACCTGCATCCCAAGGATGGCGTCTTTCCTGAGAAGGTTAACGAAGGCCGTCCTTACGAAGGCAAAATCGATCGGAATATTGGGTCCAATCCCGACCCTGCCAAAGTCAAGTTTACAGGCAAAGAGACTTATGAAGT
Source organism: Cyanobacteriota bacterium (assembly GCA_034189005.1). GTDB lineage: Bacteria > Cyanobacteriota > Cyanobacteriia > Cyanobacteriales > Microcoleaceae > CALKCV01. The sequence goes on along the minus strand of JAXHVR010000013.1, from coordinate 78,151 downwards.
TTAAAGACAGGAAGACTTGCCAAAGGCTGTCTGTCGCTCTCTAGTAGTAAATACCTGTAATATTTAAACTCAGTCTCGGATGGTTATCCTCTGGGACTGAGTTTTTTAATTTGATGGTCAGGACTAAGACCAAAAAAACCCATTTCTGTCATTGGTTGCGGACGCGAAGGCGATCGTCTCAGTCCAAAGCAACGTCCCTCATGCGTAAGTCCTGACCAAAATGCTTCGATTTTTAGCACAAAAAATAAAGCAATGAATTATGAGAAACACAAAAAATATAGGGTCTTATCTTTGTTCTCTGGAGCAATGGGCCTCGACTTAGGCTTACAATTAACCGATCGCTTTGAAACGGTAGCTTGTATTGAAAAGGAAAGTGCCTTTTGCAGCAGCATCAGAAACAACAAGGAAAAGGGAAGGCTATCGCCAAACCTCATTGTCATTGAGGCAGACATTTCAAAGCTCGACCCAAAAGAAGTCCTGAACGAACATAATATCCCTCCAGGGAGCATCGATCTCATCGTTGGCGGTCCACCTTGTCAGTCATTTAGCACTGCAGGCAGGCGAAAGACAACCCAAGAGCCAAGAGGGACGCTTCTTTGGGATTTTTTGCGTTTTATTGAATACATAAAGCCAAAGTTTTTCCTCATGGAAAACGTTCGTGGCTTGCTGTCAGCCGCGCTGAAACACCGTCCCCTTGCAGAGCGCCCAAACAAAGGCGGTCCTCCTTTACAACCAGAAGAGCAACCTGGTTCTGTAGTTCGTTTGTTTGCTGAAGATTTATCCAAAATCAACGGCGTAGGATACCACCTCGATATTTTTGAGGTAAACTCTGTTAATTATGGCGCACCACAAATACGGGAGCGTGCCTTGTTTTTTGGTAATAAATACGATTTGCAATTGGACTTTCCCAATCCAACACACGAACAACAAGAGCCATGCAAACAGGGTTCCTTGTTTGAAAAACCGAAAAATCCTTGGCAAACTTTAGGAAATGCGATCGCAGACTTGCATGAAGAGGAGCCAGAGGTACTTGATTTTAGTCCGCGAAAAAAGGAGTTTTTGTCCCTCGTGCCCCCGGGATCGAACTGGAGGAGTTTGCCGGAGGAAGTGCAAAAGGAATCTATGGGCAAAGCCTGGTACGCTAAAGGAGGGCGTTCTGGTTGGTGGCGACGATTGACCTTTGAGCTTCCTTCGCCAACCCTTGTAACTTTGCCCAATCACGCCAGCACTTCCCTTTGTCATCCGACTGAAACCCGCGCCCTTTCTGTTCGCGAATATGCAAGAATACAAGGGTTCCCCGATGATTGGGAGTTTTCAGGAAAAACCACGCAGAAGTACGCTCAAATAGGAAATGCCGTTCCTACGCACTTGGGAATTGTTGCAGGAAACCTTCTAGCAGAAAAATTAGACTATGTGGCTGAGGAAAAAATGGAAGCAGTTTCCTCTAGTACAACCGAGCCGCGAATTATATATGTACAATCGCATATACGCACTCGTAAATGGTTTAAGGATGGCAAGACTGTAGTATGGGGTAACTCAGGTGAAGACTGTGGCTACGCCTGCCCTAAAACTATTAAAAAAGTAAAGGCATTATAGAAATGGCACGCCAAAATAAAGACCTTCCTAGTTCCCGGAAAAATGGAAGCAATAGACCATGAATATATGCTATCTGACATGAATTCGATTGTTTCAACTGCTTTGATTTCCGAGGATTACAATGTATCTATCCTGCAACGCAGTCAGATTCCTTGGCTCTTCTTAATGGCAAAACATTTCTGCGATGAAATCATAGACGCTCCATAAAATAGCTAGCCACTTACGATCTATTGCTTTGTAAATATCGAAGTATTTTAAATCTTTAAGAAATATGATCTTTCCAGACTTAACCCAATTTTCAGAACTTGCCAAAAAAGGTAATTTTGTCCCGGTTTACCAAGAATGGGTAGCGGATCTCGATACCCCCGTCTCTGCTTGGTATCGCGTTTGTGCTGGGAAACCCTACAGTTTCCTGCTGGAATCTGTCGAAGGTGGGGAAAATATCGGGCGCTATAGTTTCCTTGGGTGCGACCCTTTGTGGATAGTAGAGGCAAGGGGGGTTCGCTCGACCCAAACTTACCGCGACGGAACTGTAAAAGAATTTACTGGAGACCCTTTTCAAACTCTCGCCAGTTGCTTAGAACCCTATCGGCCGGTGACGTTACCCCAACTCCCTCCGGGAATAGGGGGGTTATTTGGTTTCTGGGGTTACGAACTAATTCGCTGGATCGAACCTCGGGTCCCCGTTTGCGCCCCAGAGGAGACGGACTTGCCGGATGGGTTGTGGATGCAGGTGGATAATTTGCTGATTTTCGACCAAGTAAAGCGGAAAATTTGGGCGATCGCTTATGCGGACTTACGAGACCCGAATGTCGATCTAAAGGTCGCATATCGGCAAGCTTGCGATCGCGTTTCCCAATTAGTGGATAAACTCCAATCTCCCCTGTCCGAGCAAAGCACTCTTTTGGAGTGGACTCCACCTGGAACGGGAAATACGGAATTAGAATATACGAGCAATACTGATGTCGATCGCTTTTGCGCTAATGTCGAAAAGGCGAAAGACTATATTAAAGCGGGGGATATTTTCCAAGTGGTACTCTCCCAAAGACTCTCGGCAGAGTACGCGGGCGACCCCTTCGGTCTTTATCGTTCCCTGCGGTTAATCAACCCCTCTCCTTATATGGCTTATTTTAACTTTGGGGATTGGCAGATTATCGGTTCTTCCCCCGAGGTGATGGTAAAGTCGGAGCGATCTCCTCAGGGCAAACAATTAGCGATCGTGCGTCCCATCGCCGGCACTCGCCCTCGGGGTAAAACTTTTGCTGAAGATGAAGCTTTGGCTCTAGAGTTGTTGCAAGATCCCAAGGAACGGGCGGAACACGTTATGTTAGTAGATCTCGGTCGTAACGATCTCGGGAGAGTTTCTCGCATGGGGAGCGTGAGGGTTGACGAATTAATGGTTATCGAACGCTACTCCCACGTCATGCATATCGTCAGTAACGTGGTGGGAGAGTTGGCGGAGGATAAGACGGCGTGGGATTTATTAAAAGCCTGTTTCCCGGCGGGTACCGTTAGCGGGTCGCCGAAGATTAGAGCGATGGAAATTATCCACGAGTTAGAAGGTTGCAGGCGGGGGCCTTATTCCGGCGTTTATGGATATTATGATTTTGAGGGGCAGTTAAATAGCGCGATCGCTATTAGAACTATGGTGGTCCGCCCCCAGGGCGATGGCAAACATATTGTTAGCGTCCAAGCGGGGGCCGGTTTGGTGGCGGACTCGGTGCCGGAGACTGAGTACCAGGAGACTCTTAATAAAGCTCGGGGTTTGTTGGAGGCGATTGGGTGTTTGAAGGGTAATTGTTAGTTTTCAATGCTTTTGGTATAACAGGCAGGATGCCTGTTATCCGCATTTTATTAAATCCTCCTTGCGCGGGGCAACCAAGGCGGTTGCAGCTTGCGAGCCCGGGGCTATACTCAGGACGGTAAAAAATTGCGTTTTTTGCTAGCGAGTCATTCGCGATTTTTGGTAATTTTTAGAGTGCGAGCGTCCCCGCTCGCGCGAGCGGGGACGCTCGCACTGGTTTATTTGCACGGTTTTTATGAAAAAGCGCAATTTTGGCCCATGCCGAGTATAACGGCTTGCAAGCACTAAAGTGACGTTGAAAACGATTACCTACCATTTTCTAAAATGGTAGGTTGGGTTGGTGCGAAACGGAAGCCAATAGAATTGAAATCTGGATGCATAGCGATCGCCACAAAAATATAAGAAAGATGGGAGGCGATCGGGTGACGATTTGATTTGGCAGATTTTCCATTGGCCAACAAACAGTAGGCCCGTTCTACGATGGCCCACACAATTTTAGCCCGCCCTACAATGGCCAATAGATAGTAAGTTTACCATACAGCAGTAAAGAGATAGTAGGCCCGTTCTACAGCGGCCAACAGACATTCCTGCCCGTTCTACAGCGGCCAACAGGCAAGATGCTCTTGAAACAACTGGCATTCGGGCTTGTTGTACGACAGCCTACAGTTCGCCCGTTCTACAATGGCCAAGAGATAGTAGGCCCATTCTACAACGGCCAAGAGATAGTAGGCTCGTTCTACAATGGCCCACAGATGCAGCGGCCAAGAGGTAGTAGGCCCGTTCTACAATGGCCATTGTTGTCAGCAATAACCCATCCGTTATATCTTTAACTCCGATCGCTTTCCATGCTCCTAATGCCGATTTAGAAGTCAGGGCAGACAAGAAAGACTGGTGCGACTAATAACTGGAGCGCGAACACTGGGAATAAATACTTAATGTGCGCGACAAGATTAGGCTCGAATTATGTAATTGTTAAATAATATTAAGATTTGACCGATAGGGTTGACGATTTCGATTTTTTTGTTTAGGTTGGTTACGTCTTTATAAGACAATATCTTTGGGCGATCGACGCAAACTTATAGGTAAATAAACTTAATAGCGGGACTTTGAAAAAAAAGTTGACAAAAAAGAAAATTAATGTTGTAATGGTGGGAGGTTTACGTCAGACTCAGTAGGAGCAGTGTAGTCCAATGGAATATCAAGTTATTGAAGCCATGCCACCATGCTTTGAATCTTGGTGCAAACAATTTGATAGTCTATTTACTCGGAAGAGTCAAAAAAAGGCATTCCGAACATATTTGGCTGGTTTATTCGGAGATGTTCACCGAAAAAATATAGCTCAAATTACTCAAGGAACAGTAGATGGCTCGTATAATCAAATCAGACACTTTTTGACTGATTCTCCGTGGTCAGAATTAGCAATGAATGAAGAGAGACTAGATATAATGATGTCTCGTCGTCAAACCAAGTTCGGGAAAAATTGTACCATAATTTTAGATGATTCGGGACATAGAAAAAGTGGTCATGAGACAGATGGTGTGGGACGACAGTACATTGGAGAAATAGGAAAAACTGACCAAGGAATGTCAATGGTGACAACTCATCTGTACGATGGGGTTAGAAACATACCATTGGATGTGGAAATATATAAATCAGCAGAGAGTTTAGAAGGAGGAAAAGAGAATCCAGAGTTTATCAAAAAACCAGATTTAGCACTACTGTTAATTGATAGATGTCGGGGTCGTGGAATTAAGCCAGCCAACATCGTGATGGATGCAGGGTATGGTAATAATAACAAATTACTCAAACAACTCGAAGACAGGGGATTGAGATACGTTGTTTCTATTTCAAGCGATCGAGTAGTTAAATATGGAGCATCAAATGAACATGAAAGTGACAAATATTCTGTGTCGGAATTAGCAGCGCTGTCAGATACTCAGTGGGAAGAAGTATCAGATCGGGAGAAAAAACCAGTTTGGAGCACACAAAAACTGGTTTATGTACCTCGCTTGGGATGGCGTACTTTAGTGATAAGGAGCGATGCTTCATCTTGGGAACAAGCCAGAACGGTATATTATTTTTTAACAAATGCTGACCCGGAAACTGTTAATAGCGAATCGGTAATTAAAACTTACGCTACCAGAAATTGGATCGAAGTTTTTTACCGCGAAGTTAAGGGATGGTTAGGATGGAAAGAATATCAAATGCGTTCTGAAAAAAGTATCCGCAGACATTTAATTTTAGTCTTTGTAGCATATACTTTTATACGCTGGCATTTATTAACAGGTGGCTTCCAACGACAATGGGCTAAAAAGAAACTTAAAACCTGGGTTGATGCTCTTGAAGCCTTTAAAACAGGAGTAATGTCTCGTTTTTTGCTTTGGTGGCGCGACCATGAGGACGTTTTTAGCAGTCACATAGCCAGTTTAGGCTATGTTTTGGCTTAATTTTTTTGAAAGTCCCGATAGTCCGTCAAAGCGGACAGTAGTTGGGACCAGTAGACAAATAAACTCACTATTTCATTTATGGAAAAGGTGTTTAATTTGTCACTCTTAAGGTTGCATCCACTTAATAAAATTTAGGAGATTTGTAGATTATGGCTACTGGAAATAACGAACTTCTCTGGACTAAACGCTTCGGTGAAGATTTATCTAAGACATGGAATCTAGGCGATCTAATGGGTATTTCGAATGAAGCTGACTATAGTGCCTTTTTAGGTATTACTCACCCGGGAGATGGGAAAAATTATGATGATTTCTTTGGAAAAGAAATTGGCATTAAAGAGTCCTTTGACCTGGATACTGGCAAAATTGGTTTTTCCGATATTTTAGCGGCTAGTGCTAATGCTTCTGTAGGAATTGCTAATTCAAAAAACAAAAATGATGAAGCATCTGTTAAGGCAGGTTTAGAATTAAAAACAGGTTATAACTTAGGAAGTTTAGATTTTAATTTACCTCTTTATGCTGATGTTAATTTAGGTATTAATAATGGCGAATTAAACTTTGATATTAACACAGATTTTGAAGGAGGTTTCTTTGATTATAGCCTGCCATACTTGTACTTAAACGTTGCTGGAATTTTGGAGTCTGATGCTGCTTTATATGTAGATGGCAGCATTGACTATGAATATATAAATCTTTGGAAGTCATTTTGGAATTGGAAAAAGGAAGTCAATCGAGATTCTTCTGATTTTAGTTGGGATGTTAATTTATCCAATACATTTAAGCATGATTTCATTGATTTTGATACTCGACAGGAAGAACAAGTTGTTGATTGGATTGAGGATAAGCGAGTATTTACATTGGGAAATTCTTCTGGCAATAAAGAGGCGATCGATGTTAGCAAATATTTTGATGTAGGATTCGAGTTGCCAGATTTTGCCGATATTGACTTTGAACGACTGAATTCTCTTGATAGTTTATTAGATATTCCGGACTTGAATATTGATTTAAAAGATTCTTATGTCTATTCCATTAAAGATGAGTTTAAACTGTTAGAAATGGGAATCGATCTCGACCAAATTATTAATTCTTATTCACCTTATCCTACCAGTTTTGCAAGTCGCGAGCAATTCAAAATGTTCGGTGAGGATGTCAGTTACGATTTAATAGTTGCTTTGATAGACGCAGACCTAGACTTAAATTTAAAGACTGGATATCAAATCGATTTTGGAGTGACAAATTTAAGTCCGAAAATTAAAGTTGAAAATGGAGATTGGTTAACCATAGCAGAATTTGTAAAGTTTATAGAAGAGAAAAACTTTTCAATAGGAAATAAAGAGGCTAATCTTAAGACAGTTGATGCTTTAGGAGATTTAGCAAAAGATAATAAGCTTGATTTTGAGATAGGGTTTGACCCTGAGTTATTTGTTAATGTCGATGTTTATATCAAACCGACAGTAGATTTAAAAGGAGGTATTGGCGAATATAAACTGAAAGTCGATCCTTTAGGAAAATTTGGTGGCAAAGACCAATATTTAATGGACATACCAGATGCCAACGAGTTATTAAAACTAGATAAATATTCTTTGTTTAAAGAAGACTATAAAAGACCGCTCTCTAAGCTAGGAATTATTGATGACATTATTTCCATACCCTTTTCCATTCCTATCGATCCCATTGGCAAAGCATTGGGCGTTAAAATTTATAATGGTGATGACAATGCAAACTTCTATGGAGGAAGCGACGGAAGCGATGACGTTAATTTTAAGGGAGGTCCTGATGCTGGTCAATTGAGTCTCGGTTTAGATGATATTGATGGTGGATCGAGTAGTCAAAACTTGAAAGACTCAAGAATTTACTACGATCCTTTTGGCAACTCTATCACCCAATTTACTGCAAGCGCTGGAGATGTATTTATCTTAGACTCAGATGTATATAAAAATAAAAATGAAAAAGCAAAAATATCATTATCTGCTGTCAACGAAGGATCGGAAAATGTATTTAACCTCAAGCTTCAGTCCAGCTCATCTTACAATCCGGCTAAGAATAAGACTAAACTTGACAGCATAGAAAAAATTCTTTTTTCCGACGAGCTGCAAGCAAGCACCCAAGGAATCGAAATGGACTTTACCAGTCTGGACGATTTTGGCGATCGCGCACCCTATCTTTTTCTAGGAGGTTCCCCACCAGATGAATATGCTACTGACCTACCAGTGGGTGTTTTAACTGGAACCCAAGGTCCCGATCGCCTCCGCGTTCCGATTGGGTATAACAGAGGAGCACCTTATGTTTTAGGAGACGGGAAGGATGTCGTATCTCTACGTCCGAACGGACAAGAATTTCACGATCCTGGAACTTGGCCTTACACGCCAGGAACAGAACCAAACTTTGGTATTACTGATGCTTTGCGTTGGAAAAATCCATACGATGGAGAAAGGGATAAGATTTTACTGCCAAAAGGTTCATCAATTTACCAGGATACTATAGACTTGGGTGACGGCACTAATTCAGTGCATTTTGAGAGCGCTCCGGGTACTTACGATGCTTTTATTTCTTCTGTTAATCCTGGTAAAATTACCGAGATTTCTGGAGACTTAAGTAAATCTCCCCATACTCTGAGGATTGTGAACTTAGGGGGATTAGTAGGATTAAGCCATTTACTACCTCACCCTACAGATGGCAGAATCTACGGTATTTTTAGTGCTGGCGGCAATGACTTAAGTGTTTCAGGTAATCTCAAAGACTCAGAATATACTTTTGTCTTGGAAACCGAAGCACTTGAGAAAAAGATAGGTGTTTCCGACTTATCAGAAGTTGAAATCGAAATTGATGACTCTCATTTTATTAAATATTACGATCCCCGAAAAAGTCGCAGCGAACCCTTCTTCACTCTCGATCGCGTCAATACCGATCTAAAGTCTTTGATTATAGCTTCTGCTGACTTAGCAGGTTCTTCAGCAAGAAAAGAAGTCGGTAGCGAGGAACGCTATTCTTTACAGTCACCGCCAAAACAAACCTATACCCTCGGTTGGTCTCTTGCAGAAAATATCCTAATTCGTGGCAGACAGCCGAATCAAGATGGTGCTTATCGAAAAGTTATTCTCAAAGAGAATATTAGGAGTGCGGTAAACTTAGGAATAGATGACGATATATTTGATGAAGTAGTTTTTGAAAGCACAAAAGTTCTGGATGGAACGTATTGGTTCGCATTAGGAAAAGTGAACGCGGTTGATTTCAGTAGTTTAAAAGATGCCTTTGACAGAAATACAGAATTACCAAAAGGAGTAGGGGGATTGTATAGCAGCTATATTCCTGAAGTCATATTTACTGACAAAGCAGACACAATCTTAAATCCTGAATCCGCAAACATAAGCTCTGATTTCAATTTCACGAAAAGCGATCTACAAAAAGTTAAACCATTTACCTCTCAACCTCTAGAAAGTAATTTCCAAAAAACATCTCATGCTAAATATGTGCCGATGGTTAGCTACCACTTAGGAGAAGGAGACGATCGATTAGTTGCCGATGCCAACACCTATAATTTTATTTATTCAGACGAGGGCAACAACACTATTATTAATCCCGAAAACAACGTTTATATAATGAATGCTGCTACTCCAACTACTGGGGACGGAGTAGCTTTCGATGGTGTTACTTCTCCATCCTTGAGCGATGTGGTAGTTTACACCGAAGGCAGTTCTCAGGATTATGTGATTCGAGCTTCCGAAACTTATGAGAATGCAGTAGAAGTAACAAAAGCAGATGGTACAGTCGATTTGCTATTTGGAATTGGTTTGATTAAATTTGAGACAGAAGATGTTAACTCGATCCTCGTACCAGACTCGGTTTATAACAAAAGTGACAAAGCTAATTCTCCTATTCTCGATCCCTTTGGTAATGACCAGCGATCGCGTCTCTTTTATTCCAAGGCAACTACAACTGATAGCAAAACTGCTCGGATACAACTCGATCGCGAATGGGCAGTCGATCGCGTAGATTTGGCTGAGGGTAATATTCGTCAACCAGGGCAAACACCAGCTCGCTGGGATTACGATCTACCCAGTGGTTTAAAAGAATTTAGCCTCCCCAAAGAATTTCTTCTGCAAAACTTTAGCGACCCAGATATAGAAGCTAAAAGTCTCTACACTTTAGATGACTTGGTAATTAGCAATCTAGAAGTAACTCAGAACGGTAAAACTATTACTGCCAATAGTGCCAAAGACGCTTGGAAAGTAAAACTACCTAAAACTGTAACTGCTACATCCGATCCAATTGATGTCAGCTACATCATCACTGAACCCGAAGGATATTCTCATCTAACCCACCTAGTTCTCAATCCTACTAATGTAACAGACATAGAGGAGTTAGAAACAATTTTTGGAGTGGCACAGAACAGCAAAAAATTAGTTGATACCAGTGAAGATAATTATTTGCTCGGTCAAGACGAGGAAGATTTCATCAGGTCTCAGGACGGAGATGATGCAGTTTACGCTGAAGGTGGCGACGACAAAGTATGGGGCAATGCAGGAGAAGATATTCTTTCCGGTGGTGAAGGTAGCGACACCATGTTTGGTGGAACGGGAGATGATTTTATCTTGGGAGATTCTAAACTGAAATCAGCTTCAGGAAATCAAGCAGATGTTCTCAACGGTGATTCTGGTGGAGATATTATTTCCGGTGGTGTAGGTAATGATGAAGTAGATGGTGGTACTGGAAACGACAGTCTCGAAGGCGGTGACGGAGAAGACACTCTGGAAGGAGGAGGGGATGCCGATCTTCTCAATGGCGGTGACGGAGATGATTTGTATATACTCAAAGCTAAAAAAGCATCCGGCAGCCAGATAATTGATACAGGTGGCAAAGATCGTCTCGAACTAGAAGATGTCGATCTTTCTGAAGGTGGTTTAGCTAAAGGCAAGATTGGGTTTTTGCGTCAAGGCACTGACCTAGTAATAGATATTGATGGAGATGGGAAAATAACTACGATTAATCAAAAAAGCAATAAAGAAGTTACCGAACTTTTTGAAGGAGAGTTTTCCCAATTGTTGGATAGTCAAAATGGCAAAATAGTAATTACTGAAGAACTCACTATTAACAACTTTTTCGACGAAAAAGGCAACAAAGGTGAAGGTTTCATTGAGACTGTGGATAACCTCACAGGTGAAGAAATAATTGACTCTTTAACTAACCGGAACCAAGGCATTACTAAAAATGGCAATAATCGTAGAAATACTCTTAGAGGCAGTAAGCTAGACGATGTGTTAAATGGCAAGGGCGGTAGCGACAAACTGTTGGGCAATAAAGGCAACGACACCCTAACTGGGGGCAACGGCAAAGACCAACTCAACGGCGGTAAAGGCGAAGACGTATTAACTGGAGGCAAAGGCAAAGATTTCTTTATCTTCACCCACATCAAACAAACAGACGAAATTACCGACTTTGTATTGGGTCAAGACCAAATTGTTCTCGATAAAAGCGCGTTTAAACGTCTCAAGAGCAGTAAAGGTAAAAGTTTCAGCCGCAAGGGAGAATTTGCAGTTGTGGACGACGCAGCGGAGGTTGCCAGCAGCAAAGCATTTATCGTTTACAACGAGAACAGTGGAGAACTGTTCTACAACGCCAACGGTAACAAAGCCGGCTTTGGTGCTGGTGGCGGGTTGTTTGCTAAATTAGATAGTGCCCCGAAACTGGGAGCAACAGATTTTAGGATTCAACCGTAGGTGTTGGGTGTATGCTACTTTTCAAAATATTGTAAAAATTGCAAATAGATTACAAGTAGTTTTTCTAAATGGGTAAAAACATGAAATTTTCCAAAATGTTCGCATCGCTGGGTTTGGCAGTAACCCTTGCCATTTCATCAGTATCGGTATCGTTCCAACCTAAAAAAGTTCAAGCGCAGTCAGCTTCCCAACGTCCTTACGTCGTTTTCGTCAATGGGCATGGCGACTGCTGCGCTTGGAGCATGAACGATGTTGAAAAAGCCTTGCAAAATATGGGTGCTGACGACATTCGCTATGTTCCTTGGGATAGTTTTAGAGACGGTGCCCGTCAAAGAAGTGCCACCTCAAATGATAGGCAATTTCTCACAGAAGCAGAAGACTTTATCAACAATCAGCTAGACCCAAATCGACCGTTAATTTTAATCGGACATAGCTTCGGTGGCGATTCTTTACTCAGTCTAGCACCGAGAATAAAAAGAAGAATTCTGTTTTTAGGCGTTATCGATCCAGTGGCGGCTGGAGGATTAAGGGAACCTATTCGAGGTCGTGGAGTTCCTTCAACTGTTGACTATTTTTTTAACAGATGGCAAACAAATGCACCTTGGCCTGTTGACTTGCAAAGTGGAAGCGTGCGAAACTGTAACGCTACAACTTGCGACCAGCAAGAACAGAATAAATCTAGAAGAGCAAATGGTTCTCACATTGACGTTGAATGCGATTCTTGGGAAGTTACCTGTCCTGGATACGAACCCTGGCCGGGTGGCTCTAACGGTACGAAACAGAAGAGGATGCATCATCAATCAATGCCATACGATGATTACATTGAGCGACAAATTATCGATCGCCTAACTCAATTGCTAGAAGTCGCAAGGGGAAGACAGTTTTATTTCCAAAATAACTGTTCCAAACCAATTCAGTTAGCTCTCGGGTATAGGAACCCTTCCGATCGTTGGGAAACAAATGGTTGGTGGTCTTTTGAACCAAACGAAGGTTCCTATTTGGCACATAACGGTGAAAGAATTAGATCTAATAACTCTACTTTCTATTATTATGCCGAAGTAACAGCAAGTGGATATGACGCAAGTTGGAGTGGTGACGAGTCGAGAGAGTTTTCGGGTAGAACTCTGCCTATGAAAAAAACAGAATTATCCCCAGACTCCGATGGCGATTATACCTTATCTCTAAGTTGCACTAATTTAGAGTAGCTGCGATCGCGCCCCCCTAACCCAAAAACGCCCCCATTTTACGAGGGAGGCGTTTTTTTTTGACCGAAAGTTCCTCCGGTAACAGGCATCTTGCCTGTTACCGGAGGAAGAGCGATCGCAACTTTCGCTTTTTTCTGTTAGATTCCGCGATTGCTCCTCCACCAGAACCTATATCGTCGAACAACTGGAGGCTGCAGGTTTTACTCCCGTCAGACAAGAGTTTTAGGACGGAGTTAATATCTTCGTGGAGCGATCGGGAAGCGACCCCGAGGCCGACAGCATTGTATTTATCTCCGATTGTTTGCTAAATTAGATAGTGCCCCAAACCTCGGTGCAACGGATTTTAGGATTCTACCTTAGATTGAAGAACCGCCGATCGAGAAACCCGGTTTTTGGGAAAAACCGGGTTTCTGGGATACCAAAAAACGTGATTTCTGAGAATACGATTTGCTGCTCTCTAGAAATCCGCCGATTTCAAAATAAATATTTTAGGGTGCGTCGCGGCGCACCCTATTTTCATCCGGATCCAAAATATGAAATTTTGATTCTCAGTGGTGGGGAACGTCCCGGATGCAACGGATAGATCCTCGGTGAGGCAATTAGCAATAAGTGGAGAAACAGGAATATTGCCATCTCTCCACCTGCAAAGTTTATGATTCGTTGTTATCTGTCTGGGGAATAGAAGCGATAAACTCATCCAGAGAGTTCGCATCTACAAACAAGTCCCCCAGTTTTTCTAGATCCTCCACACTTAAAGAGCGCCAGGTTCCTAGTAAAGATTCTGGCAAATCCCCAAAACGCCGTCGAACTAGGCGTGCTAGCATATGCAACGCTTCCAGTTGGCGTCCCCGTTGCTCGAACAAATCGGCCCAAGGTGAGGCCCGCAAAGCTTCTGCTTGTAAGCTCATAACACGCTCCACTAAATCTACTTCAAATACAAAGGTAGCAAAAATTCCCAAAAGTTGCTGCAAGTCCTCAAACCGATCCTCAGCTTCTAGGGCCACTGCCGCCCGCCGCAACACATTTTCATTGTTCCCTCCCCTCATCACCGGGGTCAAAGGTAACAATGCGGCCAGAGATTCATCAAAGGCAACCTCTACATCGACCTCCCAGAGGTTGATGACGCGGTAATCCTGCCGCCCTTGCAACCCCATAAAATTAGAACGGAAACTATTACCGATAACCGTTCCTCGCGAAGGCCGTAGGATATTGACCAATACCGGATAAACTGGAACCCGATATTTTTCCCTCGCAAGTCCGGCATAAGCGTCCATGCGGTAGCCGATGCCGGTATCGTAATGCAACTGCCACTCGTTCAGAATATAAAATTCCCCGTGTTGGCTGCTGCTGGCCTTAATTAAAACATCGCTATCGCGACTCACCCATTGAAACTGGGCATCAATAAAATCGATTACAGTGACATCGCTAAAGTTCGTCACCCACCGCGCCCATCCGTCCGGGGCCAGACTCACCAGACGCTTGCTGCCTATATCTGCTTTTTTGGCCATTATTGCTCTTGTGGAAGTTTATTCTATTATTATAGGAGATTAGAGGAGGCGATCGCCTTGTAATTATACTCAGTACCGGCAAAAGTTGCGTTTTTTGTTCCAGTCAAAAATAAGATTTTTTTTGAGCGATCGTTCTGAAAAACGCAACTGTTAAGTAGGTAGGCAAAAATATTTACATAAAATGATTTTTTCTTTCCCCGTAGAACAGGCGTCTCGCCTGTTCTCTTTAGACAAAAAATTCACCGTAGAACAGGCAAAAGCACCTGTTACAGATGTCTAATTAATTTTGCACGGGTACTTACAAACCCATTCCCAATTCCCAATTCCCAAAAAGCAAATGAAAATAATTCACAAAATAACTTTCTTTATCTTAGTAGTTTTTATAGCAGCAGTCTCAACAGTTTACATCGACACCCGATCGCCTGCTTCCAACCCTTCCTTTGCCCCCGCAACGGAAACCAGAGTCTCCCAGTCGCCGCCAAAAATCGACGAGATGCCGTTGGTGGATGCTTCGCGACTAATGTCAGACTTGCGGGGGTTGGCGGGGGAAAGGTACGATCGGAGCGATCGCTCCTCCAGCAGAACTTATATCCTCGAACAACTGGAGGCTGAGGGTTTGACTCCCGTCCTCCAAGAGTTTGAGGGCGGAGTTAATATCTTCGCGGAGCGATCGCGAAGCCACCCCGAGGCCGGCAGCATTCTATTAGCCGCCCACTACGATACCGTCCCTGGGTCTCCGGGGGCGGACGATAATGCCTCGGGAGTTGCCGTAGTGCTAGAGGCAGCGCGGTTGTTGGCTTCCCGTTCCACCCCTCGCACTTTGCAAGTAGCATTTTTTGACTTAGAAGAATTGGGGCTGCTGGGTAGTCTATCTTTTGTGGAGCGGGAGAGCAACCTGGAAAACTTACAGGGAGTAATTATCTTAGATATGGTAGGCTATGCCTGTCACGTTGCCGGCTGCCAACAGTATCCCCAGGGCTTCGGCATGAGAGAAATGCTGAGATCTGCCGGCATCCCCGAACCGGATAAGGGGGAATTTCTGGCGGTGGTAGGAGATGTAGAGCATTTGCCGTTGCTTACCACATTTAAGAATATTAGTCAAGAAAATTTACCCCCAGTTTTCACCTTACCCGTGCCCATGAAGGGAATCTTAACGCCGGATGTCCTGCGCAGCGACCACGCCCCTTTTTGGTTTAAGGGCATCGGGGCAGTCTTGGTAACGGATACGGCAAATCTGCGATCGCCCCACTACCACCAACCAAGCGACACTGTAGAAAATATAGACCGGGATTTTTTTGCCGGGGCTGCCCAAATAGTCATTAATGCCGCCACTACTTTATTAGAAGGTCGCGAGAGTCTCGCTAACCAGCCAACAGAATTTTAACTCCTAACGACCGTGCCCTTCCCCATAAGGTTTTCATGGCAGTTTTAGCTAAGAAGAAACCGTTTTGCTGTATTCTGCTAATAACAAGCAAGACCCACTCTGGGGCGTTTAGCGATCGCACAATTGTTAATTGTTAATTGGGAAAATGTTAATTGATATGAGCAACCAACAAATATTAAGACAGAAATTACTGGACTTAGATAACCGTAACTACAAAGCTTATAAAGACATACTCGGCAGTTACGAATTTCCCGACTTTACCCTAATAGTAGATTACGTTCAGGGAGACCCCTTCGCTGCTCCGACTAAAATTAGAGTGCAGGTGCCTCACCGGGTAGCGGGTTTTCCGCAGGAACTGTATTCAAATCGCAGTAGAGAAATAGCCTTGCGAGATTACCTCAGCCGCCAAGCGGACGCGGTGGCGAGGGCTCTTGGCGGCAGGCGGGGTACGGGTAAAAGCGGCTCGATCGCCGTTACCAAAATGGGCCAAGAAATCCTAGAACGAACTTCGGTTTATTTAATAGATACGGAAAAAGAGAACCAAAGGGAAAAACCAATCCCCGCCAAACCTATTCCTGCCGGTAATCTGGCTCTAGAGAGAGGCAAACCGAGGATGGAAACTGCCAGAACAGGCCCCAAAGGCATAGAACTGCGCTTAGTAGTAGGACTGCCGGCAAGCGGTCGGAGGATTTTGGGGCGGCAAGGGGCGCAAATGCTCTGCGACGATATCCCGCAGATCGTTCGCCGCGCCCTGAAGTACGAACAATTGGATGCAGAAGCTTGTCGCCGCCATGTCGAAACTGCGGAAGATGCGGACTGGTTGCGGGAACAGTTGCCGAGTAAGGATTTAGTGGCTTTTGTCGCTAACGGTTCGATTTTGCCGAGGCGCAGCGGGGTGGACGATCGCCCTTTGGCAAGTAAACCGATTCCTTTCGAGTCGGCCCCAGAGTTGGAGGTGGAGTTCGATCTGCCCAATAACGGCAAGATTAAGGGTATGGGTATTCCGGCGGGGGTGACTTTAATCGCTGGGGGCGGCTATCACGGTAAGTCAACTTTGCTCCGGGCGATGGAGTTGGGAGTTTACAATCGCGTGCCAGGAGACGGGCGGGAGTTTGTGGTGACTCATCCAGGGGCGGTGAAGGTTCGTGCCGAGGACGGTCGCAGCGTGGTGGGGGTGGATATTTCGCCGTTTATAAATCAGTTGCCCCAGGGCAGATCGACTGCTGAGTTTACGACGGAAAATGCTAGCGGCAGTACGTCCCAGGCGGCGAATATTATGGAGGCTTTGGAGGCGGGGCTGAGTGGAGATGCTGCCTTGGGGGGTTCTGGGTTGGTGTTGTTGGTGGATGAGGATACGGCGGCGACTAATTTTATGATTCGCGATCGCCGGATGCAGGAGTTGATTTCTAAAGACAGGGAACCGATCGTTCCTTTTATCGACAAGGTTCGCCAGCTTTACACCGACTGCGGGGTTTCGACGATTTTGGTTATGGGGGGCAGCGGGGATTATTTCGACGTGGCGGATCTGGTTATTGCGATGGAAAATTTCCAACCCAACGAGGTTACATCCAAGGCGAGGGCGATCGCCAAAGAATACGCTACCGGCCGCACTGCGGAAGGGGGCGAGGAGTTTGGAAATATCAAACAACGGGTTCCTTTGCCCGCGAGTTTGGATCCCAGTCGCGGTCGCCGGGATGTCCGCTTGAAGGTTCGGGATGTGGATGAGGTGGTGTTTGGTAATGAGGATGTGGACCTCGCGGCGGTGGAACAGTTGGTGAGTGCGGACCAGTTGAGGGCGATCGCTGCTGCGATGGTTTATGCGAAACAACAATATATGGATGGCTATCGGAGTTTGGCGGAGATTTTGGATGCGGTGATGGAGGATATTCGGTCTCGGAGTTTGGAGATTTTGGTTCCTTTTCCCGAGGGGGATTTAGCGATGTTCCGTCGTTTTGAGTTGGCGGCTGCTATTAATAGGTTGCGGACTCTGGAGATTAAGTAACTCGACAGTGCAAAATTAATTAGACATATTGAACAGGCGAGACGCCTGTTTTACGGGGAAATCCGGGGTCTAAATATTTTTGCCTACCTACTTAGGGCCGTGGTGGTTGGAGATTGGTGGCGATCGCCACCAATTAAACTAAACTCGTGCTAGCATTTTCTTAATAAGACTCACAGAAAACAGGAGAAAAAAAGTATGAAATTTATCAGCCCCAAGGTGGATTATGCTTTTAAAAGAATCTTCGGTTCGGACAAAAGTAACGACATACTGATTAGCTTTCTCAATGCAATTATTTACAACGGGAAAAGCATCATTAAATCCTTAACTATTGTCGATCCTTATAATCCGGGTCAAGTAGAAGTTTTAAAAGATACTTATTTAGATGTTCGGGCGGTTTTGTACGACGGTTCTAAGGTAGTAATTGAGATGCAAGCAGCCAGCATGAAAGCTTTTGATAAAAGGGTAGCCTATAACCTTTGTAAAGCATATAGCAATCAATTGGAAGTCAGGGAGGCTTATTGGCAGCTAAATCCGGTAATTGCGGTAACGATAACCGATTTTAGCATGTTTGAGAAAAGTGAAAAAGTAGTAACGAAATTTATTTTTCGAGAGGAGGAAGATGGTTTTAAATATAAAGGGGAAGAATTGCGGTTAATTTTTGTAGAGTTGCCCAAGTTTAAGAAGAAGTTAGAAGAGTTAAAAAGTTTGACGGATAAATGGATTTTCTTCCTGAAAGAGACGGCAACTTTGGAAGAAATTCCCCCGATTTTGGGGGAAGTTCCCGAGATAGAACGGGCTTTTGATTTTGCAAATCAAGCAAATTTAACCGTCAAGGAATTGGAAGATTTGCAACAGCGGACGATGCAGTTTTACGATGAGAGCGGTCGGATAATTCAGGCGAGAATTGAGGGACTAAAGGAGGGACGAGAAGAGGGACTAAAAGAGGGACGTTTTGAGCAGGCGATCGCTCTGATAATGCGCCAGCTTAAAAAGCGTTTTGGAGAAATTTCTGCGGAAGTAAGCGGGGTAGTAGAAGGTTTGTCTCTGGAAGATTTAGAAGCTTTAACGGAAGATATTTTCGACTTTAACAGTTTGGAGGATTTATCTAATTGGTTGGCGGCTAAAAATAGCGATAATTAGAGTAATAATGGGGAGGCTTTTGAAGACAAGCAAAAATTTTTTGTAGGATGCGCTGCGGCGCACCCTACAGTCTTAGTTGGCTTGCTTGTAGCAATCGCTTTAGCGATTCATAGATATCAATCGCTAAAGCGATTACTACGAACTACAGTTTATTATCTATTAACAAACCCCCGCCATTTCTACCAACTCCACGCATACTTGATTGAGAAATTCTTTATCCACATATTCGGGTAAATCGGTTTTAATCTCCTTAATTTCCTCAAACAAATCGTCGGCTATTTGCTTAACCTCGTCGTAAGAAACATCCCCGTTTCTTACGGACAACAAATACTCCGCATCTCCGACTTTATTTCTATGCACGTTAATTACTCCCTCTTTTAACCCTTCAATGCCCATTCTTAACAACCGAATGCAATGGCTCATGTGTTTGGCATCGTAACCGCATTTTCTTTCTAACTCCTGGCGATCGCGATTTCTCCCCCGACTCCATTTAGAATAAGACTCCCAATGACTCAAAGCTTGTCGATAAGATTGGGTTAAGTGCAAAAGATGGATAAAATCGTTGGTTGACCGGGTATATTCTCGAACTTTCGGCAAGACTTCCTCTGGAAAAGGATGTTGTTTGATAATGCCTTTAAAATCTATTCTTTCTAACAATAAATCCCGCAACTCTCGCGCCGGTTCCAAAAATTCTATGCAGTCGCGCACTAACATATAGAGGAACTCCATAAAAGCATTGATTTGAGATTTATTCAAAGGTCGATAGCTATCCTCATCCAGTCCGAAATCTTGAGGTACCGGTTTTTTCTCTGGCGGGTTTAGCAGCCACTTTCTATGAGTTTCCACTCGTTTGATTTGGGCGTAAGCGTAACCGACAAAAGAAGCTCGGATTTTTTGAGACAAGAACGAACTTCTATAGGAAATTAACTTTTCTCCCACTGGGGATAAGGCTAAATAAAATTCCGGGTCTAACCAGAGAGTTTCTAAGATATTGGGGTTGTTGTTATAAACGAGAGTCAGCAACTTTCTGAGCTCGTAAACTACGCAATCTTTCACGCCATCCAGCATGGGATAAGCACCCGTTCCCGGTTCGTCCCAGTTTCGGTCTTTTTGTTCGTAAGATTTGAACCCCAGATAATAGTCTTTTGGGGCGATGAAGATGCCTTTGTAGTCGCGATCGCTTGAGGGTGTAGCGGTTCCGTAAGCCTGGGAGCCCGTTAGGGCCAGTAGTATGATGCCGCTTTCTACTGTTTTTCTATCCATCTATTCTCCTGCCGCCGCCGACCGATCTGCTTTAGATTTTAGATCGACCGTCCGTGGGCTGTATTTTGTAGTATTACAATTGTACTACATTAAAGATGGAAAACTACCAAGGGGGGAAAGACCGTAAGTATTCGTGCAAAATTAATTAGAGATATTGAACAGGCGAGACGCCTGTTCTACGGGGAAATCTGAGGTCTAAATATTTTTGCCTACCTACTTAACAACAGAACTAATAATTAGGGGCGTAGCATCAACGAAGGGAGTTTAAATTCGACAATCTGCTGTTATGGTCCTTCCCCAGAGAGGGCTATTAACAATGACCGCCCAAACTATCCAAACTTAGGGGGACCATATCCCCGTGGGTCGTAAGTCCTAATAACATCGATTCATTCGGCGGTATGACCTTGCCTGTAAGGACGCAACGTTCCTCTTTTTGGGCTGTTGCGGGTAAGCTGGCTCGAATATCCGAGGGCGAGAACTGGGGCCGAAATTCGCCGGACTTTTGCTGGACGTAGTTCCAGAGGATATCTCGAATTAGGGCTTGATAGCCTTGGTTATTGGCCAATTCTTTCAGCCTATCCTTTAATTGCCTTTCCAAACGGATGCTGGTTACTTCCATGTCAGTGGTTGAGGTTCTCGATACGGTGTACATAAAAAAAATTCTCCTAGTTGACTAGACAATGCTGTAATATTAGTGTAGTATAAAAATGGTTCAATCGTCTAATCCAGTTTTCAAAAGCCTTTAGTGAAAAAATTGTCAATCCTTCCCCAACAGGGGCCAAAAATAACCACAAGCGATCGCTCGGCCAGACAGCTAGGTCAAGGCGATGGCAAGGGGATTTTATTGTTTGTTTTGGAGTTTGTTTTTCTAGCTAGTATGTGCCATAAAGGTTTGCATGGTGGTGGAAGCGATTCCTCGGCAGAGATAGAAAGGATTGACGATAATAAAGAGGCCCCAAGGAAGACGAGCGGGAGGTATGGGTTAATAAGCCCCATACCGACATAGGACGGCAAAAGCAATAAGTCCTAGTTCCAGCCCCCGCTTCCGAAAACACAGAAGCGGGGGCTGTTGGTTATGGAAATTGGATCGTGAATGAAAGAATTCGGTGGAGTCTAAAGATCGATAGCTATCGGCAAGCATCTAAAATCTAAAACTCAAAATTATCGGAGGAAGTAAAGCCGTGACCAGTGGAACCCAAGTGCTAAATCAATCTGTCGTAGTTTTTTCTAAAAATTACTTGCCAATAACGCGGGTAAATATTAAGCGGGCGATCGCGCTGCTGGTCACTGGTAAGGCCGAACCTCTCGATATTACCAGTTGCCAGGTTTGGCCGATACATTCACCAAGTCTGGTGCTGTATGTACCCGAAAATATTCGCCTGACATTTGCTGGTAACGAACGGATCTGGAAAATGCCCCCAGTAAACAGGCGGTTCGTCCTGAAGCGCGATCGCCATCGCTGCCAATACTGCGGGACTACTAAGCATCTAACTTTGGACCATGTAATTCCTAAATCTAAAGGTGGCTTGCATACTTGGGATAACGTAGTTACAGCTTGCCAAAGGTGCAATAGCGTTAAGGGCGATCGAACCCCCGAACTAGCAGGGATGCCCCTACGAACTAGACCACGCTCCCCGATGCATCCCACTATTGCCTTTGCAGAACAGTTCTGGCGCGAACAGAAAGTAGAAAATTAGGTAATGGGTAATGGGTAATAGATTCCCCGCAGGCAGGAATGCCTGTTCCCCATTGCCAAATAAGAGTTTTGAGTTTTGAGTTGAAAATTAATAGCTCATAACTTCCGAAGCTCTTCAGATTAAAAAAGGAGAGACCACCGGAAATGTTGAAATTGACTTATACCGAATCAAGCTTTAATATGGAACGCTTGACTCAATCTCCCGAAGAATTGGTAGCGCGGCGAGCGATGCTGGCTATGCGAGTTGGTCAAAAAATGGCGATCGAACCGAGCTCGGCCGCTTTTTTGCTACCTATTCGTTTGAGTGCGATGTCAATGCTAGAAGAAGCGGTACGAAAAGAACGAAACGATACGATCGCTATTTGCGAAGCAGACGAGCGATATGCAGAAGTTAGTCTCGGTGGTACTTGGATAACTACGGACGATCGAGGTGAAAATGGGGTATTGGTTAGCGTACTGAGCGATCGCTTGGAGTTTTTGTTGTTGAAGTTGTGGCAAGAAGCCCAAGCTGGTGCTTCTCTTGCTAAAGAAGCCGATCGCTAATATCTCCCTAAAAGAAAGGTAGTGGTAAAGATGTAATGACAGTTCGTAGTAATCGCTTTAGCGATTGATATAGATAAATCGCTAAAGCGATTACTACAAACTTGATTTTTGATAATTCGCCCGCCAGAAACCCGGTTTCTCAAAGAAACCGGGTTTCTTAAATCCCCATGCCGATCGGGGATTTTATTTTTGGCGAAGGTATTGATTTTAGAAACCCGGTTTCTTGAAGAAACCGGGTTTCTTGCCTCCGAATTTTTCATAACCCCTGGACGGATTGCTATATCCGCTTAATTATTAGGCAAAAACATACTTTCTTCGATCGCCTCTCGCATTTCTGGAGTCAAATCCGCGACCCTATCTATGCATTCTTCCAGCAACTTATTAGCATTGTAATATTCCTTCAATAAATCCTTTTGCGACTTAGTAAAATTAAGCTCGTAACCAATAGCAGCCTCAATTTTATTCGCCCAATCTAAACCGCGAGCTTGCCGCCACTCCTCAAACTTTTCTTTATCCTGCATCGCTTCTGAAATTTCTGCTTTCAACTCTTGTAATACCCGTTTCAACTCTGGTTCTAGGTCCAGAGCAAAAATTGAAACTAAAACATTAGCAGGATTGAGATTGGGATTGAAATTAAAAGCTAAATCCAGAGCAAAATCCCGCCCCCGATTAAAACTGGTGATAAAGTGACGAGCCTTTGAGCCGCCGCGACTGGGGTCAAAATTTCTAACTACAGCTATGCCTAAAAGTCTGATAATAGCTAAATAAAAAGCTCTTAACTTTACTGGTTTAGAATAATCCTTAACTGCCGAAGATTTTTGCTCTATCCAACTAAGAAGCTCCTGCAATTTCTCATCTCCAGCTACTATCGCATCCGCAGATTCTTTCATTTCCCATAATTTATCCACCACCTCATCGGTCGGCATAACTTTAACAGCCTGCAAGCTATCTTCCGATAAACTATCTTTGGTAATAGTAACTTTGCTGGATAACTGTTCTACTGCCTCGGCAATAAAATATTTTACCAACCAGTCTCGGAACCGAGAAAAGTCGCGATTTAATCCTAAATAAATAGCACCCAACAAGGCCTCAAACATTTCCCCAAAAAGTTCGATTTGTTCTCTGGCATTTCGATATTTTTCGCTCCCCCCCAGCAAACATAAATGCCTCAAATTTAATTGCATGGCAAATTCAAATGCTTTCTTCCGGCTGACGAGTTTGCTTTTTAATTTAGTTACTTTTCCCTGAGTAAAATTAGGATATTTGACATCGAGGTAATCGATAACTACAGAATTTAAAATCGAATCTCCCAAAAGAGCAAACCGCCTATATTTTAGCTCTTGTAAATCTTTTTGTTGGCGATTTAATTCGTTGTTTTCGTAAATGTAGGAAGGATGAGTTAGAGCTATTTCTAAAAGTTCGTCGTCTGGGAAATCGGGGAAAGCGATCGCCCCTCGAACTGTCTCTATATCTATTTTCATAATGAATAGTTCGTA
>JAXHVR010000013.1:13458-54253 GCA_034189005.1 Cyanobacteriota bacterium | reverse complement strand
GTAATCGCTTCAGCGATTAAAATACTGATTAGTTAGCAACGGATTATGTAACGGATGAAACAGATGGATTCTTGGTACGAAACAAGCAAGTTCGTAGTAATCGCTTCAGCGATTAAAATACTGATTAGTTAGCAACGGATTATGTAACGGATGAAACAGATGGATTCTTGGTACGAAACAAGCAAGTTCGTAGTAATCGCTTCAGCGATTAAAATACCGATGAGTTTGCAAAAGATTATGCAACTGGATGTAACCAAAGGAGTTGTCAAGAATTAATAATTGTTAATTGTTAATTGTTAATTGTTAATTGTTAATTGCTAATTGTCGGCAAAACGTCCCTCAATAAATCGGCAGTTACCTCATCAGTAACCGTCGCCACTCCCAAACCTTTAGACAAGACAAAACGGACTTTGCCCGCTTTAACTTTTTTGTCGCTTTGGAGGGAAATTAAAATTTCTTCAATATCTAATTCTGCGGGTAACTTTGTCGGCAAACCGGTTTTTTCAATTAAAGCTAACTGACGCCGATCGCATTCCTCATCCCACAGACCCAAAGCTAAGGCCAACCGACTCGCCGCCACCATGCCAATAGCCACGGCCTCCCCGTGGATGAAGGCAGTATAACCGGTCAAACTCTCCACCGCATGACCGATGGTATGACCGTAATTGAGAATTGCCCGCAAACCGGCCTCTTTTTCGTCTTTGCTTACCACATCTGCCTTACTTTGGCAAGACCGTTGCAAAATTTCTGGCAACAATCCATCATCTAAATAAGCCAACTCGTCGAGGCGATCGCTCTTCTCCAAGCGGAGAAACAATTCGGCATCCCAAATAACCCCATATTTGATTACCTCCGCCATCCCTCCTCGAAACTCCCGAGGGGGCAAAGTCTGCAAAACCTCGGGATCTATTACGACCAGTCGCGGTTGGTGGAAGGCGCCGATGAGATTTTTTCCTTGGGGATGATTGACGCCGGTTTTGCCGCCGATGGCCGCATCCACCATGGCTAATAAAGATGTCGGCACTTGGACGACGTTAAGGCCCCGCAACCAGGTAGCCGCCGCAAAGCCGGTCATATCCCCAATGACGCCGCCGCCGAGGGCCACCATCGTCGAGGACCGTTCCATGCGGTGCCCCAGGGCAGCATCGTAAATGGTTTGAAGGGTTTCCGGGGTTTTGTATGGTTCGCCGGGGGGGAGGGTACAATGGGCAACATCGAAGCCGACATTTTTCAGAGAAGCGATCGCCCTTTCTCCGTAGTGGCCGAAAATCTCGGGATTGGAAACGAGTAAAACCTTTTGGCCGAGATTTAGGGACTGCATTTTCTGGCCCAGGCGGTCGATATTAGCGGGAGCGATCGCTATATCGTAGGAGGATTGGGGAAGTTTGACGGTAATGGATTGCATCGCTGGCTATTAAAAATTTGCTATTTGAAACATTAAATATTAAACTCGATCTTAAGCGTTTTTTTAGCATTTTTTGGAGATAAACAATATGACCGTTGATGGAACGATCGCTTTTTTCGTATTATGGACCGGTGGTTTGGCAGTAGCGGCTGTCTTATTTTTCGGCCTGCGCGCTGTCAAATTGATCTAGTCTGAGACTCGGTACTATTTTGATTCGTGCCAGGGAGGCTTTTGTCTCCCTGCAATAATTAACAATTAATAATTAATAATTAATAATTAAGCGGATAACAGGCAAGATGCCTGTTCTACGAATTAACAGGCATTTTGCCTGTTCTACGTTTCAATTAATAACTAATAATAATGGCTGAAATTCAAGGAACCCCGGGCATCGATTTTCTGGATGGAACTTTTGACAGCGACACTATTTTTGCTTTGGGGGGTAACGATGCAGTCCAAGGTTTAGAAAATTTCGACTTTATAGCGGGCAACGAAGGTAACGACGTCCTCAGAGGTAACGGTGGCGGCGATACCATTTATGGGGGGAAAGATGAAGATAGTCTTTATGGCGGAGAGGATAACGATTTGTTGCTTGGCGATCGCGGTAACGATTTAGTTTTAGGCGAGTTTGGTAGAGATACCATTTATGGGGGGAAAGATCGAGATAGTCTTTATGGGGGAGAGGGTAACGATTTGTTATTGGGCGATCGGGGGGACGATTTGTTGGTGGGAGAGGGGGGTAGGGATACTTTGACTGGTGGGGAAGGAAGCGATCGCTTTGTTATTGGTAGGGGTGGGGAAGATGCGATCGTAGATTTTGGAAACGGTCTAGACCAAATAGTTTTAACTGATGGGTTGCAGTTTGGGGAGTTAAATATATTCGAGGAAAACGGCAATTTAGTAATTCAAGAGGAAGGCACCCAAGAGAATTTAGCGGTATTGTTAGGGGTTGGGAATATTGACGAATCGAGTTTTATTTCTTTAGTCGGCGGTTTGGAGGAAGGTCAAGTGTTACCCATTGCGGCAAGAACCAGTATTAACGGTCAAAGCATAGATTTAGAAGTTGCGCAAAGTCCTTTAGAACAAGCGGTGGGTTTAATGTTCCGCAGCAATTTAGCAGGCGATCGGGGAATGTTATTTCCGTTGAACCCACCGCGAGTTGCTAATTTTTGGATGAGGAACGTATTTATTAATTTAGATATGGTGTTTGTCAGGGATGGAGTGGTGGAGGCAGTTTTTGCTAACGTTCCTCCTTGCTTTACGGAGACTTGTCCCACCTACGGTCCGGAGACTGTTGTTGACGGAGTAATTGAGTTGCGCGGTGGGAGGGCCCAGGAGTTGGGTTTGCAGGTAGGCGATCGGGTGGATGTAGAGTTGTTGGGGTGATGGGGGATGGTGGGGGCTATTGAAACAGATCTAAAAAAAATCAGAGAGATAATCTAGCTGTGTTTTTATAAGCGATCGACATTTGATTTTAATCACAAAACTTAATTAGATATTTGGCTATAAACGTTATTGTTCTTTAACCAAATTTAATTTTGAACTTAACCATTCTTTTACATCTCTAACAAAATTATTCCATTCAGGAGTGGAGCTAACTAAGCGAATTATATTTGACAATCCAGTTTTTCTATCCCAGCCAATTTGATTTATAATTTCATCCACATAGTCGTGACTATTTTCAACAGCTCTAATTTCCTTAGCAACTTCAATTATTTCATTACCATCTTCATCATCGCTTTCATCCAAGTTAATAATTATGCTGTGAATATACTTTTCAGGCTCAGTGTTTTCTGTAAGATTGAAGCATTTTATTTTTTCAAGACCCGAGTTACGAAGTGATTTTGCATTTTTATCATCTCCAGTTAGAACTTTTTTTAGATATTTTTTTTGTTCTTTCTCAGTATTGTAAACATCTCCATCCAAAACGAAAATTGTATTTTCAAAGCATTCACCGCGTAAAAGTAATGCAGCTAACATAGTAAAACAATTGATAGCTGCTCCAAACCTCTGTATCGAGACATATTTTAAAATGTTTAACTGGTAGGCTATCCTCTCAACTATTGCTGCAGCCAAATCGTCTTCAACAAATACTTCGATTAATTTGGGGCGATTTCCTGTTAGTCGGTTTATTGCATCAGGTTTCGTTCGATCGAAGCAAAATGTTTTGTCTGCTGTGCCCCAGATATGGCGTACATTAATTAAATCTGACAACTCAAGAATGGATTCTCTATGTGTGGTAAAAATTATTTGCAGATTATAATTTTTTGCTCTTTTATCAAGCACTTTGAGCAAGTTTTTCATGGCTAAATCATGTAGCAATAGATCGAACTCATCTATCAAAATTAGACTATACTTTTGAGCTTGAAATACCTTTTCTAGCAGTGAAAATATCTTTTGCTCGCCAGCACTCATGCTTAATGCAGAGTATTTTATTCCGTTAGTCTCGACACCAATAAATTTTTTTCCTTTACCAGAGTCATGCATATTGTAAGCTGTATATTTTCTGTTTAGACATAATGATGCTTGCTTCAGTATTTCTTTAAAAATATTTTCGCTTACTTTGATTGTAGAATAGTGAATTTTGACATTTCGTTTCTCTGCTTCAATGAGCGGAACACAACTGTCAATACCAAAGTAATGAACGCTTCTTATAGGTCGCCTTGCATATATTGGTTTCCACCGATCTTTAGCTTTAGCGTAATGCTTTTCAAGCTTTTTATATTCCTCAGACTCTTGTCGATAAGAATAAATGATTTTTAGATCGCTACCTTGCCATAGCGCATCGGGATTTGGTAGAAAGAAATTACTAAATTTATAATTTTCTCCACTTTCATCTGGTGGCTGGAAACAGCAAGCTAGTGCATGAAGAATAGTTGATTTACCGCAACCATTTGGACCTAAAATGCCAGTAATATTTTTGTCCTCGAATGAAATGCAGAGATCTTCAATATTCTTTAGTTTCTTTATCTCTAGTTGATGTAACCGTTGTTGGGAGATATTCATATATTTTTGTCAAGTATCGTACTCGGATCGCTATAGTAGCAGTCCGAAGGTAAGCGATCGCCCACTTGATTAACTTCAGTTGTAAACTTGAACATTTGCCGCTCTCCACCAATCGATAATAATACTTCATGGCAGTTAGACTCTCGGGCAGGTTTAATAGACAAAACTGTTACCTTCATCATCATATTTTTCTTGACGAATTGCTCTTCCGTAAGCCAGTACCTCTTCAAAAGCAGGTCCATCTTCAAAAGAACCCGAAACTTCCTCTATCCAATTGGTCGGTTGAGGATTTACCAGTTGTACTTGCTTCTGCAATTCGGCAATTGCAGCTTCCACTACTGCAACCCGTTCCTCTAAAGAAGCGTTAGTTGTCATGTTTATTTCTCCTATTTATCTTAAAAATAGCAGTTCGCCTTTAAGTTTAACACAAACTCTCCAGCTTACCCCTTCGACCGAATTTTTCCGATCGCCCCCTCACTATTTTACTTAAACTAAACCTAATAACTGCCACATAATTCAATCTTATGAAAAAATCATATTTATTTTAAATTAATAATCATTTGAATTGAGAATCTTGTCAATAAGCCAACGAATTTCCGTTGCTTGACAAATCGCCGCCAATTTGGTACAAAGTTTGTACATAGCCTAAAATCTGAGCCATCGTTTAACCCAAAATCGACAGAAGACTCCTCAACCTCAATAAAACTGTAAAAAAACCTCAAAACTGCTTTGAAGAAATCGTCAAAGATCGGCTTTTCACGATCTATTTTTTGTGGGAGGCTGAAACGGGCTCGTTGACAAAAAAAGGAAAATATGATAGGCATCCGAACTTTGGTGGCAAATCTCAGCGTCGGTTTTGGTGGCGATCTACTTTTACGCTCCGGCGATCGCCACCAACAACAAACCCATCTCCCGTCTAGTTTCCAAATGTAGCGATCGTAAATTCCACTTTTTCACCCCTGGATGCGATCGATTAACCGCTTTGCTTCATCGAAATCTTCCATCAAAACTTGCAATTCTAACAATCCTATTAATTTAGGTCCATCTTTAGCCTTTGAGTATCTTTTACCTTTTAGTTTTTCTTTACCGCTTCGGGTTTTTACAACATCAAAATATTGCCTTAAAATTGTGTCGAGCTTCTTGCTTGGTTTCTCAATTTCCTCGGGATGTTTATTTTTAATTAAAGAATTATCCTTGATATCTTCATTAGCTTTTTTCCGTATCAACCCTTCATAGATTCCAAATTCTTCTATTTTGTCAACTTGGGAAATAATCCATGCTTCCATTTCTTGAATCATAAAAAAGATTTTGGTCGTATCAAACGGATTATAATGCTTAAGCCTTTCTTCTCTGTCTTCTTTAGGTGCATCTAAATCGATTAAGATAACCCCATTATTTCCCTCTTTTTCTATATCTTTTAGCATTTCTATTGCCCTGGTTACGCTGCCAAACGGTTGAATAATCAGATTGAATTTTGTAGGGGATAGCTGCTGAGAAAATAATTTATGAAAACTTTCGCGAAAAACAGCGGAATTATCAACTGTTAATGCTGCATTATTTTTTAACTCCTCACCTTGCCCCCCTTCAACATAAATCGTAATATTTATCATCTCTTTTTTACTTGACAAAATCCTACGATCTACCATCTCTTTCCGCCTATCCAACCTTGCAACCAAGCTTGGCCGACCAAAATATCGCCCATCCAGTCCTCAAAATCATCCGATGATTTAGTCTTTACCACTGTCTCGTTGCGATCGCTTTTCTCAAAGATTAAAACATCCTCTATCTCGAATAAATTCAGCAGTAATGGTGAATGAGTAGTAATTATTATTTCCGTCTCTTTTGATGCTTGTTTTATTGCATTTGATATGGTGTTTATCATATCTGGATGAAGATTGGTTTCCGGTTCTTCAATACATACAAGATTCCCTCGTTCCGGGTTAAACAATATTGACAACAAAAGCAAATAACTGAGAGTACCTTCTGAAATCTGTTCGATAGAAATGCTTTTTGCAAGACACTCTTCTCGAAGTACCAGATATAATTTAGAACCAAATGCAGCAGAATTAATATCTTTAAAATGCGGGTTGATTTTCTTAATAGCTTCTTCAATTTTATCGTAATCTAAAGAATGATTATTTTTGATCTGATTAAGAATCGTCATCAGATTGCGACCGTCCGGTAACAACTTGGTCTCAGTACCATAGCTGGAGGGTTGTCTGATGGGACTAGAAAAAGTCGTATTAAAATAATAATAAATAGAAACTTCTTCCAAGGCTCTCTTTAAAGTAAATAGGGGATAAAATCTCTCGGGATCCGAAATTTGTCTCAGAACCGCTTCTGTCGATTTAAAAGTTAGCTTTTTATTCTCTTGCGGGTATCTCTGCCAAGCTACTTTTCCCTCTTCCCGCGTCGAAATAATACCCCGCCCGTCATCCATTTCCATAAAAATAAAATCAGTTTCATTCGCTCTTATACTCGGGGCAGATAATTTTTCTTTTAAATAATATGAAGTTTGACCTAATTTACATATTTTAATTTCATAAATAGGATTTGTTGGGAATAAGTATCCTTCTTGAGTTGTTATCTTATTAATGGCATCTCGCTCGAACTCAAAAGACAATTTGATATAGTCTTTTCCGTCATCGTTAAAATTGGCAACTGTATTAAAACCGCTCCATTTCTTTAAAAATACTTCTTCTAAACCCTTGCCAATAATACTTTCATAAAGTAACTGGATTGCTTTAAGGAAATTTGATTTGCCACTGCCATTAATTCCCAGGAGAATATTAACACCAGAATTAAGTTCTATAGTTGTCGGCTCTCTGAAGCTAAAAAAATTTTCCAATGTTATTTTTGAAATCATAATTTCTCTATCTAATTTTTTGATGTAATTGTCTTACCAAAAGTCTCGATCGCCCTATCCAGCTTATCCTTTGACCGACGTTTTCCGGTCAATTGTTCGCCCTGTTTCTAAAAGTAACCTATTTTGCGCCTCCTGTCAAATTTAGAATTTAGGTTAAAAAAGCCATCCTTCAGTTTCCCTGCCCCATCGTGTCAAAAAGGTCATCTTTTACGAGAAGCGATCGCCACCACCAACAACAAACTTTATCGCTTTAACTCCCACCATCAGAAAGCCTTTCTAATTTCTCTAACCACTCGCAAAAATGGGGGCACTTTGCTTTGAGAAAATCGACACCATTTAATCCCGCAATAATCGCCCCCGCATTCGCTTTGTCATACTCAGGAATCACCTCCAAAATTCTTTTCGATGGGGCAGTGGTAAGATTATCGTTAATCAACTCGGGATTTCCCCCAACCTCAAGTAAAACCTTTCCCAACCGTTCGATCGCCCCCTGACATTCAAAATATTCTACTTCCAGACTTGCCGGGTTTGCTAAAACCAAAGCTTCAAATTCATGTAATTGAATATACGGTATAAATCGCGGATGCTTTATATCATCTTCAAATCCTTTTTCCAAAGCTTTAATTCGTAGATAAGGATCGGCGATCGCCCTCGACTCTTCATAAGCAGGAAAATTATCTGGTAAAGCATAAAGGTCGAACATAGTCGTAAAAAATGACTCTGGATTATTATCCTCCTTCAACCAAATTTCAATATCTTTTTTAGCCTTTTCATAATTAATCAACCCCCCACGATAAGATTTATTTTTTCGCTTATCCCTACTGGTCAAAACTCTTCTAACATCCGTCGAAATTTGAAACAACCCGAGATGCCTTGCCAAGGTATCTTTAACAAACCTTTCCTCAGTCTGACCTTCAGCAGTAATATGCAATCTAATCAACCTCGTCATGGTTTTCCTCCAATGACATTCTTCTCCCAAAGTTCGCTCATGCTATATCGTTCCAACCATTCGGTTAATTTATCCTCATCTAAAGTTTTAAACTCGCTGCAAGAATTATTGCTATTTCTTTCCACAATAACGATATTTTCTATCTCAAACTCATCCACTAATCGAGGAGATTGAGTAGCCATCACAACTTGACAATTTCTACTCGCAGTTTTTGCCATTCCGGCAAGTAGAGAAATTGCAGAAGGATGCAATCCTAATTCCGGTTCGTCCAGAATAATTACTGCCGGCAAAGTTTCTGGGGGTTGGAGAAGTAAAGTAGCGATCGCCATAAAACGTAACGAACCATCAGAAATCTGATGCGGACCGAATAAATAATCTGCCCCTTTCTCCCTCCAATTTAGCATAATATAGTTTTCATTGAGCCTGGAAGGTTTTAACTCAAAATCTCCAAATTGAGGCATAATCAGTCGAACATATCTAACAATTCGTTGATAATATTTTTCAGTCTCATCGTTATTTTTAATGCCATAGAGAAAAGCCGCTAAATTACCTGCATCCCTTCTGATAAATCTATTATCGTCTATGTATCCCTTATTTCTAATTATCGCTGTTTTTGAAGTATCGTGAAATTGAAAAACTTGGCAGCTTTTTAAAAGCTTAAAGATAACTTTTTCCGGTGTATTATTAGATTCTTTTGCTCCCTTTGGCAACCCCGACTCTTTCAAACCGGGGTCAAATGTCAACGTATATAGATTGGGGCGACCTTTCTTTTGATAACTAATTGTTTCTTCTGTAAATATTAACGTATCCCCTGCTGCATGAGACAAACAAAACTCATAAATATCCGTTGCTTCAGGAGCGATAAATTTCATTTCCGCGCTAACGCGGTTAGTAGTTTTAGCACCATAATATAGAAGCGTTTCCGCCCCACCATTTTCTCCAATATAGATTTGCAGCGTCTCAGCCATCATGTAGTTAAGCATACTAAAGAATGAGACTAAATTACTTTTTCCAGACCCATTAGCTCCCAGTAATAAAGTAATGTCTTGAAAAGATATCGACTGCCCTTCTGGGTTGATTGATTTGAAACCTTTAAGTTTAATAGACCTCAATTTGAGTCGATTTTCTGGCTTCATAGTCTCTCAAATCCTCGATACAGGTTCATCGGCAGTGACAAAATTACCAACATCTGCAGGAAGTTCGATCGCCTCCCCTTCCAACTCGGAAACAAAGACAAACACTCATTCCCCAGTCGCCATTCCCCAAAACTTAATGACTCGACTCAACAGCAGACATTTCTATCGCTGGAGGTAAGCTAACTTTTCCCTTACGAGAAATCCCCCGAGTTCTTAAAACATCTGCCATAGTAGAACAATAACTCGGCAAACCAAAAGTTGCTGGATTAACCGGATTGTCATAAGTAAAATGGCGATAATCCAAACAGAATCTATCCCAAGGAGCCATTTTCACCCGGAAGGCGAAAATTAACACCTCCACCAACCACGATCGCAGAGGAAAACCAAACAAATTAAACTTATTTAGATACTTACAAACCTCTTTTATAGCTTGGTTTACCGTTACTGCCGAGTTACCCAAAACCAACTTTCTCATTCCTGCATCTGCCTCTGGGGGATTATCCACCAAATATCGAACCACCCGAGCAATATCCTCAGCATGGATAAAGTGAAAACTTGCATCCGCTCTCAACCACCGCATCAGATTAATATGTTTAACGATGTCCGGCAAACCAGAAGATAAATGAGAATAAGGTTTTACCCCGTCTCCTCCTAATACTAAAGTCGGAAAAACGGCGGCGATCGGCGGCAACCCTTTCATTCGGGATATCTGAGATAAAACTTCATATTTGGAACGAATATAATCCGTTCCAAATTGATTCGCTTCTTTCAGTAATCGGTTATGGCTATCCAGGACGCTTGCGGTGGAAAAATAGATCGCATTTTCGCAAACTTCTGGATTTAGTAACTTCAGCAACTTAATAGTTTTGACAACGTTGATATCAAAAACCTCCTTAGTTCCTCCCCAGGCAGTTGCAGCTAAAATTGCCACGTCGATGGTTTGAAGAATCTCCCCCCAGCGACTTATTTCTCGCAAATCGGATTCTAATATATGGATACCCGGACGAGCGTTGCAATCTATTTTTAATTTATGAGGATTTCTAACTAAAAGGTAAAGTTCGTGCTTAGTTTCTTGAATTAAAGTTTCAACAATATAGTGACCGATACAGCCACTAGCGCCAGTTATAAAAATCTTTTTACAGTTCATCAGGGGATAGGAGTTAGAAGTATTAAGTAAGTTTTAAATTAGATTTGAGATTAGCCATAAAAGACAATCTCAAATCTCAAAGCCATCTTAAGAAGAAGCTGCTAATAACTTGTCAGCTTGTTTGGCAGTTTCAAAGAAGAAAGCGACGTTTTCTTCAGGAGTATGTTGCAAAACGCCGTGTCCTAAATTGAGGATATGAGAGCGATCGCCCGCCTTGCGAATAGTTTCCAATACTCGCGACTTAATAAAGTCTTTGGAACCAAATAAAGCGCAGGGATCGATATTTCCCTGAACCCCCACATTCGGGCCCAAGCGCTGGCGGGCCTCCGCCATATCCACCGTCCAATCCACGCTGACAAAATCGACACCGCAACTGGGCATCCTTTCGAGCAGTCCGGCACTGCCATTAATATAAAGGATTAATGGAGTTTCGGGGTGAGTCTCCTTAACTTGCTCTACAACCCTTTTCTGGTACGGCAAAGCAAAGGCGTCGTAGTCTTGGGGACTGAGTT
Source organism: Cyanobacteriota bacterium (assembly GCA_034189005.1). Taxonomy (GTDB): domain Bacteria; phylum Cyanobacteriota; class Cyanobacteriia; order Cyanobacteriales; family Microcoleaceae; genus CALKCV01. The sequence goes on along the minus strand of JAXHVR010000013.1, from coordinate 43,235 downwards.
GCCCCGCCCAAGAGTCGAACATCTGGACGACTTGGGCACCGCAGTCGATCTGGTAGCGAACGTAAGTGGCGATGGAGTCTGCCAACTTGCCCAAAAATTGATGCAGCATGGCAGGTTCGCTAAAAGCCATACTTTTAATTATGCGATAATCTTTGGAACTCTTGCCCTCGATGGAATAAGCTGCCAGAGTCCAAGGCGCCCCGACAAATCCCAAAACAGCCGCTTTGTTCCCCACTTCTGCTCTGAGAGTTTGCAAAATTGTCTTAATAAAAGGCAGGGACTCTTCCGGCTGTAGGGGATGAATTTCTTCGATCTGAGATAAACTGCGTATGGGGGGATCGATAATCGGACCTTTGCTTTCGACGATTTGAAAGTTAATTCCCATTCCCGGCAGTGGGGTTAAAATGTCGGAAAATAAAATCACTCCGTCCGGTTCAAAAGCGCGGAAAGGCTGCAAGGAAATTTCAATTGCTAATTCCGGCTGTTCCGAGCGATCGCGAAAGGAGGGATATTTTTCTCGCAGATCCCGATAAATTTTCATGTAGCGGCCCGCTTGACGCATCATCCAGACTGGCGGACGCGGCAATGATTCCCCCCGAGTTGCCCGCAACAAATATGGGACTTCGCTTGATTCTGCCATGTTATTTTTACCTAAATACCTTCAAAACCTTCGATAATACCAGAGGCCCGCTACCCCTGACCATCCCCCTCGATCTTTTTGTTGCCCAAAATAAATCCGTCCTTTTTCACAAAGACATAAGGAATAGTTTTTCCCTTAAATTCAACTACCTTCACCGACTTCTGCAACCACTGGCAGTACAGAGGGTTTACTTCTCGGTAAATCTGTTTTAGGGTCGAGATTTCGGCATTTAGGCCATCGGCTAATTCGTTGATTTTCGTCACCTGCTCTTGTAACCGTTGGCCCCCCTCGTGGATTCCTTCTTCTAATTCTTGCCATTGAAGTTGGCTGGCTTTGGGGGCAAGTTCTGCCTGCTTTTGGGCCAGTTGCTCTTCTAAGGCTTTGAGGGTTTGGTTAATTTCTTCAAGTTCCTCGGACCACCGCGCTACTTCTTTGGCTTTTTGTCGTTGGAATTGGGCTAAAGCTTCTGGGGAGTTGTTTTTGGGGAAGCTGACGGCTACCCGGAAGGACGATCGCCTTTCTCGGAGTTTGTCTATTTCTAATTGGAGGGCCTCTATTTCTGCTTCCAGAGCCTTTACTTCTGTTTTCAGTTGACCGATGTTATCGCTCATATTTCGAATAGTTCCTTGTTTTGGTTTAATTTTAGGCTTTGTCCGAGGAAGGAACAACGATGTAACCGGTGGAGCGATCGCCCATAACTAAGTTTTTTTCTTCTCCCCAATACCACCAATGGGCGGCAACATAAGCGCAAATTACGCTATCTAATTTATCTTCATAAGCTTTAAGGGATGCCATATTTTTAATTGCTGGAAACTCGGCGATTAACTGGTTAATTTCTAAAGCTGGTTCCTTCGTTGGCAATACTTCAATAATATATCGATGCAATTTTTCTAATTCTTTTTTTCTGTCTGCCAGCTTGCCTTTTTTATATTTGAGAATGCGGTCTAGTTGAAATAAATTAACTATAGCTGGATGGGGATAGACTTCGATTTGATAGCGGTCTAATTTTTGCGGTTTAATAGTAGGGGCGTGAGCAAATCCTTTGCTTTCTAAACTTATCCCAAAGGCAACAGTTCGCTCGGCAAAAGGTCGATTGAGATTGGCCGGATAGCAGCCTGCATGGTAGCGACCGAAATATTTATGAGCTAGTTTATCGGGGACTCTCATGCCGATGCTATTGGGAATAATTGTCGGGGCGTCGACGGCGATTATTGCCTTCGTATTTTTGGGAGCCAATTTATCGATCCAGGCGAGGATATCGGCGATCGCTTCAATGCGATCGAGGTCTAATATTTGGAGGCGATCGCTCCCCCACTGCAAACAACATAAACCGCTAGCACCGGTTCTCCAACCAAGGTCTATGCCAATAAATTTCATCATATTTGTTAATAGGTAATAGTTTAATTGTAGGCTAGCTGGAGCGCAGCGCAACTAACACAAAAACGCCCCAAGCATAATTAGTTAAATTGTAGTAGTGCCACACAGCTAAAATTGTGGACAGACGCACTCCGGAGCGCTGACGGACCCTCTCCGTTTCGACCTGTCTCCGTGTCTCCGTGTCAGTTGTTACCCACAATTTTAACTGTGCAGCGCTAGTAGGTTGGGTGGGTGCGAAGGGCAAGCCAACAGCAAGGGGCCAACCATAATTAGTAGGGTAAAAGCGCATTTTGGCGGTAATGTTTGGAGATAAAACAGAAGTTTTGCTCTCCATGAGGGCCAGTAATTCCTAATTAATGATGTCCGTTCGATAAAAACCCAATTTTTCCATCGCCGAGCGGAAAGATCGGGCTTTCAGCTAAAAGAAGAATAAAAGTTTTAGCTTCCGTCGAACTGATTGACGCGATAATGAAGCGATCTCTATTGACAGCGCACCCAGAGCGTGTAGAATTGTGGAGAAAAAGCGTTGTTTTTAAATCAACTATGGACAGACCAAGAGAAACTTTAGAAGAGTTGCGACAGGTCTTCACTCAAATTGCCAGAGAAGACCAGCAAATAGATCTATCCGAATTTAAGCAAGCTTTGGGACTAAAAGACGAATATTTAGCATCCCGACTTTTCTCCATATTCGATGCAGATAATAGCGGCACTGTGGATGTGGAAGAATTCTTAAACGCGGTAGAACAACTTGTTTTGGCTACGCCGGAAGAAAAACTGAAATTTTCTTACAAACTTCACGATAAAAATGGCGATAACAGCATCGACCGAGAAGAAATTACCGATTTAATCGAAGCTAGCTTGACAGAAAATAATCTAAATTTTCCTCCAGAACAAGTCACGGCTTTAGTCGATGTTTTCTTTTTAAAAGCAGATAAAGATAACAGCGGCGACATTTCTTTTGAAGAGTTCAAAGCTTTAATGGAAAAAAATCCAGAACTGCTCGATGCCATGGCAGTTAGCCCTGTTAGCTGGTTAAAACCTCGGAAAAAAGAAACCCAAACGGTTTTGCCGCAAGGTCGCCAAGGCTCCCAAAAGTTCAACTTCAAGTATTACCTTCAAAACAACTGGATAAAGCTGGCTTTTTTATTCCTTTACGTTTTGACAAATCTATTTCTTTTCTTTGGTGCGGTAGATCGATATGCCAGTCAAGGTGCAAATAGCTACATTCAACTAGCTCGCGGTTGTGGTGCTGCTCTGAATTTCAACGGTGCTTTGATTTTAATCCCCATGCTGCGGCACTTTTTAACTTGGCTTCGCAAAACTAAACTGAGTAACTATCTCCCACTAGATGAGAGCATCGAGTTTCACAAGCTCGTAGGTCAATTCATGTTTGCTTTTGCGATTCTCCATACGATCGCTCATTTCCTTAACTATACTACCTTGCCGGTTTCCTTTGCCCAAAGTCTTTTTGCAACCAAGGCTGGTTTGTCGGGATTTTTATTACTGGTAGTGTTCGCAGTTATGTGGGTAACTGCCCAAGAGCCCGTACGCAAAGGCGGAAACTTTGCGCTCTTCTATATGGCTCATTTGGGATATGTGCTGTGGTTTATTCTCGCGTTAATTCACGGACCTAATTTCTGGAAGTGGACTTTAGTACCTCTTATCGGATTTGCGATCGAGCAAATTATTCGCCTTCAAACTACTAAAGAACCTACGCAGATAGTTAACGCCTCTTTACTCCCCTCCAAAGTTCTCGGCTTAGAAGTCGAACGTCCCTCATCTTTTGAATATATACCCGGAGAGTATTTGTTTGTTAAATGTCCGAGCATCTCGAATTTTGAATGGCATCCCTTTACGATTAGTAGCGCCCCGGAAATGCCGGATATTTTAACCCTGCACATACGGGCTGCCGGCAGTTGGACGGGAAAGTTATACGAGCTTTTCCGAGAGCGACGGGAGGAGTGGATTCGATCGCCTAATTCTAACGCAGATTCAGGAGTTACGGTTTATCTAGACGGTCCTTATGGTACCCCAAGCGTTCATATTTTTGAATGCGAATATGTGATGTTAATCGCCGCCGGAATTGGCGTAACTCCTTTTGCTTCGATCTTAAGAAGTATTTTGTATCGAAACAAACAGGGTTCTTCTAAAAGCAATTTGAAAAGGGTTCATTTTTACTGGATAAACCGACAGCAAAAAGCTTTTGAGTGGTTCGTGCAGTTATTGTCAGAAATCGAAGCAGAAGATACTAATAACATCTTCGATATTAATTTGTATCTGACAGGGGCCCAGAAGAAGTCAGACATGAAATCTAGTACCCTTTTTGTGGCAATGGATTTAATGCATGCCGAGACTAAGGTCGATTTAATTACCGGTTTAAAAAGCCAAACACAAACAGGCCGTCCTGACTGGAGCGACATTTTCCGCGATGTCGCTGACGAACACTCCGGTCATAAAGTTGACGTGTTTTTCTGCGGTCCTCCAGGACTCTCGAACCAACTAAAACGACTCAGCGACAAACACCAGTTTAATTACCGCAAAGAGAATTTCTAGAGGTTGGTAATGGGTAATGGGTAATTACTCGTTACCCATTATTCGATTTATTCGCGGGAGCGATCGCTGTTTTCAGCACTTTTGATGGGTATTTAAGATGGTAAGGCGCACCCTACTAGCACCTACTTTTATTTACCTATTTATTTTACTCTAAAATAGATCGAGAACCCGCTACGCGCTTTATTGATTCTGATGGCGATTTAATACAGAATTTAGCAAATTAGGCGCTATTCTAAAATTCGTTTTTTGCAAAGCCCTAATAACTGTTGGTAGCTCGATTAAATCGGCATTAGCCGCTAATTCCAATACTCCTAACAATCCGGTTACTTTTAAACCTCTTTTTTCGGCAATAGCGCGACCCGCTCTTTCATCTATGATAATTAAATTTGCTGCCAAATTTTCCGCTAACATTATTGCCTCCCTTTCTCCTGGATCGAGATTCCTTAAACCAGAGTCATTGCCACCAGTAACCAAACGTACTTCTAACCAATTGGGCATCTGTTCCATCCATTCTTGGACTCTCGATGGTGCCCCCTCGGAGATTAATTCTGAGTAAACTTTTTTGGGAATTATGACTCCACCAAATAATTGCTGTAAAAGTTCAATTTTTCCCAACAAAATTAAATAACAAATTGGGGATGTATCGGCGACAATAATCATTTTGATAAAAGTCGATTGAGAGTATTTAAGTCGTTGTCTAAATCTGCCAAGGTATAATCAATGTAAGCCTGACGTTCGCTCAAAAATTCTTCTGTTTGCCAGCGAGAGTCAAAGTTTAATAACTGCTGCACTTGATAGACAGTCAAAACACCATTTTGATAACCTTCCACAGCTAATACTTCTAGTATTTTTTGTGGCAAGTTACCCCAATTTTGCTCCAGGCGATCGCCTATTTCTTCGGGAATATTAACGGTAATTTCCATAATATTTTCACAAAGCTAAATCCTAGTTTTCCATCATTATAGCAATAACCATCCAATCTGTCTTTAAAGACACAAAGCGATCGTGGCATCCGCCACGCTGCGCGATAATGAGGCGATCTATAGCGAAACGCTCCATTGATTCTTCTACAAATAGGTTCTTGGTGCGCGGTGCTTCCTAAGCGAGGAGCGCACCTATTATGTATGCCCTAAAAATTAGCGATCGCTTTTTCTTTTGGCTGAGTTGCCACTACAAAAGGAGATTCCACATCCACCGACCAATTCTCATCGACTACTTTCAAATTAGGATCTAAAATTAAAGTCAATTCCCCTATGTCATCATCAATCTCTGACTCATTACCCCCATCGACTTTGAGCCAAAATTTCAGCTTAATCCAGGGAATAATTTGCTCTTCTACCCGGTCGATTCCGATGGCCCTACTAACCAACTCTACTACTGGAAAATTCACAAAGGCTATTTCTTCATAAAAGTCATTTTTACTATCCCAATAACCGCGTATTTTTTGACTGCAAGACTCCAAATGTTGTTTGGCTATTTCACAACATTCTATATCCGGTAATAGCTGAGATAAATTATCCAAAATTGAACGATTTGTTAAGTTTAATTTGCTCATAATCCTTCTCGTGTTAATGACTTGTTCTAACCCCAGGAAAGTGTAACGCGCCCTCTATAAATTTTCCATGAAAACGGTAATCTCCCCCCTCTCCTAACACTTTTGATTTTAGATCGTAGCCTTCCAATTCGGAGGGAATAAGACCGACATTACCATCAGGAGGCACTCTACCATTTTGAATAGCCTTGATGTGTTTGTTATTGCCATCGTATCTTTTACCGAGGCGGATTTGTTTTTTGGCAAAAGACACTGGTAGAGCATCAAGAGTTTGATAAATAACGTCAGGCAGAATATCTGTCCAACTACTCGGTAAGGGTTCCATTTTCTCTTTAGTTTTGACTTAGGGCAGATTGCTCTAAAAAACTGCAAATACTATTTCAAAAAGCTTACCACCCCATAGGTTACATCTCGTACTTTGGGTTGCGCGTTCGCTCGATCGCTACCTACAAACTACTAACTGGCGTTGGGTTACGCTGCGCTCCACCCAACCTACAAAACTACAAAACTAGGTTGTTGGTGCGCGCCGCGCACTATGCTATGCTACATTTGTAATACAACCAGAAACACAAATCGCAACAACCAGGGAATATGCAAAAATAGTCCCAACCAAAAAAGCCAAAAAACCAATGGACAACAAATACAACCCCCAAGCGATCGAGTCAAAATGGCAAGACACCTGGGCCAAACAAAACCTCTCTGAAATGCCAGAAGATGACAGACCCAAATTCTACGCCCTCTCCATGTTCCCCTACCCCTCCGGGAACCTCCACATGGGTCACGTCCGCGTCTATAGCATCGTCGATGTCATCGCCCGCCTCAAAAGAATGCAAGGCCACCGCGTCCTCAACCCCATGGGATGGGACGCCTTCGGCCTCCCCGCCGAAAATGCGGCCATCGACCGGGGCATCCCCCCGGCTAAATGGACCAACCAAAACATCGCCCAAATGAAAGGGCAACTCCAACGCCTCGGCATCTCCTTCGACTGGAGCAAAGAAGTAAGCACCTGCTCCCCCGACTACTACAAATGGACCCAGTGGATATTTCTCCAATTCTTCAACAGCGGACTCGCCTACCAAAAAGAATCCGCAGTTAACTGGGACCCCATCGACCAAACCGTACTCGCCAACGAACAAGTCGATAGCGAAGGATACTCCTGGCGATCGGGCGCAAAAGTCGAACGCAAACTCTTGCGCCAGTGGTTCCTCAAAATTACCGACTACGCCGAACAGTTACTCAACGACCTCGACAAACTCACCGGTTGGCCGGAGAGAGTCAAACTCATGCAGGCAAACTGGATCGGCAAATCCATCGGCGCCTATCTCGAATTCCCCATCGTCGGCATGGATGAAAAAATCGGCGTCTTCACCACCCGCCCCGATACTATTTACGGCGTTAGCTACGTCGTACTCGCCCCAGAACATCCTTTAACTGCTAAAGTTACAACCCCAGAACAACGCGAAAGCGTCGAAAACTTTATTAAAGAAGTCAACGACCAAAGCGAACAGGAACGCACGGCGGAAAACAAACCCAAACGAGGAGTTCCCACTGGGGGCAAGGCGATTAATCCTTTTAACAACCAAGAGGTTCCCATCTGGATCGCCGATTATGTCTTGTACGAATACGGCACTGGCGCGGTCATGGGAGTTCCCGCCCACGATACCCGAGACTTCGAGTTTGCCACTCAGTACGATTTGCCCATAACCCGGGTAATCGTACAGGACGATTCCGATAACGACGATGCGGAGTTAAAGGAAGCTTATACGGATGTAGGAATTCTGGTTAATTCCGGTCCCTTCAACGGGGAAAAATCCACTGCCGGCAAACAGGCGGTCATCGAATATGCGGAAGATGAAGGTTATGGCGAGGGGCGGGTGCAATATCGCTTGCGGGATTGGCTTATCTCCAGACAGCGTTACTGGGGCGCGCCAATACCAATTATTCATTGCCCGAACTGCGGCGCGGTGCCGGTCCCAGAAGAAGATTTGCCGGTGACGTTGCCGGAGAATATAGAGTTTTCCGGTCGCGGTCCCTCGCCATTGGCGAAGATGGAGGATTGGGTAAACGTTCCTTGTCCTAGTTGCGGCACTCCGGCGAAGCGGGAAACTGACACGATGGATACTTTTATCGATTCGTCGTGGTATTTCTTGCGCTATCCCGATGCTAAAAACTCGGAACGGGTTTTCGATACGGATAAGGTTAACGACTGGATGCCGGTAGATCAATATGTGGGCGGTATCGAACACGCGATTTTGCATTTGTTGTATTCGCGGTTCTTTACTAAGGTTTTGCGCGATCGCGGCTTAATTAATTGCGACGAACCGTTCCAGCGCTTGTTAACTCAAGGCATGGTTCAAGCCGTAACTTATAAAAACCCCTCCACTGGTAAATATATTCCTCCTACGGAAGTCAATGCTAACGAGCCCGTTGACCCGAAGACGGGAGAAAAGTTGGAGGTCTTCTACGAGAAGATGTCGAAGTCGAAATATAACGGCGTTGACCCTCTGGACGTTATGGGGAAATATGGGGCCGATACGGCGCGGATGTTTATTTTGTTCAAGGCACCTCCAGAGAAAGATTTGGAGTGGGACGATGCGGACGTGCAAGGGCAGTTTCGTTTCCTCAACCGCGTCTGGTTGTTGGTGACGGAGTTTGCCGCGAAGGGTAAAACAGGCAAGAGCCCCCTCGACCGTAGAACAGGCATCTTGCCTGTTGAGAAAAAAATCTTGCCTGTTGAGAAAAAAATCTTGCCTGCTAAGAAAGAAGAGAAGGATTTGCGCAGGGCGATCCATACTGGGATTAAGGAAGTCAACGAGGATCTCGATGGAGAGTATCAGTTTAATACGGCGGTTTCGGAGTTGATGAAGTTGAGTAATGCTTTGAACGATAGCAGTTGCAAGGATTCGCCGGTTTATGCCGAAGGTATCGAAGCCTTATTGTTGTTGTTGGCTCCTTTTGCCCCTCACATTGCGGAGGAATTGTGGCAGATGGCGGGCGGTAAGGGTTCCATCCACGAGCAGTCTTGGCCGGAGTTGGATGCGGAGGCTTTGGTGGTGGATGAGATTACTTTGGTGATTCAGATTAACGGTAAGACTCGGGGAACTATTTCTGCACCCGCTAAGAGCGATCGCGTTGCTTTGGAAGAGTTGGCCCGTTCTTCTGAGGTGGCCGGCCGCCATCTCGATGGTAAGGATATTAAGAAGGTAATTGTGGTGCCGGGTAAGTTGGTTAACTTTGTAGCGGTGTAAGTTTTTGGGGGTTGGGGTGTTTTCCTCTACCCCCAGATTTTTTTTGTACTGGCGTTTCGCTGCGCGTTTCATGTCGCGCTGCCTTGCGGATGCAACATCGCCCGTTCGTAGTAACGACTTTAGTCGCAAACGATTTAGTGGTGGGTTCCAAGAGTTAGGTTATAGCAAGCCGTAGATCGTTCGTGATATTGAAGACAAACCCGGTAACTTCTGCGAAACCGGGTTTCTGGCCCCCAAATTTTTCATAATCCATTTAGGATTGCTATATATCGAGTCGCAATAAATCACCATAGGAAAATCAAGAGAGGAAAAAGGGGAATGCAAGGCAGAACAGAGCTCCCAGACTTTTCCCTCAATTATTAATTATTAATTATTAATTATTAATTACTATCGAACCGATCTGCCCTTCAATCTTAAATTGTTTTTGAGGATGTTCTTGTAAAAACTCTTCCACGCCCCGGCGCACTTCCCGCCCCCAATAATCCAAACCCACATCGTCAAGAACGATCGCCCCTCCAGATCTAATATAACCAGAAAGTAAGGTTAAATCTTGTTTTACCGCTTCCTTTCTATGGTCTCCATCCAGAAATGCCAAATCGAAGAGTCCGTATTCTTCGCATACTTCTGGACCGATAATTGCCCTATCTTCAAGTTTAATCCCATAACTTGCAGCTTTATCTAATTCTTGTTTGTTTGCCAAACAGCAAGAAAAAAAGCCTCGCTTTAGGGTAAACCTCTTCAAAATCCCAAAGTGTTTCAACAGTTGTTCGACAAAATACAAATTAGTTTGTTGATGATTTTTAATCTTAAATTGTTTGAGACAAAGAACGTTTTGAAATTCAACAGGAAAATCCGCATCCACGCAGACAATTTGAGTTTCCGGCAAACACAATCCTAGCACTGCAGTAGAGACTCCTACAAAAGTACCTATTTCTAGTATTTTTTGAGGATTTTGTTCCCTGCTTATCTCAATTAATTTTTCAGCGCGATCGACCGTTACCGAGGCATTTTCAATAAATTCTCGTTCGAGCCCTCTCTCGCTTAAAAAAGACAATGCCCGTTCTCTAGCTTCTTTTGCAGTTATCATGTTTCTGACCTTTTCTTGTTATACTTCACGCGGGCAGGAATTGCGCTTCTCAATACTCTTACTCAAAAAACGCATTTTCCTTGCCGTTCGAGTATAGGTGGAGCGAACCGCAATTAATGATGTTGGGTTCCACTCCATCCAACCTACTTTTAAAGAATCAATTCAAATTAACTTTTAGCTTTTAATAAATAACCTCCTGGATTAAATGTCATATAGAATTTTTCCTGCTCTCGGTCAACTTTGAATTCTGAATTTTCCTTCAGAAAGTCTTCAATTGCTTCTCGCGGACCAGGGCCAAAATTTTGCTTAACAGGATTCCCATTGTAATGAGAATCTTCAACAATTAGGTAGCTTCCTGGGGTGACAAATTTATGATAAAGTCTTAACTCATCCAGTACATGATCCTTATGGTGATCTGAATCTAGAATCACTAAAACAGTGCTATTGGTTGGTATCAGTTTACGAACTTCATCGATAATTTCATTAGATGTTGAAGAACCCAGTAGATAGGTAATTCGTTCGTGTTTTGTTTTTTTCTGTCCCCCATAACTATCCGTAAGATCGATGGTAATCACTTTGCCATTTCCGATTAAATCGCATATGCTTGCCAAATATAAAGCGCTACCTCCGTGATATGTTCCGCTTTCAATCACAACATCTGGCTTTAGCTTGAACATTATTTCCTGGTATATCCATAGATCTAAAGGACATTTAAAAATGGGATGTCCCATCCAGAATGTTTCACTCCAAGTTTTGCCAAAAAGAAAGGAGTCAAAGTACAGTTTATTGTATTTTTGGATAATATCCTGAATAGCTTCTACAGAAGTGTATTTTTGATAGTTTTCTTCATCCTCAATAAACGTTTTGATATGGTTCTCTGGCAAAACCATAAAGCGGCATTTAATCACTTTACCCTGTTCGATAATCCAACGGATTGTCCAGTCGCTGTTGAAGGACTTTCCTCCATCTATTGAACGCCAAGTCGAATCACCTAATATCACCGCTTCTTCGTGCTGAATGACATAATGTTTAGCTTGAATTTTTTCTACCTGATAGAATTCAAATAACTTGCCAAACAACTGTTTAACTGCTTCAGTTCCCGAACAGGGATGCAGACCAAATAAAGGGCCACCACTGAAAATTCCTTCTCCTTTCCAATCCAGCATCCATTGAACATCATCTGCAATAATCTCTAATAAAGGAGTAGTATCTCTCTTTTCTAAGCTATGGCAGAATTTCTGAAATATTGCTTGTGTTTCGTTTTTAGCGAGCATTTTTTTGAATCTATCTTGGTTAAGGTTTGCGTTACAAAGTCAGAAACATCAATCTTATATAGCGATCCCAAATCTATTTTGAGCACGTCGGCGGTGAAACCTTTCATGAGTAAGGGTTTCACCTGCGGGCGTAACAAAATTAACTTGTAATAATATACAAATTTCCTAACTTGTCAAGGATTGCTTCAAGTTTCCGATCGATTGACTTCCCCGGTGAGGGGTTGATGGACTGAAAACCCGCTCCCATCATAACATCAAGAAGCAGTTTTGGACGGGGGTGTCAAAAAGAAAAAAAATTCCTCATTCGTAAAAGCCCCAGACACCTCAAACCCTTACTCATCTAAAAAATAGACAATGCCCGTTCTCTAGCTTCTTTTGGAGTTATCATGTTTGTGACCTTTTCTCGTACAATTTCTCGGAGCATCTCCCCATTCTCTAAATCTCCAACAACTTTACATCGAAATCAAGTCTTTGGAGGCGATCGACAATCTCTGAAGTTTCCATCCAGAAGCGGCGATGGAAACGAACTAGCTGTCGATGGGACTTACCGACAACCATCGCCGCCACTGGAAAAACGAGGTTTTCCTGGTTGGCAGAATGTTCCAGCAAGATCGCTTTGAGACTTTGCAAGTTGTTCCCATCCGCCACCTGTTGGGGGGTGAGTTGGATGACGATCGCCTTCTCCCTCACCCTTTTTTGGGCAGCAAACTCCTCGGGCGGCGGGGGCGGCGGGGCAGTTTCCCAGGAAAAACTCTTCCGGTGGCGAGGACTCCAGCGCGACTAACTCCAATTTATCTGCAACTAATTTAGCGCTAAAGTTGTGCTTTTGCGTTTTGCCAGTCACCAGAAACACCCTCTCTTCTTCCTCGTCCCATTCCAACAAATGTTTAAATAGTTGGTAATATCAAGTCGCAATAAATAACCTTTATAAAATAAAGAGAGGAAAAAGGGGAATGCAAGGCAGAACAAATATCCCGGACTTTTCCCTCAATTATTAATTATTAATTATTAACTGTTAATTGATATAAGTCCTCGGGAAAACCGTCACATCGATTTTCCCCGTCTCGTCTTCTATTTCTATAAACGCCATCTCTAATTGCAAATTGCAGCGTACCCGAAACGACTAAAGCCGTTACTACGAACCCAGGGGTTTCGTAGTAACGACTTCAGTCGTTGAAAATTGTCAATTTTTTTAACCTTCGAGCGCGCTCGCGCCGCCGACAACTTCCAGTATCTCCTGGGTAATAGCAGCTTGCCGCGCCTTATTATAAGACAGAGTTAAAGTACCGATTAACTCAGAAGCGTTCTCGCTAGCATTGCTCATGGCAGTCATCCGCGAAGCCAATTCGCTCGCCACAGACTCTTGCCAAGCTCGCAACACCTGGTTAGTTAAAAATAGAGGCAACAGAGCATCCAGAATTTGTGCCGGCTCTTGCTCGAAAATCATGTCGCGAGGTAAACTGCCAGTTGGTGTGGCAACCTTCTCCCTGGATACCTCGAAGTGACCGGCCTTAGAAGTCAAGCGGAAGATCTCGTCGTCTTGAGGCTCCAAACCTTGAGGATCGAGGGGGAGCAAAGTTTGAACCACCGGCCGAGAACTAATTAACGAAACAAATTTTGTGTAAACTAACTCCACCCGATCTACAGTGCCCGAGAGGAACAACGACAGCATTTCGTCAGCTACCGCCGAAGCATCAGCGGCAGTAGGAACTTGCTCGGGACTCGGGAAGGTCGCCTGGATGGGGGTATCGCGACGTTTGAAATATTGGGTGACTTTGCGCCCGATCGGGACGAGCTTGCAGTCGATGCCTTGGTCTTTTAACTCTCGCACTCGTATCTCTGCCCGTTTGATAATGCTGCTGTTGTAGCTGCCGCACAGACCGCGATTGCCAGAAATTACAAACAGCGCCACGGTTTTAACTTCCCGTTGCTTCAGCAGGGGCCGATCTAGATTTTCAAACTTCAATCTGTCTGCCAGTCCGTAGAGTACCTGGGCGAGGCGATCGGCGAAGGGGCGAGTGGCGGTGACTTGTTCTTGAGCGCGGCGCACTTTGGCTGCTGCCACCAGGCGCATTGCTTCTGTAATTTTTTTAGTGTTCTTGACCGACTTGATGCGATCGCGAATAAATTTTAAATTAGCCATAGCTGAATGGGTAATGGGTAATGGGGAATGGGCAATCGGTAATGGGTAATCGGTAATTATCCTATTACCTATTACCCATTATCTATTACCTAATTATGCGGAAACCAGGAATGTTTGCTTGTGTTCGGCAATTGCTTCTTTGAGCAGAGTTTCGGCTTCCTCAGTTAGCACCTTCTGGCTGCTAATAATTTCGCCAAATTTGGGCTTGCTGGTTTTCAAGTAATCCAGCAAACCGCTACAGAACTTAACTACTTTTTCCTGGGGAATCTCATCCAGGAAGCCGTTAACGCCGGAATAGATCAAAGCTACTTCTTCGTAAAGCGATCGAGGCGTATTCTGGGGCTGCTTCAAAATTTCCCGCAAGCGCTGACCCCGGGCTAACTGATTTTGAGTTGCCTTATCCAAGTCGGAAGCAAACTGAGCGAATGCTTCTAATTCGGCAAACTGCGCCAATTCCAGCTTGATCTTACCTGCAACCTTTTTCATGGCCTTAGTTTGAGCCGCCGAACCCACCCGGGAAACGGAGATACCAGCGTTCACTGCCGGACGGAAGCCGGAGTTAAACAGGTCGGAGGACAGGAAGATTTGACCGTCGGTAATCGAAATTACGTTAGTGGGAATGTAAGCAGAAACGTCCCCGGCTTGAGTTTCGATGATCGGTAAGGCGGTCATGCTGCCGTCGCCTAATTTCTTGCTGAGTTTGGCAGCCCTTTCGAGGAGGCGGGAGTGGAGGTAGAATACGTCTCCAGGATATGCTTCCCGTCCGGGCGGACGACGCAGCAGCAAGGACATCTGGCGATAGGCTTGAGCTTGCTTGGAGAGATCGTCGTAAATTACTAGGGTGTGCTTGCCTTTGTACATGAAGTATTCGGCAATACTAGCACCAGTGTAGGGAGATAGGTATTGGAGAGTGGCAGGGTCGCTAGCGTTAGCTGCGACGACGACGGTGTATTCCATGGCGCCTTTTTCTTCCAAAGTTGCCACTACCTGAGCTACAGTGGAGGATTTCTGACCGATCGCCACATAGACGCAGACGACATCTTCCCCTTGTTGGTTAATGATGGTGTCAATAGCGATCGCCGTCTTACCGGTTTGTCGGTCGCCGATGATTAATTCTCGCTGACCCCGACCGATAGGAATCATGGAGTCGATCGCGGTGATGCCCGTTTGGAGGGGTTCGCAAACAGAACGGCGATCGATAATACCGGGGGCCGGAGACTCTAGCAGGCGGTTTTCGCTGCTTTGGATATCTCCTTTACCATCAATAGGACGACCCAAGGCATCTACTACCCGTCCCAGCATGGCATCTCCCACTGGAACCTGAGCAATTTTACCCGTGGCGGTCACTGCAGAACCTTCTTGGATTCCGCGACCTTCCCCCATTAACACCGCACCCACGTTATCTTCCTCTAGGTTGAGGGCGACCCCGATAGTACCGTCGGCAAATTCTAAAAGTTCCCCTGCCATTGCTTTGTCGAGACCGTAGATACGGGCGATGCCATCACCCACTTGCAGGACTGTACCGACGTTAGATACTTTTACCTCGTCGTCGTACTGTTCTATTTGATCTCGAATAATGCTGCTGATTTCGTCAGGTCTGATTGCTACCATGTTTCTTATCTTTTGTCAACTACTTTTTTGCTTGGTATTAATTGGTAAGGGACTTGCAATTTAATAAGTTACCCGCTTGTTGGGTTCCGTTTCACTTCACCCAACCTACATTTTTTTTTTAGCTGGTAGTTTTAGAATTGCGCAACTCCCTAATTGGGAAAACGGTAATTCCCCATTCCCCATTACTTAAGAACCATTACCGAGCATTGAGACTGATGCCAATGCGACGAAGCTGTCCTCGCAAGCTTGCGTCGAGTATCTGAGAGCCCGTTTTAATAATCACGCCCCCTAGTAAATCGCTCGCGATCGTGGATTCGATTTCCACCTCCCGCGCCCCAGTTATTGCTTTTACCTTCTCGCGGACTGTTGACATCTGGTCTTCCGTCAGCTCTACCGCCGAGGTCACTTCTGCCAAAACCGTTTGATTTAGCTTGCGTAATTGGGCTAAGTATTCTTTGCCAATGTCTTCTAAAAAAACAATGCGGCCTTTATCCACTAGCAGCATTAAAAAATTCCGCATATAGGGGTTAACTTCCTCCCCTAATACCCGGTTTAGTACGGCTTTTTTATTTTTTCGGTCGATAGTAGGATTTCCCACAAACTCCGCCAGTTCGGGCGAATTTTTGATCAGTTCTAACAAAGAACGTATCTCAGTACCAAACTGTTCTGTTAGCTCCTTAGACTCAGCGACGGACATAAATGCCTTCGCGTAAGGCTCTACTATTTGACCTGCGACTAAACTCATAATTAACCTCCCAATAATCCCAGGCTGCGATCTATTAATTGTCTCTGAGCGCCATCATCCAAACGCTCTTCTAGCTGAGATTCTACTGATTCTAAGGCCTTGGATGCGACTATAGAGCGTAGTTGAGCGATCGCGCGGTCTCTTTCGGAATCCAATTCCTGACTCGCGGCAGCTTTCATCTTTTCGACATCTTGCGTTGCGCGATCGAGGATTGATTCTTTCAATACTTTTGCCCTTTCCTCCGCATTTGCCTTAATCTTCTCTGCTTCAGTTTGGGCGTCGGTTAGTTTTTGCTGTTGTTCTGCGAGGGCAGCAGCCGCTTCCTTTTGGCGTTTGTCCGCTTCTGTAATTGCCTCTTCTATGTTAGTGCGTCTTTCTGTTAAGATTTTGCCTAACACGCTGGGTCCGAAATACAGGAGAACGCCGATTAGGATGGCTAAATTAATTAGGTTGGTGTCTAAAATATCTAAATTTAGACCGAAACCTCCTTCGTGGCTAGCTTCTGTGGCTAGCAATAAAAGCGTTTCCATGAATTATTTTTGCTATGGTTGCGGTGCTATTTACGAACGCGCTACTTGACCAATTCTGGTCCCAATAGCTTCTCTAAAATTTGGCGACTGAGGGAGTCCACCTGTTGGTCGAGCTCTTGCAAAGCTTTTTGCTTTTCTTGCTCTATTTCTTGGGCTGCTTCTTCGCGTTTTTGCTGTGCTTCTTTTTGAGCTTCAGCCATTTTTTGAGAGGCGATTTTCTGAGCTTCTTCCTGGGCTGCCGCAATTACAGATTGAGACTTTTTGCGGGTTTCCCCTAAGTCTCTCTCGTATTGCTCCGCTAATTTTTCAGCTTTTGCCAAGCGTTCTTTAGCTTCCAATTGATTTTTGCGGATATAATCAGCCCGGTCTTCGATCGCCTTCGTCAGTGGTTTGTAAAATATTGCATTCAAAACTGCCATCAATATTAAAAACTGCACTGCCATTACGGGCAGCGTAGCGTTTATATCAAACAAACCACCTTCTTTTGCTACTTCGGCAGTCTCTTCGGCTGCAGCTAATAAAATTGTCCAGTGCATCTTTGTTTTTTGCGCTCCGTTTTGCAAAGAGGGATTTTAGAGCTTAGGGAAATTAGGAGAGAGCTATCTCCCCAAAATCCTCAACCTAAAATCCCCGATTAATTCTTACGCGAAGGGGTTGGCAAATAGCAGCACCAGGGATACCACCAGACCGTAAATTGTTAAAGCTTCCATAAATGCCAAGCTCAACAATAAAGTACCCCGAATTTTACCTTCTGCTTCCGGCTGACGGGCGATACCTTCTACAGCTTGACCGGCAGCGTTTCCTTGACCGATTCCTGGGCCAATTGCCCCCAAACCTACGGCTAAAGCAGCAGCGATAACGGAGGCAGCAGCGATTAATGGATCCATGATTTTTTCCTTACCTTAAAGTACAAAAAGTTGACTACAAAAAATTTGAGAAATTTGGCAGTTTTTACCGCCACTTTATTATTTCACACAAAGGGGATCTTGCTTCTATTTAACGAAGCAATTTTTTTGGTAATGGGTAGGTAATTCTTCGTTTTCCCTATTTCCCTTGTGGGCACGTCAGCGAGTGTAAATTAATTTTTTCTGCCAACTGACAACTAACAACTAACAACTAACAAAAAACGTATCGCTTTTTGGTTCGCTCGTTGGTGACGTGCTTCCTTTCCCTTTTCCCTATTACCCGTGTTCTTCATGTCCGTGTTCCTCTAGCGCTTCCCCGATGTAGTTTGCGGCTAGAGTGGCAAAAATTAATGCCTGAATTGCACTGAGAAATAGACCCAAAACCATCAGAGGTAGGGGAATGAATAAGGGCACTAGCAAAACTAGCACTCCTACTACCAATTCATCAGCCAGAATATTACCAAATAAACGGAAGCTTAGGGAGAGTGGTTTGGTGAAATCTTCAATGATTTTGAACGGCACCATGAAGGGGACCGGTTCGGCATAGCCGGCAAAATACCCCAAACCTTTCTTGCTGATACCACCATAGAAATAGGCTATGGATGTCAGCAGCGCCAGGGCTATCGTTGTATTGATGTCGCTCGTCGGAGCTGCTAATTCCCCTGAAGGTAATTCAAACAGCTTCCAAGGAACTAACGCTCCAGACCAGTTCGATACAAAGATGAACAGAAATAATGTACCAACGAACGGTACCCAAGGGCGATAATCTTTTTCCCCAATTTGATCTTTTGTCAGGTTGCGAATAAATTCCAGGGCGTATTCCATGAAATTTTGCATTCCCCTAGGCACTCGCTGGATGTTGCGGGTGCCGAGAAATGCTGCCACGATCAAAATGGCCATTACCACCCACGAGGTCATTAAAATCTGTCCGTGAAGTTTGAGACCGCCTATTTCCCAGTAGAAATGCTGGCCCACTTCTAATTCGGCTAGGGTAAAACAGTTAAAGCTGTTTAGCAAATCAAGCATTTCCATTCAAAAGGTTTCCTCATACAAATGAGGAGTGGACTTCTTACGATATTTTCCGCTGTTTTTGAGATTCCAGATTTTTCCTCGCTCGATTAGAATCATTGAGAGCCTTTTATTTCGAGCTAGGAAGGAAAGTCGTTCGCAGCACATAAATGATGAGCGAAGCTTTATAAGTCAGAAATCCCAAAAAAATCGGAATAATGTTTAGCTGGTTCCATTGAGTTGCGACTATAATCAACCCAACAAACAAAGCCATCCTAGTTTGACTGAGACTCTTTTTCTCTCGGCCCAAACGCTCGACGTCTTTGGCCAACAGTCTTAAGTAAACTACACCCACGCAGGCCCCGATCGCATAATTCAGGGCCGTGTTAAGGGAGTAAAAAATCCATACAGAGAGAAAAATTATCCCTGTCATTGTCAAGGTAGTTACAAATAACTCTTTTTGGAGGTTGTAATACTCTTCTATAGAGGAATTTGGCTCTGATGGGACAGAGTCGGTTTCCGTTGCCTTACTTTGGCCTGATGTTGGTTCCTGCGATGTGGATGAGTTCACAAAAAAATGAGAGTTCACAATTTAGGAGAATTTAATCCAAAGGACGGGCTTTTCTTATAAGCCAAAATTAATAATACCACCCTGGTGCGGCAATACTTAAAACAAAATTAATTTTTGGGGGCATGGCTAACGGGCAATGACTAATAGAAAATGGCCTTTTATAATCGATCCCCCTTACTCTCCCTCGATTAATTCATCGATCCTTGCCCTGGTTGGCATAGCAAAATTAACTGTCGTTGGAAGAGCGATCGCGCCCCTTCCAAGTCCAACTTGCTTTGGCCCGCTAGTTCCCCGACACTTTTAGGAGATGCCAACTGGGGGTTAGCTTCGCAAGCTTGTAAAAATTCAAACTCGGCCCCAGACAGCTTAACCAACTTATAATCGCTATCAAATACCGTTTCCCCAGGCCACCCGTGAAGACAAGGGCTTAATTCGGGAATAGCCCCTTGGAGGGCCCGGTCATCGTCATAATTAACCTTAGATATAGGAGGCTTGCCCAAGAAAAATTCGTAATGAGTAATCTCTGGGTCCAATAACTCGATTAAACGGTAGCGGTGGCGATCGCTCAATCCCCGCGCCCTCTCCACCAATTCCGGGGCCTTATCCAACAATCGTTCCAAATTCCAATACTCGCGATTAGAAAATCCCAAAAACTCCAACCCAGAAGCATCTATTAACTCAAACAAAGTCTCGATGTTATAGTCAACCTCTTGGGGATGGACGTACATATCCGCAAAACACTCATCCCGTTGATTTTCAAAGGCCCAATGTTCTTTTTCGTACTTGACAAGACGGTTATTTTCTGGTAGGGAAGCAAAAATCTTACGCCCCACTTCAACTCCATCTCGATAATCCCCCCGCCGATCGCCTTGAAGAAGAGCGATCGCCCGTTGCATCAAGCTCACCCCCCAGCGGCCCAACTCCGCATAAACAAAAATATGCAGGATGCCACCAGGGGCCAACTTACCCGCCAAAGCTTGAATACCTCGAACCGGCTCCGGTAAATGGTGCAAAACCCCCACGCAATTAATAAAGTCAAACTCCCCCTCAAGTTGACCCACATCGTAGAGACTCAGATGGCGAAACTCCACCCCGTCGGCCCCAGAACGGCGGCAGCGTTCCCTAGCCACTTCCAGAGCCCCGCTGCTGAGGTCGATACCCGTAACAGAGGCCTCCCGATTGAGGTGAACCAAATAATCCGTACTCGAACCCGTACCGCAACCGGCATCCAAAATGCGGATATCTTGCTTCTGGGGCCTCTCACCCGTACAAAAGCTGTAAGCCATCGGCCAACTCCAGCGCCAATTGTAACCAGGTGGCGCTTCATCGGACAAAGGATCCGGGGGGAAAGGGTAAGTATCGTAAAGCCTGCCAACGGCAGCGCTAATATCTCGATCGCTGTTCATAATAGATAAATAGTCAGTAGTAGCAGTAATTCTCCTTTCTGGCCTTGGGAACTTGAAGTCAAATTCGAGCTTGAAATAAGTCTAAAATCCAAAACCCCAGACCAAAAACCGCAGAATTGCTTAACAAAACTTATGATTTTTTTAAGAAAAATCGTGGTTAGCTATATAAATTAAATCTCAATATGGTTTTTTAACAACCGAGTTAACGAGCCCAAAACATTTTAATCTGAAAAAAGAAGCAAAAGGCAAAAAGTATCAACAGTAAAAATACTTACTTCGATCCTTTGCCTTGCTTCTGGGAAATAAAAAAGCAGTAACAATCCGAAAAGGGAGCAATAAAGAACTAATGACTCTAAGAGCAAGTGGAGGAAGCTCAGTTGCGCGTCCGCAACTATATCAAACAGTACCAGTATCAACAATTTCCGCAGCAGAACAACAAGACCGCTTTCTGGGGCGGGGAGAACTAAGCGAATTAGCCAACTACTTCAGTTCCGGCGCAAAGCGTTTAGAAATAGCCAGAACCCTCAGCCAAAACTCAGAACAAATAGTGTCCCGGGCCGCCAACAGTATTTTTTCAGGCGGTTCTCCGATGGCCTTCTTAGAAAAGCCAGACGAAGATGAAGAAATGGCCGTGAGTGCCGTAAAAGCGGCCCAGACCGTAGTCTCCGAAGGCATGAAGTTAGGGACCGTAACTTATGTAGATAGCGACAAAGGAAATAACTTCTTAGAGGGTCTGCGTTCGG
The DNA here is from genome assembly GCA_034189005.1 of Cyanobacteriota bacterium. GTDB lineage: Bacteria > Cyanobacteriota > Cyanobacteriia > Cyanobacteriales > Microcoleaceae > CALKCV01. The sequence continues at coordinate 21,842 of JAXHVR010000013.1, read as the reverse complement.
TCTTCAGCATCGGTGCCGGCGGCACGGGTGGTGGCGGACCAGTGCCAGCAGGATTTCGACCGATAAACGTCAGCCGTTACGGTCCGGCCAACATGACCAAATCTCTGCGGGATTTATCCTGGTTTTTGCGCTATATCACCTACGCCATCGTCGCCGGAGACCCAAATATCATCTCCGTCAACGTCCGGGGTTTGCGCGAAATCATCGAAAATGCCTGCTCTTCGGCAGCGACCATTGTTGCCATCCAACAGATGCGACAAGGCTCCCTGGGATATGTCAAACAAGACCCAGAAGCTAAAGAGATCGTCACCCAATACTTCGATGTCTTGCTAAGTGAGTTTAAAGGATCGACCCCTTCTAATAAACAGCGGCAACGGGAAAGCTCCGACCAACAAGGACTGGAACTACCGCAAATTTATTTCAATGCGGCAGAGCGACGGCCCAAATTCGTCATGAAGCCGGGTCTCTCTAGCTCGGAAAAGCTGGATGTAGTCAAAGCCGCCTACCGACAGGTATTCGAGCGAGACATCACCCGCGCTTACAGCCTGAACGTTTCCTATCTAGAATCTCAGGTCAAAAACGGCGAAATCTCCATGAAAGAGTTTATCCGTCGTTTGGGCAAATCCCCACTGTACCGCAAACAATTCTACGAACCCTTCGTTAACAGTCGGGTAGTAGAATTAGCAGCCCGTCACTTCTTAGGTCGCGGTCTGAGTTCTCCCGAAGAATTCACCAAATATTTCGATATTATCTCCAAAAGCGGTCTGTCGGCTTTGGTAGATGCCATGGTTGATTCTCAAGAATACTCCGACTATTTCGGCGAAGAGACGGTACCGTATCTGCGCGGTCTGGGTCAAGAAGCCCAAGAATGTCGGAACTGGGGGCCTCAGATCGACCTGTTTAACTACAGCGCACCCTTCCGCAAAGTGCCTCAATTCGTCACTTTGTTTGCCGACTACAAGCAGCCTCTGCCAGACCAGCACGTTTACGGTCAGGGTAACGATCCCCTAGAGATTCAGTTTGGGGCGATTTTCCCGAAAGAAACTCGCAATCCGAAAAACCGTCCGGCACCTTTCGGTAAGGATACTCGCCGGCTGTTGATTCGTAACGGCGCGGGAATTGAAAATCAGGTAAGCAATCCCGGAGCCATCGGCAAAAATCCCGGTTCCCTGGGTCCGAAGGTGTTCAAGCTCGACGGACTTCCCGGCGGTTATATCAAGAGCAATTTCGAGCGCCCCGGCGGCAGCAACGGCAAAAGCATTAAATACTCCGAGAGTTCGACCCAAAAGGTCATTAATGCTGCCTACCGACAAGTTTTCGGTCGCGACGTTTATCAAGGTCAGCGCCAGAAGGTCGCAGAAATTAAACTCGAAAACGGCGACATTACCGTTCGGGAGTTTATCAAGATTTTGGCGAAGTCGGATACTTTCCGCAATATGTACTGGACTTCTTTGTATGTTTGCAAGGCAGTTGAATACATCCATCGCCGCTTGTTGGGTCGTCCTACTTACGGACGGGCGGAAATTAATTCCTACTTCGATACTTGTGCCAAGAAGGGTTTCTACGCTCTAGTCGATGCCATAATCGATAGTCAGGAATACAATCAAGCCTTTGGCGAAGATACGGTGCCTTACGAGCGGTATCTGACTGCAGGTGGTTTGTCTTTGCGCAACACCCGCGTTGGCAGCATCGCCGATAAGAACCAGAAGGTAGAGAAGGAAATCACTCCACGGTTCGTGGAGCTCGGCACTCCTTCGCCGATGAAGACGGATCCGGAGATTGAATTCAAAGTCATCCAAGGGGTGAATAAGCGACGTCAGCAGAGTAAGGTCTTTAAGCTGACGAGTACGACAGATAAGCAGGCGTTGAAACTGCTAATTCAGGCAGCTTATCGTCAGATTTTCGAGCGGGATATCGATCCGTATATTGTCAGGACAGAGTTCTCCTCTCTGGAGAGCAAGTTGGGCAACGGTGAAATTAACCTCAAGGAATTTATTGAGGGCTTGGGCGGCTCGAACCTTTATATTAAGGAGTTCTACACGCCTTATCCCAATACTAAGGTTATCGAGCTCGGTACCAAGCATTTCTTGGGTCGCGCCCCTCAGAATCAAGCTGAAATTCGCAAGTACAACCAGATTTTGGCAAGCGAGGGGATTAAGGGCTTTATTGGCTCTATGGTCAATGGCGCCGAGTATATCGAGTACTTCGGCGAGGATACGGTTCCTTACCGCCGCTTCCCAACTTTGCCCGCTGCTAATTTCCCGAATACGGAAAGGCTTTACAACCAGTTGACTAAGCAGAACGATGTTTTGGTAGTGCCTAGTTTTGAGCCGGTAGCTTCTAGCGATCGCAGCTAAGTATTGCTAAAAGCATAGTTTTCCATTTTTTCTGGAAGTTATAATCAATTTTCCCCGCTACGGTAGCCTGTAGCGGGGGATTTTTTGGTTTTTTGGAAAAGACACGGGACACAATGCCCTAACTCTGGACTGGCTTAAATTGCCCTGCCAACACACCGCTGCTGTGCGGACGGCTTGACATTTAATTGGTATCAGTCCATAATCATGTTTGACGTTTTTCAAACCCATGCAACGATCGTGAATGACTATCGACAAAATACATTATCCGAGCGAGCGATCGCCCTTAATGCAAAAAAAAATGCAGATTTATACCAGAAAGCTATTTCCCAGCACGGTGCCCGCTCGCTTCTGGGTGCAGCATGGACTTCGGAAGAAAGAGCCTGTTTTGTCCATGAGGGAATTACCAATTTGCCACAACAGAATTGGCCAGAATTAGAAACGGTTCTGGATATTGGTTCGGGCCAGGGGTACTTTCTTTCATTTTTAAGAGAAAAAAGGGGCTTCCGAGGAAAATACATTGGTATGGAGTTGCTGCCAGAATTTGACAAGATTGCGAAAGAAGTCCACAGTAACGACCCGCAGGCTGACTTTATCTGTGCTGATTTTTTGAAGTACCAATTTGGCGATCGAAAGTTCGATTGGATTTTTTCCATCGGGTCGTTAAGTCCTAAAAAACCAGACCAAGAAGCTTTCGATTTGGTTTTCACAGAAAAAATGGCTCAGTTGGCTAACAAGGGATTTAGCGTTTTTTTGAATGACTTGAAGTACACGGCTCCTAGTATTATCGAACAAGTGCCGGATGCAGCTTATCATAATGTTGAGAAATTTGCTGAAAATTTACAAAAACGCTTTCCTAGCAGTGAAATACTCGTTATTCATTATCCTCACGAAACCTCAAAGGATACTTTAGTTCACCTAATACTTTGACAAGGATTAATGATAAAACAATTAGAATCAACCTCCCAACCAACTGCTATTGGCGAAACAACAATGGCCTTAGTTGCAGTATTTGTGGATTTACTCATTATTGCTTTCCTTCCTATCTTGCTGAAAGTTAGCGAATATGAACTAAGTCCTAATGCTACTATCTTTAATGGCTTCTGGATTGCAACAGTAATTTTGGGGTTATGGAATGGATTATCCTGGATAAGGAAGCGGTTGCTTGGCAGAACTATTCATGTAAAGCTTTCATCGGATATCTATAAGCTATTACCACTGTTGCTAATGTTGGGAGTGTTTTCTGGAGGACATCAATTATTTTATGCTTGGTCTCTAACTGAAACCACTGTTGCTAACTCAGAGGTTTTGCACAGTCTAACCCCCCTATTTACCACTTTGGTTGGATGGAGGTTCTTGGGCCAAACATTCGATCGCAAATTTTTGATAGGAATAGCGATCGCTATAGTTGGTTCCTTCTTTCTGGCAGCAAACGACTTCTCCACTGCCCTCGACAAATTACAAGGCGACGGACTAGCTTTAGTTTCTGCCGCTTTCTGGGGTGGATATCTCATGGTAACTGAAAAACTGCGAAGTCAGTTGAGCGTTATGGCGATCGCGATTTGGAACTGCCTTCTAGTAACGGTTTTGACCCTGCCATTTATCCTGGCGACTGGTGAGGAAATCTTTCCCCATTCCGAGCTAGGTTGGCTAAACCTTGCCTTTCTCGGTCTTAGTTTAATTTTGGCTAAATTTTTGATAACCTATAGCCTCAAACGGCTCTCTTCTGGTTTGGTAGCGACAATTTTGCTACTCCATCCGGTAATTACTGCTATTCTTGCTTGGGGCATATTTTCAGAAACTCTAAGTTTGTTTAATTTGTTAGCGTTTGCGATCGTTTTGTTTGGAGCATACTTAACAACATCCAGTAAAGCAGGACTCAAGACGACAGAAGAGTAAATTCGGGAGCAACTCGCAACGAAAGCAAAAACAGAAAATATTGTAAGGAAGGCTTATTTATTGCTTTACCACGATTCTAGAACGCAAGAGCGCAAGAGCGGATACATACGCTCTTGCAGAAGCTTCACTCCCAACGCTTCGCGCTTTTTGGTTTGATTCTTGCAGCATCGATGCACCCGGTAAATTCTTCCTTTTGGTGCATTTTATCGCTACCTCTCGATCGCCAAGGTTGTTCCTAACCTTGAGGTAAATCTTTAGGTAAGACAATAATAAATTCCGTGCCCTTTCCTGGGGTAGAAACGCACCTCAACTCGCCCCCATGTTTTTTAACCACAATTTGGTGGCTGACGAACAGTCCCAAACCCGTACCGGTTCCCACACCTCTATATCAATTAACAATTAATAATTAATAATTAATAATTGAGGGAAAGGTCCGGGAGCTTTGTTCTGCCTGGCATTCCCCTTTTTCTTTTCTTTATTTTCTTATGGTTATTTCTTGCGACTTGATATTAAAATCCTCTTTCAAAAATTCTAGGTCGATCGCTTCTATTTCATCCTTAATTTCAGACACCAGTTCGGGTTAGTGTTGCTGGTATAGTTCCAGGAGTTCTAGCAAATCTCCAACGTACTGACTGGCGTAATTCACATTACCATAAATAAAATTAATAGGATTATTAATTTCGCGATCGATGCCAGCAACAAGCTGTCCGAGACTGAGCATTTTAGCATTATGAATCTACTGCGATTGAGTAGAGCGTAACTTCATCAAAGTTTCTTCAAGTTGTTCCGTCTTATTTTTAAGTTCTGCTTGAGATTCTAACAAAGCAGATGCCAATTGCTTGCGTTCGCTAATATCTCGGACTAGAACTAAAACGCGATCGCCTTCCATAGCAAAATAGCGCGCGTCGTAACAGCGCCAACTACCATTAACCTGCTGAACGTACTCCCCGCTTTCCACCTTGCCAGTAGCAAGAGCCTCCTTAACGAAGTGCATGGTCCATTGGGCTAAATCCGAAGAAAAGATCTCGGCGATATTTTTATTTAAAAACTCCTCTGGAGAATTGATTATATGTTCGTCTTTAGCCGCCATATAGTCAATAACAACTCCCCCTGCATTAATAGAATACATGAGATCTGGAATAGCATTAAGCAGAGCGCGATTTTGAGCTTCGCTAGATTGTAAAGCGCACTCAGCTTCTTTGTGAGCGGTAATATTAAACATGACTCCCTGAAAAGAAATAGGTTTTCCTACGGAGTCTCGCACCAAAGTTGCCTCGTCTCGCACCCAGACAACTAGACCGTGTTTTGAGAAGATACGATATTCCGCGCAAAAAGGTTTACCGCTGCTTTGACTCAGATAAAACTTCGATAAAACCCCCTGACAATCCTCTGGATAAATTTGTTTGATCCAGAGATCGCGCTGTCCTTGCCACTCTTGCGGAGTAAAACCCAACATTTGTTTAATTCTCGGACTAACATAGAGCTTAGTACAGAGATCGTCGAGGGCGGCAATATAGGTTACGGCAGGAATTTGTTCTACCAGGGTACGATATTTAGCTTCCGATTCTTGTAAGACTGCTTCCGCGCGCTTTCTATGAATAATTTCTTGTTGCAAGCGATAGTTTTTATCTTCTAGTTTTTTTTGTAAGTTGCGGATAGTTAAATGAGTTTCGACGCGGACTAATACTTCTTCATGTTGAATTGGTTTAGTAATGTAATCCACTGCCCCCAATTTAAAACCTTTTACCTTATCTACGGTCTCGGAAAGCGCGCTCATAAAGATAACAGGAATTTCTTTTGTTGCCGGATTTTCTTTTAAGCGACGGCAAGTTTCAAACCCATCCATTCCCGGCATCATTATATCTAAAAGAATTAGATCGTGTTGGGCGTATTCGACTTGTTCTAAAGCTGTTTCTCCGTCGGTAGCCACCAATACTTTAAAACCTGAGTCGCTCAAAAATTTAAAAAGATATCCTAAATTACTAGGGTTGTCATCGACAATAAGAATAATACCTTTTTGGACGTTATCGGTACCCATTTTAGTTTTCCTCAATACAGTTACCCAGAAAATATAATAATTATAGCATCCCACCTACTATTTGTCATTCTTCCTCAAGATTGCACTACGATCGCAAAATAATTAGCTAACAGTTTATTTTGTTAACTAGCCAAATAATAAAATTCACTTATTATGTTCGCCTTCTCTGCTTATTTTTGGTAAAACCACTGTAAACGTACTACCTTTTCCGATTAGGCTTGAAACTTCGATTTTGCCATTAAAAGGTTTTAACAGTTCGACGCAGGTATAAAGTCCCAAACCCGTTCCCGTTGGTTCCTCGGATTTTTTATTAACAGTTTGTGGTGGTTTAGAAGTGTAGAATATCTCAAAAATTTTGGTAAAATTATCCGGTTTGATGCCGCAACCCGTATCTTTAATATCCATGTAAATTTTGCCATCGTCTTGTCTGGTTGCGATCGTCAATTCGCGCTCTTTTTGGTTCCACATAGCGTCAATAGCATTATTAACTAAATTATGAAAAACCTGGGAAATATTACCGTAGATTAATGGTACTCTCGGAAGACGATCGTCAAAGAAATAATGTTTTTTAATTTTATGCTTAAATTGGGTATTAGCTTCTAATAATTTAAGTTCGCCTTGCAAGAGTTCGTTTAGATTTATGGGTTGTAAATCTATTTTTTTCTCCATGATGCTTTTCTGGACTAAATTATCCATAATTTCTTGGATTCTTTCTCCCGCTGCTTGAACGTATTGGATATCTTCCGCGATCGCTTCCTCAGTAATTTCTTTAGCTCTAGCTTCGATGAAATTACTGCAAAGCAAGATGGTTTGAAGATGATTTTTGAGATTGTGAACCATGCCTTGAGCCAAACGTCCGATAATAGCTGATTTTTCCTGTTCTATAAGTTGTTTGGTTTTCCGTTCGACCAGTTTTTCTAAATTTTCATTCAGGCTCAGAAGTTCTTGATTTTTCTCCAGCAGTTTATTTTGCAAATAGCTAATAGTTAAATGACTTTTAACCCTACTCAATACTTCCTCTTGGTTAATCGGTTTCGTAATGTAATCTACCCCACCAACATTAAAACCTTTGACTTTATCTACAGTGTCGGAAAGGGCGGTCAAAAAAATTACCGGAATATCTTGCATTTCTGGAGAAGCTTTAAGACGACGACAAGCTTCAAATCCGTCTATTCCTGGCATCATAACATCCAAAAGAATAATATCTGGTCTGACATACTCTATTTGCTCTATGGCACTTTCGCCATCGATCGCTACCAAGACTTTGAAACCATAATCGCTTAAAAACTTGAAAAGGGCACCTAAATTAGTAGGGTTGTCATCCACGATTAAAATTATATTTTGTCGTTCTTTTTTCATAAATATTTGCTAAATGGATTGGAGAATAGTTATTTTTAAAATTTGGGCGTTATTTGTCCGATCGCGAAAGAGCCATTTCGCGGCTGCGTCTCATATCAATTAATAATAAATAATTAATAATTAATAATTAGGTTATAGCATTTATCGCGCTCGGTGAAGTACATCGAGCGATCCCCCCCACCCCCCCTTAAAAAGGGGGGAGCCGGAACAATTCAAAGTCCCCCTTTTTAAGGGGGACCAACGGGGGATCCATCGGGGTGTACTTCACCGATTCAATAATTAGGTTATAAGCTAGCAACCCTTAACCTGACTTGCATTGCCATGCTGCCGCTCTTTTTTTTCCGCATGCTGCATTTAATGCGACTTGATATAAGGCAAGTCTATTTACTTACGCCCGAGTTGCACCCTATTTCCGTCATGGCGATCGCCTCCCAATGCATTCTTAGCATTAATACTCAGCTTTGAGTATAGCAATTATTGAATCGGTGAGGTACAAATAAATATTCTATCCCCCTAAATCCCCCTTAAAAAGGGGGACTTTGAAATGGCTCCCCCCTTTTCAAGGGGGGCTGGGGGGGATCGAAAATGTACTTCACCGATTCAATAATTGCTATATTAAGAAATGACAGCGAAAACCATAACCCATTGAAACTTTATTACGAATCTACCATGTATTTTTGGAGAAACTCTCGAATTTGTTTGATTTGAAACCCTTTAGCCTTACGATGGACTAA
>JAXHVR010000013.1:5534-13358 GCA_034189005.1 Cyanobacteriota bacterium | reverse complement strand
TATTAAGAAATGACAGCGAAAACCATAACCCATTGAAACTTTATTACGAATCTACCATGTATTTTTGGAGAAACTCTCGAATTTGTTTGATTTGAAACCCTTTAGCCTTACGATGGACTAATTCAGCAAAGGGCCCGTATTTAGCATCCAAATTTTTGAGGCTAGTAGATGCCTCTATAATTCCCCCGATGTCGCCACTCATAGCAAGTTTAAACAAAACAGTAATTTCTTCTGGGGGCGGGGGTATTAATTCTGAATTCCCGACAGTAAAGGAAGAATTCAAAATGGTTCGCCCGGTCCCTCCTGTTGCCGCTTGCTGGCCAGGGTAATTGTCATAAATCCATTCTAACCCTAAATGCAGCCGCAATCGTTCTAACAACTGCTTGACTTGAATGGGCTTAGGAATAAAACTATTACAACCCGCCCCCAAACTCTCTTGCTGGGTAGCATCGAAAACACTAGCCGAGAGAGCAACTACCACCACGGATTCTAATCGCGGCACGTCTCGCAGTCTTCTGGTAGCTTCAAACCCGTCCATAACTGGCATGACCAAATCCATTAAAATTAGATCCGGCTGAAATTCTGCCGCTTTCTCCAGACAATCTTGACCGTCAACTGCTTCTAGCAATTGAAACCCTAAAGGCACCAAAAGATGTGCCAAGATTTTACGATTGACGCTTCGATCGTCCACTACCAGCAGTTTGCGTTTTTTGCCTTTGAAGCCAACAATTTGACGTTCGCCGCACCCAGGGAGAAATAACTTGTTAGGGCAAGAGGTTTCTGGTAATTCTAAATCTACCCAAAAAACACTACCTTCACCCACGCTACTTTTAAGGTGAATTTCACCCCCCATCATCTTCACGAGTTTTTGAGTAATTGATAATCCTAAGCCGGTTCCTTCTACAGAATGAAGGCCGGTATCTACTTGATGAAAAGGCATAAATATTTTAGTTAGTTCTTTATCTTCTATGCCTATACCGCTGTCTTCTACTTGAAAGCGGATTTTGCCTTGGCGCAAGGAACTAATATCTAGGATATCTTCGGGCAATAATTCGTGGGCGACCCCCATCCAATCTCCTGATTCCGTAACAGTTCCTACCTTCAAAGTAACCTCTCCTTTGTCGGTAAACTTAATGGCATTGCTGAGTAGATTAATCAGAATTTGTCGCAGGCGTTTTTCATCGGCAGTGACGCATTTAGGAACCGGGGAAACTGGTTCGTAATTAAATAAAATATTTTTTTGTTGGGCGCGGATAAGGAATATGTCGGCAATGCTTTTAATAAAGTTAGGAAGATCGAATTCGCTCGAAGATAGTTCCATTCTTTCCGCTTCAATTTTTGACAGGTCTAAAATGTCATTAATTAAGGTCAGTAAATGCTCCCCGCAGTCTTGAATTACGGCCATCATTTCACCTTGTTCTTGACTTAAATCTGGCTGCTTTCTGACGATTTGGGTATAACCTAAGATACCATTTAGAGGAGTGCGGAGTTCGTGACTCATATTAGCTAAAAATTCGCTTTTGGCACGGTTGGCTACTTCTGCTGCTTCTTTAGCTTGTTGGAGCTCTAACTCGGCGTGCTTGCGTTCGGTTATATCTTTCATGAAGCGGTAATGTCCGATAAAATTTTGATGTCGATCGCAGGCTTTAATCGTTACCACTTGCTGATAAAAGATAGAACTATCTTTTCTAATACCCATTGCTTCGGCTTCTTCTTTGCCAGTTTCCAGCATTTTTTGATAAATAGACATCATTTTTCGACGATCGCTTGGATGTATGATGTCTTGCCATTCCATGCCGACGATCTCTTCTACTTCGTAACCGGTCATGGAGGCATAAGCTTTGTTGACGCTGATGTAACGTCCTCTGCTATCGAGTCGAGAGATGCCTTCGACTGCATTTTGTAGGGTGGCGCTCATTTCGCGGATTTCTTCTTCGGCCCGCTTGCGATCGCTAATATCTCTTTGTACGCCAAAATGACCGATGATTCTCTCATCAGCGTCGTACATACAAATATAATCTCCTTCTATCCAAATTTTAGTTCCATCAAACTTGCGCTGGTCGGTTTCTATAGCCAATCTTCCGCGATCGAACAACCGCCTCCAGACTTCTTTACCTCGCGCTAAATCGTGGGCGAAAAGCTCCTTGGGGGTTAAGTCTATAAACTCTTCGCGTTTGGCGCCATATTGAGTCAGCATCGCATCGTTTACTTTAGTAATTACTTGATGGCTAAATACATAATCTAAAACTTCTTCTTTGTCAACTGTATCGTTCCATTCTACCGGCCGATCTAAGAGCATGAAAAAGAAGCCATCTAGGGATTGAGAGAAAAATAATTCTAGTTGTTGTTCGCGATCGCGCAAGGTCTTTTCTGCTAATACTTTCTCCGTAATATCTCGCCCGATCGCTTGAATCTCAATAATCTTACCCTTGGGGTCAAAAATTGCTCGCTTAGTCCATTGCAACCAGGAATTTTTTCCATCTATTTCTACCGGACATTCTTCAGTTAATACTGGCTTTTCTGGAGTGAAGACGGAGTTAATTTTATCGCTTTCCTTTTTATGTTCGTTTGCGGGAATTAGCGACTTAAATTTATCTCCCAATAAATGATGGCGTAGTTGCTTAAAATAACGACAATAAGCTTGATTGACAAATGTAATCGTACCGTCGGCTAAAAAGCGACAAATTAATTCTGTCTGATCTTCTACTACCGAGCGATAGCGGCTTCTTTCTTCGCTTAGTTCCCACTCGGCTTCTTTTAGTTCTGTAATATCTCTTGCTACCCAAACTACCGATGTTTCAGACAGTGGAGAAATACTGGCGCTAAACCAAACTTTCTTGCCTGCATTCAACGGTCTTTTTTCCCTCCCCTTCTTAGCTCCATTCTTTTCTCTCTTCCTGGATATTCCTTCTAAGGAAATACTGTACTCAAAGTCAATTTTTTGTTGCCAAGCTAATGCTTTTTCTATGGGGATTACAAATTGTTCTCCGCGCTCTTTTGACAAAAAGCATTCAATAGTTTTTTCTACTATTTTAGTCTCTTTTTCCCAGCAAATGACAGGATTAGTTGGAGCGACATTTATCTTTAGAGGTTCTAAATTAATAATGAGTACTATATCGGTCATCGCCTCTAACAATCCCCGCATTTCGGCTTCAGAGCTTTGAAGTTTTTCCTGCAAAAAATGCCACTCGGTAACGTCTTGGATCGTACCAAAAAGCTGCTTGATTTTTTCGCTGCTATCGCTTACAGCAAATTGAGCTTTTGCATTTAGATATTTTAGAGAGTTATTGGGGTTTACTATGCGAAAATTCAGTTGATAATATTCACCTTTGCTAATAGCTAGCTTCATTTTATTTTGAAACAACTCTCTGTCATCGGGGTGTATTTGCTGGATAAGTTGTTTATAATTCGGTACCGGTTGTACGGGTTCGATACCGAAAATATGAAAAAGTTCATCGCTCCAGGTCATAACCCCCGTAGCTACATCAAAGCTCCAACTGCCCAGGCGAGCGATTTTCTCGGCCCGGGCGAGCATACTTTCGCTATTGCGCAGTTGTTCTTCGGTGCGTTTGCGATCGCTAATATCTCGATCTATACCTCGATATCCAAGGAATTTTCCCTCTTCATCAAAGACAGGAACTGCGCTGGTTTCTAGGATCGCTAAACCTCCGTCTTTGTGGAGGTGCTTGTTTTCTAGCTTAATAAAAGACTGAGGTTGAAGCAACCAACCCTCAAAAAAGGAGCGCATCCGCAAAGCTTCTTTTGCAGGCATGAACTCGAAGCGGGTTTTGCCTAAAACTTCTTGGGGAGCGTATCCCAAATAGCTGCTAATTTGAGGACTGATATATGTGTATTCTAAGAATTCATTGGTCTCCCAAATCAAATCGCTAGTAGTTTCTACCAAATTGCGGAATCGTTCTTGACTTTCTTGTAAAGAAGCAATTAACAAACTTCGCTCTTGTTCTGCTTCTCTGGCCCTACTAATATCTCGGATGGCGACTACGAAGCCGCGTCGATCTCCTTGGTCGTCGTAGAGGGAACTTATTTGACAGTTCGCCCAAAACTCCCTTCCATCTTGACGTACCAACAAACTATCTGCTTCAAACCGTTCCTGTAGGGCCGCTAATTGTAAATTTTGCCAGGGCAAATCGCCTTTGTCTTCTTCGTTGGTGGAGTAAAAACAACCGAAATATTGACCGATAATTTCTGATGGCGAGTATCCCAAGAGGTTTTGCGATCCTACGTTCCAGCTACTTACGCAACCTTCGCGATCGAGCAGGACCAAAGCGTAGTCTTTTACACCTTCTACTAACAGGCGGAACTGTTCTTCGCTATTTCTCAATGCCTGTTCTGCGTGCCAGCGTTCTGTAACATCTCGCGCCGAGACGATATAAACTGATTCACCTTCCCACTCTGCGCGGGCGAGTTTCATTTCGGCGATCCTCAAAACCCCGTTATTTGTAAAAGTGGTTATCTCTGCTGTTTCTTCTCCCACTATGGGTACTCCCAACTCCTGCCCCACTAGGTCGGGGCGGTGAAATAAGGCGATCGCTGCCGGGTTGGCAAAACGGATCCTACCTTCCATATCTACTACCAACAAACCATCGGTACTGTGACTGACGATGGTATTGAGCTTGGCATCGCTTTCTAGCAAGATTGCTTCTGTATGTTGGCGAGCGGTTTTTTCTTGCTGCCAATGTGCGTTATATTCGTTCAGTTCTTCCGTGCGTTGTTGGAGTTCTAAGGAAAGACGGCGCGATCGCAACAGATTCTCTACGCGACAATGCAATTCTATTTCTTTTATTGGTTCGACAATTACATCGTCTATATATTTTCTGGTTTCTTCGCTGATTCCAGTCAATTGTTGGCAATTAGTCATTAATAATATTGGCAGAAAAGCCCTCTCTTCTGTCTCTTTTAACGATAAGAATTTGTCTTTGTCTCGTTCTAGATATTTAGGGCTAACAATACACAAATCGAAGGTTCTATCTGGGGTAGTTTCATTTTCCGCCAGACAAATATCGTAGCTTTTTGCCAGCATATCGGTGACAACAACTCGCTTTTTTCCTGCTTCGATCTGCAACAATATTAAAGGCTTACTCCACAAGTTAATTGAAAGCATAAGCTTATAAGTCAAATATTTTACTGTTTCAATTTTATTTTTTATTTTTTATTGGGGATTAACTACGATCCATTACTTTTTGATTCCCAAGATGCCAAATCAAGAATGTCTAATTTTTTATCTACCTACTTATATAGCAGTTTTATTTGAGATGTGTCCAAAAGTCTGACGCTTTTTGGTAATGGGTAATGGGTAATGGGGAATAGGGAAGAAGGTCTATAGCATTTTTTGCTGGTAGTAAATAGCCCTTTCTTGTTTACATCTCATTTGAAAACGCTATATCAAGTCGCATTAAATTACCGGGCGGAAAAAAAAGAGGGACCGGGCGGCAATGCCGATCGGACCCACGGACTCTACGCTAATAACCCAATTATTAATTATTAATTATTAATTATTAATTGATATTAGACTGCTTTTCGTGGGACTCAAAGCTCAAAAATTAAGCTTTCGGGCCCTTAGCTTGCCTCCTCTTAGATTTTCGCGACTAAAACCTTGACATCTCGGACCATAAAATTTTATTGTGGTAAAACGGGGAGCGATCGCTTGGATTTTCCCGTCTATCTCAATTACTGGCCATTTCCAACCGGAAAAACCCTACTCCCGCCCCGGGCTTCACTGCCTAAGGGCTCTGCGTTCGTGCCTTCCCATAAAAACTAGCAAAAAATCGGTCTCATGCCCCTAAAGCTCTATCATAACTCATATAGCGCCGATCCCCGTACTGCTTAAATAAGAGATGAGTTGCTAGAGGGACTGCAATTTGACTTTTATTGGAGTTATAGCAATCCGTGCAGGGATTATGATAAAATTCAGAGCCAGAAACCTGGTTTCTCGAACAATATCTTCGTCAAAATCAACAATACCATTTGTAGGTTGGGTGTAGCGGAGCGAAACCCAACAAAATCGTTGGATTTTGCTCCCGTTAATGTTGGGTTGCGCTATCGCTCCACCCAACCTACAAGATGCTACAAGATGCTTTGATTTGACTTTTATTGGAGTTAGATATAGTAATTTAAAGCGATTTTTTACTTCTGATAAGTGGCAATTTTTAGCCAAAGACTTCAATGAATGCTACTTGAATGAATGCTCTTACCATCCATAAATTAAATTGAAAATATTTTCCGATAGCTCAAAGAATTAAACGAATAAAATAACAGTCACACTTTATTGTTAATTAGAACTGCAATGACACTCGATTTGTACAGATTTTTCCAAGCTTCTAACCCCGCCAAAACCCTGGAAGTAGCTAAAGACGACGATCGTCAATACTACATCGACTTTTCATCAGTAAGGGGTGGTAATATTATAGAGGAACTAAAACGAACCATAACTCGTCTCTCGCCAAATTCTCCTACCAGCCAATTATTTACCGGACACATCGGTTGCGGTAAATCTACTGAGCTACTCCGACTGAAAACTGAATTAGAAGAAGAAGGATTTCATGTAGTCTATTTCGAGTCCAGTCAAGATTTGAACATGGCTGATGTTGACATCACAGATATTTTGTTGGCGATCGCCCGTCAAGTTAGCGAAAGTATTGAAAAGTTACAAATCAAACTTCAACCTCGCGGTTTTAAAGCTTTACTTAAGGGAGTTTATGAAGTTTTAAACACTGAAATAGACCTAAGTGGAGAAGCAAATGTCCCCGGCATAGGCACTATATCTGGTAATACAGAAGGAGAATTTTCTCTAGCATTAGGCATTGGTAAAATCACAGCAAAAACTAAAGCTGCTCCCAATCTTCGCGCTCAATTACGCCAATATTTAGAGCCGCGAACTAATAACATTTTAGAAGCTATCAATAAAGAACTTTTAGACCCCGCTAACCAACAACTAAAACAGTTGGGTAAAAAAAGTCTGGTAGTTATTATTGATAACCTAGATCGCATCAGCAACCAACCAGGCCCCACGGGAAGACCGCAACCAGAATACTTATTTGTTGACCGGGGCGAACAACTAAACAAATTAAATTGTCATGTAGTCTATACCATTCCTCTAATCTTAATTTTCTCTAACGATCTGGGGCAATTAACTAATCGCTTTGGTGTAGAACCAAAACTCTTGCCAATGGTGCCAGTTCAATTGTCAGATAGTACGGACTGCGAAGAAGGACTCGCTCTTTTGCAACAAATGGTATTGGCAAGAGCTTTTCCTCAAATCAAAGATTTTCAAGAACGCTTGCAATTAGTTTCCACCATATTCGACAGTCCAGAAACTCTAGACCGGATGTGTCGCGTGAGTGGCGGTCATTTACGACAGTTATTAGTCTTACTTTATACCTGTCTGCAAAAACAAGATCCACCAATTTTAAGAGCTTCTTTAGAAAGCGTAATTACCCAACGCCGACACCAATTAACTAGAGCGATCGACCCCCACGAATGGGAACTTCTGCGTCAAGTAGCCAGGACAAAAAGCGTTAGCGGTGAAAATGAATATCAAACTCTTTTGTCGAGTCTTTTTGTCTTTGAATACCGCTATGCCGACGACCTCTGGTTTGACAGCACTCCCATTTTAAAGGAGGCTAAAGAGTTTAAAGGTAATAGGTAATTGGAACGTAGAACAGGCATCTTGCCTGTGGCGGAAAAACGTAGAACAGGCATCTTGCCTGTGGCGGAAAAACGTAGAACAGGCATCTTGCCTGTGGCGGAAAAACGTAGAACAGGCATCTTGCCTGTGGCGGAAAAACGTAGAACAGGCATCTTGCC
>JAXHVR010000013.1:0-5434 GCA_034189005.1 Cyanobacteriota bacterium | reverse complement strand
TGTGGCGGAAAAACTAATACCATTTCCCAAAAAAAATGATTACAGGCAAAACAAAATTATTAGGAGTAATTGGTTATCCGGTGGAACATTCCCTCTCGCCGGTCATGCATAATGCTGCTATTGAAGCCATAAACTCGGAAAAATCTGAAGGTAAACTCCAGCAAAAAGTCGATTATGTTTATCTACCTTTTCCCATCAAGCCAGAAGATTTGAAAGTAGCAATTTCTGGATTTGCTGCTATGGACGTTCGGGGATTTAATCTTACTATTCCCCACAAACAAGCGATTATGCCCTTGTTATCAGAAGTCTCCGCTGTGGCTCGTTCGGTGGGAGCAGTTAATACTGTTTTTAGAACCGAAAATGGTTGGGGCGGTACTAATACTGATGTGGTAGGATTTCTCGCCCCATTAAGAAATTATAATTTTAATTGGCACGAGAAAGTCGCGGTAATTCTCGGTAATGGGGGCGCGGCCAGGGCTGTGGTCGCTGGATGTGCCCAGTTGGGTTGCGCTGAAATTCACGTCTTCGGTCGCTCTCAAGATAAGTTAAACGCTTTTAAAGAGAGTTGGCTGGGTTCCGATAAGCCTGTTAGCGTGGAGGTACATACTTGGTCGGAAATCTCTAGCTTTATCTCCAGGGCAGATTTGTTGGTCAATACTACTCCTGTGGGGATGTCTCCACTGGTGGATGTCTCTCCGGTGGATGAGGCGGTGATGGATAAGTTGTCCCCCGGGGCTATTGTTTACGATTTAATTTATGTCCCCAACCCCACTGAGTTCCTTCGGCAAGCTGCCACCAGGGGGGCGATCGCTCTTGACGGACTGGAGATGTTGGTCCAACAAGGGGCTGCCGCTTTGCAGTTGTGGTTGCAACAACCGGTTCCGGTTGATGTTATGCGCCAGTCTTTGCGCCAGGTTTTGGGTCTGGACGAAGGTTAATTTACTGAGATTAATCTAAAATCTAACTTTTGCTCTGTTTTGGGATAAGCTAAAAGTTGAAGTAGCGCGTTTTTTTGGGAGTTATTTTTATGCGATCGCGAATCTTTTCAACTATTGTTATCTGCTGCTCGATGGTTCTTGCCGCTTGGCTCTTTGCCCCTCCTGCTCTAGCCTCGATCCAGATTAAACTCTCTGACGTAAATTACTCCGAATGTGCCCCAGAGCTATCGGAAGGCGGCATTGCCAGCGGTTCGAGCATGGCGGCTAATTGCTTTATTATTACTGGGAAAGCTAAAAATTCTTCTGGCAAAACTATCTACGATGCGGATGTTTTCGGCCGCATCTACGATGCTAACCATAATAATGTCATGCCAAATCGAAGTCGCGTGGGGTTAATTGAAGAGGTTCCCCCGGGAGTTACCGATTTTGCAATTCCAGTTTATGTACCCGAAATTTTACCTACCCCTCTCCAATTAGAGAAGTTTAAAGCTTCTGGTTTTGCCGGTCGGGTTCGCAGGTAATAGGATAGGATGCACGTCACCTTTAAAGCGAACCAAAAAGCGAGTTTGGTTCGCTTCAAAAAACCGAGCCACTCGCTAAAACATGGATGATTGCATCCCCGCACCTAATATTCCCATTAAGAATTTAGCGCCAATTTGAAGGACGAAAATTGCAATAATTGGAGACAAGTCTATGCCGCCTAAAGGAGGAATGAAAGAACGGAATAGATTTAGGTAAGGATCTGTTAACTGACTCAATATGGAGAATGGGGGATCGTACCAGTTGATATTCGGAAACCAACTCAACAGTATTCTAACGAACATCAAAACCATATAGATGTTCAGGAATGTAACCAGCGTGTTTGCCAGCAGGCCTATGGAAGAAGTCATAGATACTATTTTCTTTTTTTAAGGTTTTAACAAGCATTTCTATTCGAGTTTAGCACATTTTTCGTAAAAGCAACTTCGGGTGCATCTCTATTTGGGGCGTTTTCATACTCATGTTTATACTCAGGAGCGTACTCGAAAAAGCATTTAAGTAGTCGTGCAAAATTAATTAGACATCTGGAACAGGCGCTTTGGCCTGTTCTACGGGGGTTGGGAGAAATAATTTTATGTAAATATTTTTGCCTACCTACTTATTCCGGCGAAATAGAGCGATCGCTTGTTTCTACGCTGCCGTTGACATCCCCTATTTGTTCGCGCACGTCATCGATCGCTTGATTCAACTGGGCTATTTTATCTTCCAAGCTCATGCGGGCCATTTCAATCCGTTCCGCTTCCAGTTTGACTTTTTTGCTGCGACTGGCCTTAATTTCTCGCTGCCCGCCGTCCGGGGTTTCTTCAGAAAGTCGGTTCGCCAAAACTACCCCTAAAACTCCTCCCAGTAAGCCACCAATGGTAGCTCCTGCAAGAAATCCACTTGTAAAACCATCTCGATTGCTCATACTTCGATCGACTGCTGTCTAATTTCTATTGTGAACTTTATTGATATAGATGGCGAATATCTGCCAGTTCGCCTTTTACTATTACTATTACTTTTGCTTTGAGGATTAAGCCATTAGAAGCTAGGTGCCAAAAAGGCGATCGCCCGCATCTCCCAAACCGGGGACGATAAAACCTTGGCTGTTGAGGCCCTCATCTATAATGGCAGAGTAGGCTGTTAAGGTTGGATAACTAGAATTCAAGCTTTGTAAAGCTTGGGGAGCCGCGACTACAGAAATAATTCTAACAAAAGCAGGATCGACTCCTCGCCCGGTCAATTCTGCCATAGCAGCCATGATTGTCCCACCAGTTGCCAGCATCGGCTCGCAGATTAAAACCCGAACTTCGGGGGGGAACTGCTCTGGCAACTTGTTTAAATAACAACTAACCTGGAGAGTCTCCTCATCTCTGACCATACCCAGATGATAAATCGAGGCCAGAGGTAGCACTGTTTGGGCTCCTTCCAAGAGCCCCAGTCCCGCTCGCAGTATCGGCACTACCACCAAAGGTATTTCTGGGTTGACAAAAGTTGCCGGACATTCCGTTAAAGGGGTCTGCACCGTGGCGTCTGCCGTAGGCAACCAATCTCGGATTGCTTCGTAAGTCAGCCAGCGGCCTAACTCCGTTATGGCCGAGCGAAACAGAGCGGTCGGGGTATTGCGATCGCGAGCTACAGCTAGCCAGTGCTTTATTAGTGGATGAGGTGGGACATAAACGCGCAGTTGCGGGGCCATTGCTAACAAAAGTCCAAAATTTGCCATGTTTAAGCCCACAGTATCATATTTCCGAACCTTGTCTGTTCTATTTCCCTATTGCTAAATAATTACGATAATTTTTATTTTATTCTCAAATTAGGTAACACTTTTTTCTCAAAATATCCCTGATTTAAAAGACTTACACTATTAACATTTGTTGCTTTTTTGGGACTAAAACAAATTTTTTGCATAAATTGGTAAAAAGAGTTGACAATTATTATCAATAAAGCTACTATTGTTTTTAGTGTTCTCCTCTCAAAAAGGATCGGCAGGTCGGGACAGTCAGCAACAGTAGATTGTCCCGGCTTTTTTTTGTGGATTTTTGGGTCATAAGTCAAAACTCGATCGCCAAAAGGCAGGTATTTTTGATGCCCCTTTGCCTCCCTTGGCAATCTGGAACCACCAGAGGCGGTAAACTTATAACCCAGAAAAGTAAAAAAATAATTGACCCCATGTCTGTTCCTATCCCATATAAGTCACAGCAGGGCAACCTTTCTCAGATGCCAGCGGAATACGATGCGATCGTTATTGGTTCTGGTATTGGTGGCCTAGTAACAGCTACCCAACTAGCCGCCAAAGGAGCCAAAGTCTTAGTCCTAGAAAGTTACATCATTCCTGGAGGTAGCTCTGGCTACTTCGAGCGGGAAGGGTACAGATTTGATGTCGGCGCATCGATGATTTTTGGCTTTGGCACCCAAGGGACTACCAACCTGCTGACCAAAGCTCTAGAAGCAGTAAATGTCAGCCTAGAAACTATTCCCGATCCCGTACAAATTAACTATCATTTACCCGGGGATTTGGAAGTAAAAGTTTATCGAGATTACGAAGATTTTTTACAAGAACTAATCCATAAATTTCCTAAAGAAGAGTTAGGTATTCGTAAATTTTATGGCGAATGTTGGAAAGTTTTTAACTGCCTTAATTCCATGGAATTATTATCCCTAGAAGAGCCGCGATATTTAACCAGAGTATTTTTCCAGCATCCAGGAGCTTGTTTGGGTTTATTGAAATATTTACCCCAAAATGTAGGAGAGGTCGCCCGCCGATATATCAGCGATCCGATGTTGTTGAAATTTATCGATATGGAGTGTTATTGCTGGTCGGTGGTTCCAGCAGAGAAAACGCCGACGATTAATGCTGGCATGGTTTTTAGCGATCGCCATTACGGCGGTATTAATTATCCTAAAGGCGGTGTGGGTCAAATTGCTCTAAAACTGGTAGAAGGACTGGAAAAAACTGGAGGCTATATCCTTTATAAATCCAAGGTTAAGCAGATTATCATCGAAAACGGAGCGGCCGTCGGCGTGGAGCTAACTAATGGCAATGTTTATCGCGGCCGTCGGATTATTTCTAATGCTACGCGATGGGATACTTTCGGCAAGTTAGTACCACCGGAAATGGTGCCGGAAAAAGAGCATCAATGGCGAGAACGATATCAAAAATCTCCGAGTTTTTTGAGCTTGCACCTGGGAGTGAAGAAGTCGGTTTTGCCAGAGGGTACGGACTGCCACCATATTTTATTAGAAGATTGGCAGAAAATGGAGGAGCCGGAAGGAACGATTTTTGTTTCTATTCCTACTATTCTAGATCCAGATTTGGCACCGAACGGTTATCATATATTTCATGTCTTTACTCCTAGCTGGATGGAAAAGTGGGAGGATTTGTCTCGGGATGAATACGAGGAGAAAAAAGAGGAAGCGGCGGGTAGAGTTATCGAACGACTTGAGAAGGTTTTCCCCGGTTTGAATGCGGGATTGGATTATATGGAGGTTGGGACCGCGCGATCGCACCAACGATTTTTAGGTCGGGTTGATGGTACTTACGGACCTATTCCGCGTCGCAAGTTGCGGGGTTTATTAGGAATGCCTTTTAATCGCACGGCTTTACGCGGTTTGTATTGCGTTGGAGATAGTACCTTTCCGGGTCAGGGTTTGAATGCCGTGGCATTTTCCGGCTTTGCTTGCGCCCATCGAGTGGCTGTGGATTTGCGGCTTTAACAATTAATAATTAATAATTAATAATTAATAATTGGGTTAGAAGCGTAGTTTTTTAGTAGTAGTAGTGCATCTAGGCTAAAATTGTAGGTAAAGCAACAGTTCGTAGTAATCGCTTTAGCGATTCTTATGGATAAATCGTGCTTTGCGATTACTACAAGCGAGCCTACGAAGGAAGATTTTAGGCAGTGTTCGTAGTAATCGCTTTAGCGATTCTTATGGATAAATCGTGCTTTGCGATTACTACAAGCGAGCCTACGAAG
>JAXHVR010000129.1:4933-13736 GCA_034189005.1 Cyanobacteriota bacterium | reverse complement strand
GCGAAGGTATTGTTTTATTGGTTCGCCCTTTTTAGTTACTTTTCTTTCGCTGACTGGGGTCAATAACTTCAATTTGGGAACACCAAGAAAAATCGCTGACATTAAAAGTGTAAATCCTGGTGACTTGATGCGCTAGCATAATCGCGATGTGAAGTAAATCAAAAACTCCCCCATTAGTCACCGATCGCTCTTCGAGTAAAGTCATCCAACCTTGAAAGAGATCGCGAGGAGTTGGCAGTAAGCGAACATGAGGCATCTGGCAAATCCTTTTAATCCTGCTAATAGCCTCGGTTGGTTCTAGGGGTTTGGCTAAAATTGCAGGATTGGTAATATAGGAGTAAAATTCTGCCAAAACCTGCGATGAAACGCATAAAATTTCCGTTTCGCTGGGTCTCAATACCTCCAATGCAGTCCTGTGTTGGGGGGCCCGAGTATTAGCAACGTAGGCCAGAACGTTGGTGTCGAGATAAGTTCTTTTAAGTTCTATTGCCATAAAGCATACTACGATTAAAGGGCTGAAGGATTTCGCTTTCAAAAAACAACGGGCTTAAATCGAATGTCGATCGCTCCTTTTCTGTTAATAGTATGCGATCGCTATTCATAGCTTTAAATGTTTCTATCATCCCATAAACCCGATCGATTTGTTCGGGAGTGAGTCCGGTAACATCAATGGTTTGAGTCATTTTGGATTAGGATTCAATAGGGTTCGATAACATTTTAGCACAAATCTCGCATCAATATTTATCGCCCGTCAGAAACCGGGTTTCTGACGGGTTAATTTTGTTATGGATGCCGCGCTAGTTCGTAGTAATCGCTTTAGCGATTTATCTATATCAATCGCTAAAGCGATTACTACGAACTGGATTTTTGGTTACTCAATATCTGTACAGAGGGTATTATCGTCGCTTTCGGGAGACCGGATCGGAACAAAACCGAGATTTTGGATGCAGTTTTGTCCCTCATCAGTTAAGAGCAAATTAACATAAGCCTCCCCCGCTTCCTCGTCGATCGAACCATCTTGCTTGACAATAGCATATAAATTCCGCGTTATCTGATATTCACCGCTTTGAATTGCTTCTATATTAACCTCGTTGCGTTGCTGGGGGCAATTTTCTGGCCCTACAAGTTCTCCTCGATAAGGCTTAACCAAAGAATCCCTACTATAACCAACAGCGATCGGTTTCACCCGACATTGAGGAACCACTTCTGGGGCCGAAGCAAAATAAATACCGCCTATATCTTCAGCTTGTCCGACCTTTTGTAAACCTTCCGTAGTATTATCGACCAAAACAGCATTTTTACCCAACTGTTGCGAAGCCAAAACGTTCTCTTGAAAAAAAGGAGTAGTACCGCTTTCCATCGGTCGATAATAGGGAGTAATTTTCAAATTCGGTCCCCCTACTTCCTGCCAATTTGTAATCTTACCAGTGTAGATATCTTTAACCTCCTCTAGGGTCAAGCCGTCAACATTTAAACTCGGATTAACTACTAGAGCGATCGCATCGATAGCTACTGCCTCCTGCTTGAGTTTAAATCCTCTTGATTTAGCATCATTAAACTCCTCCCTCGTTAGAGGTCGCGAAGATTCAGCAAAAGAAAGCGCACCTTCTAATAACATTAAAATTCCAGTTCCCGACCCTAGGGGCACCGTTCCGCGCTGTTTATAAATAAGATTAAAATCAGGAAAAATCCCTTCAATTTTAGGATTGATTTTCCCTCGAATAGGCGCCCAACTGGTGCTACCTCCGTGGAACAAGTTTCTGTTAGGAACCCCTTTAACGTAGGCAAAACATCTCAAATACTGACTTGATTCTTGGTTTTCCAAATTGCCCGCCGGTTCTTCCGGGCAAGGAGTAGATTCAGCCGCAACCTCAGTTTTACTTTCTTCTTTAGGGGAATAAAAATTAACTGCTACCTCAGTTTTACTTTCTTCTTTATTAGCAGTAACAACGCCATAAACAACCCCCAAAATCCCAAAAACTCCCACCAACAAACCAGCCGCCAAAACACCAAATTTTTTGTTATTAGAAGCAGAAGCAGAGACTGGTTCGGAAACAGAAGTTAACTTAGCTAAAATCGTCTGCCAGCTTAAAGATTCACTCAAAGCAGATTCGCGAATGCAAAGAGTAGGCAACCAACTAGCCCCTGGATAACTTTTCTCGAAATGTTCCAGACGTTCTCTAGCATTATGAACCGAAGCAAACAGAGACTTGTTGTTAGCAAACTCATCAAAGAAATACTCTAAAAACTTGACCGCCACTTCATCTGGAACCGGTTCTCGCATGACAATAATACGAGGCAAACTCAACCGGGCTAATTCAGCGGCCAAACCGGTACCGTCGCAGGAATTAAAAATAGCTAATTGCAATCCTTTATTTATAGCATTTCTCAAAGAATTTTTTAACTCTTCCAGACTCAAAACATCATCATCTCTCAAAGAAATCCAACCCAGAGAACCATCTTCCTGACTGCGACTGTGACCGGTATAGATAAAAATATGATAGCCTGGTTCCGATCGCAAAGCATCAGATAAAACCTCTCTAGTCGGCTGCTTCAAACATTTAACCTCTACTCCCTTTTCTTCTAATTTTTTAATAACCTCCAAATCCAACTCAGTATTAATACCTTCGCTTTTACCAACTACTACCAAAATCCTCATCTTAGCAGCTTTAGGAAAAGGTTTTATCTCACCTTTCCCCCTTACCCTAACGGCAATTTCAGCCTCGGGAAAGCGAGATTGCAATAAATCCCATTCCTGCCAAGGGAGGCGCTGCAAATTATAATTTTTAGCATCAACAAACAAACGTAGTTCTTGACCCGAAGCCTTCAACTGAGTTAAAACAGAAATAAACTCATCCCGAAGCGATCGCCATCTACTATCCCCTCCATCCAGCCAGAGATTTAAACTCGTTTTAACAGTATCCCTTTCCTCAGAACTAGAATAACGAACTATTCGTTTGGGACTCAAGCGAGTTACAACCTTCCGCACTCCATCCAACTGATGATATGCCGACTGCCAATTTCTAAAAGACGATTCTAGTTCCTGCGGTAGCGGAGGAAGAAAACCATCAATAGAATCATATTTGCCATCGCTAGAATTTAAACTAACGTGAAAACCCTCCGCGCCACTTTCTAAAAGTTTAACTTTGATAATACTCATACAGTTTCCATTAAACAAAAAATTGTTCCGCGATACTCTTATTCTGCCAAGTCATCCGAACCTGAAATATCTCGCTCCGTTGGCAACTAAACTCTAGCTGGAGCCAGTCTTCATTATTTCTAGTTTCAGCCTCCATACAAGCAGTGCCTTCTTCATCCAATACAGTTACCACCAAACCAGGAGGTAACTTATTTCCCTCCCCGAAAGGATAAAGCCGCAAGCGAACCTCCACTTCTTCCAAAGATATTTCGATCGCCTTTACTACTAAAATTACCGCCTGCTCCCCTCCATCTAGGGCCCAGTCAATAAATTTACCCCGAGTCACGCTGGTTCGTGCCGCCTCTGGTTCCCCCTGGCGGACTTCCAAGCGCCTCAAGTTAGAGGTCAATAGCAACTCCACCGGTTGCCAGTCTTGCTGAAAAACCCCCTCAAACCACTGGCGCAAACCGACAGATTTTCGATGCCAATGAAACTCATCGATGAGACCATCGAGAGATTCCAGTTGGGATAGGGCTATCTCTTCGGATGTTTCGCCAAGAGCTCTTGCAGAAACAAACCCCAAAAGTTCCGCCCGATCTAATTGTTCCCCAAAACCAACCGCGACATAACCCATGCGGCTATCCCGGACTTCTGGGGGCAAAACCAAGGCATCTTCCCCGGGCAAAATGGGACGACATTCGAGCTTACCTGCATCCGGCAAAACTAGGTCGGCCACGTCAAACATGGCTCTAAAACCGGGATGCCAGCAGTCGCTGCGTTGTAGCGCAGTTTTAATCGAAAGCCATTTTAAATAGGTATGGACGGCATAAACGGCCAGGGTATTAAAATAAACTCGTTTTCCCTTCAGGGGGGTAGCTTGTTCGGCAGCGAATAGTTCCGCATAACGGTGGGCATCTCTGCCAAGGGCGACGGTTAAGGGTTGAGAGAGGGTGAAAGTCATGGGTTTTCTCCAAAACTACGAGCAATTTCTTGCAGGATGGGAAGACATTTTTTCTTCCAGTGGGAATAGAGAGTTTGGTTGCGGATATTTAATTCTCTAGAAATATTAGAGATTTTGTTAGGCGGTTCCTCCAGCAGCAACTCGATCGCTAATAATTGACAGTGGCACTGAGGATATTTTTTGGGGTGGGAGTTGGCGAGTTGTTCTTGTGGGTCTTCTCGGATGTATTTCTCGATCGCCCGCCCTTGACTTTGCCGCTTCGCCTCTTGGAGTTCGGCTATTTTTAGTTCCAGCAAACTCAGCCGGCTTGTTGCCAGTTGCTCTCCTACAGTGGTAAACTCGCCTTCCTCGTTGGATAGAGGGCGATCGAGACTTTCATACAGGCGATCGCTCGCGTATAAATCCCGAACTCTCCACCTCAAATAGCCGTTTATCCAAACAACCAAGCTTCTTTCCACCGAAGGCTGCCGGGGAACGAAAGATTTTAGATTTTGACTGACCCATTCCAAAGTTCGATTAAAAGCTTGTAGATAGTCTGGGTGTGACGAACGATAGAGGCCTGGGAGTTGCTGAATTAAAATCAACAGTCGATTTAGGGCTTTCTGTCCTTGGGGACTTCCTGTTTGAAAGCTAGATATTTGTTCGATTAGGTTTTTAAGTTGTTCGTCCACAGCGATCGCTCTCCTCAGCACAGATGCTTGAAAAACTCAATTGCGATTGTTTTGAGTTTAGCTGATGAGCGATCGGGTTTTGGATAGCCGCTATTTTGATATCGGCTTCCTGGGAGCAATTTATGAAAAAATAACCTTCTCTTAAAGAGACAGCCTGCGAAACCCTGTTTTTTGGACAATACCTTTGCCTTTGGGGAAAAATACCATTAGTAGTAGTACCAAAAGTGTGGGTAAACTTCGCAGGCTAGCTTGTAGTAATCGCTTTAGCGATTGATATTGATGAATCGCTAAAGCGATTACTACGAACTTTTGCCAACAGATAGTTTTTACCCACCATTTGAGCCTAGACGCGCTAGTAGTAGTAGTGCCATAAAGGCTAAAAGTGTGGGCCGACTTCGCAGGCTAGCTTGTAGTAATCGCTTTAGCGATTGATATCTATGAATCGCTAAAGCGATTACTACGAACTTTTGCCAAACAAAAAAATAAGGTGCGCGGCGCGCACCTTATATGTCGATAGTTTGTTAAATTCGTTAAATTTATTTAACGAACTAATTATTTTTCTGCCCTACGGGCTCGGCCGAGTTATTTTCTACTGGTTGTGGTTTTTCCTTAACCGGACCTCGCTTATTACGATCGCGATTGCGCTTTTTCAACTTCGGCTTAGAAGTACCGCCGCTGAGTTCTTCCTCGTAATCGGTATCCATCCAGGCCGGACGGGTGATGTCGTAAGCGATTTGCAGAGCGGCTGCGGCCACGGCGTGGGGGTCGTATTCCTCCCCTAACTGGGCTACCAGCGGTAAGAAAGAAGCCATCCGCTCTCCGCTGAGAGCTTCGCGCACCTTATCTTGGAGCTTCTCCAACTGACGGGCTTCGATTTGCGATCGCTTAGGTATCGAGCGATTTTGCAGCCGTTGTTTGAGATGCTGTTCGATAGAGCGCACCTTACGCTTATCCACTGGATGAACCAGAGAAATCGCAGTTCCTTCGCGGCCCGCGCGACCCGTACGACCGATGCGGTGGACGTAACTTTCGACTTGATCTGGCAGATCGTAATTAATCACATGAGTCAGATGATCCACATCCAGACCCCGGGCAGCAATATCCGTCGCAACAACCAAACGCACCTGTTGGTTGCGGAAGCGAGACAACAACCGCTCCCGCTGGGACTGGTTTAAATTCCCGTGAT
Organism: Cyanobacteriota bacterium; assembly: GCA_034189005.1. Lineage (GTDB taxonomy): Bacteria > Cyanobacteriota > Cyanobacteriia > Cyanobacteriales > Microcoleaceae > CALKCV01. The sequence continues at coordinate 7,779 of JAXHVR010000129.1, read as the reverse complement.
ATTCATCCACGCTGTGACCTGCGCCTTGCAATTGATTAGTCAAGTCCGCTGCCAACTGGCGCGTCCGCACGAAAATCAATGCTGCCTCTGGAGCTTCCAATTCCAAAATAGGCTGTAAAGCCTTTGCCTTAGAGCAGCCGCGAGGCACGGTATAAGCGATCTGGTTGATGCGCTTTGGCGTAGTTTTCTGTTCCGCAACCTTGAGGGTTACTGGGTTGCTCAGAAACTTATTTACCAGTTTCCGAATAGAATAATCCATCGTTGCCGAGAAGAAAGCTGTCTGGCGGTCTCTCGGCGATGCTTCGAGAATTTTTTCTACATCTTGGATAAAGCCCATGCTCAACATTTCGTCAGCTTCATCCAAGACCAAAAACTTAAGGTTTTCCAAATTCAAGCTCTTGCGGCCGAGCATATCTAAAACTCGTCCCGGCGTTCCTACCACAATATGAACTCCCCGTTTTAGGCGCCTGATTTGACCCTCTATAGATTGACCGCCATAAACGGTCAGGACGTAAGGATGGGAAGCCTTTTTCGCTCGACCCGGCTCATATCCGCTCATTTGTCGGATAGCATCGGTAACTTGGAGCGCTAATTCCCTAGTAGGGGCGAGAATCAAAGCTTGAACCACTGGTGTAGTGACATCGATCTGCTCCAGGATGGGTAACGAAAAGGCTGCTGTTTTGCCCGTTCCAGTTTGGGCTTGACCTGCAACGTCGCGTCCTTCTAATAATGAGGGAATTGCTTGGGCTTGAATGGGAGTTGGTTCTACAAAGCCTATTGCTTCCAGACGGTCGGTACACTCTTCTGAAAGACCTAAGCTTTTAAATGATAAATCCATTAACTCTCCTATTAACTTTTTTTGCTCTGGTTCGTTATTCCTTAGTTACCCAACACAGGATGCGGATTTTTGCTCAACTACTGACTTGCTTTAGAGACAGCTATATCCGTTTTTTCTAACAGCCTGCGCGGTCTCTGCTTTTTCGCTCCCGTTGGAACTATGAGATAATAACAACTTCTGAGGCTGCCATTTTCTGGGGTAGTTCGCCTTTTTCCTCTTGCCTTCGTTGGGTATTAAGGACTATTGAGGGATTTATAATGTTTTTGGCAATAATAAAACCGGACTAAGTTTTCCTGGCATGACTAATAAGACTGCCATCTCGTCCGATCTGTTTATTTCTACCTTCGGCGTTCCACCTCTTAAGCCCGCCCCTGAGAAGTAAACTGAAGGGATTGGGCGTATTGGGTGGCCCCTCTTACGCTTTACATTAATTTACATACTAACACATAAGTTAACGCTTCTTTGCTTTTTCTAAATTTTTCTTTTTGGGACTTCCAAGAATTCTTTTCTCCTAGAATACTATTGTATTGTTGGGTTGCGCTTCGCTCCACCCAACCTACAGGACTACTAGGCAGACGCGGGGACGCGGGGACGCGGGGACGCGGCCATGCACTCCCCTTAGATTTTAGAAAATCGGTCTCTTTTGTTGTCTTCAGGAGACTGCATGGCCGTACAAATCGTAGATATCGGCATCGGTAATGGCTACGGGGACGATCGCTCCCAAACGAACCTGGCCTCGAACGTAAACCAAACCATCTACTTCTGGGGAAGAGCTAGCGGAACGACCGATGGCCTCTCCCGTGGCGGGATTTTGTTGCTCGATTAAAACATCAACTACTTGGCCCACTACTTTTTGATTTTGTTTGGCAGATATGGGCTGCTGGACTTGCATAATCTCATCCCTGCGGGCTTCCATCACGGACTGGGGCAAGCGACCGGGCAAATTATAGGCAGGGGTTCCTTCTTCTGGGGAGAAAGTAAAGACTCCGACGCGATCGAACTCGTGACGTTTGACAAATTCTACCAAATGGGCGTGATGCTCTTCTGTTTCTCCGGGGAAGCCGACAATGAATGTCGTCCGCAATACGGCTTCTGGAATAGCCCCTTTTATTCTTTCGATGATATCGTCATTAACCCTACCTTGCCAAGGTCTGTTCATGGCCCGGAGAATTTCGGGATGGGAATGTTGCAGGGGTAGATCGAGGTAAGGCAGAACGTTGGGTGTTTCTTTAATTGCGGCGATAACTTTCGGCGTCAAACCGGTGGGATAGGCATAGTGCATTCTTATCCAAGGCACATCCACTTCACCTAAAGCTTGTAAAAGTTCGGCTAGTTTGGGTTTGCCGTAGATGTCGATGCCGTAGTTGGTAGTAATTTGGGAGATGAGAATAATTTCTTGCACTCCTTCGGCAGCGAGTTGTCGGGCTTCGGCGACGATAGATTCTATAGTACGCGATCGCTGATTGCCTCGCAGGTGCGGAATAATACAGAAAGCGCAGCGGTAGTCGCATCCTTCCGCGACCCGCAAATAAGCCACTCCTTCCGTGGTGGTTCGATAGCGGGGGAGATTTTCGTCGGCGATGTAGTTAGGTTCGGCGGAAACTTCTTTGACGCGATCGCCTTTTTCCACTCTGGAGATAGCATCTACTATTTTGTGATAGTCCCCCGTTCCGATCAGGGCTACTGCTTCTGGTAACTCGGCGAACAATTCGTCTTGAAAATGTTGAGCCATGCAGCCCATTATAACTATTTTTTTATCAGCTTCTGCTAGTTCTACCAGAGTTTTGACCGATTCTTCTCTGGCGGCTTCGATAAAACTGCAAGTGTTAACTACTACATAATCTGCTAGTTCTTCGTTAGCATCCACTTGGTAGCCTGCTTCTGCCAGCAGACCGATGGCGTGTTCCGTATCGATTCGATTTTTTTCGCATCCTAAGTGAGTAAAGGCGATGGTTGGTTTGGTTGGCATTAAAGTTTTTAAGGATTTGGTGTTTTAATATTGGGCAAG
>JAXHVR010000129.1:0-4833 GCA_034189005.1 Cyanobacteriota bacterium | reverse complement strand
GCAGACCGATGGCGTGTTCCGTATCGATTCGATTTTTTTCGCATCCTAAGTGAGTAAAGGCGATGGTTGGTTTGGTTGGCATTAAAGTTTTTAAGGATTTGGTGTTTTAATATTGGGCAAGATTTCCTTATAGCACATTTTTTAAAATTTCGCAAGGGAAGGAAATTACACCCTAAATTGTTGCTTTTTGTTAGTGCTTAGTGGGAGCATCTCATCGAAGCAAAAATACTGTTTTCTACTAAAAATCTCTTTTCTCTTCCCTGTTGCCTGTAGCAATAGTGCCTCTTGCCTAAAAGCGTTAAATTCTTGGTTTTATTCTTGCATTGAGATGCTCCAATCTGTTTCCCGCATAGGATGGCATCCAGGAGGGCGGTCTGACTGGAAACTTCAAAAAAGCGATCGCCGAGTCCGATCTTTCTAAAGTTATTATGTTAAGATAGACTGTGAAGGGTCTAAAAACCTAATCTAGCGGGGTCGGTTAACCCCCATCTCAAGCAGTCAATAGTAGTTTAAAAACACCGTTAATGTTAAGTCTAGTCACAGAAATTTCTTCAAATTTTGATTTCAATTCTTTGTTTTTGTTAGCAATTTTAGTAGGATTGGAGGCGGTTTTATCGGCCGATAATGCCGTCGCTCTTGCCTCTATCTCCAGCAACTTAGCAGATAAGAAACAACAGAGACAAGCCCTAAATCTTGGTTTGTTAATAGCCTTTATCCTGCGGATGGGCATGATTATAGCTGCCACCTGGGTTATCCATTTCTGGCAATTTGAATTGTTAGGGGCGCTTTATTTATTGTGGCTAGTTTTTCAATACTTCACCTCTGGGAACGAACATGAAAGCGGAGAACTCCAGGGACCGCAATATCAATCGCTCTGGCAAGTCATACCTTTAATTGCTTTGACGGATTTGGCATTTTCTCTCGATAGCGTTACTACAGCGATCGCTGTTTCCGATAAAACTTGGTTAATTTTGACTGGGGCGACTTTAGGGATTGTTGCCCTGAGATTTTTGGCGGAATTATTCATCGGCTGGTTAAAGGAATACAAGCATTTAGAAACAGCCGGTTATGTGACCGTAGGATTAGTAGGATTGCGACTTTTGATGAGGGTAGTAATTCCGCAAATAGTAGTACCAGAATGGGCGATCGTTCTCAGCATTACTGCTTTATTTGTCTGGGGTTTTTCTGAGAAAATGACGGAGACATTGGAGCAATAATAATTATTTGTTAATCGCTAAAGCGACGAAAGTTCGTAGTAATCGCTAAAGCGATTTTTCTTAATTAAAAAGTTTGTAGTAATCGCTTTAGCGATTTATTTTAATTAAAAAGTTTGTAGTAATCGCTTTAGCGATTTATTTTATATTTTGGAAATCGCTAAAGCGATTACTACGAACTATTACAATCGCTAAAGCGATTACTACGAACAATTAAAATCGCGAAGGGCGATCGGGGGTTTTTTGCTTTTTGATGAAAGCAACTAACAACTAACAATTAACAACGGACCAAAAAATTACTCAACCATCCAGGGGCTAATGGTTGGTTTCCAGCTAACGAGTTCCTCTTCTGTAAACCAGAGACTAATTTCGTTTTGGGCAGTTTCTATAGCATCGGAACCGTGAATTAAATTCCGACCGATGTTGATACCAAAGTCGCCCCGAATAGTCCCTGGTTCGGCCATCAAAGGATTAGTTGCGCCGATGATCTTTCTGGCGGAGGTGACTACTCCTTCCCCTTCCCAAACCATCGCCACTACCGGACTGGAGGTAATGAATTCCACTAGGGACTTGAAAAACGGTCTTTCTTTGTGGACGCCGTAATGCTGTTCGGCCAGTTCTTTACTGACTTGGAGCATCTTTAAGCCCACCAGGGTAAATCCTTTAGATTCAAAGCGTTTGATAACTTCGCCGACGAGTCCTCGCTGGACTCCATCGGGCTTAATGGCGATAAATGTACGTTCCAAGTCTGGACTCCTAATATTTAAGTTGGTTCGACAAGTTACAGATTAATGCCTTCTGAGCCAGAAAGCCATAACCAAATTGAAAAATACGAGCTACACTAGCTATTCGTGGAGTTTAGGCAAATAATTAACACAAAATGGATTTAGAGTCAACCCTCGATGGAGAATTTCGCTCGGAAATTTCGAGAGAACCTCTGGCATCAGCCCCCAAGGAAGAGGCATCCCAAGATGCTAAATTGCCGAAAAAGAAGGCTTGGACCATAGAAGATAGCGAACAACTTTATCGCATTCCTGGTTGGGGGGAACCTTATTTTGGGATTAATTCTGCGGGTCATGTTACCGTTTCCCCCAAGGGCGATCGCGGCGGTTCTTTAGACCTTTACGAGTTGGTAGAAGCGATAAAAGAACGCAATGTTGGATTGCCTTTATTGTTGCGTTTTTCTGATATTTTAGAAGATAGAATTGCCAGATTAAATGCTTGTTTCGCTAAAGCGATCGCTCGTTATAAATATAACAATATTTATCGCGGCGTCTTCCCGGTAAAGTGCAACCAAGACCGCCATTTAGTAGAAGATTTAGTAAAGTTCGGCCAACCTCATAAATTTGGTCTCGAAGCCGGTTCCAAACCGGAATTGTTAATTGCTTTAGCTAGTCTCAAGACGGCGGAAGCGTTGATAATTTGTAACGGTTACAAAGACCGGGAATATATCGAGACTGCCATGCTGGCGCAAAGGTTGGGGAAGACGCCGATAATTGTTATCGAACAGTTGGAAGAAGTAGATTTGCTAATAGCTGCCAGCCAAAAGTTAGAGATAAAACCGGTGGTAGGGGTGCGGGTAAAACTCAGCAGTAAAGGTATGGGTCGTTGGGCGGGGAGTACGGGCGATCGCGCTAAATTTGGTTTGAGCGTTCCCGAAATTATCGAAGTAGTAAATAGGTTGAAAAAAGCAGATTTATTAGCTTCTTTGCAGCTATTACATTATCATATTGGTTCTCAAATTTCTTCGATTAGCGCCATCAAAGATGCCATCCGAGAAGCGAGTCAAGTTTATGTGGAGTTGGCGTCTTTAGGGGCGAAGATGAATTATTTAGATGTGGGGGGCGGCTTGGGAGTCGATTACGACGGCTCTAAAACTAACTTCCCTGCTTCCAAAAATTATAATATGCAAAACTACGCTAACGATATAGTAGCGGAGGTAAAAGAAGCTTGCGAAGCGCGAGAATTGACTCCGCCGATATTAATTAGCGAGAGCGGGCGGGCTGTAGCTTCCCATCAGTCGGTGTTAGTTTTTGATGTTTTGGGGGCAAGCGAAATTCTTAACGGTAAGGTTCCAGAAATAAGCGAAGGCGATAGTTTAATTTTGCGGAACTTAAAGGAAACTTATGAGGGTATTAAAAAAGAGAATTATCAGGAGATGTATCACGATGCCATCCAGTTTAAGGAAGAGGCAATTAGTCTGTTTAATTTGGGTTATTTAAGTATTAGCGATCGCGCCAAAGCAGAGCAATTCTACTGGGCTTGTTTTCGTAAGATTCGGGAAATACTGCGGGTGTCGGACTACGTTCCCGAGGAGTTGGAAGATTTGGAAGAAATTATGGCTTCTATTTATTATATAAATCTGTCCGTTTTTCAATCGGCGCCGGACAGTTGGGCCATAGAACAGTTGTTTCCGATAATGCCAATTCACCGTTTGGAGGAGGAACCCACGGAACGGGCAATTTTGGCGGATTTAACTTGCGATAGCGATGGGAAGATAGACCGTTTTATCGATTTGCGAGATGTGAAGCACTTTTTAGAGTTGCATCCACTCAAGTCGGGAAGCAAGGAGAAAGATGGGGGCGATCGCGAGTCTTATTATTTAGGGATGTTTCTGGCCGGTGCTTACCAGGAGATTATGGGAAATTTGCATAATTTGTTTGGGGATACGAACGTGGTTCACATCCAGTTAACCCCTTCCGGCTATAAAATCGAGAGGTTAGTTAAGGGGGATACGATGACCGAGGTTTTGAAATACGTCCGCTACGACTCGAAGGATTTAATCGAAAGCATTCGCCGCCAGACGGAACAAGCATTGCAGGAGAAGCGCATTAGTATTAAGGAGTCGCAGATGTTGTTGCAAAATTACGAGGGTAGTTTGAGCGGTTATACTTATTTGCAGGATTAGGAGAGTTGGTTCGTAGCGCGAAGAACCATTTAGATCGAAGAATCGCTAAAGCGATTACTACGAACGTTTGTAGTAATCGCTTTAGCGATTTGCCGTTGCTTTATTCTAATCCCTGTTTTTATGGCCTTTAACTCTTTATTAACTTCGGCCAGTTTATTATTTATAAGCATTGTAATTGACCAGTTTATTAAACTGCACCCCGGTCAATTGATAAAAAGCTTACTTAAAACCTTACTTAAATTTTCATCTGCAACTGAAAAATGGACCATTAATCTCAACGAGATTTCAATGGTTTCATGGGGGCGGTGGGACTTGAACCCACACGACCGTTTAAGGTCAACGGATTTTAAGTCCGTAGCGTCTACCATTCCGCCACGCCCCCTTTTTGGGATGTTACTGTTTCTCGGACATTGGTTAATTCCGATAAAAATCACAGTATTTCTTATTTAACCATAAACTTTGCTGTTTGTGCAACTAATTTGAAATTTATTTTATTTTAGATTGTAGAAGAGATGATTGTCCCAAAGGAAATATGGTCGTTAGCCCCAAAAGGTCCAAAAAGAAGAAATAGCAAACCAGTGGACTAGACGGCCTTTAACCCTTTAAGATATAGAATCGAGAAAAATTAATCTATTACAATAGTCCATTTTATGACTTTAGACTCAAACCTAATAACCCTCATCCTTTACGCAGCCCTAGCTGGAGCCTATC
>JAXHVR010000128.1:0-13957 GCA_034189005.1 Cyanobacteriota bacterium | reverse complement strand
AAAATTACAAATTTTATCGATCTGAAGCGCGACATCTCGGGAGGCTACGCTCCTTTATACGAAAGTTTAAAAGATTATCCCTATCGTACGGGAAAAATGCTGCGTCCGACTATGTGTATTAGCGCGGCGCGGGCCATAGGAGGAATGGGAGATAAGACGCTGGCGACGGCGGCGGCGCTGGAACTCTATCACAACGCATTTCTAATACACGACGACATCGAAGACGGTTCCGAGTCTAGGCGGGGTAAGGAAACTCTGCACCACGCCATCGGCATTCCTCGGGCGATCAATGTCGGCGATGCTACTAACGTCTTGGCGGTGGGACTGTTGCTGGAAAATTTATCGGCGATAGGGGTGCAAAAAACTCTCAACGTCTTGCACGAGATCGAATTTATGGCCCAGCAATCCGTGGAAGGGCAGGCGATGGAGTTGGATTGGGTTGCCGATAATGCGGGGCACCTCACAGACCAAGACTATTTTACCATGTGCGTTAAGAAAACTTGCTGGTACACTTTTATGACTCCCTTGCGGATCGGGTTGATTATCGGGCACCCAACGGGGCATCTCAGCGAGTTAGTTAAACCTCTGGCAGATATAACTCGCTTTGGAATGATTCTGGGGATTGCTTTTCAGATTCAAGACGATTTGCTAAACCTCCAGGGAGAACTCAAAACCTACGGTAAGGAAATAGGAGGGGATATCTACGAGGGCAAGCGGACGATTATGTTGAATCACGCGATCGCTAACAGCAACCAAAGCGATCGCATCCTGGAAATATTGGCCCTGCCGCGAGAACAAAAAACCCCGGCACAAATTGAGTTTATCCTAGAAGAGATGAAGCGTTGGGGCAGTATCGAACATGGCTGGCAGCTTGCGCGATCGCTCGCCAATAAGGCCGATAATATCTTCGAGTCTCTGGATTTTCTCCAGCCAGAATCTCCCTTGCAACCCGGAGAAAAATGGGGTTCGTCTTTCCAAGACCGCCGCTTCCTCAAGCAACTGATTAACTACGTCATTTATCGCAACTTGTAAGTTAGTGTTAGTTGTTAGTTGTTGGTTGTTAGCTGACAGCCAAGATTTGATGTGCCCAACGGATAAGTAGTCGTGCAAAATTAATTGGACAGAGGAAACAGGCGCTTTGGCCTGTTCTACGGGGAAATAAAAAATAATTTTATGTACATATTTTGGCTTACCTACTTAAACTTCACCAAACTGCAATGAATAGGAACTCACTCGAAGGACTCAAACTCAAATTGCCACCGGGTTCGACTCTGGTACTGCAACTCTCCCTTCGCAACCGTACCGCTGAGGCGATGCTGTTGCGTCCTACTTTAGACGATTGGGTTGCAGAAGGCGATTTAGTTATAACCGCAAACCAAAGCCTCGACCCTCCATACATTTATCTGTTCTCCGGCGGCGATGCCAGTCAGAGGATGACTGTTCCCATCCCCGGCGAGGTGTCGGCGGGGCAAAGCTTAAAAACTTGGTTGCGGTTTCCCGGCATCCAGGAGGAAGCTATTGCCGTCGATGTGGAAATTATCCCCGCTTCGCAACCAGAACCTCAAGTTGTTGAGTCGCCGCTGTCGGTGACTTTTCCTATTTCTGGGGAAACTAATTCGGGATTTTCCCATAGCTTTGATTCCACTACGGCGGGTATTTTGGGTCTTATCTCCGGGGTTATCGATTTGGATAAGATACCGACCCGGTGGTTGGCGGCGGAACTGTTAATAGTTATCGCTCAAAAAGGAGAAGAATACGCTCGAACTTTACCCGGAGGCAGGCTGCTGGAACGACTAAAAACCACTGCTTTCTTTAAAAACGGGGCGATCGCTCTTACTTCCGCACAACTCCCCGCTTGGATTTCCGAAAGTTTGGCGATCGCTAATAGTTTCTTGGGGGGCGGCAGTCAGACTGCGGGAACCAACCGACTGCTTTATCTCTGGGAACGATGGTTTTTGAGTTTGGTCGAAACCGATGTCGAGGCTGAGGAAATTGGCAAGCAGATTTTCGTGCCGCCATTTTTGCCAGAAGCTGTCGTCGCCGAATTGGGGACGGACGCCGATCGCTGGTTTGGCAACCTGCTTTTGGGGTTGGCAGCGCTGTCGCCTCGCATCGGTAAGACTTTGGAAACTATGAGCGAAACCCCAACCCCCGCCTCCGCTGCCGATGCCAAGGCAGGGCAAGCCGGTTATGTCTTGGCGACGGCATTGCCGGGATTAAACTATTTGCCGGTGCGGTGGTTGGTGGTGGAACTGTTGCTAGTTCTGGCCCAAGTAGGAAGGGAGTACGCCCTTATAGAAACCGGTCGCCAGTTGAGCGATCGCCTCCGTCGCACTCGTTTCTTTAAAAATGGCGTGGTGGCCCTGGCTTCGGCTAAGGTGCCTCGGTGGTTGCAAATTAGTCAGTCTGCTGCCGCCGCCTTCGCTACTTCTATCGGCGCGGCAACTGGCATGGGGGGAATGTTGGTGTTTTGGGAAGGGTGGTTGTGGAGTTTGCTGCCTGGGGTATCTCAGAAACCGGGTTTCTTGACGGACTCTCTGGTTCCAGATAATGCCGCCAGGGAGGCTTTAAGCGCGGAATTGGGAGGCAACGGCGATCGCTGGTTTGAAGCGATCGTTTTAGGGTTGGCCGTTGCCTCGCCCCGGGTCGCGGCAATTTTAGAAGCGATCGCCGCTTTGGCACCTACTCTGACAACTTGCCCCACTGGACCCCTGGTTCCCGGAGTCGATGTCATCGGCGAGTCGAAATCTATTTGGCGATAATTATGAACGAACAAACTTTAGCTAGTATCGAACGGTTGCGCCTCCCGACGGAGGACCGGTCTTCCCCCGTTGACTGGAAGGACTGGTATCATTTTATCTTAATGGAACCAAAAAGCGGGGTGCGGGTTTTGGCGAATTTGACCCTCAGCGGCAGACCTGCTGGGGGGGAAATGCAATTGACTTTTATCGCGACTATCCCCGCAGAAGCCTTCCCTGGAGAACTGCCGGGGGAAACTCCCGTGGCGACTTTCGGCACTGCCTATCCCCAGAGGTGGGAGCCGGAGATGGTGAGTCGGGAACCTTTGCGGTTGCGAGGTCGGGGAGTTTCTTTGGAAATAGATGGGAGGCAGTTGCAACTGGCAGCGCGAGATGAGGGCGCGGGGTTGGCGATCGCCTTTGAAGCGGAGGCCGAGGCGACCCCGCTCTTGGTAACGGAAGATTCTCCCTTCGGCAGCGGTTTTATCGGTTGGGGTTTGGTGCCTGGTTTGCGAGTGGCGGGGGAGTTGTCCGTTGGGGGGGCGAGTTTTCCCATCCATCGGGACTGGTTTTGCTATCACGACCGCAACTTCGGTCGGTTTCGCTGGGGGGAGGATATCGGTTGGGAGTGGTTTGCTGCTTTCGTGACTTGCACCGACGGCAGGACTTTGACTCTGGTTTTAGACCGACGTACTAATAAAGACCATTCCCAGTGGGGGCTGTCTTATATCTTCGTTTATCTGGGGAATCAGTTGCGCAAGATTTTTTTGGGAGCGACTTTGGCCATCGACTGGGAATGGTCCCCAGAGGCGGTGTTGCCGATGCGGTTGCCCGGGGTTATGGCCTCGGTCTTCGCCCATCGCAGCTTGCCCGTGCCGGAGAGCTTGCGGGTGGAGGCAGAGGACGATCGCGATCGCTTGTCTGTATCTGTGCGGTTCGATAGCGCCATGGAATTGGTGGTGCCGGATAACCAGGGCCGTCAGTATAGTTTTATCCAGGAGGTCAGCGGTCGGGTGGAGGTGAATTTTTTGCTCGACGGCGAGATGCTGCGCGCTCGGGGTTTGATTTATGCCGAGTATGTTGTTTAGGGGATGTTCTGTCGTTCCTTTTTTTTTCTGGAAATCGAGCCATGACTTATGACCTTTACGTTTAACGGACAGTAGCAACAGAAAACGGGCCAGGGGGCGATCGCCCCTTCCTTATTTAAGACAAAGGGGCGATCGCTCTTTTTAGCCCTCAAATTCCATAACGATCGAGGGGCGATCGCTCTTTATTAATCCTCCAAACTAAACCGCTTTTACATTTGCAGGGGTTTATGTTTGCTTGCCGGACTCGGAAGACTCCGCTTTTTTCTCTTGGGCCGACTCCGGTGAATCTCCTATTTGTTTTAGATGAATGGTATTGACCTTAGAGACAAAATTAGCGATCGCCATTTTTAACCTTTTTTCGCGATCTGCCGTCTCTGTAAGATCGTAATCCTGATAAGCCGGACTAGCACCCAAAACAAACTTTTCCTGTTCTGCTTCTAGGAGTTCGACAGCTTTATCCGCTGCAGTCCATTTTTCTTGGAAGGCGAAAGAAGTCGCAACGCTAGCAATAATGGATGCCGCTGCCGGACAGATAACCGGCAACCACTTCAACCAACTCACACCCGCTTCCAACTTATCTACCAAAACTAAAATTGGGGTTACTCCAGATAAAACCACAGTTCCCAACTGCAAAATATAATAGATGTTGCGGGCGCTCGTGCGAACTCCCTTGTAATCGTCGATCAACTCTTGACAGTAACCCAAAGCCTTCTCCACCAGAGGAGTTAGCTGATTTTCTTGACCTCGCGACAGAGCGATATTGCGCAAGAGAGCTTTATTGCTGAGATTGGACTGTTTGGAGCGGTTGGTATAGTACGTTTCTGATTGACGGTTGACCAGAAACAGAAAAATAAAAGCGCTAACACAAACAGCCACGCCTATCTTCAATTGAACGTAGTCGGGAAGAAAAAGGGTGGTAATGCTAAAGCCGATGGCCGCTGCTAGGGACAGATACTCCAGTACCTTTAAGAATAAAAGTACGCCAGAACTTGACGAGTCTTCCATCGCTATCTTAGCAACTTCACCCACCGGATTTTGCTCTGTATTCCCATTGGTAGTTTCTGACATAGATTCTAGTCTCCTTATTTATTGGATCTGTTTCTCCAAAAGCAAAATTAACATATTTGCTAAGTTTTGTCAACCCAAAAATAGGGGGTAAGACCCCTAACGAAAAATATAAGTTTGAGTTAGAGTAAAACTATTGCGCAATAGTTTTGGCTTATGTCAGCAGTTGGAACCACAGAAGCAGCATTTTTAATATCAAGTCGCATTAAATGCAGCATGCAGAAAAAAAAGAGGAGCCGGATGGCAGTGCAAGTCAGGTTAAGGGTTAGAGCAATTATCGAAACTATGAGGTAGATTGGCGATCCCCCCCAGCCCCCCTTAAAAAGGGGGGAGCCGGAACAATTCAAAGTCCTCCGTACATAAAAAGCTCCTTCCTCTGGCCTCCCCCTTTTTAAGGGGGACGGGAGGGGGATCGACAGGGGGATAATGGTGGATCGAGCGGGTCTGCTTCACCGATTCAATAATCGCTATATACGCCGATCGCACAATTATTAATTATTAATTGTTAATTGATATAAGTTATACTTAAAGCGGTAAAGAATTGCGCTTCTTGGAGAGGACGCGCTTGTGCGGGGAGAAGGGGGATGAGCTTCTTTTAATCTCCGTGTCTCCGTGTCTCCCCCTCTCCGCGTCTCCTATCGTAAAAAGCGTATTTTTTACCCGTTCTGAGTATACTGGTGGAACCTTCATTCGTGAGGCGATCGCCCTTCCTAATTCCCCAAAACCCTACCTAAACAAAGGCGGAGCGTTCCAAGGGTCGAAAGCAATCAACTTCTGGGAGGGGAAATGGGGGCGGAAGAAATATTTCGCCCGTCGGTTGAGCATGGAAGCGGCAAAGGAAAAAGTGCTGTTAGAGATTCCTACGGCATCGGCGCGACTCAACGCATAAAAATCCCGATAAAACTCCGCCCCAGGCAGATCGACTCCCAAATCTCGCGCCGTTACCGGCCGATACTCGGCAAAATATTCCCAAACCTTCTCTGCCTCGTCGCTGGCAAGATAAAGAATCGGCTCCTCCAGAGTATCCCAGAAACCCCGCAGCCATTCCGCGTACCATTCCCAAGGAGCGATCCAATGGGGGCAGAGATAAAAATAATCTCCCAGTCGCAAATGGATCGCCACTACAGTCTTGCCTTTGGCGGCGAGACCTTCCCAGGCAGTTTGCATTTTCGCTTCGATTTCTCCAACCGGCTCGAAGAGCGATCGCCAATACTCCTTATGCCGGGCGTAGTAGGCCGTGTGATATTGGAAAAATCCCCAAAAATCAACGTTTTTCAAAGCTTCTGGGGCGTTGACAATCTCCGAAGCCGACAAATCGCTCTCTATATTCTCTCCAACTGCACGGAGCGATCGCCCTATTGGCGGATCGTCCAGACCGAAAATCTCCCGTCCGATCCACTCTGGAGTTTCTACTCGCAAATTATGTTCTTTGGCATAGATTTTTAAAAAACCGTACTGGAAAAGCTGATTGGCAAATCCGCCGTTTTTGCTCAAAGTTGACATAGCAATCGTCGGTTTTTTCGCATAAAAAGCATCGCCCCAAGAAGGATCGTAAGGCGTAGTAGTCGCTACCCGCTCGAAGCCAGCTTTTTCCAGGAACTCGTCGATATCCTCTATTAAAGGACAACCGCGATAAATTTCCTCGTAATTAACTTCAATATTAATCCCTTCCACAAACTGCAAAGCATTACTCGCTCCTCGCAAAGCTAATAATTCCGCCCCTTGAATGTCGATATTAAGCAAGTTAAAATCCTCTGGGGACAAGTTCAATTCGGCCAGGAGATTATCCAGAGTTTTTGCCTCTACAGTTACCTTAGATATTTCCCGGGTATAGACATTCTGTTCGCTCTGGTTATTCGCCGACAAAATCGAACTGCTTTGTTCGTTAGCGGCGACGTGCAGTTCTACCGAACCAGAGCGATCGCAAATCGCATAATTAGCAACCCGCACCTCTGGCATAGCGGCCATCTTTTCCTGGAGGCGATCGAATACTTCCGGGTTAGCTTCGACGAACAAGACCTTTTCTATTCCCATCTCTCGATAGGCCTGTATTTCCTCCCCTTCATAAGCACCAATATGAATTACGCCCCTCGGTTGAATCGAATTTTCCCGGCAAAGTTTTGCCAAATCGAACATCTGAGGAAACTCTCCCAAAACTCCAGAGAGAAAACGCTCGTTAACTGCCAAAAAATTACTCCACTGCCAGTCTTCGCTAGGGTGCAAAAACTCCTGTTGGTAATCTAATTTGTTTGGCAAAATCTTAAACAGAGAATAGCGATATTGTTGCAGGAATTGAAAAACAGCTTTCAAGGAAATTCCCGCATCCTTAAAAGTATTGCCGTATTCAAACTGGAGATAATCTATTTTGCCCGCAGCCAACATTTTCGTTGCTCCTTTTAAGACATCCAACTCGCTGCCTTCGACATCAATTTTGAGGAAATTAATCCTTTGAATTTCCCAGCGCTGGCAATAAGCATCCAGGGTAGTAACTAAGATAGGAAACTGCTGGGGCGTTCCCATTTTATTGTTTTTTTCATCTTCCCAATTGCGGCGATAGAGAGTATTGAGGAAGCGACAGTCTTGATAATCGTAAAGAGTCTTAATTTCCTCCGAGTTAGATAGGGCGAAATTATTGGGAAAAACCCGCCCGAGGCTAATTGGTTGGGCGAGATTAGCGACTAATTTTTGATAAATTTGGGGGTGAGGTTCAAAACTATGCATCCAGAGGCTATCCCCCCGGCATTGTTTGAAAACCTCATCGGTCCACTGACCGATATACGCACCGACATCAAAGACAACATCCCCAGAACGAATAAATCTGGCAATGACATTTAGTTCTCCAGCATCAAGGGTAACTTTCATTTTTTTCGGTAATAGGTAATTGGTAATAGGTAATTGGTATAGCAATTATTGAATCGGTGAAGTACACCCCGATCGATCCACCATTATCCCCCTTAAAAAGGGGGACTTTGAAAATTTCCGGCTCCCCCCTTTTCAAGGGGGGCTGGGGGGGATCGAAAATGTACTTCACCGATTCGATAAATGCTATAATAGGTAATAGGTAATGGGCAATTGGTAAAGTAGAACAGGCCGGAATGCCTGTTTTACCGGTATCTTGCTTGTTTTACAGGGAACCGAACAAAGCCTCGATCGCATCGGCAGCCGCCCCGACCCCATCTTCCACCCGCAACAAGCGACCGATACTAGCGGCCCGCTCTTCGTAAACTGGGTCGAATAACAACTGTTTCAACTCGGCATCCAGGGCCGCCGCCGAATAGCGATCGCGATTAAGAATCCGCCCGACACCCAAGCGCGCGACCCGGGCCGCATTATCCGGGCGATCGAAATCGTCGGGGACCACCAACATCGGGCGACCGGCCAGCAGGGCCTCCCCAGTAGTACCGACCCCG
Source organism: Cyanobacteriota bacterium (assembly GCA_034189005.1). Classification (GTDB taxonomy): domain Bacteria; phylum Cyanobacteriota; class Cyanobacteriia; order Cyanobacteriales; family Microcoleaceae; genus CALKCV01. The sequence goes on along the minus strand of JAXHVR010000128.1, from coordinate 5,656 downwards.
CCGTGATGGACGATAGCCGCCGACCGGGGAAAAAGTTCCGAGTGGGGCGCGTACTCCACGGCGATCGCTCCTTCCGGCAGCAGTTCTGGAGGCAACTTCCGTGCCTCCTGCCCCGCCAGCAAAACAGCCCTATAACCCAACTCTCGCAAGGCAGCGGCGGCCTCAAAATAAAAGTTACCCGGAGCCAAAACCGCCGAGGAACCCAAAGTAAAAGCGATGGGCGGCTCCCCGGCATCCAAAAACCGCAGCAACTCCCCAGACAAACCCTCAGAATTTGGAGGGCGGTAAAAAGGAAAACCCGCGATCCGAGTTTGCGGCGGCCAGTCCGGTTGTGGCGCTGCCAGCACCTCGGAAAAGAGCGCCAGAACCAAATAGGGCGAGTGGATGCCGCCAAAGAGAGAATCGCAACAGGACGGCAAACCAAGTTCCCGCCGCAACTGCCGCCAAGGGGCGCTCCAGAAACGCGCTTGCCACTGAAAATGCCGCCCGATACCATCCTGCATCGCTGCTATCTGGGCTTTTTCCTCCGTGGAGAGGGGGACATTCCCGGTCCAAAGATAACCCTGGAGATCCCAGGCAGATAATAAGGAATAGGGGGAGAGGATACAGGATACCCAAGGGATACCGATTTTCTCCGCCACCAGAGGACCGGCGAAAGTGAGGGGATGAGCCACCAACAAATCCGCTCCCGCGCTGGCCGCCATCAAGTCGGCGTAGCTAGCCCGTAAGTGGGGCATTAATAGATAGCAGACGACGTATTCTAGCGATCGCCCCTGGGACATCATCGCGCCGAGAAATTCTCCATCCCCCTCAAAGTCCGGCAAACTATCGGGTCTGACTGGATGAAAGTCTATGCCAGCAGCTTCAACTTGTTGGCGGTATCTCTCGCTAGTAGCGATGAGGGGGCGATGACCGCGACTTTGCAAGCCTCCGGCGATCGCCAGATAAGGATACAAGTCCCCCAAGGAACCGAAAGTCGTCAGTACGATCCGCTTGCTTTGGCTCGTGTTGGGTCGTTCCGGCCCAACCCCTGTCTTAGTTTCGATCGGGTTTAGCATTTTTTCAGTTGTAAGTTGTTAATTGTTAGTTGTTAGTTGTTAGTTGTTAGTTGTTATAGCAATTATCGCGCTCGGTGAAGTAGATTGAGAATGACCCCCCAGCCCCCCTTTATAAGGGGGGAGCCAGATTGTTTTCAAAGTCCCCCTTTTTAAGGGGGATGAACGGGGGATCGATCGGGGTCTGCTTCACCGATTCTTGAATCGCTATAATTCTTAATTGTTAATTGTTAATTGTTAATTGTTAATTCTTAAGGTTCGACCTCGATCGCCAGCACGTCTTCTGGGACGCTTTTGATGAAATAACCGTAGGAAGGTTTTTGTCCTTCGAGGAGAGATGGCAACCGGCGAGTTGCAGAAGCGGACCGGGAAGAGTCGAACTCCATCCAAAGTTCCTGCAATTGGGGATTAGTGGCGCTGTCGGCTAAAATCCGCATCACCAACTTGTACATACTCAACAACTCATCCAAATGGTTGCGGGCATAAATTTTACCATTTGCCAAAGCAGCATCGAGAGTTAACCTGCCCGCTACTATATCTCTGAGGGTATCGGCATCGCTGCGAAAATTTATCGAATTCGGGGAGAGAGCATAGTTGAAGAGCAGTTGGAGAGCGTCGCCTCCAACTGCAGTGACTTCTAAGGCGATACCGTCGAGGGCGATCGCCGCTGTTTTTCCCGATGCAATCTGCACCAAGGCCAACCAAGTCTCCCCGCCTTGGAGGCGAAGAATTTCTATTAGACGGTTCAACCATGCAGCTAATTGTTCCTGACCTTCTCTGGTAGTGTTTGTCATAATTTAGGAATTGGGAATTGGGAATTGGGAATTGAGAATTGGGAATTGGGAATTGGGAACAGGGAACAGGGAACAGGGAACAGGCATCTTGCCTGTTCTACGGACAAATAATTTAGAATTGCTATAGCAACTTTCTTTTAAGAAATTCCATCAACTCCTGGGGGTTGGAAGCTAAAAAATCTGGATTATGTCGAGTCAATGCTTCTGGTGAATTGAAGCCCCAAGAGACAGCGATCGCTCTTACCCCCGCCTTTTTCGCCCCATCTAGATCCCGAGTTTCATCTCCTACATAAACCACATCTTCCCGCTTAAGTTTCTCTCGTTTTAACAATTTAGCGATCGACTTATGTTTGCCAAAAAGCTTGGCACTAGGATCGATAAAATCAAAACTATTCTCCAAACCGTTTGCTGCCATCAAAGCTTTAACGTTTTCTCGGGAATTAGAAGTAAGGATGCCCACGGAATATCCTTCCGCTTTCAAATCTAGGATAAGTTCTTTAATTCCAGGAAATAAACTAACTTCTATCATCCTATTTTTTAATTCTTTTTTCAGCATCCTAATTAAAAAAGGAATTTTAAAAAAAGAAATTCCCGATTTTTGAACGATTTCCCTAGAGCTTAAATTCTTAAGTTTGGGGATTTCCTCTTTGCTGACTGGTTCATATCCAAATTTGACAGAAAGACGATTAGTAATACTGACAATCGTCTCAAAAGTATCAGCCAAAGTACCATCGAAATCAAAAATAATTGTTTTAGTCATTGAAAATCGGGAATGGGGAAAAGTGCAATTAACAATTATAGCAATCTTACTAAATGGGGTAGCGCTAGTTCGTAGTAATCGCTTTAGCGATTCATATCTATAAATCGCTAAAGCGATTACTACAAGCGATCGTTCTAGCTATAGAATGCTACGAACGATCGCTACCCTAATTTTTCATATTAGCACGAGCGTTGCGTCGGAGCATTTCTGGTTTAATCCTTCGCAGTGCCGAGGCAGGAAAACGTCGATTCCAATCCTCATCGGAGATCTCTCCTAACTCTGCGAGTGTCGGCGCGACGTTCTGGGGGTAAGGCTGAAAATCCTTCACATCGGTTTCCTTTGCGAAGCGTTGATTCCACGGACAAACATCCTGACAAATATCGCAACCGGCAACCCAACCCTGGAGATTGGATTTAATCGACTCCGGCAAATCCGAAGCGCGATTTTCTATAGTATGGTAAGCGATGCAGCGATCGCTATCTACTACGAAAGGTTCCCTAATAGCATCAGTGGGGCAAGCTTCCATACAGCGAGTGCAAGTGCCGCAATGTTCCGCGTGGGGGCGATCGCTGGTTAACTCTAGGTTAGTCAAAATTTCCCCCAAAAACAGCCAAGAACCATAATCAGTCGTTATTACATTGCCGTTTTTAGCGATCCAACCGATCCCCGCCTCCCGGGCCCAGACTTTATCCTGCACCGGTCCGGTATCGGCATAATAACGAGCGAGAATGCCCTCCCCTTGGTCTTGCAACCAGTTAGAAAGGGCCTTGAGCTTTTTGTGCGCGACCTTATGGTAATCGCGACCCCAACCGTAACGGGATATTTTTGCGTACTCTTTGCCTTCGGGGCGCTGGTGGGGGGTGTAGTAGTTGAGGGCGACGCAGATTACAGACTCGACCTCTGGCATTACTCGCTTCACATCCTGGCGTTTCGGGTTCGCCATCCAAGCCATATCTGCTTGATAGCCTTTATCCAACCATGCTTGCAATCTTTGTTTTTCTAACTCAATATTCGTATCTGCAGCGGCGATACCCACCAGGTGAAATCCTAGTTCGCGGGCTTTTTGTTTGATTTGGATGCTGTTAATTGGTGCTTTCATCGGTTGTTCTCGATAATCGGATAGAGTGGTGCGAAGGTTAGGGGATTTTACTAAAAAATTACACAAAAAATGTTGGGTTGCGCGATCGCTCTGCCCGACCTACCATTTTACGGATGCATCTTAATTTAGAATGAAGAAACCCGGTTTTTTTAACAATACCTTCGCCCTACATCCGATCGCAATGCTAATTCCCCCGCCAGAAACCGGGTTTTTGCCAAAAACCCGGTTTCTTACATCTCCATGCCTCACGTCTGTTGGGTTTCGCTACGCTACACCCAACCTACAAGAAAAATGGCGAAGGTGTTCTTTAAAAAACCGGGTTTCTTGGTTATCTTAATTATTAATTATTAATTATTAATTGTTAATTATTCACCTATCCTTGCAACTCTCGGATCCGGGCGATCGCATCTCCGTACTCTTTTTGCTTCCCTTGCTGCTGGTACATATCCGCCGCCGTCTGATAATCCGTCAGCGCCCCCGATCTATCCCCTATACTCCCATGGGCCAAACCCCGGTTGTAATAAGCAGAAGCTAGGTTGGGGTTGATGTTCAGCGTAGCCGTGAAATCATCGATCGCCCCGTGCTTCTCTCCGACCTCCGCCCTGGCAACTCCCCGGTTATAATAAACCGACGCCAAATTCGGATTAATCCTCAGCGCTTGGGAATAATCCAAGATCGCCCCTCGCAACTCTCCCATTTCTGCCCTGGCAACGCCGCGATTATAATATGCCGATAGCAAGTGAGGGTTAATCCTCAAAGCGCGATCGTACTCCCCGATCGCCCCTCTTTTATCTCCCAAATTAGAACGAGCAATGCCCAAATTATTATAAACAATTGCCGCATTTTTCGGAATTACTTGCAAAGCTAAATGATAATCTTTAATTGCCCCTTGATAATCCCCCAAAAGACGGCGAGAGCTACCTCGATAACTGTAGGCCGGGGCGATGTGGGGGTTGAGGCGAATGGCATCGTTAAAATCATCAAGAGCCTTTTGATAATTACCCTCTTTATAGCGGTCTATTCCCATACTCAAATAAGCATAAGACCTGGTCGTAGCATCCAGCATAACATCTTGGGATTTAATAGAAGTTTCTTCCTCCTCTTGTTGCTTTTTCGGAATAGGAATAAACAACCCATGCCCTTCTGCCGAACTTAAATTTTCCAGATAAATTTGCAAGCCTCCGCCATACAACAGATCGTTAATACCCACAGAAGATTCCCCCCTCTCCATCGGGAAATGCTCGCTGGGCATAAACCCTGCTAAAATCGGGCGATACTCTGGAGTTGACTCGTTTATTTCTTCTTGAATCAAAATGCAAACTACAACTGCATTTTTCTCTATATCCTCATAATTAATCCACCATCGAACCCGATCGCTACTTCCACTAACTGCTTTAACTGCAATGCTTATTTCTTGATTAGAATACAAGCTAAAATGAATTGTTGATTCCTTTTTTCTACTTTCTCCTTCCCATACTTTTGTCACCAAATTACCCAAACAAGCTTTTACTACTTCCTCCCCTAATTGTTTGGTCATAAGCTTAATAAACACATCCCTAAACTCTGGATATTCTCGATACTTTTCTGCCTCCTGCCAAGACCGCTTTTGTAATTGTTCTAATTTCCCCCCTGAAATAATAGTTAATTCTCGATGCCTGCCCGGAGTTTCGCAATTTAGTAAATCTCCCGTTTTCAATCTGTGGATAAAGTCCAATTGTTGAGCTTTTAATAATAGCGTCCAGTCCATACTTCTTTCTGTTTTCTTTAGTAATAAAGATAATTAAAATTTTGCACCCAATTAAACTAGATTCTTCGGCTAATAGATGGGTTATATTTCGCCCGCGCCCATAAAGACGACGCTCGTAGTCCCACTAAGCTACGCACTGGGAATATTATAGTACAGAAATTGATTTTTTTGTTTTCAAGCAAAAAAGCCCCGAAGACTAGC
>JAXHVR010000127.1:0-13979 GCA_034189005.1 Cyanobacteriota bacterium | reverse complement strand
TTTGGCGAGTCTGGTTGTAATTTTTGGTTAAAAGATGCTTCAGATTTTAGTTGAGGTACAAGCTTTGTACCAAATGACCGTCGATTTGTCAAACGACGCAAATTCGTTAGTTTATTGACAATAGACTTCTTGCAGAAGTAGGCAACAGGCACTATTGCTACAGGCAACAGGGAAGAGTCTTTAAGGAAAAAGGAACTAAAAACGATTTTATTTTTACTTTTGCAAGAAGTCTAATATTCTCAATTAAACAAGGTTTCAACGATTATCAAAATAAAACAAAAGCTGTTTTTCGATAAGCTAGACTTATCTTCGTAGTTAAATTGGTGGAGGAAGAGATTTGCTGGAGGAATGTTCCAGGAGGTTTAAGAAACCGGGTTTTTGCAAAAAACCCGGTTTCTGGGGGGTGAGGGAATTTGTGTTTGAGGGGCGATCGCCTATCTGCTAGCTCCTCTCCAATTATTATAGCCATTATTGAATTGGTGAGGTACACCCGGATCGATCCCCCTAAATCCCCCTTAAAAAGGGGGACTTTGATTTGCTCTGGCTCCCCCCGATTCTGCGGGGGGCTGGGGGGGATCGAAAATGTACTTCACCGATTCAATAATTGCTATAATTATTAATTATTAATTATTAATTGTTAATTGTTGCCGACTTTGAACCTCCAGATAAACCAACAAAGCATTAATATCCGCCGGATTTACCCCGCCAATTCTACCCGCCTGCCCCAGAGTAAGAGGCTTAACCTTCGTTAATTTTTCCCTGGCTTCCATCGAGAGAGTAGAAATAGCCAAATAATCCAAATCCGCCGGCAACTTCCGATGTTCTTGCTTAGTAATTTGGTCGATTTGGTTTTGCTGGCGCTGGAGATAGCCGGAATATTTAATATCAATTTCCGCCCCTTCCTTCTCTGCCAAAGCCAACTCCGAATTTCCCAAACCGTACTTTTCCAAATCCAGATAATGAAACCCGGGGCGGCGCAAAAGATCTGCCAGAGTAATAGAACCCTTAATTCTTTGTTTGGTGTCGGAAACAATAGCAATTCCAACTTCATCCCTTTCCTTAATTCTCGTTTCGTAAAGCCGTTCTTTTTCCGCCACAATGTTTGCTTGTTTCTCCTGAAACAACTTCCAGCGGCGATTATTTATCAAACCAACTTCTCGCCCCAAAGGCGTCAGCCGTTGGTCCGCATTATCGGAACGCAAAATCAAGCGATATTCGGAACGACTGGTCAGCATTCGATAAGGTTCGCGCAAATCTTTGGTACACAAATCGTCGATTAAAGTGCCGATGTAACTTTGCTCCCGGGGGAAAATTATTTCCTCCTGTTTCTTAACAAAGCGAACCGCGTTAATCCCGGCAACAATTCCCTGGGCGGCGGCTTCTTCGTAACCGGTGGTACCGTTAACTTGCCCCGCGCAAAATAGACCTTCAATTTTCTTAGTCATCAGGGTGGGATAGCATTGAGTAGCCGGCAAATAATCGTATTCCACGGCATAAGCGGGGCGCAACATTTCGCAGTTTTCCAAACCGGGCAAACTGCGCAACATTTGCAGTTGCAAACTCTCGGGCAAGCCGGTGGAGAAACCTTGGATGTAAAGTTCGCGGATCTGCCGTCCTTCTGGTTCGATAAAAATCTGGTGACTTTCCTTATCGGCGAAGCGAACTATTTTATCCTCGATACTCGGGCAATAGCGCGGACCCTTGGCATCGACCCACCCGCCGTAAACTGGAGACAAATGCAAATTGTCGCGAATTAATTTATGAGTTTCTGGAGTGGTTCGGGTGAGATAGCAATTCATTTGTTCCCGTTCGACCCAAACTTCTGGGTCGAAGCTGAACCAGCCGACTTTTTCGTCGCCCGGTTGGGGTTCGAGTTTGCTGTAATCGAGCGATCGCTTATCCACCCGCGCCGGAGTTCCAGTTTTCAGCCGTCCGGTTTCAAAACCCAATTTATTCAAAGTTTCCGTCAAGCCGATCGCCGGAAACTCCCCCGCCCGCCCCGCTGGCATAGATTTATTGCCGACCCAGATGATGCCGCCGAGGAAAGTACCGGTGGTGAGGATGACTGCTTTGCACTTAAAAGCTACTCCGAAATAAGTTTCTACTCCCAAGATTTCCTCGTTGGGGCCGAGTACCAGGTCGGTCACCATGCCTTCGCGGACGGTGAGATGTTCTTGGTTTTCGACGATATCCCGCATAACGGCGGCATATTCGCGCTTATCCGTTTGGGCGCGGAGGGCCCAGACGGCGGGCCCCCGGGAAGAATTGAGGACGCGCTTTTGGAGATAGGTGCGATCGGTCATCTTGCCAATTTCCCCGCCGAGGGCATCCACCTCGCGGGCGAGTTGAGATTTAGCCGGTCCGCCGACGGCAGGGTTGCAAGGCTGCCAGGCAATTTTATCGAGATTGAGAGTGAGGAGGAGGGTGCGGCAACCGAGGCGGGCCCCGGCGAGTGCCGCTTCGCAACCGGAGTGGCCGGCACCCACTACGATGATGTCGAATTCGTCTTGAAAGTCGGTCATGGCGTGTTTTTTTTGATGGATTTGTTATTGATGTTGACTATTATAGTACAATTGAATGGGTAGCGTTTTGAGGGTTAGGACCATTGGTTGGAAAGCTCTGAAAAACGTGGTTTTTGATAAATTTTAAAAGAAATTAAACCAAAAGGAGAGTGCTAACATTGAAACAATTAAGTTTATTTGAAGAACAAATACCTGACGAAAAATTACCGACCAGTTTAACGAGCGATCGCCACCCCATCCATCGCTGGTTTAATTTTGTAGCTGGTTTTTCCCCAGAATTTGTCAGTCAGTGCCTTCGCCACTCTCAACTAAAGAAAGAAGATATTTTAATAGATCCATTTGCAGGAGTTTCTACTTCTTTGGTGCAAGCTAATTTAGAAGGAATTAATGCTATTGGTTTTGAACCTAACCCGTTTTTATTCGACGTTTCCCAAGGCAAACTTTTGCCGCCTAATAGAGAGGAAATAGAAAACATAGAAACTCTGTTATTGTCTCTGGAATTGTTTCTCGGCAACCTAGCGGAAATATGGAGCCCGGATGCAATTAAATTTTTATTAAAACTTTTCTCAGAACCAAACCTAAGACAGTTAGCATCTGCGGTTTTAAAAGAAGAAGAAGTTAAGCCAAAATATAGATCGATTTATCGCCTAATAGTAAGTAGAGTTGTGGAAATGATGTCAAGCTCTCAAACGGATGGCATTTATAAAGCTCCTACTACTAAAAAGCGAACAATTTCTTATCTAAATGCAGTTACAAGCCTCTGCAATGAAATAAAAACTGACATCAATTTTTTAGGGAAATCGATTGAGTATAAAGCAAGACTGTATCCAGTTAGTTCAGAAAAAATGTTGCAAGTTGAGGATGAAAGTTGTTCTCTTTGCGTCACTTCTCCTCCCTACTTAAATAATTTTGATTTTGCTGAAATGACTCGGATGGAATTATATTTTTGGCGTTATGCTGGTTCGTGGCGAGAAATTACGGAGCGAGTGCGCCGCCAATTAATTGTTAATACTACAACTGCCCCGACTGAATTAAAACGGAACCAGCTTGAATTTTCGCGGAGTTTATCTCCGAGTTTTTGCTCGTTGGTTTCTCCTCTTATTGACAGACTAAAAGAAGAAAAAAAAAATAGAGCGGGAAAAAAAGATTACTATTTGCTAGTTTATCCTTATTTTGCTCAAATGCAGTCTGTTATTAAAGAATTAAGAAGAGTTCTAAAGCCTGGAAGTTACTTACATTTAGTAGTAGCCAATGCAGCATTGTATGGAATTCATATACCAACAGAAGAACTGCTGGGGGAGTTAATGAAAGAAAATGGGTTTGAGGTAATGGAAATAAAGCTGCTAAGAAGTCGAGGTCAGCGATGGAAACTTGCTAAAAGAGATGGTTCCAAACAAGGTCTCGGAGAATTTGAAATTAGAGCAGTTAGAGTTTAAAAATAAACAACAAAGGCAAACAAAAACTTTACAGGTAAAAAAATAAGTATGTCTGCGGAAAATAATAGTTTATACGAGCTGGCGACAGAAGCGATCGCTAATTACATAGAAATATATTTAGAGTTGAGCCGGCAGACTTCTGGATTTAATTTGCTCCAACCGCTAAACCTTGAAGGAGTGGAAGAAAAAACAGTAATTTTAAGGGGCATTAACAGTTTGTTAGACCCTATATCTGCCACGGCGGAAGAAGTTTTCGCCGAATGGCAGCGAGTTCAAGCTCTTCCTTTCGATACGGAAAAAGCTATAACAGATGGTGTTTATTTAAAGTTAAGAAACACCGTTGAAACCTGGTTAAATGACTTAGAAAAAGACACGAATCAATTCTCAGATTTTCAACCGGAATACATCCAATCTCATCCTTATATGCTGCCTCTATTTCAGCGTTTAATAGGTGTCTCCAGCAAAGCAGCACTAAAAAAGCAAATAGGAAACGTTTGCGATCGAACAATTTCAAAGCCTGCCTCTCGAAAACTAGCTCAAATGTTAGATGAAAAAGTGGCAAATAAAACTATAGATCGCGGACAAATACTGCAAAGTGTCGAACCCACTTTAGAAGGAATAGTGCGAGATTTAGTAGGGCGAGTTTTTCTCGAAAGTTTAGTTGCGAATGCTCTCGATAGTGCTGGCGTACCTTATAAAAGCGAGTCTGAGTCTCAACCTATTGACGGGGTAATTTATAACTTTCGGGCTGATTTTGTTATCCCCGACGATCGCTCTCCTCAAGCTTTTATAGAAGTCAGGAAATCGTCTTCGAGACACGCATCTTTATATGCTAAAGATAAAATGTTTTCAGCTATCAACTGGAAAGGAAAAAATAAAGAGTTACTCGCCGTTTTGGTGGTAGATGGCGACTGGACGAGTCAAACATTAAAAGCAATGGCACGAGTGTTTGATTATGTGTTGCCCATAGCTAAAGCTACCGAAGTTGCAGAAATCATCGCTGCTTATATAAATGGTGACAAATCTAAGCTAAAATGGTTAATAGATTTTTCTATTAAATCTAGCGACGATTTATGACGCTTCCATCGGCGATCGCTACGATGATGTCAATTCGTCTTGAAAGTCGGTCATGGCGTGTTTTTTTGATGGATTTGTTATTGATGTTGACTATTATAGTAGAATGGAAGTGGTGTCGTGTCGGAGGTCGGGGTTCGCCCGAGAAAGATGTTGTTAACAATCCAGCGGGAGATTGAGTCAAATGTCATTATATGTAGAGCATCTGGAAGCGACGGGAGTTTACGGTCTGTTCGATATCAGTCAAAGTTTTCGCCCTGGAGTTAATGTTTTGTTTGCCAGAAGGGGCAATCTCAAATTATTTCTCCGCCAGAAATACAGCAACAAAAAAGTCAATTTTCCAGAAAGCTTTTTGGTGATTTTGTTCCTTTGCTCAACTATCCATCTACCCTGGAAATTGAAGCAAGTTTAAACGAAGAAATCAACGAATCTTTTTTCAAAGTAAAACAAGCAGAACAAAAATATTTAGGTGGAATACTGCCTCAAATTTTTAACGCTCTTTCTAAAGATTCGCAACCAGTGGAAGGCGATTCCGATTTAATTATCGAAGAAATAAAATCCCTGACTGAAAATCTAAAAAATTATCCTGCCAAAGGCTTACAAATAGTCGCGAATCTTGAAGCTTCAGTGAAATTATTTGAAGCAGACGAAGAATCAAAAAAAGCTGCCGTTAGAGTGTTGAATACCTACAAAGATGCTTTAGAAAAAGTGGTAGAAAAGCAAAAACTATCTTTTGCTGTTATCGAAAATTATTTAAACGCAGTTAATTCTTTTTTAGAAGAGAAAGAAATCGAAGTTTTATGGGAAAAATTGCCAAAACCAAGTTCGAGAAGAAATGCTATTGGTATCAAATTTAACGACGATTTAGCTATGATTCCTGGTATTAATCGGGCATTATCCTCTGGGGAACGTCAGATTATTACTTTAATATATGCTGCCAGTCGGATGAGCGATCGCCAAATTGTTTTAGTTGACGAACCCGAAATTTCTCTCCACGTTGACTGGCAGCGTTTATTGCTGAAAAAAATGTCGGAACAACTAGGAGAAAGACAAATTATTGTTTGCACTCATTCTCCTGTTATTGGGGCCGACTACGAAGATGAGGTCATCATCTTTGAACCCGCATTAACTAAAAATCCTAATCCTAGAAAAAGTCAAGATGAAAGGTCGCTAGCATGGTAAAATATACGCCCCAAGAATACCGCTTGTATTTGCAGAATATAGCAATTCGTGCGGAGGTTGTGACAAATTGGGGTCCCAGAAACCCGGTTTCTAAGAGTTGGTTAGAAGTAGTGTTTTAGCTTCAAAAGTTTGTTTGTAGTAATCGCTTTAGCGATTTAGATAGGACGCGCGATCGCACCCTCGAACTCCGGTCTAGAAAACGGAAACTGCCCGAGACGATATGCCCGTTCTACCTTGCACCCCCCAGTAGTCGCGCTCCACGTTCTAACAACAATTCCTCCTTTTCCCCATAAATGCTATAATCTATTATTACCCAAGTTCTTAATTCATAACTCTGGAGGCAAATAACTGTGTCGGTTCCCCCATTGACAACTGCTTTGAATCGAAAGTCGATCGCCTTAAAATCTACCTTAAAAAACTATCCAGCAAAAATCAAACCAAACCATAACTTTACAATTAATTTAACCGCCATTTTTACAACAACAATATTTATCTTAGCAATTAGCGCTAATTCGGCTTTCAGCCAAAGCACAAACCGCCGCTGGTTGCAAATAGGAATCGTCCAAAAATTTGGAGAAAAAACCACAGATAAATTAACCCTAAAAGCAACCCCAGAAGATAAATTAAATTTGCGCTTCAAAACAATGGAAGGGGAAGGAAGCCTGAGCGTAGATAGCGTAACCCTCCAAATCAAAACCAAACCCTTAGAAAAACCCTTGTTAAGAGAACGTTTAGTCCTCAGCAGCCACCGCAGCTTTGAAAGCGCGGAAGAAAGCGCCAGTAAATGGCAAGAACTAGGTATTAAAGTAGAAATCTCTCAACCCGGAAGGTGGAAAGTTTGGGCGGATAGAGAAGTTTATACTACTCCGCTTCTGCGGCGTTGGCTGTTACAAACTTTGCAGGCAAGAGGTCATAATAGTGCTTATTTAGACGTAGAAATTGTCAAAGAAAAAAAAGTGGCTTATTGGCAGACCAACGGTCTAACTTACCACCGTCACGAGTTAGATATTGTCGCCGGCAAAAGCGTTATTTTAGTTAACGGCATCGAGGGGGAAGAAGGCGATCGCCTCTACGGTGGAACCCTGCGACTGCAACCAAACGCTTACGGGACTTATACCTTAGTCAATAACGTTCCCTTAGAAACATATTTGCGCGGAGTAGTGCCCCACGAGCTCGGCGCCTGGCCGCCCCAGGCATCCCTAGAAGCTCAGGCAATTATAGCCAGGACTTATGCCCTGCGGAATTTGCGCCGTTTCCAGGCAGATAATTACGAACTCTGCGCCAACACCCACTGCCAGGTTTATAAAGGGTTGGATGTTTACCCGCAAACGGATAAAGCGATCGCCGCTACTAAAGGATTGGTATTAACTTACGAAAACGAGCTAGTGGATGCAGTTTATTTCGCTACCAGTGGAGGAGTGACTGCCGATTTTAACGATGTCTGGGACGGTCCGGGGCGTCCTTACTTGCAACCGACCATCGACTCTGCTAATAATATTTGGAATTTAAGCGCTAATAGTTTGGCTTCGGAGCCAAATTTCCGTCGGTTTATGAGTATTAAGAAAGGCTTTAACGAGGATGGTTGGGTCGATTTTCGGTGGCGAGAGCAATTGAGCTTGCAGGGTGTAGCGGGTAATTTAAAGAGCTATTTGAGGGAGAAAAAAAGCACCTTTGCTAATTTAAAGACCGTTAAAGAAATGCGAGTTTTGGAGCGATCGCGATCCGGTCGAGTGTTAAAAATGCTGGTGGAAACTGACCTGGGGCCTCTTTTACTGGAAAAAGATGAGGTGCAAAATGCTTTATGGGCTCCTTGGAGTACCTTATTTTATCTCGACCCAATTTATGACGGACAGAAAAACTTGCAAGGTTACGCTATAGTTGGCGGCGGGTTCGGACACGGAGTCGGTTTCAGTCAGAAAGGTTCCATCAAATTAGCTGAGTTGGGTTGGAGCAGCGATCGCATTCTTGAGTTTTACTTTCCTGGAACTCAAGTCCAACCCCTCAGCAATGAGATTACCTTTGGCTCCTTCTAAGAACCCTATCGGCATTGCTGGCCTTCCCTCGAATAAGGCCCGGCAAAGAGCCTTCGCCTCTTTCCTTATTACAATATCTTCGCCAAAATAAAAAATACCATTAGTAGGTTGGGTGTAGCTTCGCAGGGCCCAACAAAATCCTTGGATTTTGCTCCCGTTAATGTTGGGTTGCGCTACCCTTGACCCAACCTACAAGATGCTGGAATAAGGCCCAGCAAACAGCCTTCGTCTCTTTCCTTAGTAGAGAGCTTCTTCTTGGTGGGTTTCGATGGTGCAGTCGGACTTCGGATAGGCCACGCAAGTCAGCACATATCCATTGGCGATCTGATCGTCATCCAAGAAAGATTGGTCCTCCTGATTGATTTCACCCTTAGTAACTTTACCCGCGCAGCTAGAGCAAGCACCAGCGCGGCAGGAGTAAGGCAGGTCAACGCCCTGCTCTTCTGCGACGTCCAGAATATACTCGTCGTCGGGTACATCAAGAGTGGTATTGATTCCTTCTGCTTCGCTGATTAAGGTAACTTTATAAGTGGCCATTTTATTCTCCTCTCTAGATAGCGATCGATAAGTTTAGCTAATACAAATCTTATGGTTCGATCTGCCCTAAGATTTGCAGTTCTGTTTTTTACATCTCTGATGTTAAGGGAAAAAGTCCGGTTTGCAAAATAGATCTGCTCCGCATATCGAACGGTTTCTCTTATAAAAAATTCTAATTTGATACTAATTGCTTATAGTTCGCCGAAATAACTGTTAATCCTTGGGTTTCAGCCAGAAAGGTTACATAACTGAGTAGGGTTGGACTGGGCGATCGCATTCTTCGTTTCGGGAGCACGTCACCTTTGAGGCGAACCAAGAACTTATCGCTTTTAGGCAACAGGCAACAGGCAACAGGCAACAGGGTAGCAGAGTTTTAAAGTATTTTTGCAAAGATGACGTGCTCCCCTTCGTTTCTACTTTCCTCCAACTCAAGTCCAACCCCTAAGCGATAAGACCTGTTTTGGCTTCCCTTCCTTGCTTTCTGCCTCCGATTCTTGGCCTAAAGCAAGGAAGGCTAGATTCCAGTTCCTATTTTCTTAGTAAAGAGCTTCTTCTTGGTGGGTTTCGATGGTGCAGTCGGATGTCGCGTAGGCTACGCAAGTCAGCACATATCCATTGGCGATCTGATCGTCATCCAAGAAAGATTGGTCCTCCTGGTTGATGGTACCGCTGGTAACTTTACCCGCACAGGTAGAGCAAGCACCGGCGCGGCAGGAGTAAGGCAGGTCAATGCCCTGCTCTTCTGCTACATCCAGAATATACTCGTCCTCCGGGCACTCAATAGTGGTATTGATTCCTTCTGCTTCGCTGATTAAGGTAACTTTATAACTGGCCATTTTATTCTCCTCTCAAGATGGTGATTGATAAGTTTAGCTAATACAAATCAATAGGCTCGATTAGGCCTAAGATTTGCCGTGGTTTTTTCTACGTCTTAGATATTAAGGGAAAAATTCTCGTTTGTAAAACAGACTTGCGACATATATCGAACGGTTTTTGTTATAAAAAAATCTAATTTGATACTAATTGCTTATACTTCCCCAAATTTGGGCCACCGCCCCTGGTACTTTGGCACCAGAAGCCTTATTTTACATAATTGGCCTTGTAGTTTTTTATACTTGGCCCAACAATCCATGGGTTCTTGACCGGGCCATTTGCCTTAGTCAAGATAAAAATAGAAAATAGAAAATTATGATAAGTCCTTCTCAATTTACGGCCATCAATCCGCCCATAAGAATTGGCATGGTGGGTACCGGTCATGGGGCCAAAGCAAGGGCCGAGGCTTTAAAGGGTTCCGAACGAGGGTTATTAGTAGCGATCGCCGGTCACACCCCAGAGAAAACAGAAGAATTCAGTCAAATCTTCCAGACAGAGGTCTCCCCGTCCTGGGGGCAACTGTTAGAACGGGAGGATCTAGATTTAGCCATCGTCTCTTCTATTAATAAGGAACATGGAGCGATGGTGCGTGCCGCTTTAGAAAATAACTTGCACGTCGTCGTCGAATACCCCCTCTCCCTAGAGCCCGCCGAAGCAGAAGAACTCATAGCCTTAGCAAAAACCAAAAACAAACTATTGCACGTCGAACACATAGAATTGTTGGGTGGCCTCCATAACGCAGTTAAAAAATGGTTGCCAGCAATAGGCAAAGTCTTCTATGCCCGCTACAAAACTATTAGTCCCAAACACCCCGCCCCCCGTCGCTGGAGCTATCAACCTTCATTATTTGGCTTTCCTTTTGTCGGTGCCCTCTCTCGCCTCCATCGCTTTACGGATCTATTTGGCGAAGTTGCTGCTGTTAGCTGCGAAAGTCAGTTTTGGCAGGGGTCGGAGGATTTTTATAAAGCTTGTTTGTGTAATGCCAGGTTAAAATTTACCAACGGCATTATCGGCGAGTGCGTCTATGGCAAAGGGGAAACTTTCTGGCAGCGGGAAAATATGTTTGCCATCTACGGGGAAGAGGGAACTTTGATTTTTACTCCCAAAGAAGGGCAATTAATAAAAGGAGATAAAACCGAAATTCTTGAAGTAGGAAGTCGCCGAGGTTTGTTTGCTAAAGATACGACGATGGTTTTAGAACGTTTGCTGGTGGAAACTCCTTTATATGTGACTCCCCAAGCTAGTTTGTATGCTTTGAAAGTGGCAGATGCAACTAGGCGATCGGCTGACAATAACGGTCAATGGGTAATTGTCAACAGGTAATATTGTCGATCGCGCACCTATTCTTTAATAGTAATATATCGCGATCGCCCCATTACTCGTTCTATCCAAGCTTGTATTGCTGGAAACTGTTTTAAATCGAAGCCTCCTTCTGGGGCGACGTGGGTGTAGGCGAACAAACCGATGTCGGCAATGGTGTAGCGATCGCCTACAAAAAACCGATTATTTTCCAAATGTTTTTCCATCACTCCCAAGGCAGCATAACCCGGTTCTTTTTTTTGATTAATTGCTTCTCGATATTCATCGGCTTTTCCTAAAATACTAATCCAATAACGAGAAGTAGCGATATAAGGTTCGTGACTGTATTGCTCGAAAAACAACCATTGCATCACCTTAGCTTGCTCCCATTTATCCGCAGGGAAAAGCTCGCTGCCTTGAGCCAGATAAAACATAATTGCATTTGACTCCGACAAGAATTCACCGTCGGAAGTTTCTAAAAGTGGAACTCGCCCGTTAGGATTTTTGCGTAAAAATTCCGTGGTGCGACTTTCCTTCTTGAGGATATCGATTTCTATTTTTTCAAAGGGAATTTGAAGCTGTGTCAAAAGCAGGCGAACTTTATAGCAATTGCCCGAAGGGGTCATCTGATAGAGTCGAAACATAGTTGTTTTTGGGTAATGAGTAACGGATAAATTGTACTCCAGAAACCGGGTTTTTGCCAAAAACCCGGTTTCTTAAGACTCAGTGCGGGCGATCGCACCTTGGTTAGCAGAAGTAATTCTAGGGTTGACAAAAAGGGATTGAAAGATTATAATTAGAAAAAGCCCAATCAATAAAAAAGCAGAAAAATGGAACCAAATCAAGTCAACGAAAGTTTGTCTAAAGAGCAGTTAAAAAATGAAACAAAGATATCACCAGACAATACCAAGAATCTAGTAGAATATTACAGAACGCTAACAGAGCAAATAAAGCAATCGGAGAACATAACATATCAAGATGTCGAAAAAGTATTAGACGTTCAACGTCAAATATACAAAGATAAAATATCTCGCGATAGTTCAACAAGTACCATAGTAGAAAATTATCTTGTGGCAGCAGCTGGAATAGGTGGTGGGGCTGCTTTATTGAGTTCTATTTTAGGTCCAACTGCTGCTACAATTGCAGCATTGGTAGTAGCAGTAACATACATATTTCTTAATATTAAGAAAACATTACCTAAGCCAGAACAAGAAAGCGACTCCACGGGTGATACTAATGCTTAAGCTATCGAAACCTGTTGAAGTAGCTAGGTCAAATTTGCCACTTTTTAATTATTACTCTTAACTAAGGTACTGGTTTTATGATAGTAATTGTAGTTTTGATAACTACCGTCATTTTTTTATGGTTATTCGAGCGCCAACAAGGAAAATATCCTAGCTTGCAACAAGTAATTAATTTTATTCTAGCCACGCTAGCGACATTACAGAGTTTTAAATTTCTTTACTTAATTTCCATCCCTAGCTTAAAAACAATTCCTTATCTAGGAGATACCCTCGGTCAAGGTATGGGGCTTGTTGATGTTCCATCTAATTTAGAAACTTGCTTAAATTCTATAGGTTCGCAGTTCGATCTTATTACTTATGCTTTAGGACCGTTAGCTGTTATTTGGCTATCAATTCAATCGATTAAAAAAATAATAACTAGACCTTAATTTCCCAGAAACCGGGTTTTTGCAAAAAACCCGGTTTCTTAATTCCCGAGATGCAACCCTTCTCTATTCCCTCTTTTCTTCAAACCCCACAACTTCTGCCAAAGTATAAAGAGGCCGGCCTTTCACCTCCTCATAAATGCGCCCGATATATTCCCCCAAAATGCCAATACTAACCAATTGAACCGCGCCTAAAAAGAAAACAGCCATAATAATAATCGCCATCCCAGTCAAAGGAGAATTGGGATAAAAAATCCGCCAATAAAAAACCAAAACAGCCATCAAAATCGAAACGCAAGCGGCAAACAATCCCACATAAGTTGCCAGACGCAAAGGCACTTTAGAAAAAGAAACCAAACCATCGATCGCCAAAGCAAAAGACTTAGCAAAAGTGTATTTAACCTCCCCCGCAAAACGGGGGTCTCGTTGGAATTTAATAGCCGTTTGCTCGAAACCGATCCAAGCGCGAAGACCGCGAATATAGCGATCGCGTTCCGGCATTTTATTAAGAATATCTACCACGCAGCGATCCATCAAACAAAAATCCCCCGTATCCGAGGGAATATCCACATCAGCAAGACGTCTGAGCAGGCGATAAAAGACAAAAGCGCTCGAACGTTTCAACCAGCTTTCTTGTCGCCTTTTAATTCTTTGAGCGTAAACAACTTGATAGCCCTCTCGCCATTTTGCAATTAAATCGGGAATTAATTCTGGTGGGTCTTGTAAATCTCCATCTAAGACAATTACCACCTCGCCGCGAGCGAAATTCAAACCCGCAGTAACGGCAGTTTGATGTCCGAAATTGCGGGCAAAACTGAGGTAACAAATGCGGGAATCTTGTTGGTGAAATTCTCTTATTAATTGAAGAGAGCGATCGCCGCTACCATCGTTAACTAAAATCACCTCCCCTTCCCCATCCATAACATCCATAATTCCCCAAAGACGTCGATACAATTCAGGCAGCGTATTTTCTTCGTTATAAATAGGAATTACTAAAGAATATTTCATGAAGAATAGGCAAGGTAAAAGAGCGACTAACAATTATAGCAATCCGTCGATCGTTTGCGGTATCTAAGAAACCCGGTTTCTCAAACAAGAAAGATTTTAGGCAGTGTTCGTAGTAATCGCTTTAGCGATTCATATAGATAAATCGCTAAAGCGATTACTACAAGCTAGCCTACGAAGTCGGCCCACACTTTTAGCCCGACCCGCGAAAAAATGGCGAAGGTATTGTCAAACAAGAAAGATTTTAGGCAGTGTTCGTAGTAATCGCTTTAGCGATTCATATAGATAAATCGCTAAAGCGATTACTACAAGCTAGCCTACGAAGTCGGCCCACACTTTTAGCCCGACC
>JAXHVR010000126.1:0-13986 GCA_034189005.1 Cyanobacteriota bacterium | reverse complement strand
CGCTTTAGCGATTGATATAAATAAATCGCTAAAGCAAAAGTTCGTAGTAATCGCTTTAGCGATTGATATAAATAAATCGCTAAAGCAAAAGTTCGTAGTAATCGCTTTAGCGATTGATATAGATAAATCGCTAAAGCGATTACTACAAGCAAGCCTACGAAGTCGGCCCAGACTTTTAGCCTTTGGCTGCTACTACTAAATTTAAGATCGAACCTGCAAGCCAAAATAATTAATAACTAAATCCGTAGAACCATTATTAATAATTTCGTGAACTTCTCCCAATTCTGTCGCAACGCAAGTACCTTTTTCCAGGGAATATTCTTTGCCGTCAATAACAATTATGCCGGAACCAGATTCCACATAAAAAACCTCGCACATATCGGGATGAAAATGTCCCGGAGAAACTTGACCGGGGGCAAAACGAGCTTGAGAGAAATTGGTTAAGTGGGGCAAGTCTCCAGAAGACAGCATCACCTTTTTTTTAATATGACGATTGTGGGAAACTTCCTTTTCAGGAAGGTTATTTAGAGATGTTAGTTTCATTGGATTTACCAGATAAAAGCAGTTCGGTCAATAAATGAATTTTTATATAGCAAGCCGTAGATCGTTCGCGATATTTTAGAAACCCGGTTTCTCAAAGAAACCGGGTTTCTGGCCCCCAAATTTTTCATAATCCCTGCACGGATTGCTATAGCAAATTTTTCGTAGTAGCGATCGCCTCCTCCGGGCTTTCTACAATATAGATTCTCTCGGGCGACAAACTCTTTAAAAAAGCTTGACTGGCGAGGTTTTTGTTTAATAAAATGACATTTTTCTTATTCTTAATTGCCAGACCAATTTCTGACAAAGTGCCCGCACCAACACCGCAAGCAATGACAACATCGCTGGAGAGAACGTTAATATTATTTCTGGCATTTCCCATATCGGTAAAAATGGGAATATCCACCGCTTCCGAAACCGCATCTATATTATTATCGGGAAGGATGCCAATAGTTAAACCGTTGCCTGCTTTCGCACCGCGACTGGCAGCATCCATTACTCCTACTTTCCTTCCACCTGTTAATAAAACCCAGGATTCTTCGGCGATTAATCGACCTAATTGATAAGCATTTTCTAAGTCTGCATTGCTAGCGCCGCTACCCGGCCCCATGATGCCAATAATTGTTTTTTTCATTTTGGTAGTCGATGGTTTCAATTGTTAATTAAAAAACGGTACCGACAATCATCCCCACTAACAAAATAAAACCTATCCAGACATTTTCGCGAAAAATTTGACCGTAAGGTTTTAAAGTTTCATGGTCTCGGAGTCTAGCATATTGCCAAGACCAAAAGGCGATCGCTACAGCTAAGGCCAACCAAAAGCCAATATCTAACTCCATTACCACTCCTAATGCAGCCAACAAACCGACAGTTAATAAGAAGAAAAAGCCTACCGCTTCTGGAGAGCGATCGCCAAAAAAGATAGCGCTGGAATTGACGCCGATGCGCTTATCGTCCTCGCGATCGCTCATGGCATAAACCGTATCGAAACCCAGAGTCCAACAAATAACCGCCCCCCACAACAGCCAAGTGGCAGTTTCGATCTCCGCCACCGCCGCAGTCCAACTTATTAATACCGCAAAGCCCCAAGCGATAGATAAAACTAACTGGGGCACTGGAAACGCGCGCTTGGCCAGGGGATAGCAGATAATAACCGGCACTGCAGCGACGCACAGCCAAAAGCTGAGGGCATTGAGATATAGCGCCAAACCGGCCGCGCAAGCCATCGCAGCGATCGCGATCGCGATACCAACCTTTACCGTGAGGGCCCGGGATGCCAGAGGGCGAGTGCGGGTTCGTTCCACCTGGGGGTCGATGTCCCGGTCCCAGAGATCGTTAATAACGCAACCCGCCGCGCTGGTAGCTAAAGTCCCTAGCACTATTACCCCTACTAACGGTAGCGGCGGCATTCCCTTAGTAGCTAAAAATACCGCCCATAAAGCCGGAATCATTAATATCAAACGTCCGGCAGGTTTATCCCATCTCAACAACTTTATTATCGATAAAAATGTAGATTCCGCTTCGGGATTGGATTGGGTCAACATGACAAATTTAGATTTTAGATTTTAAAGAGGGCAAATCGAGCTTGCCTTCTTAAGTACACTAATTAGGGTTAATTTGTCAAGGTTTAAGGCAAAAATAGACTTCTTGCAGAAGTAGGCAACAGGCAATAGGCAACAGGCAATAGGGAAGAGTTTTTAAGGAAAAAGTAACGAAAAACGATTTTATTTTTACTTTTGCCACGAGGTCTAATAGCTATAAGTACCGGTGTCAAATTAATTAGACATCTGGAACAGGCGAGACGCCTGTTCTACGGGAAAATCCGGGGTTTAAATATTTTTGCCTACCTACTTAAAAAAAATTATTGAGTAAATGAAACCAATTAATCTTAAAATATGGACAATTCTGCAAACGTCGTTTTTTGGTGCGGTGTCGCCCGGGCAGCGCCACGGCAAAGAACGCCCTATAAATTGGATAGATTGTAATGAGAAAGTCAGTTCCGCTAGCAAAGATTCCCGTCCATGTGGGAGACCGAGAGCGCATTCTAGCAGCTATTGATATGGGAACTAATTCCCTGCACATGGTAATAGTAAAGATAGAGCCAACTTTGCCATCATTTACCATTATCGGTCGCGATAAAGAAACGGTTAGGTTAGGAGACACCGGTCCCAAAGGTAGGTTAAAAGATGAAGTAATGGAAAGGGCGATCGCTTGCCTGGGGCGCTTCCAAGAAGTGGCAAAAAGTGTCAATGCCGAACAAATAGTCGCCGTCGCCACCAGCGCAGTGCGAGAAGCACCCAACGGAGTAGATTTCCTCAAACGCATAGCAAACGAGTTAGGTCTCTATGTCAGTCTTATCTCCGGCCCGGAAGAAGCGCGGCGAATTTATCTAGGAGTCCTCTCGGCCATGGACTTCAATAACGAACCCCATGCAATAATAGACATTGGCGGGGGTTCGACGGAATTAATTTTAGGAGATAGCATCGAACCTCGTTCCCTCACCAGTACCAAAGTGGGGGCGGTACGTTTGAGTGCAGAAATGATAACAACAGACCCCATTAGTAAAACCGAGTTTGCTTATTTAAAGGCTTACATTCGCGGAATGTTAGAACGTCCAGTCGATGAATTGTTAGCCAAATTAAAACCCGGAGAAAAACCGCGTTTGGTAGGCACTTCTGGAACCATTGAAACTATCGGAACTATCGACGCGCTAGAGAATACGGGCTCGGTTCCATCTCCCATGACCGGCTATGAATTTAGCTTGAAAAACCTCCAAAAATTAGTAACTCGTTTTAGCAAGCTTTCTTATGAAGAACGACTTTCTATTAACGGAATGTCGCAAAAACGGGCAGAAATTATTTTGCCCGGCGCGGTGATTTTACAAGAAGCAATGATTTTGCTAGGAATCGATTCCTTAACAGTTTGCGAGCGAAGTTTGCGAGAAGGAATTATTCTTGACTGGATGCTAAATAATGGCTTCATCGAAAGTCGCTTGCGGTTTCAGAGTTCCATTCGCCCGCGCAATACTATAAAACTCGCGAGTAAATATCAGGTCGATATGGAATATAGCGAGCGAATCGCTGCATTTTCGCTGTCAATTTTCGACCAAACTAAAGGAATTTTGCACGAGTGGGATACGGAAGAAAGGGAGCTTTTGTGGACGGCAGCTATTCTGCATAATTGCGGCATTTATGTCAGTCATTCCGCACACCACAAACATTCTTATTATTTAATAAAAAATGGCGAGTTACTAGGCTTTAGCGAAATGGAGATAGACACCATCGCTAATTTAGCTCGCTACCACCGAAAAAGCGCTCCGAAAAAGAAGCACGATGCTTATCAAGATTTACCGAAAAAATATCGCCAAGTCGTGTCTCAATTGAGCCCTTTTTTACGCTTGGGGGTGGCGTTAGATCGGCGACAAATTGGGGCGATCGCCGAGATTAAATGCGAAGTAGATCGCAAGTCTGGGGAGTTTCGCATGGAGTTGCAGCCGGTAGATCCCGAGGATGATTGCGATTTGGAGTTGTGGAGTTTGGATTATAAGAAAGAGGCTTTTGAGGAGGAATACGGTTTGAAATTGGTGACGAGTTTAGAGCGATCGCCCGTTGCAGTTTGAGGTAATGGTCGAGGGGAATGGTTATATCAATTAACAATTGAGGAAGTTAAAGTCTGACTTGCATTCCAAATACCCATTCCCCAATAGGCTATAATAAAAAAAACCACAGTGGAGGTAATTATGTCCGAAACTTTAACTCTTCTCCCCCACGAATATCCAGACACCAGCCAAATGATTTTGGAGGACGACGAACCTTTGGATAGTTTTGTTAACGAAAAACAACAGCGCCTGCTAACAACTGTATTTTATAGCGGTGCGGATACGGGAATAAAAGTTCCTTTTTTAGCAGCAGCTAATGTCGGTTTATTCTCCCACGTCCGACATCAAGGAATCGTGCCCGATGCTTTTTTGAGTTTAAATATTAGGGCGGGGGAAGAGTGGTTCGATCGCAATGTTCGCTCTTATTTATTCTGGGAATTTGGCAAAGCGCCAGATGTAGTAATTGAAATTGTTTCTCCCACTCCAGGCAACGAATTAGGCAGCAAGCTAATAGATTACGCCCAATTAGGAATTCCTTATTACGTCGTTTACGATCCTCTGAAAAAATTAGGAGAAATTCCTTTGCGGGTATTTCAAATTCAAGGGAGCAATTATGTTTCTAAAAGCGATGCTTGGTTTCCTTCGGTAAACTTAGGATTAACTTTGTTTTCTGGTTCTTTTGAGAATGTTAATGCTACTTGGTTGCGATGGTGTTATCCCGATGGCAATGTAATTCCTACTGGAGACGAACTGGCAGCAGCAAAAAATGCAGAGATTTCTCAAAAAGATGCCGAGTTAACAGAAAAAGACGCTCGCCTAAAACAGATGTCTTTACTTGCAATTGAAATGGGATTAAAGCTAAAGTTTAGCAACGATAGCGCGACAATTTTTTCTGAAATTTCTGCCATTAACGATTTGGATTTGTTGTCTGCTATAGCTTCAGAAATTCCCAATATTACTTCTGTAGAAGAACTCCGAAAAATGTATTGTATGTCAAAAAAAGGCAATTAACAAACCCGGTTTTTGCTAAACACCGGGTCGATCGGCTTTCGTTATTCTCATAACTTTTTGTAAAAAAACTGCTAAATTAGGGAGCGATCGCCGTCAAAAATTGCTTTCAAGCTAAATTGTTAATTGTTAATTGTTAATTATTAATCGATCCAATGTCTAACCCATTTCTTACTCTCAATTACGAACCAAGCTTCCAAAGTTTGGGCAACGACTATTACGACGAAGTACCAGCAGCAGATTTTCCCCAACAAATCTTGCGCTTCCGCAACGATCGCCTCTTACCAAAATTAGGACTCGACCCCAAAGATGTCCGCGACGAAGATTTCGTGGAAGCTTTTGGTAAATTTCATTGCGTGGGGCCTTTCCTCGCGATGCGCTACCACGGCTATCAGTTTGGGGAATATAACCCTTACTTGGGGGACGGTCGCGGTTTTCTCTACGGCCAAGTTCGCGGTATCGACGGGAAATTATACGATTTCGGTACCAAAGGTTCCGGTCGAACGCCCTATTCTCGCAACGCCGACGGCCGACTCACTCTTAAAGGCGGAGTCCGCGAGGTCTTGGCGGCGGAAATGCTGCATCGCTTGGGGGTAAAAACTTCTCGCTGTCTGAGTTTGGTGGAAACTGGGGAATCTCTCTGGCGGGGGGACGAACCTTCGCCAACGCGATCGTCGGTGATGGTGCGTTTTAGTAGATCGCACGTTCGCTTCGGTACTTTTGAAAGGCTGATTTTTTTCCGCCGCAAGGACTTAATTAAAAAGTTGTTAGACCATGTAATTTACTATTATTATCCCTACCTGCTGGAGGAGGAGAAAGAACCAGAAGAACTCTACGCCCTATTTTACGCCGATTTAGTTAAACGTGTTGCCGAATTGGCGGCCCAGTGGATGGCGGCCGGTTTTTGTCATGGGGTTCTCAATACTGACAATATGTCAATTACTGGAGAAAGTTTTGATTACGGACCTTATGCGTTTATTCCTACTTATAAACTAGGTTTTACAGCGGCTTATTTCGATTATTCCGGGCTTTATTCTTACGGCAACCAGCCGCAAATTTGCCAGGACAATTTAGCTAAGTTACAAAAACCTTTGGCAGCGGCGATCGAACAAAGCGATATGGATGCTGCTTTGGTTCGTTTTTGGGAGCATTATGCTGTTAAATATCGACAGTTGATGCTTAATAGATTGGGTTTCGAGAATCTGCCCGCCCCAGAAGCAGAGGAGTTGTTAAAATTAACTATTAAGTTCTTGGAGGAAAGTCAAGTTGGCTATCACGATTTCTTCGCGCAATTGCGCGGGCAGTTTTCTCCCGACTGGCGCGAGGATGGGAGTAAGATTTTGGGCGATGGGGAAGGGAGTAAGTTATTGGATGTTTGGCGAGATTTTTATTACCATTTGTTGCAAACTCTCTCCACTGACGAACTGGATGAAATGGGAGAAAGGTTGCGACGACATAATCCACAACAAGGTTTAATTCGACCTGTTATCGAGTCGGTTTGGGAGTCGATAGCGGTGGATGATAATTGGCAGCCTTTTTACGATTTGCTGAAGCGCATAACCAGCGATAATTAACAATTGCTATTTTTTAAAAACAAGCATAGTGACGGTTCGTAGTAATCGCTTTAGCGATTTATATAGAGAAAAATCGCTAAAGCGATTACTACGAACAAGCTTATCTGTTTATATAGAGAAAAATCGCTAAAGCGATTACTACGAACAAGCTTATCTGTTAGGGATTGCTGTAGCAATTCTCGATTTAAAAATCACGCCGATCGCGCTCTAAATCGGCAATGACTTTTTGCCAATACCATTCTTCCTGCCTGCCGGGGAAATTTTGCCTGGCTTGTTCGATTAGTCTTTCTGCTATTTCCCAATAGCCTCCTACTAATATTAATAATTTTTCCCGCAGGCGAGTTTTTTGGGCATTAATATTAGTTTTTTTCTGCTGTTTGGGAGAGGGTGACTGTATTTGTTTGAGACGATCTAAAGTTTTTTTATAATTGTCCCAGTCGCCTTTATCGCCAAATATTTTAACGGCGCTTTCGTAATCTTCGATCGCCCTTTTCATCTCTTCCAAGCGGGAGTGGGCGACGCCGCGCTGGTAATAAGCTTTGGCATCGTTAGGATTAATTTCTAAGGCTTTATTGTAATCTTTAATTGCTAAAGCGTAATTACCCATATCGCGCAAAGCATTGCCGCGACTGACATAAGTTATGGAGTTATTGGGGTCTATTTCTATTGCTTTATTAAAATCGGCGATCGCTCCTTTATTATCTCCCAATTCGCTGCGAATTATGCCCCGGTTGCGATGGGCTAAAATATTGCGACTATCCAATTGCAAGGCTTTGTCAAAATCGGACATTGCCCGTTGATTGTTTCCCATTTTATATAACATTATCCCCCGACAACAATAAGCTTTCGCATCGCGAGGATCTACTTGCAAAGCCCAGTTTAAATCTTCTATTGCTTTACGGCGATCGCCTTTTTCAAATTTTCTCAATATTTGGATTATATATTCCTCTGTGCTTGCCATTGCTAAGGTTGTTTTAGTTTCAGTTTTTTCCTCTAGTGGCGGTGGAGGTTGAAGCTTTTTAATATTATCCAAACATTTGCGACAATTGACCGTATCTTTTTGTTCTAAATAAAATTCTGCTGCTTGTTTGAAATTAGCGATCGCCTCTTCGTTTTTCCCCTGGCGGCTATAGGCGCTACCGAGGAGTTTATAAGCAGCGGCGCAATTAATCTCAATGGCGATCGCCCCTTTAGCATCCTCTATAGTCTGCTGCATATTTCCCTCGGCAAAATTAGCGATGCTGCGCCCCAAACAAGCTTCTATTTTATTAGAATTAATCGATAAAGCTTTGGTGTAATCTACAATAGCATTTTGCCTATTTCCTAAGTCAAATTCGGCTAAACCTCGTTGATAATAGGCGTCGACAAAGTTGGGATTAATTTCTATAGCGCGATTAAATTCTTCTATGGCACCTTCATAGTCTCCAGCGGCAGCTTTGTCGAGACCTCGGTAATATAATTCTTGTTCCATGGTTTTTATTCGAGCTAGTTTTGAGACTATTATAGCAATCCTAAATCTTATGCGATATTTTAGAAACCCGGTTTCTTCAAGAAACCGGGTTTCTGGCCTCCGGTGGGTCACAAGTTCTAACCTCAAAATCTTGTTTGTAGTAATCGCTTTAGCGATTTATCTATATTAATCGCTAAAGCGATTACTACGAACTGTCACTATTCCTTTTCCTCAAAATATCCTCTCATTTTACCCGGATTAAATAACCCATAAGGATCGACCTTTTTCTTAAATTCAACCTGTTCCACATTAACTGTTTTCATGCCTCCATCTTCTAAGATATAAGTATGAGGATTAAAGATATTTGCCCCTCGTTCTTCGTGGTAGCTAATAATCTCGTTTAGCCGTTCTTCGCTGGTATAACGAACTACTTGCAAGCCAGCGGTCAGGGATTTTCCGCCACTTTTTACCAACTCTAAATGCATCATTACTTCCTCGCCAAAATGAGTATATAAATGTTCCAGCAATTCCATTTTCGGGTCGTCTGGTAACGAACTCTGCAAATAAGTTAGAGACGGATCGGCGCTGCGGGCGTGTAATGTGGTATGGTTCCAGGTAAATTCAGCCAGGGACACTCCTTTATTACCATCTTCGGCGCTTTTTTCATAGCTAATATCCCCGCCATATTGCTTCACCAATTCTTTAAAAGGTTCCAGAGAAGGTTCGGCAATGATTAATAAAGCGCTGTGTTTTCCTTCTGGAATATAACTGCGGAGGGCGGCAAAATATTGAGGTATGGGCCAGGCACAAATACAGATTAATTTCTTGATAATGCCATCGGCATTTGCCAATTCTTGAGCGAATTTTGCCGAGGTCATAAAGTCATCAAAGTTGACGATTAATTCCGCCCAAGGATAGGCAGGTGCTAGAGGTATTTCTAATTGGGTAATAATGCCGTTAGTGCCGTAGGCGTGATTGACTTTCTGCACTTCGTCGCCCCGCAATTCTATTACTCTTGGTTCGTCTTCTAAGGTCACCACTCGGACTGCATGAAGGTTGCCGCGATCGCGCAATTGTCCGTAAGTAATAGAACCAATTCCTCCGCTACCCCCGCCAATAAATCCGCCAATGGTTGCGGTTCGATAAGTAGAAGGATACATCCTTAATTCCCAACCTATTTCTCTGGCTTCTTTGTCGAAAGCTGCCATTTTTACTCCCGGTTCGACGCAGGCTAAACCTGGTTTTATCCAGGAAATTTTATTCATTTTCGTAGTATCGAGAACGATGCCTCCACTGAGAGGAACGCATTGTCCGTAGTTACCGGTTCCGGCTCCGCGAACTGTTAAATTTGCTTTATATTTTACGCATATTTTTGCTATTTTCAATACTTCTTCTTCGGTGCTGGGGCGGACTACTAAATTACCTCGTTTTTCTTCTAATAATGGTTTTAAAATAGGACTGAAATGATAGTAATCTAGGGATAATTTAGCCAGTCGATCGCTATCTCCGATGGTTTCTATTCCTGCTAGTTCTGAGGAGATTGCTTCCCAATCGATTTGTTTATTTGTTGTCGAGTTCATTTTGTTAGTTGTTAATACTGTATCTTGTCTGTTTTTCGCAAAAGCAATTTATTAGATTGTAGCATAATTTTTTCCTTCCCCGTAGAACAGGCGTCTCGCCTGTTCCGGGTAATGTTTTCCATTCTTCGTTGGCTAGCTTGTAGTAATCGCTTTAGCGATTGATAAATATGAATCGCTAAAGCGATTACTACGAACGCTTCCTTACGCACCCTGCAATAAATCGTCTAACTCTCTATAATCTGGTAAATTCGTATCGATCGCCTTTCCGTTTCTCAACACCACTCTATCCCGCTGGGGCCGCGATAATAATTCGCTAAAATTGCGACCTTTAAATAATATCAAATCCGCCGGCAAACCAACTCCAATTTCACCAACATTTGCCAATCCCATTAACTCAGCCGGAGTTTTAGTGACAATCGGCGGCCAATTTCCATAAGGCATATCTAAATGGGCTATTCTTACTCCCAAATTAAAAACTTCTAAAACGTCATGGTCGCCAAAACCATAAAAAGGATCGCGACAATTATCGCTGGCGATCGCTACAGGAATTCCCCGTTTTTTCAACTCGTGCAATAACGTCACCCCCCGCCAGCGTGGAGTGCGTTCGGAAACCCGGTCTTGCAAGTAAAGATTGCAACTAGGCAAGCTGACAATACCAATCCCCGCTTCCTTAACTAAATCCAGAGTTTCTGTTACTAATTCTGGCGGTTGTACTGCCAAACTGCAACAGTGACCGCAAGTAATTTTCCCGCTAAATTGATGTTTAATAGCAGCTTTAGCAACTTGTCGCAAAGTCACCGAATCTACATTGCCGTTTTCGTCAGTATGGAAATCCAGGTCTAACTCCCGTTCTTTAGCTAAAACAAATACTCGATCTATTTGCTTATCTAGATCGGGATTCATATAAGCAACTCCTCCCAATATCCCTCCTACTTCCGCAATTAAATCGGCCAATTTTTCCCCTTCTGGAGTTAGATAATAATCGAGACTAACTAAACTAACTGCCTGCAAAATTAATTGATTTTGCCACCGAGTTTGTAACTCTTGAAAAACTCCCAAACTCATAGCAGCTAGTTCCCCAAAAGAGTCGATGTGAGTTCTGATAGCTTTAGTGCCGTGGGCGTAGCTGCATTTAAGGGCAAATTCCATCCGGCGAGAGACATCTTCCGCATTCCAATATTTTTCCGCATCCTTCTTCCCCGCTGCCAACGCACCCCCGAAGGTGCCGTCGGGATTCGGCGATCGCATCCAAATATGGCCTTTGTCCAGATGGGCGTGGAAATCCACAAAACAGGGCCAAAGTTGGCCGGCGTCCAGGTCAACTGCGGGTATGTCCCCCCCTGCCTCCCTCCTGGCAGCGGGAAGGATAGCAGCGATCGCCCCCCGGTCTATTTCCACATCCACCAGGGACAACCCCTCAAAAGTCTGATTTTCTATAATCCTCTGGCGGTCTCCATCTGGGGGCATTTCTAGGAGAGAGACCGGCACGCAGGCATTGGTCAGCCAAAAGCGATCGCCTCCGGGAATTATTAAATTTTCCGATCGGTTCATCTATCTAAATGCGAAATTCGTGTAAAATCTACCATTGAATAAATTCTAAGCTAAAGGAATTCACTATGACCGTCAACTCTAAATTACAAACCGCCTTTAATCGCGGTCCCGTCCTCAAAATCATCACCGGCTTAACTAATTTCGATGCCAAACGAGTCGCCGCCACCGTCAAAGCAGCAACCGAAGGCGGTGCAACCTTCCTAGATATTGCCGCCGATGCCAGCTTGGTAGAAATGGCGCGGAAACTGACAGACTTACCAATTTGCGTTTCTGCAGTGGAACCCGCCAAGTTCTTGCCGGCAGTGGAAGCAGGTGCCGACCTAATCGAAATTGGTAACTTTGATGCCTTCTACGCCCAAGGTCGGCGGTTTGAAGCCAAGGAAGTTTTAGAATTAACTCGCCAGACTCGCGACTTATTGCCAGAAATAACCTTATCCGTCACCGTACCTCACATCTTGGAACTAGACCGCCAAGCAGAATTAGCCGTAGAATTAGTAGCAGCCGGTGCGGATATCATCCAGACGGAAGGAAGCGTCGCAGTTAAACCCTCTCACCCCGGTACTCTGGGGCTGATAGAAAAAGCAGCGCCAACTTTAGCTGCCGCTTCGGAAATTTCTCGGGCGGTTTCCGTGCCGGTCTTGTGCGCCTCTGGTATTTCTAACGTGACTGCCCCAATGGCGATCGCTGGCGGTGCCGCAGGAGTGGGTGTCGGTTCTGCGGTTAATCGTTTAGATAACGATTTAGCTATGGTGGCTGCGGTTCGCGCTTTGGTAGAAGCTTTAGCAACGACTCAAAAATCCCGCGTTTATGGTTAAGATCGCGATCTGGTTAGCTGTTAGTTGTTAATTGTTAATTGTGGTAGTGGTAAAGATGTAGCGACAGTTCGTAGTAATCGCTTTAGCGATTTATCTATATC
Organism: Cyanobacteriota bacterium; assembly: GCA_034189005.1. GTDB lineage: Bacteria > Cyanobacteriota > Cyanobacteriia > Cyanobacteriales > Microcoleaceae > CALKCV01. The sequence goes on along the minus strand of JAXHVR010000126.1, from coordinate 1,769 downwards.
AATCGCTAAAGCGATTACTACGAACTAGATTTATGGTTTTAGAACGCGAATTGTGACCCACTACCCAACTAATAACGTTCCCACTATTACTATTCGCTAAAAAACCAAATAGAATAATTATCCAACAATTCGTAATTAGGCGAGTCCGGATCGAATACTTCTAATTGAGCTAGAGGCACGGTCAACCTTTCTTTATTCTTCCCTCCTTTTGCCTTAGCAGGTTCCACTTCTACTAGAATGCCATATAGGTCGTGTAAATTGTTATTGAATTCAACAATATTATAAATGTCATCTTCACCGAGCATAGTTACGGAGACTTTGCCCTTCTTTTTACTTCTATCGTTTTCGGAAGAATCCTCCTCATCTAGCACGTCTATTCCCGTTACCAAACAAGGCATTTTCATATTTTTCTTTAAGTAATTAAAATATTTTTTTAAATTAGTTTTATTAACTTGGATATTGTCTGTCCCTAAAATATCCCGCAGGTACTCCTCAAATTCTTCCTCGAAGTCTTCGTCGTCGAAGAACTCGAAGTCAAATTCCAGAGAACTCATATTCATTTTCCCCACCTTCATCTGCGAAATATTGCTGCCTAGATTGGCAAGCACGCTATCTAGTTTTGTACCCGATCTCGGGGGCTTTTTTTCAATAGTTTCTTCAATTAGAAGCGGCTTAAGATTATCAATATTTGGCTGTGATTTATTTTTATTTGGTTTATTTTTAGATTTAGCCATCGCGGGAGTCCTCAATATTAGTTATAAGTAAAGTAGAGCTAAAGAATAGTAATGACAGCTTGTGACGAAGCAAGCAATTTAGGAGCAAGCAATTTAGGAGCAAACAATTATGACACAATTAGCAGACTCATCCCAGTCGCCAGTGTATCAAGGACAGTTCGGCGAGTTTACCATTACGAAGAGCGATCGCCAGGGCGTTATTATCTACCGCAGCAGCTTAATGCTGGCCGCCCTCTGTTTTGCCCTTGGCAGCGCCCTCGTCCTCTGGCAAGGTAATAATCCAAACATTTTACAAGCTTTAACTCCCTTGTATGCCTGTTTTTGTTTGGCCTTGGGAGTTGCTTTGGCTACGATCCATATTTATATGGCCAGCCTCCACCGACTCCTCCAACTCTTTTGGGCGGTCGGAGTTGTTGCCGCCCTCGTCTTGGCCATTCAAAACCAAGAACCTCTGGTTTTAACAGTTTACAATAATCCAGCAACTATCTTCGGCGTAGGTTTTACCTTCGCTGCTTTGACTGGAATCTATTTTAAAGAAGCTTTCTGTTTCGATCGCCTAGAAACTAAATTCTTAACCCTCATAGTTCCTTCTTTGTTATTAGGTCACATGGTAGGTATTTTGCCTGTGGATTTTGAAAGGTTTTTGCTAATAGGTTGGGCGACGCTATTTATCGTATTTGGGGTGCGGAAATTGGTGCAAGCAATTCCCCCAGATATTGGCGATAAAAGCGTCTTTGAATATTTGCAAAAAAAAGAAGTAACGAGTAATGGGTAATAGGTAAGTGTGGAATTAAGAAACCCGGTTTTTATTACCAATACCTTCGCCATTTTCTTGTAGGTTGGGTGGAGCGATAGCGCAACCCAACATTAACGGGAGCAAAATACAACGATTTTGTTGGGTTTCCGGCAGCTACACCTAACCTACGAATCTATGGGGGGCGACAGGCGAGACGCCTGTCCTACGGGGGAGGCGACAGGCGAGACGCCTGTCCTTCGGGGGGGGCGACAGGCGAGACGCCTGTCCTACGGGGGGCG
>JAXHVR010000125.1:253-14045 GCA_034189005.1 Cyanobacteriota bacterium | reverse complement strand
TATTAATTATTAATTACTTAAAATAGCCCCATTCAACTCAAATACAAATTGACAACCAGACTCATTAAAAAACTTAACATAGCTACCAGTAACATCAAGTAAACCACAGCCTTTGTTTTAAACACCGACAGCATCAAACCGACGCTTTTAATATCAACCATAGGGCCAAAAACCAAAAAGGCCAATAAAGATCCCGTCGTAAAAGTGGAGGCAAAAGACAGGGCAAAAAAGGCATCCACCGTAGAACAGATAGAGACTACAGCCCCCAAAGTTAACATCGCTAAAATCGACGTGACCGGTCCTTGACCGAGACTGAGGATAATTTCTCTGGGGGCTGCCACTTGAATAATGGCAGCGATCGCGCTACCGATAACCAAAACTCCCCCCAATTCCCGCAATTCCTGCACCATACTCTCTAGCAAAGAAACCACGCGGGCTTTATCCACACGTTGGAAAAAGGAATTAGAGTTTTTATCGCTCTTCCTAGCATCGCCCATCGCCTTTTTTTCTAGTTCCAGGAAACCCGGTGGAGGAGAATTTTCTATTTGCAAAAACGACATCGAGTCCAGTCGCACCGGTTGACCTGCTTCCCCCAGTAAATAAGTTCCCGACTTTAATAGCGAATACGTCTCCACTGGGAGTTGCTCTTTGCTATTTTGTAGGGGCTCCCCCTCCGGTAACAAACGAGCGATCGCCGGTTGGACTATGGCCCGGAGGTCTTTTTGGACGCTAAAGATTAAGCCAACCGAGGTGGCTATGGCCAGGGAACAAATTACTCGCAAAACCACTATTTCTGGTTGGTCGCGAAAGGCAGTCCAAGTTGCCCAGATGACGATGGGATTAATAGTAGGTGCTGCCAGTAAAAATCCGATCGCTACCGGTAGTGGTACTCCTTGGATTAAAAAACGACGCGCCACTGGTACGTTACCGCATTCGCACACCGGGAACAAAAAGCCTACCAAACTCCCAGCTATTGCCCCGAAGAAGGGGTTGCGCGGCAGAATTTTTATTAGTTGGCGATCGTCTACGAACCATAAAAGTATGCCCGAGAATAAAACTCCCAACAGCAGAAAAGGTATGGCCTCTACCAGTAAACTCAGAAAAAGAGTAAAAGCGTTATTTAACTCAATTGTTAAGGTCGATGACATTTTTTATTTATGGGATAATTTCCTGTTTTTGGGATTTCTTTTGCAAGCGCGATCGAGCAATAAGTAGGTAGGCAAAAATATTTACTGAAATTATTCTTGATTTCCCCTTCCGAACAGGCGTCTCGCCTGTTCCAGATGTCCAATTAATTTGGCACGGGTACTTAGCCCCTCAAGTTAAATTCTGGTTAACAACAGAAGTCTATGTTTGTCTGTTAAAATCTCTTTTTAAGAGATTCGCGGTTAAATTTAGATGCGGAACGGGAGGGCTCTTTCCCTTCGAGAACCTTCCAGATATCGGACATCAGTATTTAGAATTAAATAACATCTTGATGGTTATTGACCTTTATCATAATTTAAGCATTCAGGGTGTATAAATTAGCTGCATAGATTTTAGGGTAAGTAAGCTCTTGAATCTCCAGCAAATATTATTTTTTTAGATTAGGAATAAATAGGTTGTAAAATTATGTTAAGTCTAATGAACCGAGAGTTATCAGTAGCCTCCTTTCCAGACAAACCCTTGGAAATGCAATCCGTCGAATTAACCCTGGAGCATTTGCCGCTTTACGATTTTAAAGTGGATGCCGCAGAACACGGACAAGCAGCAGCCGCCAGACTAGAGCATGAACCTAATTTACCCGGGGTAATCTTAACAGATAAGGGTAAATTATTTGGCATGATTTCCCGATCGCGATTTTTAGAAAGTTTGAGTCGCCCCTTCGGACGGGAATTGTTTTTGAGGCGATCGCTTGCGTCTTTATATCGGTTTGCCGTGGCAGATGTTTTGGTGCTTTCCGGTCAAACCGTAGTAATTGAGGCTACCCGCTTGGCATTGCAGCGATCGCCTAAATTGGTCTTTGAACCTATTGTCGTCGAAACAGCCCCTCAAGTTTACAAGCTCTTAGACGTCCATCAACTACTCGTGGCCCAATGTCAAGTTCACCAAATAGCCAATCATCTCCTCCACGAACTTTACGAAAAGCTAGGGGAGGCACACCAAGAATTGCAACGTCAAGCTTGCTTGGACGGTTTGACTCAGGTAGCCAACCGCAAAAGGTTAGATGAGTATCTCGCTCAACAGTGGCTGCAGATGAACCAGCTACAACAGCCAATATCCGTTATTTTGGCAGATGTTGACTTTTTTAAATTGTACAACGATACAAAAGGCCATCAAGCCGGGGACGAATGTTTGCGCCAGGTGGCGAAGGCTATGCAGTCCGCCGTAGGTGGGGGTAATTACTTGGTAGCTCGTTATGGTGGCGAGGAATTTTGCGCGATTTTACCTAATACCGATGCAGAGGAAGCCTTAGCGATCGCCGAAAGAATACGGTCGCGGATCGGAGCGTTGGACTTGCCCCATGCAGCATCAAAGGTAAGCGATCGCCTGACTTTGAGCATGGGTGTCGCCACTGCCGTACCCACGGCAGATACTTCTGTAGAATTACTTATCGCTATGGCAGATAAAGCACTTTATCAAGCTAAGGCTAGCGGGCGCGATCGGGCGATCCTCTCGCCAAAAACAGTTTATAATAATTAAAAAAGCTCTCTGGTAAGTTAACTATTGCTTAAAATCTTAAAAAAAGTTAACTTGTAGAGAAGGCGAGAAAGTCGCTCCAATTCCTAAAATATGGTATTGGTATAAAAGGGTATCAAAGAAAAGATAGGTGCATCTCAGGAAAGACCGTATTATGAAAGCCGCAAAATAGTAACTGAGAAAAGTTTTTCTAATCTTTTTTATGCTGAAATTGTCAGATAAAGTTAGAGCAATAACTAGCTCTATAGCTTCAGAGGATAGCAGAGAAAACTTCAATTTAGAATCAACAGTCCAAGAGCTATCCCTTTACGATTTACAGATAGATGTCGGGAGCCCCGGCATAGTAATTTCCAAAATTTTTGAGAGCGATCGCTTAGTGCCGGGAGTAATTTTAACCGAACAGGGACAGTTTGCAGGGATGATGTCTCGACGACGATTTTATGAATATATCAGTCGTCCTTTCGGCAGAGAACTGTTTTTGCCGCGATCGATAAAATCCATGTATCGTTTTGCGCGAGCAGAAGTTTTAGTAGTATCTAAAGAAACCTTAATAGTAGACGCCGCACGCATATCTTTAGAGCGATCGCCAGAGCTTCTTTACGAGCCGATTGTAGTTCAATTGTCACCAGAAATCTATCGACTAGCAGACGTTCATAACCTATTAGTAGCTCAATCCCAAATTCATCAACTAGCAACTGAATTAATTCGCAAACAAACCCAATCTCATCTAATTCAAACCGAAAAGTTAGCCAGTTTGGGGCAGATGGTAGCCGAAGTAGCCCACGAAATTAGAAATCCCGTAGGCTATATTTTAGGCAACAGCAAATTTCTCTCCAGTTACTATGAAGACATCATCAAACTCTTATCAGCTTACGAAACAGAAAATACTCAAAAATCAGACGACGAAATAGAATTAGTAAAATCCTCAATAGATTGGGAATTTCTACAAGAAGATTTACCAGAGGTAATTCAAGGTGTAAAAATATCGGCAGAAAGATTAGATGCTTTAGTTCGCAGCCTGAGAAACTTTTCTCACATGGATGAAAGCAAGCCCAAAGCAGCAAACATCCACCAGTGTATTGACGGTAGCCTTTTAATTCTGAAAAATAACCTCAAACAAGGTGCTGTCGAAGTAATTAAAAACTACGGAAAAATTCCACTGGTATCTTGTTATTCCGGTCAACTAAGCCAGGTATTTATGAACCTTCTCAGTAATGCTATCGACGCTTTAGAAGAAATCCCCAAAGAGGAAAATCGTTCTTCTACTATTTGCATTACCACAGAAGTCAGGTCCAAAGAATATATAGCAATTCGCATAGCAGACAACGGGGCGGGAATTCCAAAAGAAGCTCAAAATAAGATTTTTGAAAACTTTTTTACCACCAAACCAGTAGGCAAGGGAACCGGCATGGGCTTGGCCATTACCTATCAAATTATTACCGAAAAGCATCAAGGGCAGTTAAAGTTCCACTCAGCCCCAGGCATGGGCACTGAATTTGAAATCCTGTTGCCTATAAGTAAAAATTCTTAGGTTCTCGGGTAACGGTCTTTATTTCTACCCGTAGAATTGATTATGCTAGTAAATGGTGGTTGCTAGAAAGTCTGAGTTACCGTGGAAAATAAATTCGATTCCAGAATGTCCGGGCCAGTTTTGTCAGAAGGGAGCGATCGCGACCTTTATTCCGGGTCAACTCTAGCAGATTTGCCCCTTTATGATTTTCAGGCAGAATTAAGCTGCCCTGTGGTAAGCGTGGCTCGAATTTTTGACAAATATCCCTTAGTGCCGGGGGTCATTTTGGTCGATGAAGGCCAATTTGCGGGGATGATTTCCCGACGGACGCTCTTAGAATTGTTAATTCGTCCCAAAGGCATCGAGTTATTTTTCAACGAATCTCTAGAGGTACTCCACAGTTATGCTCGCGCCGAGATGTTAGTGCTGCCAGAGACGAAAAAGATTTTGTCGGCGGCGCAGTTGGGGTTGCGGCGATCGCCCGAATTACTCTCGGAACCAATTGTAGTCCGAGGAAATTTAGCCTCGCCTCCGGCAGAATCTTCCCCTGGGAGCTATAAATTATTAGACGTGCATAAATTGAATATTACCTATTGGCAAATCCGGGGTATAGAAACTCAAGTACGCTACGAACGGGCCCAGGTTCAAATGATTCAAACAGAGAAAATGGCGAGTTTGGGGCGCTTGGTGGATGGAGTGGCTCACGAAATATTAGACCCCGTGGGCTTTATTTGGGGTAATTTAACTCATTTGAGCGCCTATAGCGAGAGCTTGCTGGAGTTGTTATCTGCTTATGAAGAGCTTCTGCCGGAGCCTCCAAACGAAATTACAGCATTAAAAGAAGAACTCGAATTTGATTTTTTACAAGCAGATTTCCCAGCTACTATTGCTAGTATTAAATCGGGGGCGGAACGCTTGACTAAGCTCGCAACTAGCTTGCAAAATTTTTGTTATCTTGATGAAGTAAATCCCAAGCCAGTAAATTTGCACGCCCTGATAGATGGTATTCTTTTACTTATAAAAAGCCACCTTTCAGGGGAAATAAAAATAGTTAAAAATTATGATTATTTGCCACCAATTACTTGTTTCGCCGGTCAGCTAAATCAAGTATTTATGAATATTTTAACTAATGCTATTAATGCCTTGGTCGATTCTTCAGTTAATAAAAAATTGACAAAGGAGTTTCGAGGTTCCGAGCATAAAAACACCGATTTTCAACCTTTAATTGAAATTAAAACTAAAGTTTTTTCCGAGATGTCAGACGACGGAGAGGGCGATAATTTGGGTAACAATCGGTGGGTTTCGATTGTTATTGCCGATAACGGTCCGGGAATGTCGGTGAGGAAACAACAACAAATTTATGATTCTTTCTCTACTGAGAAACGAGCTTTAAAGGAGACGAGTTTGGCGGTTAGCTATCAAATTGTTACTGCCAAACATGGGGGAAAGTTGAAAATGCGATCGGAATTGGGAGTCGGTAGCGAGTTTGAAATTCTTTTGCCTTTGATTTGATTGGGATTCACTCTTGCGATACGATTGTTGGCTACAATACCTTCGCTTGTTCGTAGTAATCGCTTTAGCGATTGATAGATATGAATCGCTTTAGCGATTACGTTCTAACGCTGCCTAAAATCTTTCTTTTGCTTTACCCACCATTTGTAGGTTGGGTGGAGCCTCCGTTGAACCTAACATCTTCGTAGCTACAACCAACGATTTTGTTGGGTTTCGCTACGCTACACCCAACCTACGATCGGGCGCAGGCAAAGGTATTGTTGAAAAAACCCGGTTTCTCAGATATCCCTTGGAACAGATGGCTTATATTCATATTCGTTATGAATATGAATATCGGTCGAAACGAAATATTGAAATATACTTGAAATTGTCAGACAACCTTTTTTTTAAGCGACAAAATTATCGTGGCAAATAAAATTCCTATAATTTCATTAATAATTGCTCTTGGTGTATGGACGGGTCTTGTTAAACCGGTTTTTGCACAAGCATTGGTTCCCTATCGAGTGGATATCCAGGGCGAACAGTTGGAGCAGACGGGATTGAGTTTAGTAGAGGAAGCAATTCAACTAGCCACATTCCGACAGTTTCCCATGGCCTTAGCTAGGGCTAGGTTGGCAACTCAATTAGCGCCGAAGGAACCTGGAACTTGGGCCTTGTTGGGGAGTTTATATCTTCAGGAGCAGCAGTGGGATGATGGTATCGGTGCTTTAGAAAAAGCACTAAAGCTAGCTCCCGATCGCCCCGATCTGAGGTTTATTTTAGGAAGGGCCCACTTCCAAAAAGAGGAATATAAAGAAGCCGTCAAACAAATACGAGCAGGCCTGAAAATAGAGCCAAACAGTCCCGGAGCTTTATTCGATCTCGGCAATGCTTATTACAAAGAGGGGCGGTTGAAGAGAGCGATCGCCGAATACGAAAAGGCCTTCGAGCTAGAAAAGGAATTATGGCCCGCCATTAATAATATTGGCTTAGTTCGATACGAAATGGGAGATAAAGAAGCTGCCATGGAGCGATGGCGCGAAGCTCTTGCCATAGATGATGGAGCAGCGGAACCCATGTTAGCCCTGGCCGTAGCTCTTTACCAGACAGGAAAAACAGAAGAAGCATTACTAATGGGAGAAAAGGCCCTGCGTTTAGACCCTCGTTATGGCGACATAGATTATTTAGTAGAAAACCTCTGGGGCGATCGCCTGATCGCAGACACGAGAAGATTATTAGCCATCCCCAGTATCGAACAAACTCTAGCAGAAGTCGAAGACGCACAGCCACCCTTTCAAGGTCTGCCATAATCGGTGGGTGCATCTCATATTTGCTAGTTGACCTTTTCTGACAACTTACAACTTACAACTGACAACTTACAACTTACAACTGACAAAAACCACTAAGTTATTAGACTTCTTGCAAAAGTCAAAATAAAATCGTTTTTCGTTCCTTTTTCCTTAAAGACTCTTCCACTATGAGCCTGTTGCCTGTTGCCTGTTGCCTGTTGCCTGTTGCCTGTTGCCTACTTCTGCCACGAAGTCTATTAGTTTTTTTAATTCTTGAGATGCACTCCAAATGAATTTATTCCGGGGGTAAAAGCTCTTTAATCTTGTCTATGAACTCTACATGATCCACCACGGGTTTAGAAATATAGCCATCGGCGCCGCTGTCCTTCAAGAAAGATTCGCGATCGCCCGCCATAGCATGAGCGGTGACTAAAATAATTGGTAATTTATCAGTTTCTGGGTCAGCTTTAAGAATCTGACTAATCTTAATCCCGTCAACGGGTTTACCTTGGTAAACGCTACGAGCTAAAGAAACATCCATTAAAATCAAATCTGCTTCCCCTGCCTTAGCGATTTTTACCACTTCTTCCACATCTTCGGTATGTTTAACATCCAGCCCACCCCGTTTGGTTAAAATCTTAGAAAAAACGCGGAGGTTGACTAAATCGTCTTCTACAATCAAAACAGTTTTCATAAAATTACTCCATTACTCCCACTAAATTAAGCCTTATGCCGTTAGTCCGCTTGGTATTCTAGCAAGGCGCTAGAGCGTTATTGGCAGCTTCCATTGTATATTGTTTTTAGCAAAGGATGGCCTCCTGCCTAATTTCAAGGCAGAAGGCCAGCAAGCGCGCTCGTTTTGAATATATTTCAATCCATAATAGGGATTTGCTACAGTCTAGACCCCTGCCCTATTATTTTATTTTTTTGGCCATAACTAGATGGCATAATTAGAGCTGGGATCGCGCTAAGAGCGAGACAAACCCTACTTCATCATAATCAAAAACGCTATAAATTTTAATAAGCTTGCATTAATCAACAGGATTTTTGTTTAGTCCCACTTCAAAGAAATTTAATTTCTGGCGAAAATGGCGCCTTTAAAAAATACCTAAAAATACCTTTGAGGGGTCGATCCCCGTCCATAACCAGGGCTTGAATTTATCCTTATAAGGTTTTTGCTGTATTCTACCACATCTAGTATTTAAGTTAATCCCATTCAATTGAAAACAATTTTAACAAAAAGGTTTAGTTATGGCCAAACAATTAAATCTACTTTCCGGGCAAATAATCTCTACAGCGCTGCATACAGAAATGCAGCAATCGTACCTCGAATATGCCATGAGCGTCATCGTGGGGCGGGCCTTGCCGGACGTGCGGGACGGGCAAAAACCGGTTCATAGGCGAATATTATATGCCATGCACGAACTAGGTTTGACGCCCGATCGCCCGTTTAGAAAATGCGCCCGGGTAGTGGGAGACGTTCTGGGAAAATACCATCCCCACGGCGACCAAGCGGTGTACGATGCCATGGTGCGGATGATTCAGGACTTCTCCAGTCGCTACCCCCTCCTAGCCGGTCATGGCAACTTTGGCTCCATCGACAACGACCCACCGGCAGCTATGCGCTATACGGAAAGCCGACTGGCGGCGATCGGCAATGAAGGGTTACTCAGCGAAGTCAGCGAAACGACGGTAGATTTTACGGACAACTTCGATAGTTCCCAACAGGAACCGACGGTGCTGCCGGCACAACTGCCTTATCTTCTGCTCAACGGTTCTTCTGGTATTGCGGTGGGTATGGCGACTAATATCCCGCCTCATAATTTGGGGGAGGTGGTGGACGGTTTAATTGCTTTAATAGATCGCCCAGAACTAACGGATAAAAAGTTATTCTCGCTAATTCCAGGACCGGACTTCCCCACTGGAGGGGAAATAGTCGGTACCGAGGGCATCCTTGATGCTTATACCAAGGGGCGCGGCAGCATCCCCATGCGCGGGGTGGCGACTATCGAGCAGGTTCCTACTGCGAAAAAGCGGCGGACTAAAACTGCTCTGGTGGTGACGGAGTTGCCCTATCAGGTAAATAAGGCTAGTTGGATCGAGAAGACTGCTTCTCAGGTGAATGCCGGACGCCTCGAAGGTATTGCGGATATGCGAGATGAGAGCGATCGCTCCGGTATCCGAGTGGTGATTGAATTGAAAAAGGATGCGGAGCCTAGCGTGGTTCTCCACCATCTTTACCAAAAAACGGATTTGATGTGTAAATTCGGGACCATAATGTTGGCCATAGTTGACGGGCAGCCGCGACAGTTGAGTTTGCGAGATTCGTTGCAGGAGTTCCTCAAGTTTAGGGAAGAGACTTTAACCAGGCGCTATACCAACGAGTTAGAGTCGGCCTCCGCACGGCGGCATCTTATCGAAGGTTTGTTGAAGGCTTTAACGGAGTTGGATGCTGCCATCGATATTCTCAGAAACGCTCCAGACGGTCCGACTGCTAAGGTTGAGTTGCAGAATGGTTTGGACTTGAGCGATCGCCAAGCGGATGCTATCTTGGCCATGCCTATGCGGAGGCTGACTGGGTTGGAGAAGCAGAAGCTATTGGATGAGTTTGAGGAGTTGAGTGCCAAAATTGAGGAGTTGGAGAAGTTATTGGGCGATCGCCACGAACTGCTTAAAGCTCTCAAAAAAGAGTTGCGTTCTCTAAAGCGTAAATACGCCGATCCTCGCCGCACTCGCATTATTTCTCCAGAGCAGGTTAGCGAGTCGAAAAGGGGGAAAGCTGAGGAAGAAACTGCTGCTAAAACTACTAATAAAAAAGGCAAAAGCAGAAAGTCTAAAAGCCAGACGGAGCCGGAGCTATTAATCATCGAAGCAACTCCTCCTCCAACGGAAGATATGGTTATAGAATTCAGCCATCGGGGATATGTAAAGGCATTTTCCGCTAAAGCTTTTGAAAAAACTCGCGATTCCGGGCTGCCTAAATCTAAGGTTACTATAGAAGAGACCGATGATTTTATTATCAATACCATCGAGGCTAATACGGGGCAAAATTTAGTAGTATTAACTCGTACTGGTAAGGCTTATCCTCTGAAAGTTAGCGATATTCCTACTGCTTCTTCTCGTTCGCGGTCGGACAGCCGGGGAGTTCCTTTAGTAACTTTGCTCTCTCCCTCTGCTACTAAAGACATTTCTGATAGCCTTCGAGAACTGGTGGTTGCGCAATTTGTAATGGATGATGATGCGGCGAGTCAAAATTTAGTGATGTTGAGCCAGCAGGGAAAAATTAAGCGTTTCTTAATGTCTGAACTGATAGATCTTACTAATCGGGGAATAACAGTTATTAAGCTAAAAGAAGATGATGAATTGCGTTATGCAAATCTAGGTTTGGATGGCGACCAAGTAGTTTTGACTTCTTCTTTAGGGCGCTGTTTGCGACTGGAAGTGAAAGAAGATAGTTTGCCTGTCATGGGTCGAGGGGCTATGGGTTCAGTGGCGACGAGAATGCGCAAACAAGAGGAGTTGGTCGGTTGCCTGACTATGGGTATTAAAGAGCATTTATTGTTAATATCTGAAGCTGGTTATGTCAAGCGGATTCCTGTTAATTTGTTGCGGGTCGCCAATCGCGGCGGGATAGGTCAAAATGCTTTCCAGTTTGCTACTTCTAGCGATGTCTTGGCGGGCATAGCGGTGGCTGAAGACAGTAGCTTAGTGAAAATGTTAACAAATGAAGGGCGTTTGTGCAAGCTGCGTACTAAATCGGTGCCTGTTTCTGGTAATGAGGGAACGGGCGATCGGCTGTTAAAATTGAAGCGCAATGAAAGGATTGTTAAGGTGATTTGATTGAGGTTTATAGCAATTTCATTAATCTTATGCGATATTTTAGAAACCCGGTTTCTTGAAGAAACCGGGTTTCTGGCATCCGAATTTTTCATAACCCCTGCACCGGTAATATCAAGTAGTTAGTAGGTTGGGTCAAGGGCAGCGCAACCCAACATCAACGGGAGCAAAACACAACATCTTTGTTGGGTGTAGCGTAGCGAAACCCAACCTACAAGAAAATGGCTTATGCGATATTTTAGAAACCCGGTTTCTTGAAGAAACCGGGTTTCTGGCATCCGAATTTTTCATAACCCCTACGCCGGTAACAGGCAAGATGCCTGTTCTACGTCGGTAACAGGCAAGATACTTATTCTGGGCTGACTAATGTTAACAACTTTTGCCTTACCTGAAGGTCGAAAATCTCCCACTTTTTCTCGGCATAAGACTCATTTTCGTTAAAGCCAGAAAGAAATCCTATGGGAATTTCAAAACCTCCAGCTTGAGAACGTCCCCCGCCAAAGAAACGACCTCGATCGTCGCAGCCAAAAGCTTCTTTAATAAACTCATCTGGGTCGAGGGTTATTTTATTAGTTCGCAGGGAACCGATGACCGCTTCAATATCTTTTTCCTTATCTAAAACTATGCCGTAAACTACCGCAGTATGGACGTTTTCTTCTTCTATCAGAAAGTCTGCCGCCTGGGGAATGGCATCTCTATCTAATGCTCGTAAATAGCCTACTCCTGCCATGGAAAAATTGTTCTCTACCCTGCGCTGAGAAAGGGCTTTTTCGATTACATCCATGACTCTTTGAGAGCGAGAAGATTCTAAGATAGCATCCAATAAAGAAATGTCGTAAAAACGACTTAAAAAAGCGGCAGCGAGAAATTCTTCATCTGTTGCTTGCCTTAATTCATTCGTATCCGACCTCAAGCCGTGCATTAAAGCCGTTGCGCATTTAATATGCTCGCTGTTATTACTATCAAAATCCAGCAATCCAGACTGAAGATACTGGGTTAAAATAGTAGCAGTAGCTTTGATGGAAGGGCGGATATCTGCAAATTCTGGATGCAAATCTTCCTGTAATTTATGATGGTCGATGATGGCAACTACTGGCATCGCTTCTGTTGCTAAAGGCGTTAGCTGACTGGTGGTGCCTTGGTTATCGAGAAAAGCGCAACCTTGATATTGGGATAAATCCTTTTTTTTCGCATCCTCTACGGTCAAACGTTCCAGAGGCAAATCTGTTAGTTTGACTAAGGCAATATTTTCTTGGTGGCTGAGAGTGCCGGCGTAAACAATATCGCAGCTAATATTGTATTTTTGGGCGATTAATTTGTAGGCCCAAGAGCTGGAGAGGGCATCTGGGTCTGGGAAATCTTGCATGATAACTAACTGCTTTTCCCCTGAATGTCGGAGTAAGATTTCTCGTAAGGTTTCTATTTTTGGTTCCCCTTCTAAGGCTACTAATTTTGGAGAGTTATTATTGGCAATTTCTAGGTTGGTTGAATCGTTAATGTTTGCTTGTACCATCATCTTTTTTTTTGTGGTTTGAGAACAATAAAAGTTTTGAGAATATTAAAGTAGTTTGCAGCCTGCAAAGCTATTATAGTGGATATTAATCGAGGAGAAAGTCGTCCATCGGATAGAGATGGAACTATAGCAATCCGTGCGGGGGTTATGAAAAATTCGGAGGCCAGAAACCCGGTTTCTTCAAGAAACCGGGTTTCTAAAATACCGCATAAGACCAACGGATTGCTATAGGAGGCCAAATTAAGGGGGAGCCTTCGATGGACCAAATTCAGCCCGGGGATAACTAATTTCTTTTTTTGTTAGTTGGAAGGCTGTCAGTTGTTAGTTGGTAGAAAAAATCAATTTAGACTCCCGTGGGGTGTTTCGGAATCTAAATTAGCGAATAATTGTTAATTGAAAATGATATGAATGACTCTAGACTTGTCTCGACGAAAACTTTAGCAGAAAGCGATCGCCTCGCGATGTACTCCCTGTTATCGAATCACTTTGAAGGGGTAACGTCAGAAGTGTTCGAGGCAGACCTCCAGCAAAAAAACTGGGTCGTCCTTATGGAAAAAAACGGCATCCTGAAAGGTTTCTCGACTCTTCTATTCTACCGAAGCGAATTTGCCGGAGAAGTTATTAGCGTCGTCTATTCTGGAGACACGATCGTAGATCCCAGCGCTTGGTCTAGTTCGACCCTATCGAAAGCTTGGATCGCAGCAGTCAAAAAACTTCGCCGAGATGCAGGTCTCGATCGCCCTGGAGGCAAACTCTACTGGTTGCTAATTTCTTCGGGTTATCGCACTTACCGCTTTTTACCGACATTTTGGCGAGAGTTTTACCCCCGCTTCGATCGCCAAACGCCAGAAACAACTAAGGCCTTGATGGAGTTTCTGGGGGGCGATCGCTTCGGCGAATGCTACAACAAAGAAACTGGCATCGTTCGCTTCGATCGTCCACAAAGCTTGCGAGGTCAACTCAAAGGCATTCCTCCAGAAAGACTCAAAGACCCTCACGTTAGTTTTTTTAATGCTAAAAACCAGGGTCATCTGGTGGGAGACGAACTCCTTTGCTTGGCGGAAATTGCTGAAGAAAATTTGACTCCGGCAGGGCGGCGGATGTGGTTTGCGAATGTTCGTAGTAATCGCTTTAGCGATTCATATTGATAAATCGTGCTAAAGTTAGGTTTGCGAATGTTCGTAGTAATCGCTTTAGCGATTCATATTGATAAATCGTGCTAAAGGTTTGCTAATGTTCGTAGTAATCGCTTTAGCGATTCATATTGATAAATCGCTAAAGCTAGGTTTGCTAATGTTCGTAGTAATCGCTTTAGCGATTCATATTGATAAATCGCTAAAGCTAGGTTTGCCAATGTTCGTAGTAATCGCTTTAGCGATTCATATTGATAAATCGCTAAAGCTAGGTTTGCCAATGTTCGTAGTAATCGCTTTAGCGATTCATATTGATAAATCGCTAAAGCTAGGTTTGCCA
>JAXHVR010000125.1:0-153 GCA_034189005.1 Cyanobacteriota bacterium | reverse complement strand
ATGTTCGTAGTAATCGCTTTAGCGATTCATATTGATAAATCGCTAAAGCGATTACTACGAACTCGGCGATTCATATTGATAAATCGCTAAAGCGATTACTACGAACTCGGCGATTCATATTGATAAATCGCTAAAGCGATTACTACGAACTCG
>JAXHVR010000124.1:11343-14578 GCA_034189005.1 Cyanobacteriota bacterium | reverse complement strand
CCTTGATAAGGGGGAGGCCAGAGGAAGAAGGTTTTCATGTACGGGGGACTTTGATTTGCTCTGGCTCCCCCCTTTTTAAGGGGGGCAGGGGGGGATCGCTCGATGTACTTCACCGATTCAAATATTCCTATTACCTATTACCTATTACCCATTACCAAAAATAGTTCAGTTTTTAGGTTTCTAGATTCCCCCGATGCTCCCGGATTTTTTCCAACCGGGGCATTTGTTTTTTTTGTTATTTATTAAGGTGTCGTTTGGCTGTCTTCTGGAGTAACTCCATCTACTATCGGCGTACTCGGACCGTCGATAAGCAGTTGTTGTTTGGCACGAAATTGTGCTGCTTCATCGTTGATGCTTTCCCGCTGTTCGGTGCTAAAGTCGTTCATATTGCGGTTAATTCCTAAGCGCGATCGATGCAGCAGGTCGAACATTCCTAACCCACCACCGTTAGAAAAAGGATCGGGATTATCTACGGTTTGGAAATCTTGAAGGGGGTTAACATTCTCCGTCTCATACCCATCGGCTAAACTCGGCTGCGAGAACGATAAAGCACTTATTCCACCGACTAAGCCGCTAACAACAATTCCGGCTAAAAATCGAGCTGATACGGACATTGTTTGATTTTTCATAATTTTAGTTCCCAAGTTTTTTAAACAATAAATAAAAAAGAGGTCGATTTAACAATTAACAATTAATTGTTAATTATTAATTGTTAATTGTTAATTGAAAAACTAAGCAAAGCGACGGCGCAATATCGGCTGAATCAGCAATATAGAAGCAACGGCGAAAGACAGCAAAACAAGCAAAGCTCCCCCAAAAGTAATAGTAGCAAAAGGAGCTTCCATTACCACGCTAGCCAAAGACCAATCTTCGTGCAGGTATAGATAGCGAATAGGCTCGATCGCGTAACTCAGAGGATTTAAACTAGCCACTACTTGCAGCCACCCAGGCATAAAAGATAGAGGCGCCAAAGCAGTGCTAGCAAACAATAATGGCAGGTTCGTCACGAAAATTACTGCAATTAATTCGATGTGACCTGGCATGGCGAAAGCTAGCCCCAGACTTAAAGCCGTTACCCCAAAGACTAATAATAAGACGATGGAGGCGATGGCCAAAAGTCCCCCTACTCCCGGCAACCCCGCGCCCAAAAACGCACTGGCAGCCACGATAAAAGCCGTCTGGACGAAGCTTTGGATTACCATAAATATTGCCGAAGCGACGACGATGGAAAACCTCGAAGCCAAAGGAGCTACTAACAAGCGATTGAGAAAGCCAAATTCGCGATCGAACATCACCGGCAAACCTGCATTTAACGCTCCTGCAAAAGCAGTAAAGACGATGACACCGGCACCGAGGAATTGTCCGTAATTGTCGCTTTCTCCAAATAATCCAGGGGGAATATTCTCAAACAAGGCCCCAAAGAGAATTAACCACATCAGCGGCTGGATGATGCCAGCGACTAAACTTGAAGGTCGTCGCTGTAATTGTACGAACAAGCGACGGGTTAAAGCTAGGGTTTCTTGGACGAACTCTGCAACTAAAGTTCCTAGACTCTCCCCACTCTGAGCCACTGGAGGCGAGTTATCGATCTTCTTTTGCGGTTGGGTAACAGTACCACTCATAATTTATTTTAGATTTTAGATTTACTTACGGATTGCTGGCGGGCGTAGGAAAGAAACTTTTTTACCCTCCTACTGGAGATGTTAAACTATTTGACATTTTAGTGGCAACTTGTTTTGGTTAAACATCAACCATCGTAAACATTAGAACTGTCAGCGGACTCCTCGGAAGCAAAATTTGTTAGTTCTATATCCGTAGCTTCCTCTTCTTCATTTTCTAATTCTTCCACAATATGAATTTTAATTTTTTCCAAGCGCGGTCCTTCTGCTGAATTAACCGTAAACTCTATATTTTCATATTGCAATTTTTCACCCAGGGAGGGGATTTTTTGTAACTTATAAGTTACAAAACCAGCTAAAGTTTGGTATTCTTCGCTAATAGGTAAATCTAAATCTAATAGCTCGTTAACCTCTTCGACGTTCAACTGGGCTTGGACGATAAACGTCGCGTCATCTACCATTTGCAAAGTTAGTTCTTCAATACCAGTTACTTCATAACTATTGCCAATGATTTCTGCTATCAAATCCTCTAAAGTAACTAAACCGGCAGTACCGCCAAATTCATCTACAACTATTACCATTTCTGGATGTTGACCGCTGTTTGGATCTTGGCGCATTCTCTGCATTAAAGATAATAGTTCGCTCAAGGGCATCTGTTCTGGAACGAATCTTAGAGGGCGCAGCCAAGGTTCGATTGATGTTTCTGGCGATAAAATACCTTCGGCAAGAGGTTTTGCTAATTCTTTGAAATCAATAATACCGAGAATGTCGTCTAAAGATTCTCCAATGGCAGGATAGCGAGAATGACTGCAATCTTTGATTTCATCTAGGAGGTTTTGTAATGTGGCAGTGCTGCCAATAGCACGAATGCTGGTACGGGGAATCATTATTTCTTCCACCGAGACTTCCCCAAATTCAAAGATGTTACTGAGCAATTGTCGCTCTTCTGCTTCTAAGCCTGTAGATTCAGTGGAAGTCGCGATGATTAATTGTAACTCTTCTGGGGTTACAGGTGCTTTCCAGACGCCTGCGGTGTATTGGATCCCCAGCAGTCGCAACAGCCAGCGAGTTGATTGATTTAGAATCCATATAAAGGGGTTGAAAAAACGAGCGATCGCCAAACTTAGCGGTCCTAAAAATTTAGCTAATTTCTCTGGGTACAGTATGGCGACTGATTTGGGACATAACTCCCCCAGAACAATTTGTAAATAGGCCAGGGTGAAAAAGGTGACGATGGGAATGGCGACGGAATGAGCGAGGGCCTCTCTGAAAAAAGTTGGCAGGGGCAGATATTCCATACTCGCCCCCACCAACACTGCCATTGTCCTTTCCCCGATCCAGCCTAAGGCCAAACTAGACAGAGTTATGCCCAATTGAGTAGTAGAGAGCAGGCGGTGTATGCTTTGCTGTAGCTGTTGGACTGTTTTGGCTTGGACGTCGCCCCCGTCGGCTAGCTGATTGATGCGCGATCGCCGTACCGATACGATCGAAAATTCGGCAGTGACAAAAAAGGCATTGATCGATATTAGCAGCAACACTGAGAGCAACCGCGAGAGGATATCTGTTCCGCTTAATACCGTCAAGCTGTTTATTTCTGCTACCTTCATTGATGGAAG
>JAXHVR010000124.1:10027-11243 GCA_034189005.1 Cyanobacteriota bacterium | reverse complement strand
TAATTTTTAATGGTTAATTGCCTACCAAAACAAATACCAATTAACCATTAAGCGTAGAACAGGCATCTTGCCTGTTCTACCAACGAACAATTATCCAGCCTAGTATTAAATTTTGACTGGAACGCCAGACATTTTAAGCTGTAAATCTTGATTTGGATAATCGGTCAGACCCAATGAAAGTTGTTTGGCATCGTCTAGCAATGCTATGGGTATTGTGATTATCCCGTAATATTTTCTGCCATTGGGAGGTAGTTCTCCTGGTAAATCTTCCGTACTGGCGCTGAGGACTCGGCCTTGTTCGTCGGTTACGTTGAGAAAACTGTACAGAAAACGCACCGATTGGTCTCCTTCATTTTTTAAATTAACATCTAGTACCAGAGAATTGCCCCACCTGCGAACTTTGTACACTTCTAGGACGACTCCGCGATCGCTACTTACTATTGGCAATTTCTTTTCCGCAGCCTTAGCAGCTTTGGCCTTTTCTTCCTCAGCCTTAGCAGCCTTGTCTGGAGCTTTTTTTTCTTTAGCTGCCCCACCACTGGCGATGGCCTTATTAACGTTTGCCAAAATATTTGTCTCTTTCAAAAACACTACTTCTCCTTTACCAGAGAGAGATTTGTTCTCTCCAGTTAGGCTGTTGGTGGGACGGACATCGGGTTGGGTGATTCCTTTTAGAGCTTCCCTACCCAGTTTGTATCCCCAAGAACCAGTAGTCGTTCCAGCCCCTATCATTAGGCCCAATAAGGCTAGACTTACCAATATAGTAGGATTCATAATCTTTCGTTTGAAATTATTTCAGTTTTCACCATCTAATATAATTTATAGTCATGGCAGGCAGAAAGAGGCCATCAAAATTTTTTTTCGCGAACCTCGATTGAAGATTGTCAATTTTGCAAACATCTGTTAAATTAGTTTTTAGGTTGGTTTTGCATAGAACCAATTTCTACGACACGCAGATATATGCGGGCCTTTGGCCGATTGGGGAGGCAGCGAGCTCATAATTCGCTTTCAGGCTGGTTCGATTCCAGCAGGGCCCATAAATAATTAATAATTAATAATTAATAATTAGGATAGCGCTAAAGATTTAGCGATCGTTCGTAGTAATCGCTTTAGCGATTGACGAGCGTTCGTAGTAATCGCTTTAGCGATTGACGAGCGTTCGTAGTAATCGCTTTAGCGATTGATTAGCGTTCGTAGTAATCGCTTTAGCGATTGA
>JAXHVR010000124.1:1445-9927 GCA_034189005.1 Cyanobacteriota bacterium | reverse complement strand
AGCGTTCGTAGTAATCGCTTTAGCGATTGACGAGCGTTCGTAGTAATCGCTTTAGCGATTGATTAGCGTTCGTAGTAATCGCTTTAGCGATTGACGAGCGTTCGTAGTAATCGCTTTAGCGATTTATATTAGACTTCTTTTCAAATCGCTAAAGCGATTACTACAAACAAACGATCGCTAAATCTTTCAAGCAAGCTTCAATTACCGCCAAAACCTGGCCTGTCTGTTCCAGGAGCGGGTCCGGTCATAATCGAGCTATCGTAAGGACTGGGGAGATCGGGCGTCCGAATAATCGGAGTGCTATTAAATTGCTCTTCCATTAACTCTCGATAGAGCCTGTTAATGTTCTTATTATCTTGACTTATTGCCTGGTCGGGAAAGCTGGGGATACCCAAAAAGTCGCCTACCTGTTCCAAAAGTTGCCTGTTGCGGAAATAGTCTCCAGAACCTTTTCTAAAAGCTCGGTTAAATTCCTGTGCGAAAGGTTGATACCTGGTCGGTTCTTCGGTTTCTTGTGCCTTAGCAATACCGCCAGATGCCAAGATAATCGTGGTGGCGATCGCTAAAACGCTGCCTAGACTTTTGCATTTTCTTGCCATAAATTCAGCCTCAAGATTAAATTTTTCCAAAATATACACTTATAATTGCCACAATCTTAACCGATCTGCCGATCTTTAAATTCAAAAAGCATGGATAAAGCCCAGACAGCATCAACGGAAAATTTAGCCAATGCCGATCTAAAAACCCTGCGCCAGCAGCTTTTGGATTATTTCTGCACCCTGGCCTATAAAGAAGGAGATTTTGTTCTCTCCTCGGGACAGCGAAGCTCCTACTATATTAACGGCAAGCTCGTTACTCTCCACCCTCAAGGAGCATTGGCCGTCGGACGTCTGCTGTTGTCCCTTTTACCCGATGGTGTCGAAGCGGTGGCAGGGTTGACTTTGGGGGCGGATCCTATTGTCACCGCAGTTAGCGTCGTCTCTGCTTTGGAAAATACACCCATACCCGCCCTCATCGTCAGAAAGGAAGCTAAAGGACATGGGACTATGGCTTATATTGAAGGACCAACACTGGCCCCTGGAGCAAATGTTGTGGTTTTGGAAGACGTGGTAACTACTGGGGCCTCGGCAATGAAAGCAGTGGAGCGACTCCGCCAGGCCGGCTATAGTGTCGATCGCGTTATTTCTTTGATAGACCGACAGCAAGGCGGTGCCGAATTTTATCGCCAGCAAAAACTCAATTTTGAAGCGGTTTTTACCATACCAGAAATTCAGGAACGTTTAAAAACCCTAAATGTTAATTGTTAAATGTTAATTGTTAATTGTTGGTTTGTAATTAACAACTAAGCGGATAACAGGCAAGATGCTTGTTCTACCTAACAACTAACAACTAACAACTAACATTTAGAATTAGCTTTGAGCTACTGCTTCTTTATCTTTAGCTAAAAACTTCTCTAATTCGCTCAAAGCTTCAGCATCAACTTTTGTTTGCATCGGACAGAATTTCGGTCCGCACATAGAACAAAACTCAGCCGTTTTATAGATATCAGCCGGCAAAGTTTCATCGTGATATTCCCGAGCCCTTTCTGGGTCTAAAGAAAGCTCGAACTGACGTTCCCAATCGAAATTATAACGGGCAATAGATAGCTCGTCATCGCGATCGCGCGCCCCTTGACGATGGCGAGCAATATCTGCTGCATGAGCGGCTATTTTATAAGCAATCAAACCTTCCCGCACGTCCTCAGCATTAGGCAAACCCAAATGCTCCTTTGGCGTCACATAACACAACATGGCAGTACCATACCAACCGGCCATTGCCGCACCGATAGCAGAGCTAATATGATCGTAACCGGCTGCAATATCAGTCACTAAAGGACCTAAAACATAGAAGGGAGCTTCCGAACATTCCTCCATCTGTTTCTTAACATTAAACTCGATTTGATCTATCGGTACGTGACCCGGACCTTCTACCATTACTTGAACGTCATGTTCCCAAGCGCGGCGAGTTAATTGTCCGAGAGTTTTTAATTCCGCTAACTGAGCGTCGTCCGAAGCATCGTGAGTACAGCCGGGACGCAAAGAATCTCCCAAACTGAAAGACACATCGTGTTTTTTAAATATTTCGATGATGTCGTTAAAATGAGTATAAAGAGGATTTTGTTTGTGGTGGTGGAGCATCCACTTAGCAAGAATGCCGCCGCCGCGAGAGACAATACCAGTCAGGCGGTTTTTTACTAAAGGCAAATGTTCGATTAAAATTCCCGCGTGAATGGTTTGGTAATCAACCCCTTGTTTGGCGTGTTTTTCTATTACATGAAGAAAGTCATCCGCAGTTAAATTTTCGATCGATCCATGGACGCTTTCTAATGTTTGATAGACAGGTACCGTCCCTATGGGAACTGAAGATGCTTTAATAATTGCAGTCCGAATTTCATCCAGGTTGCCTCCACCAGTGGATAAATCCATGACCGTATCCGCACCATATTTGACGGATAGATTCAGTTTTTCGACCTCCTCTTGAATGTTAGAAGAGTTTGGAGAAGCGCCGATATTAGCGTTGACTTTGCACTTACTGGCAATACCGATGCACATCGGTTCGAGATTGGTGTGATTGATGTTGGCAGGGATAATCATTCGTCCCCGGGCTACTTCCTCTCGGATTAAGTCGTCTGGGAGGTTTTCCCGTTTGGCGACGTAGTGCATTTCTTCGGTAATGATGCCCTGACGAGCGTAGTGCATCTGGGACACGTTTTTGTGTCCGCTACGTTTGGCGATCCATTCTGTCCGCATAGACTTTTTTTCCTCGATAAACAGCTTCCCTCCGCTGGTATTAACCAGACTCAGGTTCTAAGGGTATTTCTCAGCCCGTCATTCCGGGCACCCCTAGCTTGAAGGAATAATATATCACTGCCATCAGGATTTTTGGGGTTAATGAAAGAATTCTTAACAATCCACTAGGCACTATAAATGGGAAACCCTTAAGCCTCAACGCTTAAGGGGGCAGTTCTCTTCTTTTCTTGAGTATTTATTCTGCCTCAGATGCTTGCTTTTTTTTCTAAACTATGCTATAATATTTTTTAATTAAAGAGCCTTAAGGGGCGATCGCCCGCCAAAAGCCATCTACAAACAAAAGGCCAAGGACAAGAAAGCCCCTGGGGCCTAAAAATAAATATCTTTAAAAAAACTGTGGTTAAATTCAATAACTTTTTTAACTAAATCCCCAGATAGTTGTAAAATAAAATACATTCAGGTCAGAGAAAAAGAGACAACTAGATCGTAATAATTAATCAAAAAAGCCTGGCTGCAAACCAAAGATAGCAGACAGTCAACGAAGGGATATAAAAGGGATGGTTGAGACTAAAAATAGAGAAAGTTTGCCAGAAAAACACGAGCAGGAAATGTTGCTCAACCGAATAGTTAGCAAAATTCGTCAATCTCTCGAAATAACCGAGATTTTACAGACAACGGTAGAAGAAATCCGTATGTTTTTAGACGCGGATAGGGTTAAAATTTACAAATTTGCAGCAGACGGCAGTGGAGCAACGATCGCCGAGTCCATAAAAGATCGGAGCTTACCATCTCTCGTAGGCCTCCATTTTCCAGCAGAAGATATTCCGTCCCACGCCCGCGAGCGTTTTATCCAAGCGCGACAAAGAGTAATCGTAGATGTGGCAAGCGGACTGAAAATAACTAACGAATTAGACTCCATCGAGACAAACGACAGTCCCATTACCGAAGACGTTCGCTACAGTAGGGTGGATCCCTGTCACGCGCAATACCTAACTAACATGGGCGTGTCGTCATCTTTGGTCCTACCTATTTTATATAAAAAACAACTATGGGGGTTATTAGCCTGTCACCAAAAACAGCCGAAAAACTATTCAGAACGAGAACTGACAATGGTTCAACTGGTAGTAGATCAGCTCTCGATCGCCATCGCTCAATCCAATCTCCTCGGGCAAGCTAAACTTCAAGCAGGCAACGAAGCAATTCTCAATAAAATAGGCTACCTACTCCACTCCCCCAAAGACACCGCAGAAATTAGACAAACCGTTCTCGAAGAAATAACTAAAGCCTTAAACGCTGACGGTGGCAGGCTCTATATTACCAAAGAGCCCGCCGGAGTAGAAGCTCAAATCTACACCGCAGGGGTGCAACCAAATTTGGCAGTTCTCGAAGAAACCGACCTGTGGGAGTCAATAGTCCGCAATGAAACTAGAGGAATTTCCGAGGAAGATATTGACTCGCTCCCAAAAGAGACAATCCTCCAAGCTATTGAAACAAACGTAGCCGAAAATGATTCTTTTGAGCAGTTCGAGGAGTCTAACTACTCAACTAATAAAAGCACTTTTACCCACCTACACGCAATTGGCGATATCTATGAGGAACCAGAATTGGAATCTCTGGTTCCGGCTTTTGGAGAAACGAAAATTAGATCTATTACCATCGTACCTTTAAAATATCAACAGCAAAGCGTCGGCTGTCTCACTCTCTTCAGAAATGAGGTCGAAACCGATACCTTATGGGCGGGAAAAAAGGATCGCGATCGCCGCAACCGACTTCCGCGCAGGTCTTTTGAAGCGTGGCGAGAAATTAAGAGAGGACAGACGCAACCTTGGACTGCTGAGGAAATAAAACTAGCCAAATCTATAGGCATTCATCTCTACCTCGCCATCATGCAAAGCCGAGTAGAAGCAATGCTGCGACATCAAGCTTCTCACGATCCCCTCACCGGCCTGACCAACAGGGTGCTATTTAACGAACAGCTTTCTTTCGCCCTGGCTTCTTCCCACCAAAGGGGGGAAATGTTGGCCGTAATGTTTTTGGATTTAGATGGGTTCAAGCAGATTAACGATACTTTGGGTCATGCGGCAGGAGACCTGGTACTAAAAAATGTGGGCGATCGCCTTAAAGGATCGGTGCGCGACGGCGACAACATCGCCCGGTGGGGGGGAGATGAATTTACGTTCTTAATAACTAAAATCGACTCTTCGGAAGACGCAGCTTATATCGCCCGAGAGCTTCTAGAGAGTCTGGAGGCTCCTTTTCATCTAGACGAACATGAATTTTACATCAAAGGAACTTTAGGAATTGCGGTGGCTCCCCACGACGGCATCGACGCGGAAACTTTACTCAAAAATGCCGACGCCTCTATGCACCGCGCGAAACAATTGGGTAAAAACCAATATCAATTTTATACCACTGCTATAGGCGATCGGGTTTATAACAGAATGGTATTGGAAAACAATCTTTATAAAGCTTTATATCGAGATGAATTTAGGTTGCACTATCAGCCGCAGGTTGACTTAGAAACAGGTAAAATATCTGGCATGGAAGCTCTCATTCGCTGGCAGCATCCAGAGCGGGGATTGATTTCTCCTTATCATTTTATTTCTATAGCTGAAGAATCGGGGCTGATTTGTCGCATTAGCGAATGGGTACTAGAAACTGCCTGCTCTCAAAACTCAAATTGGCAGCAACAGGGATTTTCACCCATAACTATGGCTGTCAATTTTTCGGCACGTCAATTTCAGCAAGAAACTTTGGTAAAAACTGTGGCTAAAATTTTACAAGCTACTAAATTACAACCAGAATGCTTGGAATTAGAAGTAACAGAAACAGCAGCCATGCAAGATATGAAAGCAACTATTTCTATTTTACGAGAATTGCAAGGCATGGGCATTAAGATATCTTTGGATGATTTTGGAACGGGCTATTCTTCTTTGTGGACTCTGAAAAAGTTACCTTTAAATAAACTGAAAATTGATAAGTCTTTTATTCGAGATGCGATCGGGGATTCTAACGATATGGCTATTATCAGAGCTATTATATCTATGGGGCACGAACTAGGCTTAAAAGTTGTTGCTGAAGGAGTAGAAACTAAGGAACAATTGGAGTTGTTGCGATCGATAAAATGCGATGCCATTCAAGGATATTTCTTCAGCCGCCCCTTACCGGCGGATTTGGTGACGCAACTTTTGAGCATGGGAGGAAGTTACGGATTTTGCCCCATCGGATGGCGATCGAAAGTGTAGAACGGGCATCTTGCCTGTTATCCGAAACGTAGAACGGGCATCTTGCCTGTTATCCGAAACGTAGAACGGGCATCTTGCCTGTTATCAGCTTAATTGTAAATTACCTAAATAAATGCAAATAAAATCTATCTCTGTTCCAGCAACAACTAAGAACGAACCTACTGGTTTGATTATCCTCTTGCACGGCTGGGGCGCTAATGCTAACGACTTGGAAAGTTTGGCTCGACCTCTCAATTTCCCAGATTACCGCTTTGAGTTTCCCGACGCACCTTTTCCCCATCCCATGGTGGCTTGGGGCAAGATGTGGTACGATCTCGAAAACGCCCAATATGAAGGGTTAGCTGAAAGTCGCCAACTACTCACTGAGTGGCTGACTTCCTTGGAAACGGAAACGGGCGTTCCCCTAGAACGCACTATTCTGGGCGGTTTTTCTCAGGGCGGGGCCATGAGTCTGGACCTGGGATTGACTTTACCTTTGGCGGGTGTAGTTTCTATGAGCGGTTATCTCCACTCCAAACCTCAAGGGTCTGGGGAAGGTCTGCCACCCATCTTGATGGTACATGGCAGGCAGGATCCGGTGGTACCTCTGGAGGCGGCAAAGCGATCGCTTGATTCTTTGACTGCGGCAGGATCTCGGGTACGATATCAAGAATTTGATATGGGACATGAAATCTCTATGGAAGAGCTCGAACTGGTACGAACTTTTATTGAGGAAGTTATGCCGGAGGATGTTTGAGGTTATTCTCTAAACTTGTTCTTCCTTTGGCTACTTCTGACCTCTTTAACCTCCGATGTAAAAATATGGAGTTACTTATAATGGAAACTTTAACCGATAGCGATCGCGATTTTTCTACTATTACTTCTGAATTCGTAGCCGCTCTGGCTTCCCGTTTGGAGGCAGACGATTACACAAATCCTTTTGATGGATTGAAGGATTGGCATTTGTTGCGAGCGATCGCTTTCCAAAAACCGGAATTAGTCGAACCTTACATTCATCTCTTAGATATCGAAGCTTTTGACGAAGCATAGCAATTAATAATTAATAATTAATAATTAATAATTAAGCTAATTTAACTTTAATAGATTTGCTTTAAATTTGACTTAATTGGATTATTAGTTATTAATTGAAAGAGGTAGCGCCAGTTCGTAGTAATCGCTTTAGCGATTTATCTATATGAATCGCTAAAGCGATTGCTACGAACGGGCAAGATGCCTACGTTCCTACTTAACAATTGCCATGAGCCCCAGAAGAGTTTTAATCGGTATTTGCGGCGGTATCGCTGCTTATAAAATCTGCGAAGTTGTCTCCACTCTTGCAAAGGTAGGGGTAGAAGTGCGGGTAATTCTCACCGAGTCCGCCGCCGAGTTTGTTAGTCCTTTAACTTTCGCCACCCTCAGCCGCCATCGGGCTTATGGCGATCGCGACTTCTGGGCTCCTTCTAACGGACGTCCCCTACACATTGAGTTGGGAGAATGGGCCGAGGTTATGGCGATCGCTCCCCTCACAGCTAATACTTTGGCTAAATTGGCCTGGGGTTTGGCCGATAATTTGCTTGCTAATACGGTTCTGGCCTCCCGCTGTCCCATCTTGTTGGCCCCTGCCATGAATACTGATATGTGGGAGCAGGAGCCGGTGCGAAGAAATTGGCAGCAGGTATTGACAGATGAGAGATATTATGGTATGGAGCCGGGTGCGGGATTGTTGGCTTGCGATCGCGTGGGGGCCGGTCGCTTGGCGGAACCGAGGGAGATTGTAGCTTATATCGAGTCTTTGCTGGAAACTGGGGGCAAGGGAGATTTGGCTGGAAAGCGGGTGTTGATTAGCGCTGGTGGAACGCGGGAGCATTTAGATCCGGTGCGTTTTATTGGCAATCCTTCCAGCGGGAAAATGGGGATAGCTTTAGCGCGGGCGGCTTTGCATCGGGGAGCAACGGTAACTTTGGTACAGAGTATTGGGAGGGATTTGGAGTTAGCGGGGGTGCGGTTGGTGGCGGTTGGCAGCGCGGAGGAGATGCGTTTGGCGATGTTGGAATTTTTTGCGGAGGCGGATTTTATCGTTATGGCGGCGGCGGTGGCGGATGTGAAACCGAAGGAGTGCAGCCGGGAGAAGCTGCCAAAGCGATCGCTCCCGACTTCTCTGCCTTTGGTTCCAGTTTCCGATATAGCGGCGGAGTTGGGGAAGTTGAAGCAACCGCATCAATATTTAATCGGGTTCGCGGCGCAAACTGGAGCGATCGAAATGCCGGCGACCCAGAAGTTACGCTTGAAGATGTTGGATGCGATTGTTGCCAATCCTATAGATCGCCCTGGGGCGGGGATGGGGGGCGATACTAACGAGGGGATTTTTCTGGATGCTGCGGGGCGGCGGGTGGAAGTTCCTCTTTGCAGCAAGTTAGAAATGGCTCATCGGTTATGGGATTTTGTTGGTTCGTAGGTTCGTAGCGATCG
>JAXHVR010000124.1:0-1345 GCA_034189005.1 Cyanobacteriota bacterium | reverse complement strand
GCTCCAGTGAAGTTCGCCTCGGCTCCGTGAAACCCGGTTTTTTCCCAAAAACCGGGTTTCTTAATCCAATACCTTCTCTCTCTGGAACAATTTTTTTGGGGAAACCGGAGGCGATCGCCTTCTTGAAACAAAAATTCGTCGCTTTCTGGAGAGTTTTTTTGGGAAATCGGCTCCAGTGAGGGAAGCGGATATTCGTCGTCCGCCCAGAAACCGGGTTTTTGGGAAAAAACCCGGTTTCTTAATCGCTCCCTTCTCTCTCTGGAACAATTTTTTTGTTTCAAGGAGGCGATCGCCTTCTTGAAACAAAAATTCGTCGCTCTCTGGAGAGTTTTTTTTGAAATCGGCTCCAGTGAGGTTCGCCTCGGCTCCGTGAAACCCGGTTTTTCCAACAATACCTTCGCCATTTTTGCGCAACAATGATAATTCGCACGGCAGAAACCGGGTTTTTTCCCAAAAACCCGGTTTCTTAAATCCCTATGCCGATAAGATATTTGATTTTTGGCGAAGGTATTGTCCAAAAAACCCGGTTTCTTAATCCAATACCTTCCCTCTCTGGAACAATTTTTTGGGGGAAACCGGAGGCGATCGCCTTTTGCAAGAGTTTTTCCCCCGATATTTTTAGATAATAGATGAATTTTCAACGCGCCGCACGACCTATTGGAGGTGCAGTTGCTTTTCCTCTTAGAATAGTGCAACGCCCGCCCCCCTCTGCTAAACTGTTGCTACTATCGCAATAGTTTTATTTATGTTTGTCGGAACCACCGAAGCCGCAACTCTTTTAAGTATTTCCACTCAAAGAGTCCGCGTATTATTAAAACAAGGTCGCATCCAGGGAGCGAAGAAAATCGCCCGGGCTTGGATTATTCCTCTATTTAAAGGAACGCCCCGAGTGGCAAAAGGAAAACGCGGCCCCAAACCAAACTGGCGACCCCGCCAACATTGCGCCGATAACACGGTTCACATCAACCGACAAAGCATCGGCTACAACCAGAAACACGGCTCCACGGAAAAACCTGTGGTTTCGGTGAAGCGGGGGATACAGAATTTGGCGAAGGGTTGCGAAGCGGAGATTCACGGACCTTGCCGGTTGGTCTATCGACCGGACAAGCCTCACGATTGCGGGGCGACAGTTTGGATCGAGACCTTGGCGGAAGTGACGGTTTACGATTTGGAATCCGTACCAGTGACGGTTGGCACCCGTTGGGAGTTGGAACCGGGATGAGAGATCCGACTTCAAAACTTAGGCAAATCTTCCCATGGCCCCGTTGGGAATGGAACTTTATGTCTGGTAGCGATCGCCCAAATTCTCCCTAGCCGCCGCCCTCACGATCCGGTTGCCATCCTC
>JAXHVR010000123.1:10139-14679 GCA_034189005.1 Cyanobacteriota bacterium | reverse complement strand
AGACTGACTGATGAGAACGTATTCTTGGAGGCTGGATAATTCCCTATAGTCGGCAAATTTATCGCCGCGATCGCGCGATTCGGTGCTATCGGATAAAACCTCGACGATTAAACAAGGATAGCGTTTGAAATAATCGAATTGTCGATCGCTCTCGTCGCAAGTTACCATGACATCGGGGTAATAAAAAATATCCATAGTTTCTATACGAGCTTTCATGTCGCTCATATAAACCCGACATCCACTGCCTCGAACGTGACTCCTCAATAAGGCAAACAAGTTTCCTGCGATGGTGACATGGGCATCGCAGGCCCCTGCCATTGCACAAACTTCTCCTTGGATATATTCGTGTTTGATGGGGCTGGATTTTTCTCCCTCCAGGTAAGCGTCTGGGGAAAGGTAGGTTTGGTCTTTGCTGGCGATCGTCGTTTTTTTATCTGGGATTCTGTTCTCTATTTTAACACGGCATCTCATATAGCAATCGGTGCAGGGATTATGAAAAATTAGGGGCCAGAAACCCGGTTTCTCAAAGAAACCGGGTTTCTCAAATATCGCGAACGATCTACGCCTTGCTATATCAATTAACAATTAATAATTAATAATTAATAATTGAGGGAAAAGTCCGGGATCTTTGTTCTGTCTTGCATTCCCCTTTTTGAGCGATCGCGACAAATTATTATATAAATTAACTCTAACTACTGAGGCGATAAATCGTTTAAATTCTCCTCCCCGATCGCCCATTCAACAAATCCGTCCCATAAATTCTTGCTCGTGTTGGGAACCTCCAAACTCGAAATGGTCAAACCCAAAAAAACTACGCTACCCGCGATCGCCAGCATAGGCAGATATTGGCGGCAGAGATCCCGGCGCAAACGGGCCAAAGGTCTGCTCTGACGTCTCAAACTCTGTCCCATACTCAACTGTTTGATCGCGAAGGGATCCCGAACGTAATGGCCGCTCCAAGTTATCACCAAATGGGAATGACAATGGGGGCAAGTAAACAAGCCATTAAACATCTCTGCCGGAGGTAAAGCGCTGGAACTATTACAAATTGGACAGGTAACAGAATGACTCTTAAAAGTGGGAGTGTTCATAATTATTTTTATTGAAGTTGCGACACGAACCTAAGACCTATTGCGACCCGTTCGGGACTAAAGCTAACGCAATAGACCTTCTCTATTAGTAGTCTAATCCTTCTATAAGGCTGACTGCTTTGTCTGCGACATAATTTTACATTTGGGGCCTATTGAAATTTTAGCTCGATAAAACCCTTTCTAGGAACTCCTCCGAGCTAGCTATTAAAAAAGTTTAAATCCTCCCCTTGCCACTTGCGCAAATCGTCGATACCTTTAGCATAAGTCAGGTTATATTGCAAGGGGGTAATGGTAATGTAATTATTGCGAATTGCCTGGACATCCGTAGGAAAATCATTTTCACCCGCCGCATTTCCTATTTCTTCTAACTCTTCTTCCAATAACTCTCCAGCCAACCAATAATAAGTTTTTCCCCGAGGATCGACCCTCTTTTCAAAAATATCAATATAACGGCGCACCCCCTGACGAGCGATCGCCGCCCCGGCAATCTCCGACGGACGCACCGCCGGCACGTTAACATTAAGCAACATCACCCCCGGCATCGGCTTCTTTTCCATTCGCTTCACCAGAGATGTTGCAAAATTAACCGCCCCTTCAAAGTCCCTAGAAGTGTAATTCGCCAGACTCAAAGCAATACTGGGGATATTTTCAATAAGACCCTCCATGGCCGCCGCCACCGTTCCGGAATAGAGAATATCCGTTCCCAAATTAGGCCCGTGGTTGATTCCAGACACTACTAAATCCGGTCGGTTGTCCAACAAAGCAAATAAGGCCAACTTGATGCAATCCGAAGGAGTGCCAGAACAGGCCCAAGCAGTTACCGAACTATTAAAAATGGATTCTACTATCTCCGCCCGGATGGGTTGGTGGAGAGTCAGCCCGTGGCCTGTAGCCGATCGCTCTCGGTCGGGACAGACCACGGTTACTTCGTGGCCCTCTGCTGCCAAACCGTTAGCCAGACTGCGGATGCCCTGGGCGAAAATGCCGTCGTCGTTGCCGATTAAAATTTTCATCTCAACAATTAATAATTAACAATTAACATTTTCCCGATCAACAATTATCCCTTCTTTTTAATACGGGGATTGACTGACAGGGGGCGTGGCTGGGATATTAAGTATCCAGTCTGGAGACTCGATACTCAATAAAATGAGATGTTTTTTCAGACTGCTCGTGACTGGTCATGAGTGTATGCTAACGCCAACAAATCAGTCCCTATTGTATTATGGGTGGTGGGACAAACCAAATCTAAAATATAAAAACCAAAACCTAAAATCAAAATGACCGATATAGGAACTCAACTAAAAAAACTGGGTGAAGAAGCAACAGAAGCGATCGCCACCGCCGACAGCCTCGACAAGCTCGAACAGTTGCGCGTCAGCTATCTGGGGAAAAAAGGCAAAGTATCCAAAATCTTAGGCACTATGGGCAAACTCGACCCCAAAGAGCGGCCCAAAGTAGGAGCGATGGCCAACGAGGTCAAACAAGGGATCCAAGGCAGTCTGGAAGAAAAACTCGATGCCCTGCAAAAAGCAGCGATCGAAGCCCAACTCAAAGCCGAAACCCTAGACGTAACCATGCCCGGGGTCTATCGGCCCCAAGGTCGCATTCACCCCCTCAACGGCATCATCGACAGAGCCCTAGATATCTTCGTAGGTTTGGGCTACACCGCCTCATCGGGACCGGAAATAGAAAACGACTATTATAACTTCGAGGCCCTCAACACTCCCAAAGACCACCCGGCCCGAGATATGCAAGATACCTTTTATCTACCCGGGGAAAGGCTGCTGCGGACCCACACCTCCCCAGTACAGATCCGCTATATGGAAAAAAACCAACCCCCCATCCGAGTCATCGCCCCCGGTCGAGTCTATCGTCGCGATACAGTGGATGCCACCCATGCCGCTGTTTTCCACCAAATAGAACTGTTGGCGATCGACGAAGGGTTGCGCTTGAGCGACCTCAAGGGAACAATTAAAGAGTTCTTGCGACAAATGTTTGGAGACTTACCCATCCGCTTCCGCGCCAGTTACTTCCCTTTCACCGAACCATCAGCGGAAGTTGACTTAGAGTGGAAAGGAAAATGGCTCGAAGTGTTGGGCTGCGGCATGGTAGATCCTAACGTGATGGAGGCAGTGGGTTACGACCCAGAAAAATATACCGGTTTTGCCGCCGGTTTTGGCGTCGAGAGGTTCGCGATGGTCTTGCACCAAATCGACGATATTCGCAGGGTGTATGCAAGCGATTTAAGGTTTTTACAACAGTTTTAAATAATTAATAATTAATAATTAATAATTAATAATTATGGGGAGCATTGAGATGCTCCCAAAAGGCTATAACTAACAATTGTTAATTATTAATTGTTAATTGTTAATTGTTTTTGGAGATGAGAAAAAATGAACCAAAACCGTCGAAGGAATAAATCTTTAGCTTTGTTTGCTTTAGTAGCGATCGCTTTTGGGAGCGTTAAAGATGCAAAGGCGATCGCTACTGGAGCAACAGCAAGAGCGCCTTTGCAGATAGCGCAGAATTTCGGCAATCTCTGCCAGCAGGTAGCGAGTCCCCAAGGTTTAGAAGTTCGCGAGAGACCCAGTCCCAATTCCCCAATACTACGCAATCTTACCTTTAACCAACAAGTCACCCTAGCAGAGCCTTTTAGAAATATCAGAGGCCCCGCAGGTCGCACTTGGACGCA
The DNA here is from genome assembly GCA_034189005.1 of Cyanobacteriota bacterium. GTDB lineage: Bacteria > Cyanobacteriota > Cyanobacteriia > Cyanobacteriales > Microcoleaceae > CALKCV01. Next base: position 10,896 of record JAXHVR010000123.1, on the reverse strand, counting down.
AATTACATTTCCCCTCGCCGGATATGTTGCTAGAGGCTTTCCCGGTAACGAGACCGCTTTGATTAATTGCACTGGTGGCGTAGTTACGCCACCTCCAAACCCTGGCGATTTAAGTACGAACCCGCTATGCCGTCGGGTCGATCGCTCTGCCGCACCTAGAGGAATAGTAGTTAGGGCGAGTGCTTCGACAAATTCCGCCCGAACGGGAGGAGTGCTAAGTGGGAACCAAGTTTTGCTGGTACCGAATTATCAATTGATACCGGATCTTGATAATAGAGAAAGGCGCAATTGGGTACAAATAACTGCTCCAGTACCCGGCTTTATTTCCGCCGGCACTTTGGTTATGTGTCGATAAAACCGTAGAACAGGCATCCTGCCTGTTTCTGTGGGGCGAACAGGCAAGTTATCTAAGAGTGCCTCTTCTACGGGAAATAACAAAATGGCAACAGGCAAGATGCCTGTTCTACGGGAAATAACAAAATGGCAACAGGCAAGATGCCTGTTCTACGGGAAATAACAAAATGGCAACAGGCAAGATGCCTGTTCTACGGGAGATAACAAAATGGCAACAGGCAAGATGCCTGTTCTACGGGAAATAACAAAATGGCAACAGGCAAGATGCCTGTTCTACGGGAGATAACAAAATGGCAACAGGCAAGATGCCTGTTCTACGGGAAATAACAAAATGGCAACAGGCAAGATGCCTGTTCTACGGGAGATAACAAAATGGCAACAGGCAAGATGCCTGTTCTACGGG
>JAXHVR010000123.1:0-10039 GCA_034189005.1 Cyanobacteriota bacterium | reverse complement strand
TAACAAAATGGCAACAGGCAAGATGCCTGTTCTACGGGAAATAACAAAATGGCAACAGGCAAGATGCCTGTTCTACGGGAGATAACAAAATGGCAACAGGCAAGATGCCTGTTCTACGGGAGATAACAAAATGGCAACAGGCAAGATGCCTGTTCTACGGGAAATAACAAAATGGCAACAGGCAAGATGCCTGTTCTACGGGAAATAAAAAAAGGGCAACAGGCAAGATGCCTGTTCTACGGGAGACAACAAAATGGGGGATAGGTTTTGCAACCTACCCCCCATTTTTTATAGGGCAACTTTAACGGTTGCCCTGGAACTCACGCGATCGCTTAATAATCGAAGTCGCCACCCATGCCAGCACCAGCAGGAGCGCCTTCCTTGGGCTCCTGCTTATCAACCACGATGCACTCGGTGGTCAGCACCATGCCAGCAATAGAAGCAGCATTTTGCATGGCCGAACGAGTCACCTTCGCGGGGTCAACAATACCAGCTTCAAACATATCCGCAAACTCGTTGTTGGAAGCGTTGAAACCGACGTTAAAGTCTTTCTCCTTAACCCGCTCGGCGATAACCGCGCCATTTTGACCGGCGTTCTCGGCGATGCGCATCAGGGGAGATAGCAAAGCGCGGGAAACAATTAACGCACCAGTTAACTCTTCTGCCTTGAGGTTGTCGTTAGCCCAACTTTCCAAACCGGGAGCTAAGTGAGCCAAGGTAGTGCCGCCACCGGGAACGATGCCTTCTTCTACAGCAGCTTTAGTAGCGTTGATGGCATCTTCCAGACGCAGCTTGCGGTCTTTCATTTCTGTTTCTGTAGCAGCACCGACTTTAATGACCGCAACGCCACCGGCCAATTTAGCCAAGCGCTCTTGCAATTTCTCTTGGTCGTAGCTGGAGTCGCTTTCTTCCATCTGGCGACGGATCTGTTCGCAACGAGCTTTCACTGGTGCTTCGTTACCTTCGGCGACGATGGTGGTGTTGTCTTTGGTGAGGGTGACGCGGCGAGCGGTACCGAGCATTTCTAGCTTGGTATTGTCCAGCTTCAGACCGGCATCCTCGGTGATTAGTTCGCCACCAGTGAGAACTGCGATGTCTTCTAGCATGGCTTTGCGGCGATCGCCAAAACCGGGAGCTTTCACGGCTGCTACGTTCAGCACTCCGCGCAAGCGGTTCACTACTAAAGTAGCTAGAGCTTCTTTCTCGATATCTTCGGCGAGAATTAAGAGGGGTTTGCCGGAGCGAGCTACTTGCTCTAACACTGGTACTAAATCTTGTACCAGAGTAATTTTCTTATCGGTGATTAACAAGTAGGGTTCTTCTAGTACGGCTTCCATGCGCTCCATGTCCGTAGCGAAGTAGGGAGAGATGTAGCCTTTGTCGAAGCGCATCCCTTCGGTGATTTCTAGTTCCGTAGTCATGGACTTCCCTTCTTCTAGGGAGATGACTCCTTCCTTGCCGACTTTATCCATTGCTTGGGCGATCATGTTGCCCACTTCTTCGTCGTTACCCGCAGAGATGGTACCTACTTGAGCGATCGCTTTAGAATCTTCTACTTGACGAGCTTGTTCGGCGATCTTCTCTACCAGAAAGCCGGTAGCTTTGTCGATACCGCGCTTGAGAGCTATGGGGTTAGCGCCAGCAGCGACGTTGCGCAATCCTTCTTTTACCATTGCGTGGGCTAATACCGTTGCAGTGGTGGTGCCGTCACCGGCGGCATCGTTGGTTTTGGAGGCGGCTTGACGAATTAGAGAGACTCCGGTATTTTCTACATGGTCTTCTAGTTCGATTTCTTTAGCGATGGTTACGCCGTCGTTGACGATTTGAGGAGCGCCGAATTTTTTCTCTAATACGACGTTGCGGCCTTTCGGACCCAGGGTCACTGCCACGGCTTCGGCCAGGATGTCCATGCCCCGTTCCAGGGCGCGACGTGCGTTTTCGTTGTAGATTATGCGTTTAGCCATAGTTTTACTCTATTGTTAGTGGTTCGTTGTTGTTTGTTGGTTTCGGCATCGCAAGGGCCGATAATTTGTTTGAGAATCCTAATATCTTTGGACTCTGAGGTAATATCGGCAGGGTAAATTACCGTTTTCCCAATTACCCATTAGGGAGTTGCAATTTAATAACATACCGACTGTTGGGTTCCGCTACGCTCCACCCAACCTATGAGACTGGTACTGAGGTAATATCGGCAGGGTAAATTACCGTTTTCTCAATTACCCATTACCGTTTTCCTCAAGAAACTTTTTTAGCCAACGATCGCTAAGATATCTTTTTCCGCTAGGAGGACGTACTCATCGCTACCGAGTTTGATGTCGGTGCCTGCATATTTCGAGTAGAGAACTTTCTCGCCTACTTTTACTTCTACTTCTGCGCGAGAACCGTCATCGTTGCGCTTGCCAGGACCGACGGAAACTACTTCGCCGACTTGGGGTTTTTCTTTGGCGGTTTCTGGTAGAAGAATGCCACCAGCGGTTTTTTCTTCAGACTCGCTGACTTTGACGAATACGCGCTCGCCTAATGGTTTTACTGTGGAAACGCTCAGAGTTACTGCGGCCATTCCTTCATTACCTCCTGAATTAATTAAACTTATTTTTCGACCTCCGACTTTTGTCTTTGGCCTTCGGTTGGTGCTGACATCTTCGGGCCTTTTCTTCGGCCGTTGATGTTTGGCTAGAGATTTGAGACCTTGGTATAATTTAAGGTTGGGTCGTCTCAAGTTTTCCCTTGGGACTTCCTCTCTTAGCACTCTCACCTTATGAGTGCTAATTTAGCTAAATAGGGAAAGCGATCGCAACCGGTAGAAGGGTAGTGGTTCCCGAACTTACCTTTTAGGGAAAACCTTGACGCCAGCCACAAAATCGGGGACAATAATAAAGGCCAATATATAAAATTAAAGTCCTAAATACTATGGAGGACAATAAGATTGGGACGACCGTCGAGGGAGACCCAAAAGAGGAAAATCTCATAGAAGAACCAGCTATAGAGGCTCCAGAAAAAGACTCCTTAGCTAATTACGTCCAATGTTTGGGTCTAGATCGAATCCAGCGCCATATTTTTATCTGCGCGGATCAAACCAAACCTAAATGTTGCGACCCAGAAGCGGGCCTTAGATCGTGGGACTATCTCAAAAAACGTCTGAAAGAATTAAAACTAGATCGGGCCGATGCCGAAGGGGGGTGCGTCTTCAGAACCAAGGCCAACTGTTTGCGAGTCTGCGACAAAGGGCCGATTATGACGGTCTATCCCGATGGGGTTTGGTATCATTCAGCAACCCCGGAGGTAATAGAACGGATAATACAAGAACATTTAATTGGCTCTAAAATAGTAGAGGAATATGCTTTTGTCGTCCGTCCGTTGCCATCGGTAAAAGAGGGAGATGCGGCCAAAGGAGAGGAAAAACAAGAGCGATCGTCGTCCATAGCAGAGGAAACCAATAAAGGAGAAAATTTGACTGATGTCTAACACTTAGGCAAGACAGTCAAATTTTTTATATTATCAAAAGTAGTAGAGCAGACTGCTGCAAAACTTGGGAGCATCTCAAGAATGTAGAAACCCAAAAACTCAACGATCTTTGGTAATGGGTAATAGGTAATGGGGAAAACGGAATATTTGATTTTTGCAAAATTGAGATGCTCCCGCAAAACTTTACTGTCAGGGGAAATTTGCTTAATAACGGCCCGACCCAAAGGTTAGGCTGTGAAGATTTAGGATTACATCTAAAATCTAAACAATAAACTCAAGAAACAAAACCGAGGCCCACCAAATTTTACGGGTGGTGTTTCGTGGCAGAAATAATTAGCTAGAAATTGATATGACAGAAACTAACGAGACAAAGCAAAAACGACTAATGTTAGTCGATGACGATCCCAATCTAATACTGCTAGTTAAGGATTATTTAGAATTTCGAGGCTACGAAGTAAAAAGTGCTTCAAACGGCGTAGAGGCATTAGAAATCCTAGAAAAAGAGGTTCCAGACCTAATCGTATGCGACGTAATGATGCCAGGAATGGATGGCTACACCCTAGTGGAGCATATCAGAGACGATCCTCGTACTAACTGGATTCCTGTTTTGTTTTTGTCGGCAAAAGGTCAAAGCCAAGACCGGGTAAAAGGCTTAAATACTGGGGCGGATGTTTACTTAGTGAAACCATTTGAACCCGAGGAATTAGTAGCCCAAGTAGAATCATCTCTGAAACAGGCATCCCGACTGATAGGCCACCAATCGGAGGGCATCAGCACCGTACCAACTATAAAGGTGCGCCGCAACGTCGAACTAACTCCGACAGAATCAAAGGTAGTGCAATATGTGGCTAAAGGTAAGGCCAACCGAGAAATTGCCAAGGTGATGGAAGTCAGCCAACGGACTATAGAAAGCCACGTTAGCAATATGTTAGGCAAAACTGGTCTGCACAACCGCACCGAACTAGCTCGCTGGGCCATAGAAAGCAAAAAAGGTTAGGTTGCAAAGGCCAGATATCTCTGGCATGGCAGCATCTCATATTTCTAAAAAAACCGGCAATGGGGGGTGCATCGGGGGAATGAAGCTTTCCGAAGAAATGACCTAGCGTTGTCAGTTGTCAGTTGTTAGTTGTCAGTTGTTAGCTGGCAAGAAAAGTCTGTTTGCACATCTTTGATGCAGCCGGCATTCTTCCAATAGGCATTCTTGCATTCTTGTAATAGGTAATCCTATCCCCCCGGCCTTCGCTTAGACGGGGGAGGGGAAAGGTCTGTGTAGTCTGCTTAATCCCGGACAGGAGTGCAAAGCTTAAATATCCAGTGCTAGAACCCGTACTTTTTTAAATCTTTACGCTTATATTCTGATGCTTTTTTGAGTAATAGCGCGAGTATGGCTTACTCGTCATCAATTATGGAAGTAAGGATTTTTGAGATGCACCGAAAGCAACTATTAAATTTTTAGCTACAGTCGTCATTAAAAGACTAGATTTATAGTGCCTTAATAAAGGTACTAAAACTAGCGTATCTGGCGACTTCTCTGTGGGGCAGGACTTAAAAATATTTTTTTTCAAAAAAACTTTATTTTATTCCCAGGAAAGTATTGGGTTAGCTAAAATTATGTTGCTAAAAGAGAGGATTTAGATTAAATTGAAAAGAAATGTTAGACGATTATTTATATGACTAGCTCAATGAACCGTCTGTCAATTTTTGTGGACGGTAACAATATGTTCTACGCCCAACAAAAAAATGGTTGGTTTTTCGATCCCAGGCGGGTTCTGGAATACTTTAAATACTGCCAACCTAATTTAAGACTGGTAAACGCTTTCTGGTACACCGGTTTGAAAGACCCCCAAGACCAACGGGGTTTTCGAGATGCTTTAATTAGCTTAGGCTATACGGTTCGTACTAAAATCCTCAAAGAATATTATGATGATGCCTCCGGGCGCTATTCTCAAAAAGCTAATTTAGACATTGAAATTGTTGTCGATATGTTTAACACGGTCGATCAATACGACCAAGTAGTTCTTTTTAGCGGAGATGGAGATTTCGAACGCGCAATTGAATTGCTCCGCTCTAAAAACACCCATATAACTGTTGTATCTACAGAAGGAATGATAGCTAGAGAATTGAGAAATGCTACGGATCGCTATATCGACCTAAACGAGATTCGCGATTCAATTGAAAAGGTAGAATATTAAAATGGGATTGGGGGAACGGTCCAGGGGGAATTCCCGCTGACCTATTCCCAATTCCGAATTTCAACTTATGGAGGAAAATCCAATGAACGCCGATCGAGACGGAATCATTATTTTTGATACTACCCTTCGGGACGGGGAACAGTCTCCTGGGGCAACTTTAAATGTAGATGAAAAACTAACTATCGCCCGCCAACTTGCGAGATTGAAAGTGGATGTCATTGAAGCAGGTTTTCCTTATGCCAGTCCGGGAGATTTTGAAGCGGTAGAAAAAATAGCCGGTGCTGTGGGCACGGAAGACGGCCCCACTATTTGCGCTTTGGCAAGAACTCGCCGGGAAGATATCGAGGCTGCAGGGAAGGCGATCGCCCCTGCCGCTAAAGGCCGCATCCATACTTTTATCGCGACTTCTGACATTCACCTCGAATACAAACTCAAGAAAAGCAGACAGGATGTTTTGGCCATAGTGCCGGAGATGGTGGCTCTCGCTAAGTCTTTCGCGGAGGATGTGGAATTCTCGCCGGAAGATGCGGGACGTTCGGACCCGGAATTTCTCTATCAAGTCCTCGAATTGGCGATCGCCTCTGGTGCAACTACGGTTAATATTCCCGATACGGTCGGTTACACCACTCCAGGAGAATTTGGGGCTTTAATTCGCGGCATCAAGGAAAACGTTCCTAATATCGATCGCGCTATTATCTCGGTTCACGGACACGACGACCTCGGTTTGGCAGTGGCTAACTTCCTCGAAGCGGTTAAAAACGGCGCTCGCCAATTGGAATGTACGATTAACGGTATCGGCGAACGGGCGGGTAATGCTGCTTTGGAGGAGTTGGTAATGGCGCTTCACGTCCGCCGTCAATATTATAATCCTTTCTTCGGACGTCCTGCGGAATCGACGGAACCCTTGACTAATATCGATTTGCGGCAAATTTATAAAACTTCGCGTTTGGTTTCTAACCTCACGGGGATGCTGGTACAACCGAATAAGGCGATCGTCGGGGCTAATGCTTTCGCTCACGAGTCGGGCATCCACCAAGACGGGGTACTCAAGCACAAGCAAACTTATGAAATTATCGATGCCGAGTCTATTGGTTTGACTCAGAATAAAATTGTTTTGGGCAAGCTTTCCGGTCGTCATGCTTTCCAAACTCGCCTCCAAGAGTTGGGGTATTCTCTCTCGGATGATGAGATTAATAAGGCTTTTGTTAAGTTTAAGGATTTGGGAGATAAGAAGAAAGAAGTTACGGATTTGGATTTGGAGTCGATCGTTAATGACGAAATCCAACAACCGCCAGAACTTTTCCGCTTGGAGTTGGTGCAGGTTACTTGCGGCGATCGCTCTTGTCCGACGGCGACTGTTACTCTCCGCACTCCCACTGGGGAGGAGTTGACGGATGCGGCGACCGGTACCGGTCCGGTGGATGCTGTTTATCAGGCGATTAACCGGGTGGTGAAGATGCCTAACGAGTTAATTGAGTTTTCGGTACAGTCGGTGACTGCCGGTATCGACGCTCTTGGGGAGGTGACTATTCGCTTGCAACACGAAGGACGGGTGTTTTCCGGTCATTCTGCCAATACGGATATTATCGTGGCATCGGCTCAAGCTTATGTCAATGCTCTCAACCGACTTTATTCGGCTTTGCAAAATTCGTCGCCAGGGAGCCAAAAGAGCGATCGCCTTTCTGAAACGGTAGCTACCAGTTAGGAACAAAGGTTTAATAATTTGTCAAAAAATAAACCCCTACCAACCTGTAGGGGCAACAGCATTCGGGAATAAATAATAATTGCGATCGCCCTAATCTCGTTTCCGAATGCTTTGCCCTGCTACGATTTTAACCTCCTTTTTGACAAATTATTAAATCCCCATTCCTTAATCGCAATTATTAGCGGTTGGGGTGAGTTAAAAAACTCACCCTATAGTCAAGCTAATTTTTTAACTACTTATTTAGGACTAGCAAAAATGGAACTCCACGCATACACGAGAACAATTTCTGACCTTTTCTCAGTGAAGAAAAAATACGTTGTCCCTAGATTTCAAAGAGAATACTCATGGACAGAAGAAAAGATATCCGAGCTATGGGATGATATAGTGTCAAATATCTCTATCGATGAAAATCGTAATTTTAACCATGAAGAGTATTTCATTGGTTCCCTCGTTCTTGTAGGAGAGGATAAATCTGTATCGATGGAAATTGTTGATGGGCAACAGCGGCTTACAACACTAACAATTTTGCTTTCTGCCCTTTGTCAAAGATTTAAAGAGATTGATAAAAGAAATTTAGCTCAAGCGATATATGACAATTTTATTACTGGAAAAGATGATGATGGAAATTATTACTTTAAATTAGAAAATGAAACTCCCAAGCCATTTTTCCAAGTGAACATCCAGGATATTGATAAAAAGGATGAGCCTCCATCTTCACAAGAAGAAAAAACTCTTTTCAAGTCATATAAGGAATTGTATTCAAAAACCGATAGAGACTCTTTAGAACAGAAATTTAAACTGTCCAACATAGATGATAATTTATATGAGCTTCTTCTAAAGGCAATTAGAGATCAAGTTGTCAAGTATCTCAAAGTTATTTTTATTACTGTAGCGGACGAAGAAGAAGCTTATACAATTTTTGAAACTCTTAACGCAAGAGGAATGGATTTAAGCTTTGTCGATTTAATCAAAAACAAACTGTTTAAAAGCTTGAAGACAACTCACCCTGATGATTTTGCAAAAACTAAATGGAAAAACTTAAAACACACTATACTTTCAAGAGAAAATGCAGTTAACTTGAAAACTTTCGTAAGACACTGGTGGGTAGCAAAATACAATGATACCAGTGAAGACAATGTTTATAAACATTTCAAAAATCGATGGAATTCAGGTGAAATAGAACCTGAAAAATTTTTAAATGAGCTAGTAGAAGACGCTGATTTATACGTTAAAATTTTATCTCCTGTTACAGAGGACTTTAAGCCACAAGAAGAAAGGGCACTTTATAAGTCTTTGACGGCGCTTAAAACTTTTAAGATCAGCATCTCTACACCTTTTGTATTAAATTTGTTCAAGGCTAAAAAGAAAAAAAATCTAACATTAAATGACGTAAAAAACGCTTTGCTTTTCATTGAAAAGTTTCACTTTTCCTTCAATAAAATATGTTCTATGACACCTTCAGGAATTGAAAAAAGCTATAAGAAAGCGGCTAGAGACTTATTTGCGGCAACGGATAAACATTCAGCAAGAAAAGTTATAAAAGTTCTTAAAGATAAACTATATGGCAGATTACCTAAGAAAGAAACATTCAAGAGTAAATTTTCAGAATTAAAGTTTCTCGATGGGGAAGACAAAGACAAAAAAGTTATTCAGTATATTTTTAAATATCTTGAATCGGTTAAACAAACAACAGATGAGTTTAAACCTGATAATATGACCTTAGAACATATTTTGTCCCAATCATCCGGCAAAGAAACTTTTGTAGGCGCTATTGGCAACTTGTTGCCTTTGTCGAAAAAACTACATGAAGAAGCTGGCGATCAAAGCATTCCTGAGAAGATAAAAGTTTATAAGAAGTCTAACTTTGCGTTAACGAAAGAATTCGCGAAAAGCAACCCCCAAAAATGGGAAGAGGCAGAAATTCAACTTAGAACAAATGCTCTGGCAGAAGAATGCTACAATTCCATGTGGAGTTAAAGTTATTAAAATTTAGATCGACTATTATGCCAAACGAAAGATTAGCGAAAGAACGAAAGTTCCACGATGACTGGGCATCGACTATAGAAGTTGACGGCATCAGAGTGGCGGATTATTTTGAAGCTTGTACCGCGCCAGAGAATCGATTTATTCTCAAACAAATGGGGGATATTACCGACAAATATTTATTAGATTTAGGCTGCGGCGCGGGAGAAAATAGCGTTTATTTTGCTAACAAAGGGGCGCGGTGCGTGGCGACGGATTATTCCCCGGGAATGGTGGAAGTGGCGGTTAAATTAGCCGAGGCGAATGGAGTTAAAATTGAGGGGAAAGTGATGGATGCGATGGCTTTGGAATTTCCCGATAATACTTTTGATGTTGTTTACGCTTCTAATTTGCTCCATCACTTACCAAATCCTAAATTAGCGATTAGGGAAATGCACCGAGTTCTCAAACCGGGGGGTAAGGCTTGTTTTTGGGAGCCTTTGAAGCACAATCCTGTTATTAATGTCTATCGGCGCATGGCGAGCGAGGTAAGAACGGAGGATGAGATGCCTTTGGATATTAATATTGTTAATTTTGTTAAGTCTTTGTATTCTAAGACAAATTACGATGCTTTTTGGTTGGCGACTTTATGGATTTTTCTCCAGTTTTATTTAATCGAAAAAGTCGATCCCAATAAAGAGCGCTATTGGAAGAA
>JAXHVR010000122.1:9894-14772 GCA_034189005.1 Cyanobacteriota bacterium | reverse complement strand
CAATATTGTCCGTACTGCCCCCATTGCCGTCGCTTGCAGACAAACTAAAACTATCTTGGGTAGTTTCCCCCCCGTCATGTACATAGCTGAGATTGCCGCTATCTACATCTGTTTGAGTAAACGTATCGTTTGCGGCGAGAGCGACATTATTTAGTTGTAGAGTTCCGCCGTCTGGCAGGTCGTTGATGTTAAAAGTAATGTCATCCCCGTCCGCATCTGTTACTTGCAATTCGTTATTCGTAATAGTAGAAGTTGCCCCTTCGTCGAGAGTTAAAGTTTGGTTGTTCTCGACGGTGGGAGGATTATTCGCTCCCGGAGGGGTACCGGTAACAAATTCATAAGCCCCAACATCCGTAACTTCGGTGCCATCGCCATCCCCATCTATAGGACGTTGTTGACCCCGTTGGTCCGTCGTTGGTGCGTTGCTATTCGTGCCCGCATCGATAGCGGGACTTCCCGCTGCTAAAGGACGAACGAAAGCGTCGTTGACTTCTTCCAATTCTTCGAGTAGGGGGTCAGCAACAGTTATATTAGCTGTTACCTTAGCATCATCTAAATTATTGACCGTCTGTACCGGCGGAGATTGCAGGTTATTCCCTCCGTCAATTAATTGACGGTTAGTATTTTCTAGTTCCGCAAATGATTCCCCAATAGTGTTATTGTCAAAAATTGTATTCGCGACGCTTACCTGCTGTTGGTCCCCTGTAAAAATTGCCGCGCTATGACCTGCTGAAAAATTATCGGCAAAAGTAGAGTTGATAATTTCTGCTTGCGAGAAGATAGTCAGACCGCCGCCGAGACCATCTTTAGCCGCTTCATCTCCCACCCTGTTACCAGAAAAGGTACTGTTAGTAATGGTGCTAGGCGATTTAGAATCCACCCAGAGACCGCCGCCTTGAGTGTCAGCGACGTTTTCGCTGAAGGTGGTATTGCTAATAGAAAACGGACTGTTGTCGTGGCGAATACCGCCGCCGTTGCCACCGCCTGCGCTTGTGTTAATGGCAGTATTGCCAACAAAGGAACTATCTTCTACAGTTACTAGATCTGCCGGATAGGCAAACAAATTTGCAGCCCCACCGTTGAGGGCGCGGTTGCCTTCAAAGTAACTGCCGCGAACTATAATTTCGCCCCCTTGCGAACCCGGTCCGAAACCTGGTCCCGAAGCATTTGCTCCATCCGTAGCGATCGCTCCTCCCAAACCAAAAATCCCAGTGTTTGAGCTTTGGGCCGTTGCTTCGTTATTGAGAAAAGTTGAATTTTCAACCGTCAACTCCCCTAAAAGGTGATTGATCGCTCCGCCGTTAATACCTTTGTTGTTAGTAAATTCACTTTCTAGAACTGTCAGAGTTCCATCGCTTTTAGTAGCGATCGCTCCTCCACCTCGTTCGTTATTATCTGGAGTACCATCGTTGTTTTCAAACTTACTGTTTGTTATTGTAGTGTTTCCCTGGAAGCCAGCAAAAATTGCGCCCCCACCTTCACCCCCTGCAACGTTGTTATTAAACTCGCTATTTTCTACTACTAATGTAGTCGAATTTGCGGTTTTAATTGCTCCGCCCGCTCCATCTTCACCACTCGCGAAGGTCCTGCCGTCCTCCAGGATTAGATTCCGCATGCTAAAGCTAGTGGGATTAAATTCGGCATCTTGCAGTACCTCAAATATCCTGGAGTTATTATTGCCGCTAATAGTTAAACCCGCCGCATCTACTCCATCAATTATTAAGTCTTTATCTATTTCTAATTGACCGGATGTTAGGGTTATGGTTTGGTTTGCCAAACTGCCGGCAAATTGAATTGTATCTCCTGCTTCGGCAGTAGCGATCGCTTCTCTTAAAGAACCTTCACCGCTATCGTTGCTATTAGCTACCGTCAGAGTCGCTAATACTCCTCGGTAATTTTCTTTGGTCCTATCTGTTAAAGGAATGGGAACTAATATTTCCCCCGTAGTAAATTCTAAATCCCAATTTCCTCCTAATTTTTCGCTCCCCGTTAAAGAACCCGCCGCCGCAATATTTACTCCTATTATTTGCTGGAGTTTGCCGACAAATTCCGCACCATTATCTGCCGCCACCCGACAGCCATAAAGCAATATATTGGCTTTATTACTTAGAGCATTTTTCCAGGAGGATAAAACCTGGCTGTAGGACTCTAAGTTATCTGAATTGAGGAAACTATTTCCTAATTGCAGGCTGCCCGGGCTGCCGTGGGACAAAATATGAATTGCCTCTATTGAAACTTGCTGCGAAGCCAATTTTTCAATGGCTTCGTTAATTTGTTCGATGCCATCGAGGGAGCGATCGAGGATTACAACCTCTGGGCCTTTATTAATTCCATCTGCTAAGAATTGATAGTCTTCTAAATGAGAGTCGATAAATACGATAGATTGAGTTATGGAGTTTTTCCAGGAGTTAGTCAGGGACATATTTAATAATCAGAATGAGTGTTTATTGGTAGATACACTCTTGGAGTTCCTCTGTCGGGAACTATTAGACACTCTTAATCGTTCCTATCCCCCTCATTTTAGGTACGATTGTATTTAATTAACTTCAACCACCATTTAGATCTTTTACATCTTATCTTAACTTTTTTTTGAGCGCAATCCGTATTTATACTGAATTAATGGCTAATTTTAATTTCACCAAAAACCGATAGCTAATTGTTAATAGAATCGTTGTTAATTGTTAATTTCACTCCATGTTTTTACAAATATGAAATACTCCCAACCGATGAGGTTTTGGGTGCATCTAATATTTGCTTAGAGATGAACCCAACTACTCAGCTGCATCGCCCGAATGAAAAAACCAAAAAACGCGGCGCTGTTTTCCCAGCGGGCCATCTGTTTAATAGACTTCTTGCAGAAGTAGGCAACAGGCAACAGGCAACAGGCAACAGGGTAAGAGATTTTAAGGAAAAAAGAGCTAAAAAAGATTTTACAAGCGACTTTTGCAAGAGGTCTAATAACTAAAGTGGTTCGATCTGGTTTTTAGAAGCTGCCAACAAGAACTGTTTTGTTATACTTGTAGTTGTACTTGTGGTAAGAAGAAGGGCATTAGTGCCAGGCATTGAGACGCACCGCAAAATACTCCTTGAGATTGATATGGCCTGCCATCAATGATGCTATAGTGAACTTAATCTCTAAAACGAGAAAATAGTCGAGCCTTCATATCTACACCGTTATGAGACGACTCAAAGCCATTTTTCAATGGTTGATGACTTGTCCGTAACGGTCTAAATCAATTAGGGGTAAACTGATGAGTACAAATTTTCCAACAAAAGGACAGCTCGAACGCACTCTTTCGCAGCGCATTCAGGGTCTATATAAGAGTCATCTAGGACATCAACCTAGTAAAGTTACTTGCCAATTATTTGCTGACAAATTAGCGGTTATCGTCGAAAATTCTCTCACCCCTGCAGAACAAATTTTGATAGAAAAAGGGCAGGAAGACTTGGCCGAGCAAGTACGCTCGGGTTTAGACGAAGCATCTCAACCACAGCTACAAGAATTAATCGAAGAGATTCTTTCGGTCCAGGTCAACGATATTTTAAGCGACGCAACTCTAGAAACTGGACGCACGGGCATTATCGCTGTTTTAAATAGCTCCCCTCAAATGCGCCCTAATCAGACCGCTTCTGAAGCTAAAAAATAAAAAAGTCAAGCTAGTTGGGAGATGCCGATAGATGATGGATGTCAATTTAACACAAAAAAAATTAGAAACAACGCTCTCTAATCGAATTAAAACTTTGTACGAAAAGGAACTAAAACATCAGTTAAAAGAAATTAATTACCAGTTATTTAAGGACAAACTGATTATTATTATGGAAGAATCGGTCACTCAGCCAGAGTTAATTTTGAATGAAAGTAGCAAGGAGGATTTAGCGAAAAGAGTTAGAAATTTCTTCGACCAAATCCTTCAGCCCCAAATTAAGAATTCCATTGAAGAAGTCCTTAAAGTTACTATAGTTGACTTTCTTAGCGATACTACCATTGAGACATCTCGCACGGCAGCGATCGCTATCTTTGAACTACAGTCTGCAAATCCTTCTTCTGAGACTATTTCTTATCCTACTCCTCCCAGGTAGTATCTGGTTTGGACTGTAAAACTTGGCGAAAAGCCGCCTCTAGTTCTTCTAGCAAATAGGGCTTGCGAATATATAATTCGCAGTCTGGAGGTCTAATATTATTATTTCCCCCCCGATCGAAAGCTAATCCCGTAACGACAATAATAGGAATTGCTTGGGTAAGTGGGTCTTGTTTAAGCTTGCTTATTAAAGTTGTTCCTTTCATTCCTGGCAACACCATCTCCACTACAATCAGATCGGGTTGTTTTTCTTTTGCCAGGGAAAAAGCTTTATAGCCCTCCCTAGCGGTTATCAACTGATAGTTAAGAGATTCAGTTATGTAGGCCATCAGTGCTAAATTATCTTCATCGTCATCCACAGCCAAAATACAAGGTTTTTTTCCTAAACAATCATCAAAATCACCGGGTAAAAACTTTGCTTTCATCCTAACTCCTTTTAAAACGAGCGGACGAAGCATTCCTCAAGTGGTAAAAAAGCACTGTTGTTGGATTGGCTCGCTTTGTCGTTATATCCGAGTCGATGGCCGCTTTGCTTGTCTTGGTAATCTTCAAAAAAGGAAAGGACCGTTCGAGTTGGATACAAGCATCTTAATATTAGCTTAACGTTTTAAAAAAAAGCTAGGGGGTAATTGCTAATTGCTAATGGGATAATCACCCATTGACAACTAGCAAGCTCCTAACAAGCCATTACTCATTAGCAAGGACTCTTTAGCGGGTTCATCGACTCTTTGTAAAAGCACCAAGTTACCTCGGCCATTAAGTGAAATCCCGGAATTACAATCTCTAATAACTACAGCTA
>JAXHVR010000122.1:0-9794 GCA_034189005.1 Cyanobacteriota bacterium | reverse complement strand
CGCTTTCTGGCTAATGACATAATCGAGATGCACCCGAAGATATCTACTCTTTCTCTTCCTCCACCTTCCGAGTCAACTGGGAATTATCCTCAGACTCCTCGGAGGCTTTAGTCAACTCGAATACTGGAGGCACTAAATCGGGAATCGGCACCTCAAACCCTGGGGGCAAGGGCGGTAACTGGGGCTTACCCGCCAAATCCTTAGTTTGCTCGTTCAACTCTTCTAAAGTAATTTCCGGCGCTGGTGGTACTTCCTTAATCTTTAATGCTGCCATCAAACTCGCCATCCCCGCTTCGATCTGACTGTTGGGGCTGCGCGTTACCCAACCATCTTTAGTCCACTCTCGCAATTCAAAGTGCAAGTGCGGGCCTGTAGATCTGCCCGTGTTGCCGACGCGCCCGATAACTTCTCCCTGTTGCACGAATTCTCCAGGTTTAACAAATATCTCGGACAAGTGACCGTAGAGAGTTTCCGAACTCTTGTGTTGGTGTTCGATCGCCACTGTAACACCGTAACCGCCCAACCAATCGGCGATCGTCACCCGACCGGCATAAGCTGCAACCACCGGCGTTCCCATATAGGCTCCCAAATCCGTACCCGTGTGGAATTTCTTATATCCCAAAATTGGATGAGTCCGCCAACCAAACAAGGAGGTTATCGGTGCCGGCAGGGATAGGGGGAAGAGCAACTTCTTGTCGCCGTTGCCCCGCACTGATGGCGGTCGCATGGTGCGATTGTAGTAAGCTAAACCCGAGTTACTCATCGGGTTAACTTCAAACAAACCTCCCAGTTGGGCGGGCAATACGCTCGCTACTTGCACTTCTTCGGGCTCGTAGTAGTAACCGCTGCCGTAATTAGAACCGGAGTAATAGCTGTTATCGTTGTAATTAGAACCGGAGTAATAGCTGTTATCGTTGTAATTAGAACCGGAGTAATAGCTGTTATCGTTGTACGACGAAGAAGAACCGGAGTAATAGCTGTCATCGCTGTACGACGAAGAAGAACCGGAGTAATAGTTATTATCGCTGTACGACGAAGAAGAGCTATAGCTTGGAGAATAGTCAGAAGTGGCTGCTGTTTGAGTCGGCGCGCTCCAATTGTTATTGTTGTAGCTAGGTTCGCTCCAGTTATTTGCCGTCGGCGCGCTCCAGTTATTTGCCGTCGGCGCGCTCCAGTTATCCCCGGCGACATAAGCGGGTTCGGCATAATCGCAAACGCTACCAACAATTCCTTGCCCTGTTTCTAAAACCGCTTCGCAGCCGCTCGAACGTTCCGAAAATACCACCGTACTCGGCGATTCATAACTATCGGTTGCTCCCACATTATAGTCGTTACGATCTATATAAGCATTCCCACTGTTTCCGTAATAAGTGCTGCCGGCTTTTGCTCTTTTGTTTAAATTAAGAGTCGTCGGTGGAGCAACATATAAATCGTCGGGAAGAAAGCTCGGTTCTTCTAGTTTTTCTAGAGCGGGGAGCTTAGGTATTTCTCCAATTGGCTCTTGGTAACTAGGTGCCGGCTGGGAATAGTAAGGCTCCGGTTCCCAATAAGGCTCCGGTGCCGGCTGGGAATAGTAAGGCTCCGGTTCCCAATAAGGCTCTGGTGCCGGCTGGGAATAATAAGGCTCCGGTTCCCAATAAGGCTCCGGTGCCGGCTGGGAATAATAAGGCTCCGGCTCTTGGTAATAATAAGGCTCCGGTTCCCAATAAGGCTCCGGTGCCGGCTGGGAATAATAAGGCTCCGGTTCTTGGTAATAATAGGTGGACGGTGCCGGCTGGGAATAATAGGTCTCCGGCTCTTGGTAATAATAAGGCTCCGGTTCCCAATAAGGCTCTACATAAGCAGATTCTGGCGGGGGTTGGTAATAATCTGCCGGGGCTGGTTCGTAGTCGTAGTCGTAGTCGTAAACCTCTATTTCTAATACTTCCTCTGCTACGGCCATTCCTTTACCGAGCAGACTAAGACTGGCCAAACAATAACCTGCTTTTAGCAGAAGGTTTCTAGAAGTTGCAGGGCGATGCCGACGTTGCGGGGCGATCGCTTTTCCATCTTTTCCATCTATTGGCTCTAATTGATTCTCTTGACGAGCAGTTCCCATGATGTCCTCAAACAATAACGCTTTTTCGGTTTTTCGGTGAAGTTCAAAATCCCTGGTTTAGTTACAGGCATTCCTGCCCGTTCTGCGCTTATTCGCTGTAACCCAGAGTAATTGTACCTGGTTTGATAAAAATTTCTGTAGTAGATGCGGGCGAGTAGCTTGTGGCGGCCATCGAATCCGAGTCAACTTTTACTCTTAACTCGCCTGTGGGAGTAACGCCGACTATTTTACCGGAACGGCCATCTATTGAGATTTCGCGGCCCATACTACTTAGTAGCTGGCAATATGACGGTAATAAACGATCTATGCCTTCCTCAAAGAGTCGCCATAACCCTAACTCGGTTCCCTGTAAGACCGTTGCCGCTAACATCTCCAGAGACAAAAGCTCCCCTGTTGCTTCTTTCCCTGTTGCTTCCCCAGCAAAGTAGGTTTGTAAATTGATGCCGGTCTCCGGCACTCTGTTGGCCCAATTCAGGCCCACTCCAATAATTCCTTTGGTAATTTGGCCTCGCTCCACCCTAGCTTCGGTAAGAATACCACCAAGTTTTAGATTTTGCAGGATTAGGTCGTTTGGCCATTTTAGCCAAACAGGTATTTGCCGATCGCGCAAGGCAGTAGCGATGCCCAAGGCCCCAGAGATAGTAAGTTGGGCGGTGTGGGAGATGGGAAGATTGGGAGCGATGTTGCATCCGCAAGGCTTCGCCAACGCCACTGACATATATAAACCTCCTGCCTCAGATATCCAGTTTCGCCCCCATTGTCCCTTTCCTGCGGTTTGTTGGTTAGCAATAACAACGGTGCCTGTTGGCGCCCCCTTGTCTATTAACTCCCAAAGAGTTTTATTCGTGGAGGGCAAACTTTCAAAAATCTGGAAATTTTCCTCTATTTCCCTCTCCCAAAACCCATTCTCTACTCCTGCTTTTTCTCTCTGAAATTTAAGAGCGGCAATAAATTTTTCTCGGGCAAAAGTTAGCATATATAGCAATGCAAAAATGGGGAGCATCTCATCGAAGTCAAAATACCAAAAAATCAATTTTTGTTAGTTGTTAGTTGTTAGTTGTTAGTGGCTCGACTAACAATTAACGGATAACAGGCGAGACGCCAATTAACGGATAACAGGCGAGACACCAATTAACGGATAACAGGCGAGACGCCAATTAACGGATAACAGGCGAGACGCCAATTAACGGATAACAGGCGAGACGCCTGTTCTACAGCGTCAAATTATTGGTTCTCTTCATTCCCCCGATGCTCCCGCAACAACTCGCAAATTTCTCTAACCGCTCCTTGTCCCCCCAATCTAGCGGTAACATAAATGGAAGCTTCTTGATTTTGTGGGATAGCATCGGCAACAGTAAGCGGACAGCCCACGGCTTTTAATACTGGCAAATCTGTTAAATCGTCTCCCACATAAGCCACTTCAGCTAGGGATAAATTAAGGCGATCGCACAATTCATTCATCGCCGTTAACTTATCTTCTCTTCCCAGATATAAATGCTCTATCCCCAGTTTCTTCGCCCGATGTCGAACTGCATTTGCCGTACTCACCGTAATAATTGCAACTTCAATTCCTTCTTGCATAACTAACTTTATGCCCAGTCCGTCTTTTACATTAAACCTTTTAAACTCTTCGCCGCTATCGGTAAAATAAAGACCGCCATCCGTCAGTACCCCATCGACATCTAAAGCTAATAATTTAACTTTGGATAAAATGCTTTTTAGTTCTGTTTCGGGAATTTTATTCATTAGTTATCTAATTGCAACTCGTTAACTTTTAAATTCGCGTCGCCATAGCAGCATTCAACTGGGAGCAGATCGATGCACGCCAACTAACCACTAACAACTGACAACTAACAAATTGTCAATTATTAATTATTAATTATTAATTATTAATTGTTACCCAGACCCTCGCGAATAATCAAAATTTGTTTGAGAATGCCTTCTAGCTCGGCCAAAGGCACCATATTAGGACCGTCGCTAAGAGCAACCTCTGGGTTTTCGTGAACCTCCATAAACAGAGCATCAATACCCACCGCCGTAGCAGCTTTTGCCAAATAGGGCACAAATTCTCGCTGGCCGCCACTTTTAGTTCCTTGACCTCCGGGCATTTGGACGCTGTGAGTGGCATCGAACACCACCGGATAGCCCAAAGCTCGCATTTGGGGCAGAGAGCGAAAATCCACAACCAGAGCATTGTAACCAAAGGACGTGCCCCGTTCCGTCAGCAAAATATTTTTTGCCCCGCCGTCTTCCAACTTTTTGACCACATTTTTCATGTCCCAGGGGGCGAGGAACTGGCCTTTTTTCACGTTAATTGCCCGACCGGTGGCAGCGGCGGCCAGAAGCAAGTCTGTTTGCCGACAGAGGAAGGCGGGAATTTGCAGAACGTCGGCGACTTCGGCAACGGTTGCAGCTTGATAGCTTTCGTGTATGTCGGTGAGAATGGGAACGCCGACTTTTTCTTTAATTTTTTGGAGAGTTTCCAAACCTTCGTCGAAAGTGGGGCCGCGAAACGAACTAATCGAAGTGCGGTTAGCTTTATCGAAAGAAGATTTAAAAATATATGAGATATTGAGGCGATCGCATATTTTCTTAATCTCCTCGGCCATTTTCAGAGAAAAATCCTCCGACTCAATGACGCAAGGCCCACTAATTAGAGCTAGGGGATGGCTATCCCCTACAAAAAGCTTATCGGCGATCTCAGCAGTAACCATAGATTAAATTAGTTGAAAAGTTAGTAATTGGTAATTGAAAATGTCCGACCAACAACAAGTAGAGGGTAAAATTACCTGGCATTGGCAGACTTGGGAAGGTTTGTCTTATCTTACTTGCAGTTTGCTCAAAAAATGGCCTCACGGTTTTTTTACTCAACAGTTTTCGCCCCAAGGGCCTGTAGAATTAGTAGAAATACTGCGGCCTAATGTTCCGGCTTACCGAATTAAGCAGGTACATGGCAATAGCGTACTAAAGACAACGGAAGCAGTTTCGATCTCTCAAGAGTCCGAAGGAACTTATCGCGAGGCCGACGGTCTTTTGAGCGAAAAACCAGAAGAAGCGGTTTGGGTTTGCAGTGCCGACTGCGTGCCGGTTTTAATAGCCGACTCAGAAAGCGGACAAGTGGCGGCGGTTCATGCAGGTTGGCGCGGGACTGCTGCTAAAATTGTTCCAGAAGCGATCGCTCGTTTTAGTTCTAGCGGCAGTAGGCTCTCAAATCTGCTGGTCGTTCTGGGGCCTGCTATTTCTGGAGAAGTCTATCAGGTCTCCGAAGAAGTGGCCGCTAAGGTAGGGGCTACTATTACTCCCAACCATCTTCACGGTACTAATGAGAATATTCTCGGGTTTTTGCGGCAACTGCCAGATTCCCCCCTATTATCGGACCCAGAACCGGGAAAGGTGCGCTTGGATGTCCGCCGGGTTAATGTTTTACAATTAGAGCAATTAGGAATCGATCCTTCACAAGTAGCGATCGCTCCTTACTGCACTTACCAAGATAAATTTTACTTTTTTTCCTATCGGCGGCTGCAACAGAAAAAAGTCCAATGGTCGGGAATTGTTAGCGTCGAGGCATCTTAAGGCATTAAGAAAGTGCCGCAATCTGCTTTTTGTTAATAGTTAATTGTTAATTTTTCCCTTTGAACAACTAACAACTAACAACTAACAACTAACAACTAACCATTTTTTAGAATTTCCCAATACTCTCTAAAATACTATAAAAAGTTAAGATGAGCAATCAAAGTCACTATCAACAACTAGGTCTTACGGAAGACGCTTCCTTTGATGAAATTCAAACAGCCCGCGACCTGCTGAAAAAGCAACACAGCGGGGATCAAAAGAGCTTGCAAAACATCGAAGCTGCCTACGATGCTATCTTGATGGACCGCTTGCGCCTGCGTCAGGAAGGCAAAATCAAAGTACCAGAAAGGATCCGTTTTCCCGAAAGAAGCACTCAAACTTCCCCCCCACAAGCTTCAGAATCAACTAATAAAATGCCTAGTTGGTTAGAGAATTTAATCGATACTCCCAGTAGAGCAGATATTCTCTGGCCTGGAGGGGGCTATTTAGCTTTAGCAGCTATTAGCGTTTATGCCTCCACTACCAGCGTTTTACAGCTAACTTTAGCTCTGGGAGTTGGCGGTTGTCTTTATTTTCTCAACCGGAAAGAAAATAAGTTTGGTCGCTCTGTTTTATTAAGTGCGGCAGCTCTTATTCTTGGTTTATTACTAGGAGGAATATTAGGCCCCCTAGCCCCTGCAACCGGTTTGAGTCTGGAAATATTTATTACGACGATAACCTTTCTCGTACTCTGGCTGGTAAGCGCTTTTCTCCGATAATCCTAGTAGTAGCCCCAGAACGGCTAAAATTGTTGTGGGTAAAGCAAAAGTTCGTAGTAATCGCTTTAGCGATTCATAGATATCAATCGCTAAAGCGATTACTACAAGCAAGCACCTGAATTTTTGTCTATCGGCAATTAGCCCAATTCCTAATTCACCATTCCCAATTTAAGACTTTTTAATAGTCCAAAAAGGAAACTGTTGAGATGGTTCTAAACTAACCCCGGTAATATTATCCCTAGCAAAAACATAATCCTTATCCAACCAGAGGGGAATATAGGGCACATCCTCAGCCAATATATTTTGAATTTCTTTCAAAATAGCTTCGCGAGCTTCTGGGTTTTGTTCTTGTCGCTGGCGATCGATTAAGTCGTTCATTTTCTGACTGTAATAAAACGACCCTTGAAACTGACTTGCCCCCCGATCGCATCCAGTTTCGGGAGAACCTTCAGCGCAATATAAAAACGGGTGAATGTAATTATCGGGGTCGAAAAAGTCTCCGTACCAATCTAAAATAAAAGTAGGATAAACTCCTTCCTCTAAATTTTTAAAAGCGGTTGTCGATTCAACGCTATTTAATTCTAACTCCATTAAACCTTCTAATTTTTGCTCCACTATCGCCTTCATGGTGCTAGCTATTAAAGCCCGTTTGGTCGAATTTGAAGCGTGCCAAATTTGAATCCTTGCCGGATTATCTGCCGAATATCCCCCCTGTCGTAACAGTTGCTTTGCTAATTCAGCATTCCCGTCTCCATAATTTTCTTGAAACAACGGTTCGTAGCTGCTGAAATTAGTAGGAATTAAACTATAAAGCGGTTCTGCTTGCCCTAGTAAAACACGCTGATTTAAAGTTTTTCTGTCAATAATAGCTGCTAATGCTTGTCGGACTTCCGGTTTATTTAAAGGTTCGGAATTTACATTTAAGACAATATAATTCACAGCCTTGCCGTCTGCCTGTATGGTCTGCCAACCCTGCTTAGTCGCTTCTGCTTCTAAACTATTAATTTGCTCTGGGTCGAGAGACAAATAAGCAACATCTATTGCACCAGTACGAAAGGAATTATAGAGATTAGCAGAGCTAGAAAAAACCTGTATGTCGATGCCTTTATTAGCAGGTTGCTCTCCCCAATATTTATCGAAAGCATCCAAACGTAAAAAATCCGGGCCGTATTCTGCTAATTTATAAGGTCCGGTACCCATGAAGGTATCGGGTTTAAACTGTCCTTCGCCAATTTCATAGTAATTAGGAGATACAGCACAAAGACCGGAAAATGCTAGGAGGGGAGTAAAGGCAGCAAAGGGTTTTTTAAGTTTAATAGTTAGCTCGTATTCTCTGGTTGCCGTTACCGATTCTACGATGTCTGCTAATAAGGAAGAAGGGGAGCCCTTGTTTTCTATAAATCGCCGCAAAGAAAAGGCCATTGCCTCAGCGTTGAAGGGGGTACCGTCGTGGAAAAGTACCCCTTCACGCAGAGAAATGATGTAGGTTAAGCCATCTGGAGTGACTATGGGCATTTGTGCTGCAAGTTGGGGGACGATCTCCGTAGTGCCTAGTTTGTAACCGTAGAGGCGATCGCCCAAGTTATAGAGCAAGTTGCCAGAGATGACCTCGTAGGCATCGGAGGGATCGAGGGTGCGCAGTTTTAACGTAGTGCCGATAGTGATGCGATCTGGGTTGCCGGTAGAGGATGTTTGAGACATATCTGCCGATTGACCGCAGCTAATGGCCAAAAAACAGCAAACGCAGAAAAGACCGAGAAATCGAGCGATCGACTGCCAGCGATGGTCCCAAAAGCTCGCCCATCGCTCGATGGGCCTATTCAAAACGTGTTTTTTTAACATCTATAAAGGATCCAAAGGTTCGGGTTGAGATTTTAACAAAATTAAGGCGCTTGTAACAATTAACAATTAATAATTAACAATTAACAATTTCTAAGATGGCGATCGCTAATCGCTAATTTTTTAGTGGAGATAGCGATCCTAAATGGATTATGAAAATTTTGGGGCCAGAAACCCGGTTTCTTCAAGAAACCGGGTTTCTAAAATATCACGAACGATCTACGGCTTGCTATAGCGATCGCTTTCCCAAGTACCTCGTCTTAACCAAGTTTTGAACCACAATTTCCCTCCATGTTTTTCGGTAATAATTTTTTATGTAATTGCCCATCCGAACCGAGTACCTTTTCCTACTGGTTTAGCGATCGAAAATGGGTCGAATAATTTATTTTTAACTTCTTTTAAAATCTAGCAACCGTTGTCGCCAATTGAAATTATGACGCGATCGCTATTTACCGTCTCAGTTTTCGCACAAATACTCGCAACATAACTTTTGTCATTATTATTTTTTCCTTCTTTTAAGCAGCCAATTCTTGAGAAACTCAAGCATCTACTAAATTTAATGTTAAGAAACTTTACGCTTTCTCAATAGTTGAGAGACTTTTCTTTATAATACTCCTCGTAAGGATTATTCGACCCAGATATGTCAACTTCAAAAGATTTATCAACAAAATTGAGTTTAGACGGTATTTATACCTGCCCTGTCTGCCGCTATGGTGACATTTCTGCTTTAACTCTTATGGATGCTTTTGCCTGCAACTTCTGCCGACATATTTTTAGTGCGGAAATCGAGCAACAGTCGGTTAAAATGGCAGATACTTCATCCGTCCTTGGTTGGTATTGGAACGGTCGTAGTTGGCAAGCATCAAATAACTCTGTCAAAATTGGTTGGGAAATTAAACTAGCTTCTGCTGCTTTTGTGCTGTTACCTACAACCTTAATGGGGTTGGCAGCCTACATTTTTACTCCCATACCAGGTAGCGCTTTATTTTGGTTTCCTCTGGTGTGGACTGGTTTAGTTTTTCTATCTCATCTCGGGATTTTAGTAAGTATTTTTATTGATTATTATCAGTTTCCTTTGGGTCTTTATTTAAAAGCGGCAAGCAGAAACGTTTGGGGTCGTATAGCAATTAGCAATTAACAATTAGCAATTAACAATTAGCAATTAACAACCAACAATTATGATTATAGGGTAAATTTGGCGATCGCCCTTATGAAAGTATCGATGTTAAAAAGCCGGTTAGCCTCGGAAATAACGATCGTTTTTTGCAGTCAATTTTCCTCTATCCAGACTTTTCATCGACTACTACTTGTGCTTTTAGTTACACTCTACCGCTGGTTCTGGGGGAATGTAGCGGACATTATCGGGTAAAATAGTTTATAATAGAAGAAGAACACCCACATTCTTAGAACCAGGCACTTAAATTATTGCCTTCGATCTGTCATTGCTAGAGTTGACTCCAGAGATTACTTCCCACCAACTTTAACTATCTCTGGACTCGCGGACTTGCATGAAGTCGCTTTTGTCA
>JAXHVR010000121.1:0-14857 GCA_034189005.1 Cyanobacteriota bacterium | reverse complement strand
AACTGCCTAGCGAAAAAAAAATCTTATGACAAACT
Source organism: Cyanobacteriota bacterium (assembly GCA_034189005.1). Lineage (GTDB taxonomy): Bacteria > Cyanobacteriota > Cyanobacteriia > Cyanobacteriales > Microcoleaceae > CALKCV01. The sequence continues at coordinate 14,822 of JAXHVR010000121.1, read as the reverse complement.
CTCCAGTATCTCGTATTCGTAACTTTTCCATAATTGCCCACATCGACCACGGCAAATCGACCCTCGCCGATCGCCTCTTGCAAGAGACAGGCACCGTAGGCGATCGGGACATGAAAGAGCAATTTCTAGACACCATGGACCTAGAGAGGGAGCGCGGCATTACCATCAAACTCCAAGCGGCCCGGATGAATTATAAAGCGAAAGACGGTCAAGACTACGTACTAAACCTGATCGACACCCCAGGCCATGTGGACTTTTCCTACGAAGTGTCGCGATCGCTAGCAGCTTGCGAAGGAGCCTTGCTGGTAGTAGATGCCTCCCAAGGAGTAGAAGCCCAAACTCTAGCTAACGTCTATCTCGCCATAGAACACGACCTAGAAATCATCCCAGTCCTCAATAAAATCGACCTCCCCGGGGCCGAACCAGAGCGAATCAAAAACGAAATAGAAGAAATCATCGGCCTAGACTGTTCTGGTGCCATCTTAGCATCGGCCAAAGAAGGCCGAGGCATCAACGAAATCCTCGAATCCATCGTCGAGCTAGTGCCGCCACCGCGAGATACCGTCTCAGAACCATTGCGGGCCTTAATCTTTGACAGTTACTACGACGCCTATCGCGGAGTAGTAGTCTATTTCCGAGTGATGGACGGGACCGTGAAAAAAGGCGATCGCGTCCGCCTCATGGCATCCGGCAAAGAATACGTCCTAGACGAACTAGGAGTCCTCTCCCCCACCCAAAAACCAGTCGAAGAACTCCACGCCGGCGAAGTAGGCTACTTCTCAGCGGCCATCAAAGCAGTAGAAGACGCCCGGGTGGGAGATACGATTACTCAAGCTAAAGCACAAGCTACCGAAGCTTTACCCGGCTACACCGAAGCCAAAGCAATGGTATTCTGCGGCCTCTTTCCCACCGATGCCGACCAATTCCCCGACCTGCGCGAAGCCCTCGACAAGCTCAAACTCAACGATGCGGCCCTCTCCTACGAACCCGAAACCTCAAGCGCCATGGGATTTGGTTTTCGCTGCGGCTTCTTAGGTTTGCTGCACATGGAAATCGTCCAAGAACGTCTCGAACGAGAATACAACCTAGATCTGATCGTCACTTCTCCTTCCGTAGTCTATCGAGTCACTGGTAACAAGGGCGAAGTTACAACCGTAGATAATCCCAGTCAATTACCCGATCCGAACCACCGGGAAAAAATCGAAGAGCCCTACGTTAGGGTCGAAATGATTACCCCAGAACAATTTGTCGGGACTCTAATGGAATTGGGACAATCCCGACGGGGCATCTTTAAAGATATGAAGTATCTTGCTCTGGGGCGGACGACCTTAATTTATGAAATTCCCTTAGCAGAAGTAGTTACCGACTTCTTCGACCAGATGAAATCTCGGTCTCGGGGCTATGCCAGCATGGAATATCACCCCATCGGCTACCGCGAAAATCCTCTGGTAAAGCTGGATATTATGATTAACGGCGATCCGGTGGATGCCCTAGCGACCATCGTTCATCGGGATAAGGCCTACGGAGTTGGTCGGGCCTTGACGGAGAAACTCAAAGAATTAATTCCCCGCCACCAATTTAAAGTCCCCATTCAAGCTTCCATAGGCAGTAAAGTCATTGCCAGCGAACATATCCCCGCCATCCGCAAAGATGTTTTGGCTAAATGTTATGGGGGGGATATCAGCCGGAAGAAAAAATTACTCCAAAAACAAGCCAAAGGTAAAAAGCGGATGAAGGCTTTAGGCACTGTGGATGTCCCTCAAGAAGCTTTTATGGCAGTGTTACGCCTGGAATAGTTCCCGTTTGTAGTAATCGCTTCAGCGATTGAGACGTTTGTAGTAATCGCTTTAGCGATTTAGACGTTTGTAGTAATCGCTTTAGCGATTGAGACGTTTGTAGCAATCGCTTCAGCGATTGAGACGTTTGTAGTAATCGCTTTAGCGATTAAGACGAGGTGTCCGCCGCCCCCACCAACCAACTTTTTCAGAATCGCTTTAGCGATTACTACGAACTGCTCTTAATTTTTGCAAGTCCCCAAAACGGCCCCAATGTTAAAGATTTAGTGAATTTTGCTCCCCGAATTCTGCTTGGGGGGGCTTTTTTTATATTTTGAGGATAAACTTAAGCTGTCCCGAGTAAGATAAAATTGCACCCTATAAGGTAGTGGTAATTACAACATGAGAATTTTGGTAACTGGCGGTGCCGGTTTTATCGGTTCCCACCTCATAGATCGGCTGATGGAAGCCGGACACGAGGTTATTTGCCTCGATAATTTTTTTACTGGCAGCAAGCGGAATCTTCTGCACTGGTTGGATAATCCTTATTTTGAACTTATCCGCCACGACGTGACCGAACCCATACGCTTAGAAGTAGATCAAATTTATCATTTGGCTTGTCCCGCGAGTCCGGTTCATTATCAATTTAATCCGGTTAAAACGATTAAAACTAATGTTATTGGTACTCTCAATATGTTGGGACTTGCCAAGCGGGTTAAGGCAAGAATTTTATTGGCTTCGACTTCGGAAGTTTATGGCGACCCAGACGTTCATCCTCAGACAGAAGAGTATCGCGGGAATGTTAATACTATTGGTATTAGATCCTGCTACGACGAAGGAAAACGGGTAGCGGAAACTTTGACTTTTGATTACCATCGGCAAAATAATGTTGATATTCGAGTTGCTCGAATTTTTAATAGCTTAACCGGCGACCAAAAGGTGATTTATTACATCGGCGATCGCCTCTATTATGAAACTTTTGCCGAGTGTTACGATCGCCTCAATGGAGATATTTCTAATGTCTCGGTTCCCTGCTTCGACGAAAATTCCAATACTGTCGTCAAATCAATTTCTGCTATCTGGAAACACCACGTTAAAAAGACTGGCTACAAAATTACGACTACTTGGAATAAGGAAATAAAAATTACAGAAGACCACAGTCTTTTTACTGCCGACGAGGAAGGGAAGCCAACAGCAGTTTTTGGTAAGGATTTGAAAGTAGGAGATGCCATCGCGGTTCCCAGTAAAATAGCTTTTGTCGATAAGCCTCTAGCACCTTTTTATCTAAGCGAAAAAATAGGGGATTCGCAGCAGGTCTGCCTGTTAAGCGATCGCGGCATCGAATATCTGGAAAAATACCCCGAAAAAATTCGCGAATATCTCTCAAATAAAGGAGTAAAACCGCGACAGTTTTACAGCACGATCAAAAAGTACGAAACCAGCAACCGCATACCTTTAGAGCTATGGCAATATCTGGAATTGCCACTGGATAAAAAAGATAAAATCGCGGGTGCAAATTCCAGGAAAGTCTTGAAAAATTGGGTCGAAAATATCGACGATTTGCTCTGGTTTTTAGGTTTTTACTTAGCCGAAGGATGTCTGGTTTATCGAGAAGAAAGACGGGATTATCAACTATTATTTAGCTCCAACGTCAAGTACCTGGAAAAGCTAATTAAAATCGCCGAAGATTTATTCGGCTGCGAGAGCGAAATACGATACGACCCAGAAGGAAAAAGAGCGCCAAACGTCAGTATAAGGTCGAAACTAATTGTCGATTTAGTAGTCAATCAATTTGGTTTCGGTAAAAAACTAAGCACCGAAAAAGACATTCCAGATTGGGTGGTGCAACTTCCTAAAGAACAATTAGTTCGTTTCCTCAATGGTTTCTGGGAAGGAGATGGGAACCATGACGCTAAAACTACAGGGTTGAAACTAATATTTAATAGTTCCAGTCAGGCGATCGTGGAAAAGTTAGTGCTAATCTTAGCCAAGTTTGGTATAGTAGGCAGCGTCTCGGAATTTTACGCTAAGGTCAGAAAAGAAGACGAAAAAACTTACAAAGCATATCGGATAACAGTGCAAGGATTGGACGATTATTCAATTCTAAACTTATCCCGAGTAGAGCAAAAATTACAAGCAAAAACCACAGGTAATATTGCTTGGGCAAAGGTCAAGAAAATCGAGGAATTTGAAATAGACGATTATGTTTACGATTTCTCGGTTCCAGATTACGAAAACTTTATCGGTGGAACCTATTGCATTTTTGCTCATAACACTTATGGATCTCGTATGTTGGAAAATGACGGACGAGTTGTCAGTAACTTTATCGTTCAAGCTTTGCAAGGGATACCTTTAACTGTTTACGGCGACGGTTCCCAAACCCGAAGTTTTAGTTACGTTTCTGACTTGGTGGAAGGGTTAATTCGTCTGATGAATAACGATTTTATCGGACCTGTTAATTTGGGGAACCCGGGAGAATACACTATCTTGCAATTGGCTGAAAAAATTCAAAAAATGATTAATCCCGATGCGGAAATTACATTTAAAGAATTGCCTCAAGATGACCCGAAACAACGACAGCCTGATATTACTCGGGCTAAAAAATATCTGGACTGGGAACCCAAAATTCCTCTGGATGAAGGGTTAAAATTAACGATAGATGATTTCCGGGAACGGCTGAACGATCGACCGTAAAATACTTATAGGGGTGCTGGAGAAATTGGGGAACTTTGGAGGAAAATTAACCCTCTTTAATTACTAATTTTCTCGTTACTAATTGTAGTTTGTTCGCTTAAAAAAAGATAAGGAGAGATTTATGCGCGTTTGCGTAATTGGTACTGGATATGTGGGTTTGGTCACTGGCGTCTGTTTGGCAGAAGCGGGACATCAGGTGATTTGCGTTGATAATAACGAAGAAAAGGTCAAGTTGATGAAGTCGGGACAGGCCCCAATTTACGAACCGGGACTCTCGGAATTGATGCAGTCCAACGCTAAGGAGGAACGTTTACAATTTACTTCCGATCTGGCTATGGGCGTGGAAAATAGCGATATTTTGTTTATCGCTGTCGGTACTCCACCTCTGCCTACTGGTGAAAGCGATACTCGTTATGTAGAAGCTGTAGCTCGCGGTATTGGTGGTTGCCTCACTAAAGGCTATAAGGTAATAGTTAATAAATCTACCGTTCCTATCGGTTCTGGGGACTGGGTGCGGAAGCTGGTTTTGGATGGTGTTGCAGAACGCAAAGCATCTCAGGGAGAATCTGGGACCGAGATCGAGGCGGAGTTTGATGTGGTGAGCAACCCGGAATTTCTGCGGGAGGGTACGGCGATTTTTGATACTTTTAATCCCGATCGCATCGTCCTCGGCAGCAATTCCCAAAAGGCTCTGGATATGATGCAGGAGCTATATACTCCTATTATCGAGCGCAAGCTTGCTGACGATAAGTCTCTGCCACAAGTGCCGGTGGTGGTGACGAATCTTAATTCGGCGGAGATGATTAAGTATGCGGCGAATTCTTTCTTGGCGACGAAGATTAGCTTTGTTAATGAGGTTGCTAATATCTGCGAGCGGGTTGGTGCGGACGTGACCCAGGTGGCTAAGGGTATCGGTCTGGACTCTCGCATCGGTAGTAAGTTCCTCCAAGCCGGTATCGGTTGGGGCGGCTCTTGTTTCCCGAAAGACGTGTCGGCTTTGATTCATACTTCCGATGATTACGGTTATGATGCTAAGTTGCTCAAGTCGGCGGTTGAGGTGAACCAGCGCCAGCGGACCCTCGCTATTGACAAGTTGCAGCAGGCTCTTAAGATTCTTAAGGGTAAAACTGTTGGTTTGTTGGGTTTGACTTTTAAGCCGGATACTGACGATATGCGGGATGCGCCTTCTCTGGATTTAATTAAGGAGTTGAACCGCCTGGGGGCCCAGGTGAAGGCTTACGATCCGATTATTTCTCAGTCGGGTATGCGTCACGGTTTGTCTGGGGTTCATGTGGAGACGGACCTCGAACAGTTGGCGGATGGTTGCGATGCTTTGGTTTTGGTGACTGACTGGGAGCAGTTTCAGAAGTTGGATTACCAGAAGATGGCTAAGTTGATGGCTCACGCTGTGTTTATTGACGGTCGGAATTACTGCGATCGCAAGGCTCTAGAGGATGCAGGTTTCCAGTATGTGGGTATCGGACATTAGCAGGCAATTAAGAAATTAGATACTAAGAAACCCGGTTTTTATTAAAAACCGGGTTTCTGCGTTGAAAGGGGCGATCGCTCTTCCGTAGAACAGGCCGTCCCTGCCCGTTCCACAAATCTTGCCCGTTCCACAAACTCGCGATACCAGTAGTAGCAGCGGCAGCAGCGGTGGGGACAGTGCCGGTGGCAGTTGGTAGTTAATGTCAAAGATTCTCAGAAACCCGGTTTTTTAGAAAAACCGACTTTCTTGACTGGTCCTCTGCTATTATCGTACAATTGAAGCGCCGATATTTTTGAGTAAGAAAAAATGGCTTATCGCAATCCAACTCCCACCGTCGATATTATCATCGAATTAATCGATAAACCCGGACGACCCATCGTTTTGATCGAACGGAAAAACGAACCTTTTGGTTGGGCAATTCCTGGGGGGTTTGTTGACTATGGAGAATCTGTGGAAACTGCCGCAGTCAGAGAAGCAGAAGAAGAGACAAGTTTAATAGTAGAATTAATCGAACAATTCTACGTCTATTCCGACCCCAACCGCGACCCGCGCCAACATACTTTAAGCGTCGTATTTTTAGCAACTGCTACTGGGGAACCGAAGGCGGCAGACGACGCGAAAAATTTAGAGTATTTTGAAGATTGGCGCATTCCTAAAAATCTCTGTTTCGACCACGATCGCATCCTCCGAGATTATTTGCGCTATCGCAATTACGGCATGAGACCGAGAATCTAGTTCGATCGCCATCACGAAGAGTGCTTTTAATAAAGCTATTTTTAGCGCTAAAGTGCTTGCTGCAAACTATTAGCGATCGTCTTGTATCTAGTAAAACTTTACAAAAATTACCAGATTGTCTGAATTTCAGTTAACCGTTGAATCTGAAGATCGCGAGTCACTAAAGGTAGGTTTAAGTATAGGGCTGTTGCCGCAATAATTCTATCTGGCATATCTGGAACGACGTCGCGAGGAATCTGTCTTATAGTGCGAGCGACCGCTAAATTTAAAGGAACTATCTCTAAAGCAGTTTCTCGATCGGAAAAAGCATCAATTAATAGGGTTAAAGCTTCTTCTGGCAACCGATATCGTTCCACTAAATAAGTGATTTCGACGACAGATATTGCAGAAACATAAATGCAATTTCCCCCTACAACAGCAGTATTTAAAGCAGCTTCTGCTGTTTTAGACAATCTTTTGGACTGGTTTAGATACCAGATAATTGTATGAGTATCTGCGATAACTGCTGTCATTAAAAATCATCCTTGGGAAAATTTCCCCACATTTCTTGTCTTGCTTGACTAATATCTTCTTCGCTAATATCCATATCTAAATTAGCCCAGAGTCCCTTAACATCAACCAGAGGTCGCTTAAAGGTTATTTTCTGCTTTAAAAGATCGGCAAAATCTAAAAGTTCTTGCTGCTGGTTAGGGGGCAAACTTCGCAATCTTTCCAAAACTGCTTGCTCCAAATTTGTCATCTCTATCCTCTAAAATGTTGGCTATTACCAATAACTAATATAGCGCAACTTGCTAGTTATGACAACAAAAACTAAATTACCAGCTTCGAGATATCCACCACCACACCTTTACCCCAATGCTAAACTAAAAATAACGACTAAAATCGGCAATTAAATATGAGTCAAATAACCAAACCCGTAGAACAGTCAGTGGAGGATTACAATCTTTCCCCAACGGCAGATTTACCTGCAAGTTTGCCCGACCATACTCAACTGCCAGACAAAGACGGAAACTTCGTGAAGAACTATCAGGAACCACCACAAGCAGACCTTTTAACTGACTGCATTACCCCCGTTTTGCAGCAAATTCATCCCGACGGTGAATATTGTATCGGTCGAGATAACGGCATTTATTGGCGACTGCCCGAACCGCCAGAAGCGCTAACAAAAGGGGCCGAAGCGCCGGATTGGTTTTATATTCCTAACGTACCACCAACCCTAAACGGACAAATTCGCCGTTCTTTTGTTTTGTGGCAGGAAGTTGCAGTTCCTTTAATTGCTTTAGAATTTGTTTCTGGTAATGGGGCGGAAGAACGAGATAAAACACCTATTAAAGGTAAATTTTGGGTTTACGAACGAGCAATTCAAATACCTTTTTATGGGATTTATGAAGTTAAAAAAGCCCTAGTCGAGGTTTATCAATTAGTAAACGGGCGCTATCAAAAAATGACGCCAAACGGTCGCGGGCATTACCCAATCGAAGCGTTAAAGGTAGAGTTAGGTATTTGGCCTGGGGAATATCAAAATCAACAACTGCCTTGGTTGCGCTGGTGGGATGCCGAAGGCAATTTGTTGTTACATAATAAGGAACGGGCCGAACGGGAACGGCAGCGGGTCGAACGGGAACGGCAACGGGCCACCAATGCCGAACAAGTGGCCGAACAAGAACGGCAACGGGCCAATCGCCTGGCGGAACAGTTGCGGGCGCTGGGTGTCGAACCAGAAAGCTAGTTCGTAGTAAGCACTTTAGTGCTTTTAATCAAGCTATTTTTAGCGCTAAAGCGCTTGCTACGAACGAGACCCAAAATGCTGCTTAAAAACCGACGATAAATCCACATTTCCCCCGCTAATAACGACGCCAACTCTGGCATTTTCCGCCTTAATTACTCCTTCCAATAAAGCCGCCGCCGCCAAAGATCCAGTCGGTTCGACAACTAACTTTAAACGTTCCCAAATAAATAACATCGTCTTCAAAATTTCCTCCTCAGAAACCGTCACCATATCGTCAACATATTCCAAAATTAAGGGAAAATTTAACTTGCCTAAATATGGCGTTCTCGCCCCGTCGGCCATCGTATCCGGGTTGCTAATTTTTTGCAGAGTTTTGGTCTGGAAAGAACGAGTTGCATCGTCGGCATTTTTGGGTTCCACCCCGATAACTCGACAGTTAGGAGATAGGTTTTTGGAGGCGATCGCGCATCCAGAAAGCAACCCCCCACCCCCGCAACATACTAATAATAAATCCAACTCTCCCACTTCTGAGAAAAGTTCCGCCGCCGTGGTACCTTGTCCGGCAATAATATCTCCATGGTCGTAAGGCGGGATAATAGTTAAACTTCGTTCTTTTGCCAGTTTTTGGCAAAGTTCCTCTCTGATAGCTTCCGCAATTTCGTATAAAATTACTTCCGCCCCATAACCCCGCGTCGCTGCTAATTTTACACTGGGGGCGTTGTTAGGCATGACGATCGCTGTGGGAATATTTAATAGCTGGCCGGCGAGGGCGATCGCTTGGGCGTGATTCCCAGAAGAATAGGTAATAACCCCGGATTTTTGCGCTGCTGGCGACAGTTTAGATAAGGCATTATAAGCGCCGCGAAATTTAAAAGAACCGGTGCGCTGAAAGTTTTCGCACTTGAAGAAAACTTCGCAGTTTGTTAGGTCGTTAACCCTTCGAGAAGTTATTACTGGAGTTTGGCGGGCAACTGTCGATAAACGGTTAGCTGCTGCTTGGATATCGGTGTAGTTGACTGGTAAATTCATGGTGTCACTTTAAGTTAATAAATTAGGAATTGATGGGGGGATTTTTGGTATTACTAAAAGTTTACCAAAAAAAGACGATCTATTTGTCGAGGGAAGCTTTTAACACAAATTTTTCCGATTTAATATTAGTATTTTTTATCACAAAAAAAAAATACATTAGTAAAACTAAACACTCTTGACCTTTGGGTTTAAAAAAATTAGGATGGGATAGTTCATCTGAGACTATAAAAATAAGAACAGTGGAAACACTTTTAATCCGACCTCAAGATATTGCCGAAGTTATAAAACAAGTAGGTCTCGATCCTCTCATGGACAAGGCGATCGCAGGTTTGACAGAAGCTTTCAAGGAAGTTAATCAAGGTCAAGGGGAACAGCGAACTCGTGCTGGATTTGTCAAAAAACCATCCTGTGCTTGTGTAGAATGGATGCCGTACATGAGAAAGACTGACCAGTCTGTGACGATCAAAGTTGTAGCTTATCAACCGGACAATATCCAGACAGTCGGCATACCTACCGTCTTGGCAACGACAAGCCTTTATGACTTTAACACGGGTCGCTTAATCGCTCTGTCTGATGCTGTTACCCTAACTGCAATTCGGACGGGAGCCGCCTCTGCCATTGCCAGCAAGATTCTAGCCCATCCCGACAGTGCTACTGTGGGACTCGTAGGAGCGGGGGCCCAGGCAGTTACCCAGTTACACGGCTTGAGTCGGGTGTTTACATTGCGGGAGGCATTAGTTTACGATGTTAACCCAGATGTAGCTCGCTCGTTCTCTTCACGGGTAGCATTCTTAGGACTGAAGATACGGATATGTTCTCTAGAGGAACTAGAGCGCAATGCCGACATTATTTGCACGGCTACTTCGGTTGGTGAAGGAGCAGAGCCAGTAATTACTGGTGAGAATCTGAAGCCTCACGTTCATATTAATGCGGTGGGTGCGGATATCAAAGGAAAAACGGAGTTGCCCCTATCTTTACTAAAACAGAGTTTTGTCTGCCCAGATTTTCTCGAACAAGCCTTGCTTGAAGGGGAATGCCAGCAGTTACAACGCTCGGAGGTCGGACCGAGTTTGATGGAGGCGATCGAGCGACCGGAAGAATTTTATCCCTGGAGGGAACGGCAGACAGTATTTGACTCGACGGGGTTGGCAATAGAAGACCATGTAGCGTTGTCAATTATGCAAGAATTGGTACTAGCTCGCGGCTTGGGTCAGCGTTTGCAACTAGAATATTACCCCAATGACCCGTACAACCCATACGAGTTTATTACAAGTTCCGTGCAGCATCCACCAGCAGCACGGCAACTGGCAACAGTGAATTAAACAACAGCAAAGGTGCGCGTCAAGTTGGCGCGCCCGGTCGTCCATTAGTATTCAAGGAGGAATTTTCCATGCAACTGACCAGCGAACAATTGCAAACTTATGAAGACCAAGGCTATTTGTTATTGCCAAATGTTTTTAACCGAGCGGAAGTTGAGGTGATGAAAGCAGAACTTCCGGCTATCTACGGAGAAGATACCCTAGCAAAGATTGTTGAAAATAACGGAAAAACAGTACGCATCGTTCACGGTTCTCATACTAAAAGTGACCTATTTAAACGTTTATCCCAAAATCCCCGAATCATCGATCCTGTAATGCAGATACTGGGGAGTGCAGTGTATATCCACCAATTTAAAATTAGTGCCAAGGTAGCTTTTGAAGGCGATGTTTGGCAATGGCACCAAGATTATGTCTATTACAAAGAAGAGGATGGAATACCAGAACCAAGGATTGTCAATACAGCCATTTTTTTGGATGAAGTCAATGAATTTAACGCGCCATTAATGTTAGTTCCCGGTTCCCATCAAGAAGGTCTGATTAGCGTATTTAGTGAAGAGGAACAGAATAACCAATATAAAGATGGCCCATCATGGATTTCTCGTTTGACAACTAAGCTTAATTACACAATTAATAAGGCAACTCTTGAGAGATTAGTGAAGCAGTATGGAATTGTTGCACCGAAAGGAGAAGCAGGTTCAGTTTTATTGTTTCATCCCAGTTGCGTTCATGGTTCAGGAAGCAATATGTCTCCCTTCGATCGCGCCCTAGTCATTATTAACTACAACAGTATTGAAAACACACCAAAAGCTCCGGTTAAAGAGCAAAGGCCGGAGTTTTTAGCGAGCCTCAATTATACCCCCATAGAACCTCTATCGGATGATGTTTTGTTGGTGTAATCGATTCTTAATCTCATGATTACTTGAGGAGAAGACTTTCGCCAACACCATCCCGACTACTTTCAAATTTTGACACAAACTCCCGTGCAGTTCAGGCAATTCGATCGGCAGTGGAAATGTCTGTTCGCTCGTCAAACTCCAATTATTAAACTAGACGAAAAAGAGAAAATTACAGGTGTCTACTTCTGTCCAAAAAATCGTCATCTTAATCCACCCTTCCAGCAGATGGAGAAATTTTATGAGGCTTACTCTACCTTTTTTCGATATCTGAAAAACCCCGCTTACCAATACTGCTTCCGCCTTGAAGCAGGAGACTGCCTGGGAGCATCTCATATTTGTAATTAAATAAAAAACAGTGCGTTAGCGAAGCGGCTGCGACAGCAGCAACGTCCCCGCTCGCGACGGGTGGGCCCAGCCGCGAGCGGGGACGCTCGCACTGGTAAATCTGCAAATATGAGATGCACCCGACTGCCTGCTAGTGAATAATTTCAGAGTTCTTCATGGACGACGAGCCTTCAAGCCAAATTCAGGACTTCGACATCTAGAGGTGGGATTCATCCCCGGAGATTACATTGTTGGTCGGTATAACTACCAGAAATTCAAACATCTCTATCCAGTTCAAGAATAAAATTAGGCTAACCTGCCTCTTCCAAAATGACCAATTCTCGTCATTTCACTTTTTGTCATAAAATCAGCATTAGTATTAAAGGAGTTACTCTCTATGCAACTCAACGATGAACAATTGCAAATCTACGAAAAACAAGGCTATCTTTTAACAATACTTCGGACAGTTCTTCAGTTGCAACGGTAGAATGCGGGTTTCGTACTTCCAGACCCTACAGTATAATGCGGGTTTCAGCTATTTTCCTAAAAACTGTCCGGACTATTGTTTTAATTAAGTTGATAATTTTTAGGCGGGGATCTGCTTTATACGAACCTAGCTCCCTCAAAAAATAGCAAGCCTGCTTCTTTTTTCTAGTGTAGCGATTTTATTTTGACTGGGGAGTGTCTTTTGAAAGCTATACAACAACAAATTTCAATCAAAGACAGCATTACAGCGATTATCTCATTAGCTATTGCCATAGTAGCCTTGTCTTGCATAGCAATCTTTTTTCGATTGTTGGAACGGGAAATCGGTCCGTTTGCAACGGCATTTCATAGAGTTTGGCTCGCAACTTTTCTTTTGGGAATATGGAATAGACTGCAAACTCTACGTTACCACTTCGATCGGGAAAAACCTGTACAGCAAGATCCTTACACGAGTTGGGTACTAGCCCAATTATTAATAGCAGGAATTTGTTTTGCTGGCGACCAACTTTTGTGGGCTTGGTCGCTAACTAAAATTAGCGTTGCCAATTCTACTTTACTGACAAATCTAAGTCCCCTGTGGACGACCCTTTTTGGTTGGTCGATCTGGGGTCAGCACTTTGAAAAACGATTTTTAATTGGGATGGTAGTCGCTATAGTCGGAGCCTGTATTATTGGAGTAGAAGATATGCAAGTTGCTATTGGAAGCTTGCAAGGTGATGGAGCTGCCGTACTAGCTTCGATTTGCTTTAGTATCTACTTGTTGATAGTAGAAAAACTCCGAGAAAAATTTAGTGCTGAAACAATACTTTTCTGGAGTTCTTTATTTTCAACTCTATGGATTTTGCCGATTGTTTTGGTAATGGAAGATCGACTTTTTCCCTATTCCTGGCAATCTTGGGTGTTTGTAATTTTATTAGGTCTGATCTGTCAAATTTTAGGTCAAGGGCTTGTGAATTATTGCCTTAAGCGTTTGTCTTCGGGATTCGTTGCTATTAGCCTGCTACTGGCACCCATAATGACTGCTATTTTGGCTTGGGTAATCTTTTCAGAAAGCATGAGTATCTCAAACGGGGTCGCGTTTGTTGTAATTTTGCTAGGTATATATCTAGCAAAATCTAGCGATTCTGCGGTTAAAGAATAAGCCCAAAACATTAGGGGCTTATTCGGACAAATACTCATTTAAGCAGAAATCCTCATTCCTTAGCCGCAGTTTTAGGGAATGAGGAAGACCCAGTGGAGCTCATTTTTGCTAATTTGCAAAAAAGCAATGCAGGGACGATGCCTCTAACTGTTAAGCAACTTCTCAATCAGTCGGCGGCCAAACCCACTGACCCAATTTATTTATATAACCAACTTTATTCTCCTCATCCCGTACCTCCGCAACCCCATTATTAAAGGGAGAAGCACTTTTAAACTTATATTCTTCCGGGTCTAGAATCATCTCTCCTTCTTTATTTATATAACCAAAATAATCCCCAATTCTTACCTCCGCCAACTCCTCGGAAAAACTACCCGCAAAATCAAATTGAGGCTGGATAACTCTATTTCCTGATAAGTCGATATAACCGTATTGTTCCCCAATTTTTACCGCCGCTAACCCTTCGGAATAATCCAGCGCAAAATCAAATCGAGGTCGAATAACTTTTTCTCCACCTTCGTTAATATAACCCCACCCACCTTCTCCTTCGCCCATCTTAATTCTCGCTAAGTTATTGATAAAATCTCCTCCGTAATTAAATTCCGGTTCTATAACGACATTTCCCTCTTTATCGATGTAACCGTAGTCGAAACCGCTACTTTTTCTCACTGCTGCCAGCCCGTCTTTAAAAAAACCGCGTCCGACTTCTCCCCTAAACTCCGGCTTGATTGCAACTTCTCCTCTTTTATCTATATAACCCCAAAGCCCGCCAATTGTTACCCTGGCCAAACCTTCGGAAAAATAAGTCGCATCCTCAAATTTGGGTTTAATTACCATATTACCTTTTTTATCTATAAAACCATAATCTTCGTTTAACCTTCTAGCTGGGGCCAAACCTTCGGAAAAACGTAGATGAGTCTCGAATTGGGGTTTAATTACCATTTTTCCTTGTTCGTTAATATAACCCCACCTTTCCCCCACCTTCACGGCGGCTAAACCTTCATAGAAATTTCTTGCATCGTCAAATTGAAACTTTATTCTTATTCTTCCAGTTTTATCGATAAAGCCATATTTGTCGTTTTGCTTGACTAAAAAGAGTTTTCTTAATTCGCGATCGCTCGGTACTATCTCTGTTGGCGTCTCCGGCGGTTCCATCAAATCTTGTATTTGTTCCACCGCGCTACAAGATGATAAACCTAATACGGTCA
>JAXHVR010000120.1:12284-15104 GCA_034189005.1 Cyanobacteriota bacterium | reverse complement strand
GAAAAGTTTATCGATGGCGCTACTAGAAAAGGCGTTTCTTCCAAAGTGGCTCAAAACCTCTTCGAGCAGATGATTAAATTCGCGGAATATTGCTTCAATAAATCTCACTCCACGGCCTACGCTTATGTCAGCTACCAAACTGCTTATCTGAAGGCAAATTATCCGGTGGAATATATGTCTGCCCTCCTCACGGCCAACAGCGGCGACCAAGATAAGGTTCAGAAATACATCGCTAATTGTCAGCGCCTTAAGATAGAAGTAGAACCGCCGGATATTAATCGCTCTCAAGTGAATTTTACGCCTCTGCCAAAATCCTCTCCAGAAGAAACGAAGGGGAAAATTTTGTTCGGTCTCTCGGCGGTGAAAAATTTGGGGGAGGGGGCAATTATGGAAATCTTGAAGGCGAGGGAAGAGGACGGGAATTTTACTTCTTTGGCGGAACTTTGCGATCGCGTCAACAAACAAGCCCTTAACAGTCGCGCCCTAGAAGCTTTGATCGGCTGCGGGGCTTTCGATCGCCTCGAAGCAAACCGCAAAAAGTTGACTGTAGAACTGCCTGCGGTAATCGCCTGGGCTCAAAAACGCAACAGGGACCGAGACACCGGTCAGCTAAGTTTGTTTGATGGGATGATGGCTGGGGCCGAGAAAGGTGAAAATGCTTTTGAGTCGGCCCCGGAGAAAACTGGGGTAGTTGATTTCTCGGCCCAGGAGAAGTTGGAGAAGGAAAAAGACCTACTCGGTTTCTACGTCTCCGACCATCCACTCAAACAAATCCTCGAAGCTAACCCGGTGGAGGGGGCGGTGACTATTGCAGATTTGAAGGAGAAAAAGGCTAAAAAGGCCGTGAAGGTCGTGGCAATGGTGGCGGGTATCAAATTGCATACGACGAAAAAGGGCGATCGCATGGCTTTCCTCCAGATAGAGGATCTGACCGGTCAGATGGAGGCGATCGTTTTTCCCAAGACTTTTGAGGAAGTGGGGCCTTTGTTGGAGAAAAGTGGGGCTTTAGCTTTGTTGCTGACTGGCAAGGCCGAGACTAAGGATGAGGAAGTTCAGTTGCTAGTGGACGGGGGGAAGCAGATGGCTGAGGAAATGGCTGAGGCTGTGGAGAAAAATTCTCCTATAGAAGTAGAAGGGGAACCAGTAGCGACGACCGGTTCTACTATTTCCGCTTCCCAAACGGAAATGGAATTTCAGCCCGGGGCTAAAGCTATTTCTGGGAATCCCGCTTCGCAAACAACGGTGGAAGTCGCCCCAGAGGAAGTCCAAGCAGAAGAAATAGAACCTGCCCCGGAGTCGGAACATCCAGCAAAGTTAGCGAGGGGCACCTGCGGAGATCCGAATCTTGTCTTGCTGGAGAGTTTGGAAGGGAAAGGGGAGAAAAGTGCCGTTAAGGCCATCGGTCTGATGACTCGCACTAAGATAATTACTACCAGGAAGGGCGACGAGATGGCGTTTATAGAAATAGAGGACGAGACGGGGAAAGTGGATGTAACGGTTTTCCCGAGGACTTACGAACGGTTTAAGCATTTGCTGGGGGAAGAGGAAGAGGAGACTTTGCTGCTGGTAAGCGGCAAAACCGAGAAACGGGACGACCGCGCGAAGTTAGTCGCGGAGAAGATCGAGTTAGTCCGAGTGGAGGAGTCGCCGCCAGAGGAGTTTCCCCGGGAAAGCGACTTGCCCGCGCCGCCGCCAGAGGAATCTGTTGCGCGAAAATCGGTCTCGGCAATTAAGGAGTTAGCGATCGTTTTAGAACTTACGCCCCAGCAGGTGGCCGATGAGAAAATTTTAGGAGACCTAAAAATGATTTTGGAGGAATATTCCCCCAAACCGCAAAACGGCGTAATTCCCATAGTAGCGATCGTGCGGGGCAAGTCCTGTCGGCAGCAAGTTCGTTTCGATCGCCGCTTCTGGGTCGAAACTCCAGAAGTAATTAACCGCCTGAAACAGTTGAATTTTAAAGTCAGCGTATCCCACACCTAGGCGAAATGATAGTTCGTAGCAATCGCTTTAGCGATTTATATAGATGAATCGCTAAAGCGATTGCTACGAACCTTCTGGGAGTTTATCCAACCAAGCGATTAAATCCTCCGGTTGGGAAAAATCCAACAACGCCTCCGCCAAATCCCCCAACTGGCGATGGGATAACTGCAACAAACGCTGCTGCAACTGCGGGGCCACGATACCGATTCGACGCGACAGTTGACGACGGAGGAGCGTCAATATTTCGTCTTGAAGGACATCTTGGAAAATAACGGATTGGCGAAATATACCTCTTGGGAAAAAATTGCGAACAAAATCGACATCAAATCGCAAACCTGCCAGAAGTTGAGCGCTACAATAAATTTCTTGTTGCTCTCGGGACTCTTTTATTGCAGCTATTCGAGCGATCGTTTGTGACAGCAGGGCAGTAGGGTTTTTAGCATCGCACAACAGGGCCATTGGCAAAAGCGCCGGACTTTCGAGAAGTTTCTCGGGAGATTGTTCCCACATCCGAACCACTTGAAAACTATGGCGGACCGATTCCATTTTCAATTCCGTTTCAAATACGGTCTGGTTGTTGGTTGGTTCGAGCCAAATCAACACTTGAGCGATCGGTAAGTTATATTGCCAAGAGAGTTGCATCCAATAGTTCAGCATCCGCTGGGCCACGGGTTTTTTCAGCGGCACGTCGAGCTTAAATTCCAGGTGTAAGATGCTATCGGCCAGCCGTAAAAATGTTACTTCCTCCGCCATAAGCACTCCCATAGTTAATTCGGTTTTTAGGACTTTGGTTCCCCTTACTTCTCGTCCCAAGAGCCAACTTGCAAAGGAGTCTGG
>JAXHVR010000120.1:7421-12184 GCA_034189005.1 Cyanobacteriota bacterium | reverse complement strand
GGAATGTAGAAACCCAAAAACTGAACGATTTTTGGGCACATCTCAAATAAAACTGCTATATTTGTCTAAAATATCAGCGCTTTGGGCAACAGGCAAGAGGCAACAGGGAAGAGTTTTTAAGGAAAGCCGCAGATAGGGTTGTTTTTAGATGACCGCAGTTAAGCAGTTAAGCCGGCGGAAATCGAACCAAAATTGTTTCTGCTTAACTACTTATAAAGGCCATTTCTACCTCTAGGCCCCAAAGAGCTATCGGCAATCATCGCGGCCGTCTTTCCCATCGGAAAAAGTAAGATTGAAAGCTATTACTAATGAGAGGACAGCGAGATGGCCAGAGGATATCGATCGCTACGGGATATACTGGCAATGAGTATTTCACTCTGGCCAGTGGGGCATAAACAGTTATCTGGTAGGCTATAGCAAGCCGTAGATCGTTCGTGATATTTTAGAAACCGGGTTTCTGGCCCCCAAATTTTTCATAATCCCTGCACGGATTGCTATATGTGGCAATTGTAATATAACTCTTGTCTATTCTCCGGGCCGGGGAGACTTAAGTCGATATTACTTCGGCATGGCCGAGGATTCGTTCCCCGCTGCCCCAAACCTTGGCGGGGGAAATTGACTAGCTGTTGGCTGCATATATCCGTTTGTACGGCCATCATTGTTCTTTGGTACGGCCATCATTGTTCTGTTGACACTTCTCTTACTACGATCGGAGTAAGCCGTTGGGAAGCGATCGCTCGCAGGCTAAGTCCCCGTGCAAAGTTAATTAGACATCTGGAACAGGCGAGACGCCTGTTCTACGGGGAAATCTTGGTCTCAATATTTTTGCCTACCTACTTAAACAGAACGGGGACCGCTATATGGCCATCTCTGTTAAGGCTTTGTTACTGCTTAACTACTGATTCTCCTCTACAACTCAAAGCCTCTGGTATCCCCCTGGCACGCCCACGCGCCCCAAAAATAGGGATGGGCTAAAGGTTGAGGTTCTGCCAGAAGGGGGTTTAACACGGGATCGGACCTTAATTCCTCCAATACATCCCTGCCCAAGGGAGTCTTTTCCAACTCCTCCACCGTGACGGTTCGCAAATAATTCTGGGCTACCTGCAATGCTTCGCCGCGCCCCAAACCTTGGCGGAGGTTGCCGAAGAAACGTTCCATTAATAAGGCGGTGGCCCTGGCCGGGACCGATCGCAAACTCACGATTAAAGTCTCGGCGCCGGCGACGGCAAAGGCGCGACGCATCCCAAAGACTCCTTCTCCCGTTCGGATGTCCCCCAACCCGGTCTGGCAGGCGGATAATACTGCTAATTTGCAGCCCCACAAGTCCAGACCGGCGATGTCTAGGGCAGATACTATTCCTTTGTTGCCGGCTTCTGGGGGCAGGGGGCGACCGGATAACCAGGTGTTGGCACCGGCTAGGGCGATGGCGGAACGCAGCATGGGGTTTTCCAGGTTGGCGGCGGTCCAGCGTTGGCTATCGGTTCTGGTTTTCTGGCTTTTCTTTTTCTCTAGCATCTCTTCTACTTCCTTTGTGCAGATATGGTTTTACTTCTAAGATTTTGCCGACGGTTTCCCCCAGATAGTCGGTGCCGATCGCTCGGTGGAAGCGATTGTTTCCTGCCAGTGCCAGGAGGCGATCCTCCTAAATTATTCGTACTGATGGCAAAGTTTAGGTGCGACTTACCCCATAGCGATCGCGCCAAATCTAATGCTTCCTCCGCAATAGTTATTCCCTCGCGGAACTTACCCCGATTATAAAGTTCCTCAACTTGGCTGTTTAGTTGTTGCCAGCGTTGTTGGTTCATGTTTTAGTTACTCCCGATCGACAATGTTTTATGTAAATAAGCATCAGTGGATACTGCTTCGGGGGGATAGTGGATGATGGCAATGCCTAACTCTCAATTCCCCCCTCGCTGCCGACAGATAGACGATGTTGGGTAACGTCAACCTCAACCCAACCTGCTCCCATCATTCAACTCCATAAAACTCCGCTATAATACTGCGAATCTCATTCTTGCCGATATCTTCTCGATCGCTTTTCGAGTAAATAGTTAATAGCAGTACGCTATCGGACTTTTTTAGGTTATAAATAAGCCGATAGCCAGCACTTTTGCCTTTTTGAATATTGCTATTTTTGACTCTTACTTTGAAGATTTTGTAATCTTCTCCCATGCCCGGGATGCGATCGCCCACAAAGTTTCCACCTTGCAGTTCCTCTATTATTGGCTGAATATCCGAACGAATATTGCGATACCTTTTAGACAAAGCAGACAACTGCTTCTCAAATTCGTCCGAGAATTCGACCTCAATTTTTTCCGATTCGTTATTCGGCATCAATTCTCTCCCACAATTCGGAAATAGGTCGGGTTTTGCCCTCTTTAGCGTCTTGCAAAGCTCTCCTGAGACTGGCTTTCACCTCCTCAACCGGAGTATCGTCGGGATCTGTTTCCTCTACTTCTGCCCCCTCTGGCGCTTCGGGAAACAAAACAATAACCCGAACCGGTCCCGGTGTTTCCCCCAGAACCGGTTGGTCTAAAGATAATTGACCCTTTTCATCAAGGGTTCCCGCGAGCTCGACGGCTCTCATTTTAGTGCTGGTCGGTCCGTCTGTTAGTTGCATGGTAATAGTGGATAAACGATTGACTATTTTCGATTTTAACAGATTATCGGGAGAGCCGATAAAACTGAAAATTAGACCCTCTCTGGGGGCTACACCCAACCTACAATGGGAACAAAACCCGGTTTCTTAATTTGCGGAGACCCAGAAAAGTTCGGGGTCCAGAAACCCGGTTTCTCAAACAATACCTTCGCCATTTTCCGATCGCAATGCTAATTCGCCCGCCAGAAACCCGGTTTCTTAAATCCCCATGCCTCACGGATATTTAATTTTTGGCGAAGGTATTGTCAAAGAAACCCGGTTTCTTTGATGTCACGAATTATTTAGGATTGCTATACCCCGTCACCTTGTACTCCGCATACATAAGCTGACAGTCCGGGTTAGCATCCACATATTCCCAAACTTCCAGCAAGCGATGTTGCATGCCGCAAGGCTTCGCCAACGCCATCCAACTCCACAGCTTCCACCTTGCTATCCTCCAACCAGGGAAAAGGCGGCGACTCCAAGGAAGCCAACGCCAACCACTGTTCCCACCCCTCCTCATCGGCACCAAAAGTCCCATAAGGCGAACCCGGTTGAGGCAAAGTCACCTCCCCCGCAGGCAACTGCCATTTCACCGCGAACTCCGAAGGGCACAAACAACAAACCGTCCCATTGGGCTCCCTTTCCAAGAGAATTAAATAGCCCGAACGTTCCAACTGCACTTTAAACAAGATATCGCTATCCTTCGGCACCTCCCGCAGATAAGGACTCCGTTTCTTCGGTCGCGCCCCCAGACTCGCCGGCCCCTCCCACAACACCGGACCCATTTTATCCGAACCCTTCGCCCGAGACCTCATCAATTCCCAGAGTTGGGAAAGAGTCTGGGGCGCGAGGGAAAAAAGTTCTTGACGTTGCCGATACCACAGGGGGAAAATCTCTCCCCGCAACCATTTTTTAGCAAATTTCCACCGATTTTTTAGCAAATTTCCGGGAAAATAGAACAGGCCAAAGCGCCTGTTGAATAAATTTACCCGTAGAACAGGCCAAAGCGCCTGTTCAGTATATCTCAAAACCGTTGACAGCCGTGCCGTCTCGTGCTACATTTTCCTAATAAGCGCTTCAGCGCTTAAACCTAACTCTTTAAAGCGCTGAAGCGCTTACTACCAACAATGCGCGTATTACAAATAATTCCCTCAGTATCCCTAGTTTACGGCGGCCCCAGTCAGATGGTCTTAGGACTATCCAAAGCCCTCGCCGATCGCGGAGTAGAAGTAACCATACTCACCACCAACTCCAACGGCGACACCGGTCAACCGCCCTTAGACGTTCCCTTAAATCGACCGGTCCCCCAAAGCGGGTATGAAATCCGTTACTTCCCCTGTTCCCCCTTCCGGCGATACAAATTTTCTCTCGACCTGCTTTTGTGGCTTGCAGAACATGGTTGGGAATTCGATATCGCTCACATCCACGCCCTCTTTTCTCCCCTAAGCAGCGCCAGCGCCATGTTGCTGAGGAACAGACAAGTTCCTTATATCTTGCGCCCCTTGGGAACATTGGACCCGGCAGACTTGCAGAAAAAAAAGCAACTCAAAAAGCTCTATGCAGCCATTCTGGAGAAACCCAATATAGCAGGTGCCGCCGCCATCCACTTTACCAGCGAGGAAGAAGCCAAAATCTCCGAAAGGTTTGGGGCGACTACTCGGGATTTAGTTATTCCCTTGGGAGTTAACCCCCCAGAAGAAGTTGACCAAAACGACCCAGAGTTTAAAAACCTCAAAGAATTAATCGACCCGCAGATACCGACGATCCTCTTCATGTCTCGCATCGAACCGAAAAAAGGATTAGATTTATTGCTGCCTGCGTTAGAAAAGTTGATGGCAGAAGGAATAGATTTTCAATTCGTCTTGGCAGGATCGAACCCCCAGGATCCGCAATACGAAATGGATATCTCTTTCCAGATAGGAAATTCGCCTTTGGCGAGTCGAACTTTGATTGCCGGTTTCGTCACTGGGGGAGTGAAGGCGGGTTGGTTGGAAGTTGCGGATCTGTTCGTGTTGCCTTCTTATTACGAGAACTTTGGCATTGCCGTAGCGGAGGCCATGGCTGCGGGGACGCCAGTGGTAATCTCCGATCGCGTCCATATTTGGCCCGATGTGGCTGGTGC
>JAXHVR010000120.1:5280-7321 GCA_034189005.1 Cyanobacteriota bacterium | reverse complement strand
GTAAAAGCAGTTTCTTTATATTTGCTCTGGAGACTTTGATTAGCTATGGCAACTAAATTATTAAGACCTTTTTCGTTGAGAATATTAAACAATTTCTCGACGATTTTGATGATTTTTGGTTCCGAATAGCCCTTAAAAAGTTCGAGTTGAGAAAGAAGCCAGAGAGACCTTTCGGTTTCTACCTCTAGAATCTTACCATCAGCAGCTACCGCCGCCACGGCGATCGCCGCCATTGCTTCAGGTTGGGAAAAAGAAATTTGTTTGGCCCGAGTTGGGTCTTTTTTCTTTAACAAGTTCATTTTTTAACTCTTGGTTGTTTTGGGACTTTTTTATTAATACTCGCTGGAACTCCCACGTCCGGTTTCTAGCATAGCTCAGGCAAGCCCGGCCTTGAAACCTTTCTACTGAAAATTGCACGGCAAGCGGCTTAAATTATACTTAAAAATATTAAAAAACATCGTAATTTTAATCTTTTCTTAATATTTTTCCTCAAAATCGGTGTCTTTTAAGATAGATATCTTACTTATTAAAAATTGTTATGTAAAGGAAAAGCATTCGGACGGTCAATTTTATTAAAAAGCATAGCTGTTTATGTCCAAATGCCTATCCCTCGTCTTTGTTTTTGCCAGAAGTCTAATGGGATCGCGTCAGCGCAAGCAAAAATAGTTTTTTTAAGCCTAAAAACCTCTTTTCCCTGTTGCCTGTTGCCTCTTGCCTGTTGCCTAAAGCGATAACTTTTTGCTTCCCTTCAAAGGTGACGCGATCCCAGTCTAATTTTCCAAAGGAGTCAATAGCAAACTACCTTCTTCAGGATACCCCAAAGCATTAGCTTGTCCAAAGCGCCAATGTTGGCGATAGCGGGAGAGAAAATTCTGACCGACAATGCCATCTACTCCCAACAATTGCAAGACTTCGCTATTAATAATTACAGCCTCCAAATTGCTCGCTTCATGCTGCTGTAGAGCAACCATATCTAAAGTAGTTTTCTTAGCTGATTCTACGCCGCAAAAACCTCGAACTTCGTCTATTTCTGCCTTAGAAGTATCAAGAGATAATTGACTGGAGAGGCGATCGGAAAGTACCATTATATCCGCCCCGGTATCGAGCAAAAACGAAAAGGGCCCTTTACCGTTAATTTCAACCTCAGCTATCATCACCCCAAACCTGCCAATTAAAGGTGCGGCCCCAGCAACGCTAGGAGAAGGAGGTAATAATTGAAGTTGTAAAGATTGAGGGTCCAGAATAACATCAAAAGCTTTTAAAAAATCTAAACCTAACACTCCAGAAAAGTTACCCGGAATAGATTCTTTATTAATGCCCATACCGCTAATCCCTTCCACCGTAGCCGTATCTACACTTAAAGGAGGTAAATAATGCAAGCTAGCCTTAACTTCAGAACAGTCATCGCCGACGACAAAATAGGATAGCAATCGGTTAGAAATAGGAGTACCAGCTAAACCCAATTCCTCGGCTATTTCACTGTTTAAAATAGAATTAGAAGCCCCCGTATCGAAGAGGAAAGTTCTGGGGCGATCGCCTACTGTTACTGGGAGGCTAAATAATCGAGTATTAGGAACCGGCTGAAGTTTTACCGAAGCTTGCCCCTTACTGGAAGTAGTTGGCATACTAGCCCCAGAAGCACTTAATAAAAGCTTCATCAACTCGCTGGCATTGGGGTTAATAGTGCCGTCTGGATTTAACATTATTACTTCCATGGTGCATTCCATGGATGCCCCTTGCATCTCTTCGAGAGAAGATTGTTCTGGGTTAGAGAGGGTTTTTATCAGGCATTGCCTCAATTCTTGGATTAATTCTTGAGCGCGATCGCTCTCGGATACAGACGGGTTTTGGGCTCGCTTTTCTCCAGTTTCTAAAACTATTTTGGTCGGAGTTTCTTGGGCATAATTAGGAGGGGGCGAAACTATAAACCCGACAAAGGGGAGCATAGCAATAGCTACAGCAATAGACTTAAACCTTTTCATAACAATCTCCTTATTTGTAGGAAGCACTTTTAGCCATTTTATTGTAGGTTGGGTCAAGG
>JAXHVR010000120.1:0-5180 GCA_034189005.1 Cyanobacteriota bacterium | reverse complement strand
AAACTTTCTCCAGAAAACCCAAAATCCTACGGGAATATTCATCTCCAGCCACGGCAGATAAATTATTATGCTCTGCCCCTGGAACGATAAAAAGTTCTTTAGGTTCCGGTGCGAGTTCAAAAAGCTTTCTGCTCATATAAGTAGGAATTAATTCATCGTCAGTTCCGTGAGTAAAAAAGACCGGCATCTTTAATCCTTCGACTTTATTAATAGAGTCAAAATGTTGGTTTAAAATTAAATTTATGGGCAATAACTTATATTGACCGATGCTCTTAACTTCCTCCCTCATGGAGGTAAAAGAACTTTGAACTATTAAAGCAGCAAACTCTGGATGTCGCACGGCTAATTCAATAGCGATCGCCCCTCCCAAAGAGTGACCGTAAACCACAATATTTCGAGGATTAATGCCCCGTTCGTTAATTAAATAATCCCAGAAAATGTCCGCATCCTCATAAATTTGCTTTTCGCTCGGGAAATCCCCCGTACTGCGACCGTAACCGCGATAATCGAGGGAAACTACATTAAAACCCATCCGATGATATCGATGCATTACCTCAACATTAGCCCCCATATTGTAAGCATTGCCATGCAAATATAAAAGAACCATATCGGCCGAATTTAGAGGGTTAGCTCCTGGGGGAAAAGTGGGTGCCGGTATCCACCAACCATGTATTGTTTCCTGGTTGTTTTTAGCCGTAACTTTCAACCAAATATCTTGGTAGGGCAAGTCAAAAATATCTGGAGTCTTTTCTAGGTTAGAGGTGGGGAAAAAGAGAAATTTTCTTTGTCTGAAAAAGAGAAAAATGCTAATTGCTAGATAAGCGATCGCGACAATCGATCCTACAACTATTAGAAATTTCTGCACTAAAGAAAATAGGGTATTTTTCTCCATAATAACTAATAATTAATAACGAAAATTAGGTTTTTGCTGACAAGCTCCGACTGGGCGTCGTCCCGTGTCTGTTTCTACCGTTCCCAAATTATTGAGGAATGCTAGAATAATTCAAAAACAGTTTTGGTTGGCTGACCCATATAGCCATTTTCTTGTAGGTTGGGTGGAGCGATAGCGCAACCCAACATCAACGGGAGCCAAATCAAACGATTTTGTTGGGTTTCGCTACGCGAGCGCGCTACCTACATAAGCTATTTTTGATTTTGGCGAAGGTATTGTTTGAGAAACCGGGTTTGTCTTCAATATCGCGAACGATCTACGGCTTGCTATAAAATTAAAAGACATTCTCAGCCTGCTCTATTAGTCGATACTTGAGGAAAACATTGCATTTCTCAACCAGAGCATTTTTTGGGGTGGAACTCGATCTTGTAATTACATACCGCAATTCTTGAATCTATGAGATACGACCCGAGCGATCCCCCTCCCGTCCCACCTTAAAGAGGGAGGGGGATCGAAAATGTACTTCACCGATTCGACAAATGCTATAAGTAATTAATAATTATTAGACTTCGATCGTGCTTGAGGCGAGCCCTAATTGATTTGAGGCGCTCTTGTATGCCAACGAGTTGACTCTTGATAAACGCGACCCACTTCTAATAACTGAGATTCTTTGAGAACGTTGCCAATTAATTGCAAGCCAATAGGCAACCCCTTGCTATCGAAACCGCAAGGCAAACTCAAAGCAGGCAAACCGGCTAAATTCACCGGAATAGTCATTAAATCCGATAAATACATACTAAGAGGATCGTTTGTTTTTTCACCTATTTTAAAAGCCGTAGTGGGGGAGGTCGGGCAGGTAAGAATATCCACTTGAGCAAAAGCTCGCTCGAAATCTTCCTTAATTAAAGTACGGACTTTTTGCGCCTTGAGATAATAGGCGTCGTAATAGCCAGCAGACAGAGCGTAAGTGCCCAACATAATCCGGCGCTTGACCTCCTCCCCGAAGCCTTTAGCGCGAGTAGTGCCGTACATATCCAGGAGATTTTCCGCATCGCGATCGCGCAGGCCGTATTTCACCCCATCAAAGCGGGCGAGATTTGCCGAAGCCTCCGAAGTGGCAATGACATAATAAGTAGCCAAACCGTAGCGGAAGCGAGGACAAGAAATCACTTGAATTTCCGCCCCCAAATCTTGCAATAATTCCATTGCTTTCGTAACCGCATTCTTCACCTCCGGGTCCAGACCATCCCCAAAAGTTTCTTTAATCACCCCAATTCTAATTTGACCTTTGGGTCGGAAGTTCGGTCTGAGACTATTAATGTAGCTAGGGATAGGAACCTTAAGACTCGTAGAGTCCTTGGGGTCGTAACCGGCGATCGCCTGTAACAAAATTGCCGCATCCTCAACAGTCCTACCAAATGGCCCTATTTGATCTAAAGAAGAAGCGTAAGCTACCAAGCCGTAGCGAGAAACCAGACCATAAGTAGGCTTCAGCCCCACCACGCCGCACAAAGAGGCAGGTTGACGAATAGAGCCACCCGTATCCGACCCCAGGGCCACGGAGCATTCCCGGGAAGCCACCGCCGCCGCCGAACCCCCAGAGGAACCCCCCGGCACCCGTTCGATGTCCCAAGGATTGGATGTGACTTGAAAGGCCGAAGTCTCTGTAGAACTGCCCATAGCAAACTGATCGAGATTAGTCTTGCCGACGATTACAGCGTCGGCATCTCGAAGCTTCTGGGTGACGGTTGATTCGTAAGGAGGGACAAAGTTTTCCAGAATCTTAGAGGCGCAAGTAGTGGGGACGCCCCTAGTACACATATTGTCCTTAACGGCCACTGGAATTCCTGCCAATAATCCTATTTCTTCACCTGCCGCGATTTTGGCATCCACCCGGCGGGCTTGTTCCAAGGCCTGGTCTGCGGTTAGGCAAAGAAAACTTTTTAATTTAGGCTCTAATTTATTAATACGATCGAGATATTCTTGAGCTATTTCTACTGCGGAGCGTTCTTTATTGATTAATTGTTGGTGCAACTCCCAAATGGATGCCATGCTTTTGTCGTCACTAACCTAAAGTTCAGCTATTAGATTAGCAGATTGGGAATGGGGAATGGGGTAATAGTCCACGGGCCATTTGTCAAAGGGAAGGCTTTAACTATTAGTTGCCAAAATTCTATTTTATCCGGATTGGGGGAAAAACGAGCGATCTATGAAAGCGATGCCCCTGAAGTCTTAACAGGCAAATATGCCACCAAAAGCTCGCCTAAAAACCCACCTTACCAACGAGGAAATCAAAAATTGCTACCTCAAGGCCCCGGATACTACGGAAGCCCGTCGGTGGCATTTGGTGCTTTTGATTACCAGGGATTGGTCTATCAAGAAGGCTGCGGAAATTGTTGGACTTAGCTACGATTACGCGAAAGAAATTGTCAGCCGTTATAACAAGGAAGGGCCAATTTCTATGAAAAACGGCAGCAAAAACCGCCAACCCCCACCGTCTAAACCGTTACTAGACCCATCGCAACAAAAAGAATTGTCCGAAGCCCTACGGGGTCCGGCACCGGACGGAGGTAACTGGTCCGGCCCTAAAGTTGCCCGTTGGATTGCAGAAAAAACGGGTCGCGATCGCGTCTGGCCCCAAAGGGGTTGGGAGTATCTCAAACGCTTGAAGATGGCTCCAGCGCGCGATAACAAATTAAAAGAATAGTTAGTTGTTAGTTGTTAGTTGTTAGTTGTTAGTTGTTGGTTGTTGATTGTTATAAGTAAGTCGGCAAAAATATTTACATAAAATGATTTTTGATTTCCCCGTAGAACAGGCGTCTCGCCTGTTCCATCTGTCCAATTAGATTCGTCGGTTGGGTGGAACGGTAAAATAGTGGGCAAACTTCGTAGGCTCGCTTGTAGTAATCGCTTTAGCGATTTATATAGATAAATCGCTAAAGCGATTACTACGAACTTTTGTTTTACCCAAATTTTTAGGCTTATGGCGCTACTACAACTTTTAGGGCGAAGGTAAACGATCCCCCCCCGCCCCCCTTTTTAAGGGGGGAGCCGGAACAATTCAAAGTCCCCCTTTTTAAGGGGGACCAACGGGGGATCGACCGGATCTGCTTCACCG
The DNA here is from genome assembly GCA_034189005.1 of Cyanobacteriota bacterium. GTDB lineage: Bacteria > Cyanobacteriota > Cyanobacteriia > Cyanobacteriales > Microcoleaceae > CALKCV01. The sequence continues at coordinate 1,170 of JAXHVR010000120.1, read as the reverse complement.
ATTCAATAATTGCTATATGCCCCCATCTATTGTTTAATTTTTGTGACTTTGAGATGCAGTCCGATAGACTTTAAAGTTGACATTTCATCCGGATTTCGGGCGACAGCTTAGAGATATGGTGTGAGGGTTGCCCGGGAGGAGAGCGATCGCTTGAAACAGGAGCTAAAAAACGATCCATCGCGATCGTCTTCTCTGGCAACCATCCTTTAATTGAGTATTAGTTCGTCACGAGACCTAAAAAATGAAACTACATTCTTTAACAAAATTGCTGTTAGCAACTCCTCTATTGTTTGGAGTAACAGCAGCTATAAGCCAACCGGCGAGGGCTGAAGACAACACTAGCATTGTCTGCATCGATCGCTCCCCAGACAGCAAAACGGAATGCAAGCGATCGCTACAGTCCTGCGATACTCATCCCGATAACTCTTGCCAAGAGGAACATCCGGGACGGGTGGAACGTCGAGAACATCGGCAACGACTCGAACGTCGGGAACATCGGCGACGGGTGGAACGTCGGGAACATCCGCGAGGAGAAAACCGGCAACGGATCGGGGTTTCCCATAAATTCTACTGCGAAAGCGGCGAAAATGACGTACCGACTACCTTCGTGCAAACGCGCCAGGGGACTTATCCAGTAATTCGCTGGGTTTCCGATTATTTCACCCCTCACGGCTACGACCAAATGACGCGCTGCCGCCAGGTGTCGGATAAATTCCAGACCTATTTTAACGATGGCAATTTGAATTACGTTACCACTGGCGTTGTCAACCACCAACCAGTGGTCTGCGTTTCCGATACCAACGGGGGTACTTGTCAAGGGGTGTTATTCACTCTCAAACCCGGGCAAAATGCCAGCCGCGTCATCCAACAGCTTTTCGATATCCGTTCTGGTGCGGCTTCGGGGCCTTTGCTCGAAAGCGGTTCTCGTGTTTATTTAGATTTGAACCAGCACATAGAGGATGCCATTTTTAATACGGAGACTGGCAACTCTTCCTTGAATTCTGGCGATCGCTGGTAGGATTGATTCTTTGCCAATACTGGATGGCAGTTATACTCCAGACGGTAAAAAAATGCGTTTTTGGTTGTAGGTCGAGAACGCGAAAATCTCCATAACCCCAAAAATATTGTAGGGGCAAAGCATTTGGGAATAAATATGCATCTCAATAGCAG
>JAXHVR010000012.1:80918-87958 GCA_034189005.1 Cyanobacteriota bacterium | reverse complement strand
GGTATGGGTATTAGGCACAGCGAGTTCAACCACTCGAAGACGGATCCGGTTGGTTTCCTGCAAATTTGGCTGCTGCCGGATACTAAGGATCTTTCCCCTAGTTACGAACAACGGGCTTTTGACTTGGCGGGAAATGCCGGCAAGCTGCGGTTAGTGGCGGCGAAGGACGGGCGGGAAAGTGCGGTGAAAGTGCATCAGGATGTAGATTTGTATGCTGCTGTGATGAAAAAAGGCGATCGCCTCTCCCACTCGCTGCCTCCCCACCGCCACGGTTGGTTGCAAGTTGTTCGCGGGGAAATTACTCTTAATAATTTGTCTCTGGGTGCCGGCGATGGTGCCGCTATTAGCGATGTTGGAGAGTTGGCGATCGCTGCTGAAGATGAAACCGAATTTCTCCTATTCGACTTGGCCTAATAAATGCCCGTTCGTAGCGATCGCTTTAGCGATTTATCCCGTTCGTAGTAATCGCTTTAGCGATTTATCCCGTTCGTAGCAATCGCTTTAGCGATTTATCCCGTTCGTAGTAATCGCTTTAGCGATTTATCCCGTTCGTAGTAATCGCTTTAGCGATTTATCCCGTTCGTAGCAATCGCTTTAGCGATTTATCAATATGAATCGCTAAAGCGATTACTACGAACAAACTAATTTAAAGAATTAACGTGATTTTTCATCTCCTTTAAATACCCTTCTAATAACTTATAATCCTTGTTGCTTAATAACGGATCGTTCTTAGCATTGACGACTTTTTCCAGAGGCAAAACTCGAAAAACCCTCTTGCCATTTTGCCGATAGCGATGCACCCAAGTCGGCAATGCTTCTACTTCTACTATGGCTGCGGTTTCTTCTGGGAAGTTTTTCTCGATTTTAACCTCAAAGATTGCTCCCAAATGTTTGTATTTTCCGTTTTGGTTGGAGATGAAATTTCCCAGAGAATAAATGGCAACTGCTTTTCTGATTTCCCCCTTTTCTCCCGCTATTTCAAAAATTTGATAAGGTTGGACGACGTGGGGATGACTGCCTAGAATAATATCGGCACCGGCTTTTATTAATGTCTCCACTAATTTTTTTTGTTCGGCGTTAGGTTGTCGCTGGTATTCGCTGCCGAAATGTAGGGCGACGGTGACGATATCTACTCCCTTAAGTCGCGCTTCGAGAATGTCTTTTACTATTTCTTCTTCTTTGATTAAGTTAACCAGATAATCTTTTCCTTTAGGAATGGGAATGCCGTTTGTGCCGTAGGTGTAAGCGAGTATTGCCATGGAAATTTCATTCTTCTCTACAATTAATATTTCTTCGCTTTCTTCCGCCGATGCGGCAGTCCCCACTGGATATAGTCCGCGCAATTTGACGTTTTCCAGAGTTTTTAATACTCCCTTTTCGCCCCTGTCTAAGGAGTGATTGTTGGCAGTTGTTAGGATATTAAATCCCGCCGACTTTATGGCATCTGCTAATTCTGCCGGGGCGTTGAAACGCGGATAGCCGGTGTATTTTGATTCCGGTCCAGTCAAGGTTGTTTCTAAGTTTCCAATTACCCAGTCTCCAGCCGATAAAATATCTTTTACCTCCGCGAAAAAGCTTTCGTAGGAATAGGTTTTAGTTTTGGGGTTGTAACCCGATCTGATTTGAGTGCCGTGCATCATTATATCGCCAACTGCTATTAATTTTGCTTCCGTGGTATAAGGAGTAGGTTTGGGATTTTTTTCCAGTTTTGGTGCGGGAATTATTGCCGTTTCGACAGCGGCATTTGCTTCTGGTTCCTCGGGGCGATCGCATCCAGATATTAAGACAATTCCTAACAGTAAAATTGAGGTTATAAATCCGGTTTTGGGAAAATTTTTAGTTCTAATTATTAAAGTCATTTTCAGTTTTATTAAGTAGCCGAGAAACCCGGTTTTTCAAAAAAACCGGGTTTCTTAATTGGAACAGCGAGTTATAGTCTATCATATTAGTGTCAGCTTAACAACTGGCTCCCGTAGGGTGCGCTTCGGCGCACCGACCCAATTCAATTTGACCTCATATCTTAAAAAAAAACTAATGAAATTAAAAGCCATAATTCCAACTATGTTAATCGGCGTTTTGTTATATCCAAACGCCATAAAATCTAACAGCTATTCCCTGCAAAATCCAACCCAAATAGCCGCTCGATTAACAGAGGCAGAAATTAAGAGAATAGCCGAACAAATAACAGTCCGCATCGACGGCGACGACCGAGGTGGAACGGGAGTAATTGTCGAGAAAAAAGACGATACTTACTACGTCCTTACTAACTGGCACGTCGTTAATAAAGCGGGAGATTATCAAATAATAACCCCCGATGGAAAACAACATCCAGTTTACTACAGCCTCATCCAACAAGTGCCGGGAATAGACTTAGCGATCGCCCCTTTTCACTCCACGGAAACTTACCCCATCGCCCAATTAGGAAATGATTCAGAAATCCCCGCAGGAAAAAGCGTTTATGTTTCCGGTTGGCCCCGTTCTGGGGGCAGCTTGCAACAAAGAATTTTTATTAACAGTACCGGGATAATAACCGGCCGCCAGCAGCCGATAAATGGTTATAGTTTGCTTTACGATAACCTCGTTAGGGCGGGGATGAGTGGGGGGCCAGTTCTAGATATAGAAGGGCGCTTGGTGGCGATTAACGGAATTGTTAAATTAGAGGAAGATTCCGATAAAATTGTCTCTGGGGGCATCGAGATTAATACTTTTTTGAACTGGCGGCAAACAGCGACCCTGCCAACTCTTTCCAACAATCCCGAGATATTGCAAAATAATCCCAATATTGCCAATCCTTCTCTTAGCAATTCTCCAGTTAATGGCAGCAGCGGCTTTAGTTTAGCTTCATCGATCGCTCCCAATTCCGGCACTATTAGTTCCCTATCCATTTCCGACTCTTATTTTGTTAGCGGTAATAGTAACGGTTCTTTTACCATCGGCAATTTAGCTACTGGAGAAATAATTGCCGAGGAGAAAGGTCACGAAGAAGCGATAAATTCCATCGCCATTAATTCCCAAGCCGAAGTAATTGCCAGCGCCAGCGACGATAAAACTATTAAAATTTGGAATCTCAACAATCGGGAACTATTAAATACTTTAACCGGACATTCGGATGCGGTAAGCGCGGTAGTAATGTCTCCAGCAGGCGATATTCTAGCCAGCGGCAGTTGGGATAAAACGATTAAAATTTGGAACCTCCAAACTGGAGAATTATTACAAACTTTAGACGGACATACCGGCTTAATTAGCGCCCTAACAATTAGCGACGACGGAGAATATTTAGCTAGCGGCAGTAAAGACAGTACGATTAAATTGTGGAACCTCCAAACTGGAGAATTAATAAGAACTTTTAGCGGTCATAATTTATCAGTTTTAGCCGCAGCCATAAGCCCAGACGGTAAACTTTTAGCTAGCGGCAGCGCCGATGGAAGTATTAATTTGTGGGAGTTAGAAACCGGAGAATTAATTAGGAGTTTAAACGGACATTTGGATGGAGTTTGGTCCGTAGCGATCGCCCCCGATAACCAAACCTTAATCAGCGGCAGTTGGGATAAAACAGTTAAAATTTGGGAAATAAGTTCTGGAGAATTAAAAGACAGTTTGAGCCAACATTCCGGTTATGTTAACGCCGTAGCGATCGCCCCCGACGGTCAAACAATAATTAGCGCCGGTTGGGATGGAAAAATTAATATTTGGAGAAAGGAATAGGGAAGATAAGGGAAATAACGAAGATAGGAAACCTTGACAAAATAGATTTGTTTTGCTATAATTTAGCAATCCTATTCAATTCGCGATCGAAAATATTCTGCCAAAAATGCAAATGTAGGGGCAACAGCATTCGGGCGATAAATGCGATCGAAAAGCATTAAGCTTTATTTCCGAATGCTTTGCCCTGCTAAAGGAGTAGTTGATTAATGAAAAAAACCGCCAAATCTTTAATTTTATCCCTACTTTTAGGATTAATAATCTGCTTGGGGCTGCCCGGTGCGAGTTACGCCGACACTCAACCCATTACCCCCCGAATAGTACACGCCCTCAACCGCATTAGTTACGGCCCCACTCCGGGAGAAATAGAACGAATCAAATCCATAGGCATCCAAGCTTATATCGAATCTCAGCTAAAACCGGAATCTATCTCCGAACCCCAGAAACTCACCAGCGAACTAGCAAAAATTCGCCCTTTAAGCATGAACCCGGTGGAAGTATTCAAAGAGTACGCCATCCCAGAGAGGGAACCGGGGAAAAAACCAACCCCCGCCCAACAACAAGCAACCAATAAACGCAGTCGAGGGGTTTTCAACCAAGCATCGAAAGCGCGTTTAATGCGAGCGATCGCCAGCAACAGACAGTTACAAGAAGTAATGGTCGATTTCTGGTTCAACCACTTTAACATTTACGGATTTAAAGGTCGGCCCGGTCGCGTCTGGGTAGGGCTCTACGAACGAGACGCCATTAGACCCCACGCCCTCGGTCAGTTTCGCAACCTATTAGGTGCCACCGCCCACCATCCTGCCATGTTGCACTATTTAGATAACTGGCAAAACACCGCCCCAGGCAGCAAGGGCGCGAAGGGAAGGTTCAAAGGTTTGAACGAAAACTACGCCCGCGAACTAATGGAATTGCATACTCTGGGAGTAAATGGCGGCTACACCCAACAAGATGTCGTTACCTTAGCGCGGATTTTTACCGGTTGGGGTATAAATCGAACTGGGGGAGACGGCAGCGGCTTTAGGTTTGATGCCGATCGCCACGACACCAGCGATAAAGTATTTTTGGGAGTGCCGGTAAAAGGCGGCGGCATGGATGAGGGAGAAAAAGCCTTAGATATTCTGGCGCGACATCCCGCCACCGCCCGCCACATCAGTTACAAATTAGCTCAATACTTTGTCAGCGATCGCCCCCCAGAAACTCTCGTAGTCAGGTTGGCGCGGCGCTTTCAGGAAACCAACGGCAATATAAGGGCCGTGTTAGAAAGCCTCTTAAAAAGCCCCGAATTCTCCGACCCTCAATATTACGGCAGCAAATTTAAAACGCCCTATCAGTATCTAATTTCCGCAGTTCGCGCCACTGGTACGGATAGCCCCAATTTCAACAGAATAGCCGGATTTTTAAATCAGTTGGGAATGCCTCTCTATCGCTGCCCCACTCCCAATGGTTATAAAAATACGAAGGATGCCTGGCTGAACCCCGATGGGATGATTCGTCGTATAGGTTTGGCCGTTCCCATAGCCAGAGGTCGTTTGAGCGTAGATAAAAACGAAAAAGCTGTGGAGGCGATCGCCCTTGTTAGAACTCTGGGCAACGACCTTTCCCCAGAAACTCAGTCCGCCCTCAACGAGACTCCCGAAAATATGCGATCGGTTTTGCTTCTGGGGAGTCCGGAAATGATGCAAAGATAATTAATAATTGTTAATTGTTATAGCATTTATCGCGCTCGGTGAAGTACATCGAGCGATCCCCCCCAGCCCCCCTTGAGAAGGGGGGAGCCGGAACAATTCAAAGTCCCCCTTTTTAAGGGGGATTTAGGGGGATCGATCGGGGTGTACTTCACCGATTCAATAATCGCTATAATTGTTAATTGTTAATTGTTATAGCGATTATTGAATCCATGAGGTACATTCCGAAGGATCCCCCCCAGCCCCCCTTAAAAAGGGGGGAGCCATATTTTTTCAAAGTCCCCCTTCTTAAGGGGGATTTAGGGGTAGCGTTCAATGTACTTCACCGATTCGACAAATGCTATAACTGAATTTTGGAGGAAAACAATGAAACGACGGAAATTTATCCAACTGGCGAGCGTTTTATCCGCTTCGACTATTGTCAATATCGGTGCCCACAGTTGGGTAGCGAAGGGACTAGCTCAAACTAACAACCGCCAACGGTTGATAGTCGTGTTTTTGCGCGGGGGAGTCGATGGACTTAGCGTGGTAGTTCCCCACCAAGAGGAGGTTTACTACCAACTTCGACCAAAAATTGCCATTCCCCGGCCCGGAGAACCAAACGGCGCCTTAGACTTGGACGGTTTTTTTGGCTTGCATCCCGCTTTAGCCCCCGTCATGCCCTTCTGGCAAAATCGGACTCTCGCTTTCGTCCATGCCAGCGGTTCCAAAGACCCCACGCGATCGCATTTTGACGCCCAACATTATATGGAAGTGGGGACTCCCGGGGAGAAATCGACTGACGATGGCTGGATGAACCGCCTGTTGGGGAACCTGCCCAAGGACCGACCGACTCAAGCGGTGAATATAGGAGATACTCCCCCCCGCATCCTCGTGGGGCAGATGCCGGTAGCGAGTTTGCCCACCGGGAAAAAGTCAACTCGCCCTCTGCCCATAGACCGCCCTCCCATTTACGAAGCCTTCGATCGCCTCTACAGCGGCAACGACGAATTGAGCAGAGTTTACCGAGAAGGTCGCCAGGCGCGGGAATTGCTGCTGGCGGATCTGGCAAAGGAGATGGAGGCAGCTTCTAACGGGGCTACGCCGCCAGTGGGTTTTGCCAGCGATGCGAGCAAGTTAGCGCGAGTGATGCGCGGCGACTCCCGAACCCAGTTAGGATTTATCGGCGTGGGGGCATGGGATACCCACGTCAACCAGGGCAATAGCAAGGGTCAACTTGCCCGCAAGCTCAAGCATCTGGGGGAAGGTATCGCTACTCTCGTTAACGAGTTGGGGCCGTTGTATGCGGATACGGCCATTGTAGTGATGTCCGAGTTCGGTCGTACCGCGAAGGAAAACGGTAACGGCGGCACGGATCACGGTCACGGTAATGCGATGTGGGTTTTGGGCGGCGGCATTCGCGGCGGTCAAGTTTTGGGAGAGTGGCCCGGTTTGGACCAGTCCGAGTTATACGAAGGTCGAGATTTGGCAGTGACTACGGATTTCCGGGATGCGATCGCCACCGTCCTAGAGGGGCACATGGGAGTCCAGCGTTCCCAACTGGCAGGAGTTTTCCCCGGTAATTCCTCAAATCGCCGTTTGGCCTTGCTGTAGAACAGGCGTCTCGCCTGTTCCCCCAAACGTCTCGCCTGTTCCCCCAAACGTCTC
>JAXHVR010000012.1:0-80818 GCA_034189005.1 Cyanobacteriota bacterium | reverse complement strand
CCAGCGTTCCCAACTGGCAGGAGTTTTCCCCGGTAATTCCTCAAATCGCCGTTTGGCCTTGCTGTAGAACAGGCGTCTCGCCTGTTCCCCCAAACGTCTCGCCTGTTCCCCCAAACGTCTCCCTTCCCGATCTTAATCGCTCTCATCCTCGTCCAACTCCAAATCTTGGGGAAAACGAATCCCCTCGAAGGCGGGACAATATCCTTCTGGGGTGACTTTAAATCCAAATAAAGCAGAAACTTGGTTCCAGCAGCGCTGTCCTCGATAATACAAGCAGTTGCCGCAGCACTCTAGATCTGCGGGGAGAAGGCGATCGCTCCCTTGAGAGAGGATTTCCCGTTGCGATATTCCTCGCAATACCAACTCTTCCCCCTGCCAGCGAGCTTCTACGATGCCAGTATCGGAAAAGTTAGACCAGCGAGGATCGGCCGCGATCTCCTTTGGCAGGCTGATAGCGATTTCGGTATTATAGTCTGCCAGTTCCCCTTCGTAACTGCTTTCCGAGATGGGCGGTTGGAAAAAGGTTTCGCCAATAGGCAGTTCTACTAAACTACCTTTAGCTGGAGAATGTAGCTGGTAGCGGTTGCGTAACTCTTCGAGATTGGTTAAATCTGCTATATAGGTAGGGTTCCCGTGCATAAAAATTATATGTTGGGGACGCAAATTATGAATTAATTGCGTCGTTCCCGAACCGTCGCAGTGGTTGGTTAGTAAATAAGTTTGAATGCTATTAAAGTTAGACTCGTTAAAATTTAGAGCCGTCGGTCTGGTTCCCGGTTTTTCTGGCAGAAACAAGACCCAGTCCGTCTGTCGATCGCTGACGTAGCTCTCTAATTTCTCGCGATCGACGATCGCAATACAAGGCTTAGTGCCAAAACCCTCTCCCGCAGAAAGCCGCCGCACCCGAGGTCGCACTCTATCGTCCCAAAAGAGGGGTTGATGTCTGGCAAAATTTTGTACCGAAGCGGGGAACTCGCTGAGTAGCTCTAAATAAAGATCGCAGCCTTTCGCGATCCCCCCGTCCACCCAAATATCGAGATCGCGACCGGTAAAATAGTGATGGCTGCGAAGCAGCATTAATAGCTCTTGACCGAGACCTAAAATAGGTGTCGGTAACATTACCGAACGTCCCGATATTATTTCTCGATAAACCCGCTCTGCTAATTGATTTTCTAACTGTCGCCTGTGTGGATAGCGTGCGGTGCCGTAGCTGCTCTCTACTATCAATATATCTGGTTTCAACCCCCGCAATTCTCCCAAAGGCATTCCTTCTACTAAGCGACAGTTTGATAAAAAAACATCGCCAGTATAAAATAATTTGTAAGTGCGATTTGGAGTAGCGTAAGCGATCGAGATGCAAGCAGCCCCAGGCAGATGGCCTGCGGGGTAAATTTGGAGGGTAAGTCCTTTGGCAAGTTCCACCGTCGAATTCCAGGGGACGGCCTCGCAGAAACGGGGGACTTCCGTTACGGGCAAATCCGGCCAATTTAGAGGTAAGAGTTTTGCCGTGGCACTGCTGGCGTAAACTGGCAATTGGGGGAAAGCGCGGTGGAGAGCTAGAAATCCTCTGGCATGATCCGAGTGGGCGTGAGTGCAGATGGCAAAATCGGCCGGCATTGACTGACTCTCGTTGCTGGTTAGCGAGGAAATGTCTTTTAGGCCGCAGTCTAGTAAAATTCTATGAGGGCCCATGCGGGCCAGCAGACAAATACCATCGTCTGCGTGGCCGACGCTGTAGGCCAAACATTCTAGCTCCATCATTCGGGTAGCCTCCTCCCAGTCTCCTGTCTCCTGTTCTGATTTGATGCTATCAAGTTTGGGATCGATTTATTTGACAATAACATCAGGGCCGAAAAGCTAAACTTAGTTACGATTGAATTTAGTAGTATTTATGCTTATTTGTCCCGAGGCTTTCGCAGCTAATAATTATTAACCGCTAGAAAATACAAACGATGTCTATTTCTAAGTTTCAAGAGTTTTTTGATTGTTGCGTCGGCAGTTGGACGACGGAACGTACTTATCATTATTTAACTCATCAAGAAGTGGAGCGATCGCGCACTGAATTTGTTATCAAAACCCTAAATTCCGGTGCCAAGCTCAAAGTTTTACTAGACAACCAACGCCCGCCCCATCCACAAATTGAAATATTGCCGGGGTACGAGTTAGCTTTTAATACGGTTTCCGAGAAAGGAGAAAAAGTATCCCAGCAGTTAAATATGCTCTTCGTGCCCCACGAGCTAGACTCGCCCGTTTTGGAAGGCGATTATTTGCGAGACAAGGCCTATGAAGAAGCAAAACCGATGGTGGCCCACTTTCGTTATGACACCGCAACTAGAGAATTGTTGATGACTACTCGTTACACCAGGGCCACTTCTGTTGATTCTATTACTTTGATTAATCCAACTCTGCGGGTCCGCAAAATTCTTAATTACGAGCGCGTCCCAGAAGGCCAGCCCCTAACAAATTTGTTGTTGGTTGGTTTTGGGGTCGAACAAAAGAAGGTCTAATCTTAAAACCCTCCTATTTTTGCCGCTTTTTTTTAATAAAATCTCTCAAATGACTCTTTAGTAAGGCGATTTATAACTGGCAGTACCAAAACAAATAAGCTCTCGTTGATGTTTTTTTGCTAAGAAAAAATAGAAAATGCAGAACTTCAGCCATAGTATTAGAGTCCGTCGGCAAGCGGATCGGTTTCTAAGAGGGATCGAGAAAGACCCCCAAGGCTATATACTGGATCCTGTATCTTGGCAAAGGAGAAAGTCTATGTCAAAAAAAAAACGTGGAAATACCAAATCTTATTCGGAAACTAAAGTAAAAGTTGGGATTTCCTTAACTCCCACTACCGCAGAAAGGCTAAAAGAGATTGCGGCAGAACTCGATATCTCCCGCTCGGAGCTAGTCGAACGTATCGGCAGGGGAGATTTTGCACTTTTAAAAGAAGCAGCACAAGTAACTGTTAATTTCACAGATTCGCCCCAGGGTAAGGGCGACCTTCCCGAGTCGATTCAATCGTCGGAAAATGGGACTCATATAATGACTGCTCCCGCAGCATCGAATGAAGGTTCTTCCACCGAAGACGGTCAACTCTTAGAAAATTATAATGCTTTGCAAAAGCAGTTGGAAGAGCAACTGGCAAAGGTAAAAAACTTTGAAGAACAGATGACTGGCATGGTGTCAAGGGAAAGTTACAAAACTTTACAAAGCCAGTTAGAAGAGCAAAGTACAGCGATCGCTCAGTCCCAGGAGAAACTCGGTCAATTAAAACAACTAGAAGAGCAAATTGCCGAGATGGTTTCTAAGGAAGCTTATGAAACTCTAGAAAACCAATCGCGATCGCAAGAAAGTAAGTTACAAGAACTCGAAGAACGAGTTGCCGACATGATTTCCCGGGAAGCTTATGAAACTCTTCAAAAGCAGTCGGAAGAACAACTTAATAAGTTAAAATCTCAGGAATCTCAAATTGCTGGGATGGTGTTGCAAGAAAGTTACGACAATTTGCAGCGACAGTTAGAAGAACAAGAAACTAAACTGCAAAAACTAGAAGAGCAATTAAGCTCGGGAGTAGCAAAAGAAAGCTACAATAATTTGCAGCAACGAGCGGACGAACAAGAAGCAAAACTGCAAGAATTAGAAGAAAAACTAGCTTCAATGGTGCAAAAAGAAACTTACGAAGCTTTGTTGCAAGAGTCTAAGTTGCAAAAAGAAGTAATTGCAGATTATCAAACAAAACTGGCTCAATTGCAAAACCGAGAACGGGATTTTGCAGGTATGGTTTCCCGATCGGATTACGAAGCTTTACAACGGAACTATCGGGAAAAAAATGAAAGCTTAAAAAGTTTACAAGAAGTGGTGCCTCAATTGCAAGGTTTAGCTAATTTAGGAGAAGCTCGGTTAAACAAGTGGCGTCATCGTACTTTCTCTCGATAGAGTTTTAACAGTTCTCCAAGCGGTGCATCCCATGGCTGTAAATTGAGTTTCCTCGTACCTATCTTAACGCTCAAAATTGTAGTAAATTGATTTTATTTAATAATACTTTGAGCAAAAGCAGAAGAGTCGAGGAAGAAGCGTTTTTACTTCGATGAGATGCCCCCTATTTGAAAAATGGGCCTTTAGATAGCAGCTAATAGGCCCAATATTTTTTGAGAAATTTTATTAAGAAATATTCTTAACAAGCTCTGGCACGAAGTAGTTAAGGCTGCCACTGGGGAATTGTTTAAGTGCGGGGATGAGGACTATTTTAAGAGTTAAAGATAGTTAAATTAAAGGCGATCGGTTGTTATCCCCGTAGAAGATTGTAGTAATCGCTTTAGCGATTGATATAGATAAATCGCTAAAGCGATTACTACGAACGGCGCTCTATATCTGAGTTATTTTAATTAGGGATTAGCGATCGCTACGAAGGGCAGCTACATCTTCAGCACGATCGCGGTCTTAATTTCTCAATCTTTTGCTTCTGGCAAGTATCCAAAACTGAGAATTTCTTCTGGAGTAAAAGGAGATTCTGAGGCAAAGATATCCGGTCTAATTCCCGTTTCATTAGCAGCTTTAACGCGAGCTTTTTGATAACAGTTGTCGAATATTTCTGGCAAAAACGGTTTTAGACTCGGACTATCTTCGAGCAATGCCTCTAGCGAAATTCGTTGTTCGGCAATAGTAGAACGCCTGCTTTCGCTTCTTTTTCCGGGTTGGTATTTCCATTTAAGCAAGTGCATTAACAATACAATTAAGCGATTTTTTAACTCTCGCTTTTCGCTTCTTCCGAGAGTTTCAACTTCTTCCACCAGATTGACGATATCGACTTCGGAAAACTTCCTCTGGGCTAACAACTTAGCGGTAGTCTCCGCCCACAAGTAAAAATCGCGATCGTAAAGAGTTTCAGGCAGTTGAGTCAAGGCGATCTCTCCTAAGTCAAAGTTATGACCCAATTTAACATATAGTCTTATTATTTCACGAAAGGGCAATTTTTATGGAGCATCTCAAAGAAAGCAAAAATCAAATATTCCTATTACCCATTACCTATTACCCATTACCAAAAATCGTTCAGTTTTTTGGTTCCTACATTCCCCCGATGCTCCCAATTTCTATTAATTTATCTACCGAATTTGATAAATGACCCATTCTCCTTCTTTAGCTACTACTATCCCATTAATATCCCCGTGCCAATCAACCCGAGTCAAGATATAATCCGCATCGTATTCCCGAGCAACATTAACTAATTGCCAACCGCTACGTTGGGGAAACAAAATCTCCATAGAACCTATGGCTAATTGCGGATTTAACGGCACGCCAAAAACAGCTTCCATGCGTTTTTTCCATTGTCGAATGCCTGAATCTGTATAGGGGAAATGTTTGAAATCAACTACAGTTCCTCTCTCCGAGAAAAACTGAAAATTGGAAACAAAAGGCGGTACTAAAATAATGGCATCTTTGTCGCTAATTTGGGAAAATATTAAAGCTAATTTGGTGATGTCGTCTTGGGGAATTCTATAGAGTTTTACTTGCTGTTGGAAACCGTCTAATATTTTCCCAGGCATTGCGCCCAACAATCCCAAACTAAAGATAATTGCTGTTAGTAAGGCTAGGGCGTGAGTGGCTATTTTTTTAATAGTTGAAACTTGTCCTAAGAAAAAAGGAAAAGCGAGAATTAAGAATAAAATCGGTCGGGCGAGAATTCTTTCTTGGAGAATAGCTGTTGAGATTGGTGGGGGATAGATTAAGGAAAATATTAAAGACAGTACCACTAGAACCCAAGGAAAAACTTTATAGCGGGTTATGGGCAGATAGCGCCGGCCGAAATTGGTTAATAAGGCTATGGATAATAATAAGAACCAAAATCCTCTGTAGGGCCAGGGGAAGGTTAGGGATATTAGTAGTAATAAACCCAATTCTAAGCGTCTTTTTTGGTAGAAATAATCCACCTGAGTTGCGACGGCAATAAAGATAATTATTTGTGCAAAAGGAACGGTTCTCGCTAACTGGAGTTTGGCGAATAAAGCTAGGGGGAAAACTTGTACGAAAAGATAGTTTAAGAAGAGGGCGAATATTGATTCGGCGATGATGAGATAAAAATAAAGTTTGTCTGTTTTTTGGAGGCGATCGCTCTTTTTCACGCACAACAAACCCCCTGCTAAAAACAAGAAAAAATCTATCCAAATCCCCGGACTCCAATAAGAAGGAAGGAGATGATGGGGGTGGCGGACCCAAGCGTAGATAAAAACAAATTCATCGTTGCCAATGTTGTCCGTGCTAGTAGTACCAGTAATTGCCATTGGCAGATAAATTAAAGCCGCCATGCCGAAGAAGATGGAGAGGGCGGGAATTATCTGTTTGAAGCGGCGGTTTTGGTAGGAGGCGAAGGTCATAATCGGCAGCATCATTAATCCCGGCAAGACGCCGATGAGAAATTGTAAAAGACAGGCGATGCCGAAGAATAAATAACCAATAAACCAGCGCTGGCGAAAGCCAAAATAAAGTCCCCAAACAGACAAACTCATAGCAAAAGCAGCGGGCACCGGTCGAGGGGTAAATATTTCTATATATCCAATTAAAGTGTAAGCCGTTAAGCTAAGAAAAGCGACGACGGCGGCGGCTAAATTAGAGCCGGTAAAGAGTTTTCCTAGAGAAAAGCAACCGAAGATAAAGGATGTAAAAGCTAATAAATAATAAATAAAATAACTGGCGGAGATGCTGTCGGTTAATTTAGCAAGGGCGTAGACGATCGATTGGTAATAGTATCTGGGAGTAAAGCGCAGATGTTCTTTAACAAAATAGTCGTTATTATAGAGTTCTGGGTTTAACATCGCTTTGATTTGGGGGACGTGGGTGTAATGATTTCCGGTGGGGAAAGCATAGCCTTTTGCGATTAAGGAACCCAGGGCGATAAAGGTAATTAGGGATAAGAGAAATAACCAGTTATTTTTGGTAATTTTCAGCATATTAACAATTAATAATTAACAATTAATAATTAACAATTAACAAATTGTAGGTTGGGTGTAGCGATAGTGGAACCCGACATTTTTGCTAAAATTAATAAACCAAATCCAAATGTGGGTATCTAAGACAATTATTTCAGACATTCCCAATCTTGTTCGCTAACAATAGAATTTACTAAGTCTCCGAGAGTTTTTCCCTTACCAGCGATCGATGCTGAAGGTTGACGACGTTTTTGAGAGAATTTCGGCATTTCCTCAGAGCGAACATCGGTTTCTAAATCTTCTTCGGTGTAGGGCAAGTAGGCTTTTTCTCTTTTTAGAAAATCGTAGGTTTCCCACCGCGAATAAAAGTTGAGGATGCGGCGGACTTCTCCCGCCCCAATTTTGCCTTGGCGATAGTTATCGGCGACGATTAATTCTAAAATTCTGCGGGATAAGTTGGGAGATTGTAGCTGTAGGCGATCGCCTATATCGTCGGGAAGTTCTATGGTAATTTGCATCGGCTTTTTTATTGCTAAAATTAACTGCTTCAGACTTTATTATATCGTGTTTAAAAATTATAATTTCAAGAAGCAAGGGGCGATCGCTTTTTTGAGGAAAGGTCGCTTGCTGGCTGCTTGCCATTAGGAACGCAAACTTATTTGAGCATTAATTAAAATCTAAAAAGCGACTATGATATCTTTATAAAATACTGCTTTTAGGGGGGGGATCGAGGATTTTAAAGAGCGGATATGGGAAGGATTTGATGATTGTCGTAGTTTTTCATAACTTAAATAAATTGGCATTATTTGAAAAATTGAAACGGGATCGAATGCCTTTGCACAGAAAATATGCTAAATTATCTTTCAATAGGACTTACCCATAGAGAACGTATTTTTGTCATTAATGGCGGACTCGCGCCCTATGTCATGGGTAAGTCCTGTTAAATTTGTCAAGTTGAGGTTTACTTTATGCCATTTACCATTGAATCAGCTCGCGGTATTTTCCCCAGCACTCTAGCTGCTGATGCCATTCCCGCTACTATCGCTCGGTTCAATCAGCTCAGTGTTGAAGACCAACTGGCCCTGATTTGGTTCGCTTACTTGGAAATGGGTAAGACTATTACGATCGCCGCTCCTGGGGCCGCGAATATGCAGTTTGCGGAGAATACCTTGAATGAAATCAAGGGAATGACTCCCCGGGAACAATCCCAGGCCATGTGCGACCTGGCCAATCGCGAAGACACCCCCATTTGCCGGACTTATGCTTCGTGGAGTCCCAATATCAAACTGGGATTCTGGTATAAACTCGGAGACTTCATGGACGAGGGAATAGTAGCTCCGATTCCCGAAGGCTATAAGCTTTCTGCTAATGCCTCATCGGTGCTAGAAGCGATTCGGGGGCTCGAACCGGGCCAGCAAATCACGGTTTTACGCAACGCCGTGGTGGACATGGGCTTCGATACGAGCAAATTGGGCAACTATACCCGAGTATCGGAACCAGTCGAAGTCCCGCAAGATATGTCCCAGCGGACTGAAGTGAAGATTGAGGGCGTGACCAATTCCACCGTGCTGGAATACATGAACAACTTGAATGCCAACGATTTTGAGGCGCTGATCGCTCTATTTGCACCTGACGGGGCCTTGCAACCTCCCTTCCAAAGGCCCATTGTAGGTAAGGATAACGTGCTGCGGTTTTTCCGAGAAGAATGCCAAAACCTCAAGTTAATCCCAGAACGCGGAGTCACCGAACCAGCAGAGGATGGCTACACTCAAATTAAAGTCACTGGTAAAGTGCAAACTCCTTGGTTTGGTAGCAAAGTTGGTATGAATATTGCTTGGCGCTTCCTAATCAACCCAGAAAATAAGATTTTCTTCGTGGCGATTGATTTGTTGGCATCTCCCAAAGAATTATTAAACTTCGCTCGCTAGAACGAAGCGGCGTGGGAGTTAATTAAGCAACCTAACCGAAAAAAGCAGGCGGGGGTTCTCTAAAAGAGAGCGCCCGCTATAATAATTATTTGAACATTAAGCCTTGCTAATAATAAGTAATACTAATTTCTAGAAAGCATCCCGGCAGATGCAAACTACAGAAGCTAGTATTAGCGAGGCTTTTCTAGTCTAAAATTCCGAATTGAATGAGTGAGATTAACTGGTCTGAGAGCGAACAGAAAGGAGCAAAGGAGGCTTTTGATAAAGCTTACGAGCGTGAAATTAACAGTGTAATTGAAGAAGTTCGGCAAAAAGCGTCTAACATTTCTGAAATAGATCAATTGTGGGGATTACACGATTTCTTGAGTGCCAAGAGGCACGAAATTGATGGCAAGTATGACTACAGGTATTCAGAGCTAATCTTCGTCTTTGCCAGATTGCTTAAAGAAGGATGGGTAGATCGGGAAGAATTAAAGGTTCTCGAAGGAGATAAGCTAGCAAAAATTTCTGCTCTGGCTCGTATGTAAACTGGGTGCATCTCAATTTTGAAGAGAACAAAAAAACTGTCGTTAGTTGTTAGTTGTTAGTTGTCAGTTGTTAGTTGTTAGTTGTTTGACATCGATCGTTGCTCCATAGTCGATTCGATATCGGAAACAAATATGAGATGTACCAGATGAGGTTCTTGTCTTTTTTATTAGTTTTGTAAGGTGCGCTGCGGCGCACCTTACGAAACTGATAAATTATCTATTTCCCAACTGCAATTTTCGCTGAATTTATCCCCCTCTCCATCGAAGGCTTCCAGAAGCAAATAAGCGGGGTTTAAACCGAGTAAGGAAAAATTAATTTCGGGGGAACTGGTGTCAGTGTAATTAGCATAAATTCGGTCGAGGATAAAAGCGTCTTTATCCAACAGGCTTAAACGCAGAGAAATTCCGCTGCATTTTTCCTCTAATATATTCAATTTTCCTTTAACTTTTACCTTAGAAGATAAGTCGCCTAAATAGAGGAAATGGGTGGATGGTTTGGGCGAACTTCCATCAGCCATCAGCCTAAAAATGTCATCCCCTTCTTTCAAAACTGCATCATAATTCAAAGTAATATAAGGCGACTGCTGGAAACTCATCCAGTCTAACTGCCTCCCCGGTCTTTCTCCTATTTGCTGTTGCATTTTCCTCAAAGTTTGCACTGCAGTCGCTACGGAAGTCGGTTTAATTCGACGGTACAAGCTGACAACAATGCCTTTATCTAATTCAAACTCTTCCGGCAATTTGGCGAAGTCTCTAGCGATTAACCAATTCTCGGTAAAAGCATCGTGAATTACTTTGATTAAATCCTGTTCTCCGGGTCGTAAAACTTGTTCGTCGGTTAATAATACGGTCTGAAAAGGACGGGCGATCGCTACATATTCTGCGTTTAATAATTCGGGTAGAGGATAAGTGTCGCGGGAGTCGATATGGGGTTTGCTCAGAGCAAATAATCTCCAGGCTTCATCTCGGTTTAAAATGCGGTTAGCGTTTCTGATGACGTTGGCATTAAAATGATTGGAATTGGCGGCAATTAAGACTAATTCTCGGTTGGGGGCGAGTTTGCTGATGAAGTCCGTTAGGCTTAAAACTTTGTCGATGTCGTAACGCATTAACGGTGCAAAATTGGTGGCGAAAAAGGGGTTCGAGAAATTGTTAAACTTGCCGAGTGGAGTTAAGCCTAAAATGAGATTAATAAATAGATATAAACTGGCAATGCTAAGGGCGAACGCCTTCTTTTTACCTCTAGGAAAGTAACAAATCGTCCAGAAAAACGCGGTCAAACCTAAAACGACAAAGGGGGTAAAATATAGGCTGTAATGAATGTTGCCGTAGCGCAACATTATTAACCATTCTATTGAAGAAAAAAGACTAAAGAATGCGAGGAAAATTGTAGTGCTTGGAACTAACAAACCGGTCCTAGTTCCTAAAGTAAATCCCAGGGCAACAATTAACCAAGTTCCCAAACCGTAAAAACAGAGATACCGCCAGAATATATCTGGTAGGGAAAGACTCCAAGCGGTGTAGAGAGTTTTATAATCTTCTGTTAGAGAGTTTTCGATAAAGCCTCTGGCAAAGATTAAGATTATCAGGAAACAGGTTAGGGCGATTAAACCAATTTTGATACCGGTATCGAGGAGTTTTTTAACATCTGGTTTGTTTCTTTTTAGGGTTAGGAGAAATTGGACTAAAGCTTGGCAGCTAATGGCGGCGAGGAAGGCGATCGCTGTATAGGCATAAGGGCGGCGAAAGAGAATAGAGGTTCCTAATAAGATGCCAATGGCAGGGAGACGCCACCAGTGGCTTAATCTAATATTTTGGAGGTAAATTAAAACTGCCCAGAGAAGGAATAAAGCCGCCCCAATATCGGGATATCCTCTGAGGGTTGGACTCCAGGCAATGGGTATTAATAAAGTAATAGATACCGCCGACCAAAATACTTGTTTTGGATTGACTGAAATTAGTTTAGTGGCGATGGCGCCCAAGAGCAAACTAAATGGTAAGAAATAAATTAAAGTTAGGCTGAGGATGTATGCCAAACGACTGTTGCCGAATAAATAAATAAACAGTACGGCGGGTAAAGTTACGAGGTAATTTTTTTGTAGAGATAAGGAGTCTATAAAATCATCGATCGCTCTTTCTGGGGACTCGCGAAATAGATTTGCTAGGTTATTGGCGGCGTTGTTGTAACCGACAAAATCCCACCAATAAATAGTATGTTCGCTGGCGACGTAGATGGAAGTAAAAGTGGCGATCGCTACTGTCAATAATATTAACAGAATTGCGTTATTGGGCAAAGTAAAATTGATTTTTTTAAGCATATTTTGATAAAAACGTAGAACCGGTTTGCCATTTTTACCACAACTGCCGTAAAATAGCAACTGTTTGGGGAACCTGATTTTCCTTGTGACGTCCAAAAGCCTAATTGACAAGCTCGAAATCGATTAACTTATGAAAGCATTAATCCTCTCTGGTGGAAAAGGAACTCGCCTGCGTCCTTTAACTTATACTGGCGCCAAACAACTCGTACCAGTAGCGAATAAACCTATTTTATGGTATGGAATCGAAGGAATTGTAGCGGCAGGAATTACGGATATAGGGATTATTATTAGTCCCGAAACTGGAGAAGAAGTAAAAGCTTTAACCGGGGAGGGCGATCGCTTCGGTGCGAAGATAACTTATATCCTACAAGAAGAACCAGCAGGACTCGCCCACGCCGTCAAAGTTGCTCGACCTTTTTTAGGAGATTCTCCTTTCATCATGTATCTGGGAGACAACTTAATTGAAAAAGAATTAGACCCATTTTTAGAGACATTTAAAAGCCAAAAATTAGACGCATTAATCCTCCTGCGTCAGGTTCAAAATCCCAGCGCCTTTGGGGTAGCAAAAGTTGACCGTCAAGGCAGAGTTTTAGGATTGGTAGAAAAGCCGAAAAATCCTCCTTCTAACTTAGCATTAGTGGGAATTTATTTCTTTAGTCCAGAGATTCATCGCGCCATTGACAATATCCAACCATCCGCCAGAGGAGAATTAGAAATTACCGATGCAATTCAATATTTAATCGACGGACAAAATGCAGCAGACAACGGCGATTTCGTCAAAGCTTGCAACCTGGAAGGATGGTGGTTAGATACGGGTAAAAAAGACGACCTCCTCAGCGCCAATCAAATTATTCTCGACACTCGAATTATTTCTGCTGTGGAAGGAGAAATAGATGCCACAAGTCAAGTTATTGGAAGGGTGCAAATTGGCAAAGGAACTAAGTTAATTAATTGTAACGTTCGCGGTCCTGTCATTATCGGCGAAAACTGTTCTTTAGAAAACTGTTTTATCGGTCCTTATAGCAGCATTGCGGATGGCGTTACGATTGTAGATGTTGATTTAGAGCATAGCGTCATTTTACAAGGGTCGAAAATAAAGGGAATTAACCAACGTATTGTCGATAGCGTTTTAGGTCGTCGCGCTACTTTGATTAATGCCCCCAAACGCCCTAAAGCTATTAGGTTTATGATAGGCGACGACAGTCAAATTGAACTTTAATTATGGTCGGAAGTCTTGTTCGTAGTAATCGCTTTAGCGATTCATATTTATAAATCGCTAAAGCGATTACTACGAGCGATCGCTACATCTTTATTAAATTGAACTTTAATTAGGGGTAGTTGGTTTTGTTCGTAGTAATCGCTTTAGCGATTTAATAAATATCAATCGCTAAAGCGATTACTACGAACGATCGCTACATCTTTATTAAGTAATAAAAAGATTGCCCCCGACCTCTGAAAATAAAGATATTTAGAAATAGGAAAAAGTTATGGCAACAATATTGATTGACAACTTCCCAGAAGCTTTAAAAGCAGAAATAGAAGGACTGGCAAGCCAACATCGGCGAACTGTTAACGAGCAAATAATTGCGATCTTACAAGAAGCAATAAATTCAGAAAAACCCCCTCTAAAATTTATCGTTTCTCCCGAAACAGACCCCACTTGGGAAGAACGCCGTAAAGCCGTTCCTAAATTGTTAGCTGAAATAGATAGTCGCCGTCGTCTCAACCCATCAGACTACGGACTGCCCGATAGTACGGAATTAATTCGCGAGGATCGACAAAGATGATTAATTTTCTAAGATGCATCATTGATGCTAATGTTGGCATTAAGCGGTTTATTGAAGACCCCCTAACTCCGAGAGTAAATCAACTTTTGGCACACCTAAATTTCGATAGGACCGAAATCTATATTCCAGACTTGTTTTATATCGAAACAGCTAATATTTTATGGAAATATGTTCGCGCTGGAATGTACGAGTTTCGAGAAGTTCAAGCAGACTTGGCTACCCTTAAAACCTTTCCACTTCGGGTTGTTTTGATGGCGGACTTAATGGAAGAAGCGCTTAATATCGCTGTAGCTTATAACATTTCTGCCTACGATGCCTCTTATGTTGCTCTTTCTCAGAGAGTAAATGCACCTTTGCTGACCTTAGATCGGAGGTTAGTTAATACTTTAATAAATGCACCTTATGATGTGCGTTTGTTTAACGAATTTTGTATCCCACCTTTGCCAGATAATAATTCAGAGTAGGTTAAGAAACCAGGTTTTTTGAAAAAACCAGGTTTCTTACAATTTATTAATAAACGATCTACTTTATCAATGATTTATTTATTAACTGTTAACTATTATTCTGCTTCCTACCTGGAAAAGTTAATTGCTTCGATCGCCTTAAATAAAGATTTAGTAGAAGGATTAATTATTGTCAATAATTCCCCAGGCGATGGCTCCCTCCTTCCCCTCGAAAGCGACTGGGTTGTTATCCTGGAGTCTGGAGAGAATTTAGGCTTTGGGAGAGCCTGTAATTTAGGTTTAAAATGGATAAGCGATCGCTCCCCCGACTCCATCGTTTGGTTAATCAACCCAGACGCCTATTTATTACCAGACTCTCTCCCCAAAGCAACTCAATTATTTACCAACAACCCCGATATTTCCATCTTGGGAACCACGGTTTTAGAACCTTCTGGTAAAGTGTGGTTTGGAGGTGGAATTTTCAACCCCCAAAAAGGCATAATTAAAGCCAAAGACTTTCTACCACCAGAGGCAGAAGAACGAGAATTATTGCCCACAGATTGGGTTACTGGATGCAGCACATTAATTAACCTCAAAAATTTCCATCGCCTCCCCCAATTCGACAGCGACTACTTCTTATATTACGAAGACTTCGATTTTTGTCGCCGCTACCTCAAAGAAGGTCATCAAATTTTGATTGCTCCCAAAATAACCGTCATCCACCAACCATCTTCTATTACTAATAAAAACCCCGATTTGCAAATACAACAAGGAATTTATAGCTATCTCCTAAGTCTGGAAAAACACGCCGCTAGATCGGTCTTGTTTTACCGCCTGTTCAGAATTACTGTAGTTGCCTTAACTTTTTTCTCTTTTAACAAGCTCAAAGCCGTGCTAAAATATTACCGTCGTTGGCTAAATTCGATCCCCCCTAACCCCCCTTGAAAAGGGGGGAATCTTCAAAGTCCCCCTTAAAAAGGGGGACCAACGGGGGATCGTCATTTTTTATTATTAACAAGAAAAATACTGAAATAAAAAAATGACCAAATTAATCGGTTTATTAGTAGCAGTTTGTGTAGGAATTTCAGCAGTCACCCAGGCGCAAATAACGAGCATTATCGAACGTAAATATGGAGTATTTGACAGCGTTTTTATTGCTTATATTGGTGGAGCGTTAGTTATAAGCATAATAGCCATATTCCGCAGTTTTTCCGGCGAATTTAATTTAGGAAATTATCTAGATTTGCCCTGGTATTCTATCTTCGCTGGAGCCTGCGGATTAATAATAGTCGGCGGCATCGCCTACGGAGTTTCTCGCTTGGGTTTAGTTGCAACATTTGGTATTATTTTAGCCGTACAATTTTCCTTAGCTGCCGTCTTAGATAACTACGGAATTGGAGTCGATCGCCAACCCCTAGATTTAACCCGATTTATTGCCATGGTATTTTTAGCGATCGGCGCAGCACTTTTCCTCAAACAATCATAATTAATTAATAATTAACAATTAATAATTAATAATTGGGCGTAACTACTTAATTAACTCATGTCTAACTCTCTTTTAATCAACTTATCCTTTCTCATCCCAGAACCAACTGGAATCTCCGTTTATGCCAATAATATTTATCCCCATTTAAAACCCTTAAATCCAACCCTATTAGTAGCAGATGAAATCCAGGATATTAACTGCCATTCAATTCCCAACAACATGACACCTGCCCAAGGTTCCAAAGGGCATTTGCGCAGACTGTTATGGACTCAATTTAAACTGCCGCAAATTTATCGAAAATTGCGAGGCAAACTGCTATTTTCTCCCCTGACGGAAGCGCCTTTATATACCGGCTGTCGTTCCGTAGTAATGGCTCACGACTTAATCCCGCTGCGCTTTCCCCGACCCGGTTCTCGCTTAACAGCCTATTGTCGCTATTACTTTCCTCAAGTTTTGCGGCAGGCCGAACATATTATTTGCAATTCCCAAGCCACCGCCTCCGACCTAGTAGATTTTTTCAAGATTCCCGCCCAGAAAATAACGCCTATTCTCTTGGGTTACGACAAGCAACAATTCCGCTTTTTAGACTTACCGACGGAAAATTATTTTCTCTATCTCGGTCGCCACGATATTTATAAAAACGTCAATAAAGTAATAGCAGCTTTTGCCAAAATACCGAATAATTCAGAATATCAATTATGGCTGGCAGGACCGACAGATGAGGTTCATACTCCTGCTTTAAAAACTCAAGTAAAAGAGTTAGGATTGAGTAATTTAGTGAAGTTTTTAGACTACGTTCCGCCTGAAGAGTTGACACCTTTAATTAATAAAGCAATTAGCCTAGTTTTTCCTAGCCTCTGGGAAGGTTTTGGCTTTCCGGTTTTAGAAGCAATGGCTTGTGGAACGCCGGTAATAACTTCTAATATTTCATCCTTAAGCGAAGTAGCCGGCGATGCTACTATTTTGGTCGATCCTAACAATATTGAAGAAATAGCAGAGGCAATGGAACTACTCGGCAGCGATGCAGGAGAGCGATCGCGACTGCGAAAATTAGGTTTGGCCAGGGCAAGTCAATTTAGCTGGGAAAAAACAGGCAAAGCTACTGCTGAGATAATAGAAAATTATCTGTAAAACCCAAGCATCCAGCTTAAGGGCGATCGCCCCAGAAGCTGATTTTCTAGATTTGTCGCCAATTCTCAGTCTGCAAACCAACAACGCGATCGAATTCTCGTTGGTTTGCTGTAATCATCACCAAGTGATGTTGAAGTGCCGTCGCTGCAATTAAGAGATCGTAAGCCCCAATTGGCTGCCCTTGAGATTTTAATGTGGCCCGAATCTCAGCCCCTTGTTGAGCTTCTGCGGCGGTGAAAGGGAGAATTGTCACAGAGGACAGAAAACTGACAATGGTCGGTCGGAGTTTCTCGGCCCGTTGTGGATTGAGGACTAAGCCATAGTCTAACTCCATAACTGTAATCGCAGAAACGGCGATGCTGGCAGGAGGCGTTTCTTTCAGTCTGGCTTTAGTTCCAGGTTCGCCCTTAATAAAGTCACTGATGACACAGGTATCTAGTAAGTATTGCATCAAAATAACTCCTGTTCGCCGGGTGGAAGCAGTTCGTCGCGATAGGACTCGAAAGCTGGAAAGTCTGGAATTCCTTCATAAGACAAGATGACCTCCGACCATTGGGAAGCTGCCATCTTTGATGTTTTAATCTCGCGGCGTAAAGCTTGCAGAATCAAGGTTGGCAAAGGAATATTGGATTGGGTTGCTTGATGAATTAGGTCTTGTTCGAGGTCTGGGGGTAGGTCTATCGTAATTTGCATCGGTTATTTTCCGGCCCGGGGCGTGGATACTGCTATTATTTTATCGAATTCGGCAGCAGATCGATTTAGCTGGGAAAAAACAGGCAAAGCTACTGCTGAGATAATAGAAAATTATCTGTAAAACCCAAGCATCCAGTTTAGGGGCGATCGCCCCTAAACTGGAGCCTTAATTCCCTCACCAATAGCGGCTTTTGACTGCTTACGATAGCCCGACTGCGACGATTAAAGTTCTCAAGGCTCGTTCTATGGCCTCTTCTTCAGTGGTACAAACCCCACTTGAGATTGCACGATCGAGCAAATTTTGGATATCTGGACGAGATAAAATTTGATAAGCTTTGCGTTCGGCCCTGCGCCGCTCTAAAGCTTCTGTCAGCCTCATCACATCCTCATGGACATCTGAGGAGGATAATAACTCAGCGTTGGGCTCGGGAACTTGTTTAGTCATAGTTTATTTGCCGTAGTTTTCTGCTAGAGTTTCGATTAATTTGTCGCCATAGTATGTGCCTTGTTGTTGGCAGGTTTTGAGCAATTGCCTGATTTCATCTTTGGTTAAGATTCCGTCTAGTCCAGCACGCCCAAGGACACCAGGAAATCCAGTAATGTTTAATCCCAGTTCGCAAGCAACCTGACGCGCTGCTTTCTCATCTAAAAGAATCATCGCAACATTTAGGTTTGTGCGATTCTGCATCAAAGCGATCGCTTCTGCTTCGGCAATATCGTCGCGCCAGTCTGAATTGGTAGATTTGTGCAGTCGAGCAATGCGCTTTGCCACTGTTTCTGCCTGTTTTTTTTCTAGATCGTTCAAATCTTCAACCACCAGAAATCCCTCAACAATGAGTCGATCGACTTCATCTATCCACCCATGAGCATCCAGTTCGTCAAGCTCAGACGCGGTAATGTAAATTAAGGAAAAGTATCGCTTTAGCAAATCCGTCCTGCCGCATTGAAATGCTGAAACCAGCGGCCCGGTATTTGATACTGCTATTATTTTATCGGGTTCGGCGGTTTCAGTCATCTTAATTCCCAGGCTAATACTTAATTATTAATAGACTTCGTTTCAATTGTAAAAATAAAATATTTTTTAGTCTATTTTTAGATAAATCTCTTACCCGTTACTCATTATCCATTTTGATACTGTACTTCGTCATCTTGAGTCAAAAGACGTACTACAACATTCGGATCGACTGAAATCATGCCATTGCTCCTTAATTCCTTCACCAATAGCAGCTTCCATATCATCTAGGGTTTTCGGAGAACCTTTATATTTCAAACAACCAGCCACTTCGTTTAAAGTGGTTGGAACAAAAGGCTTTTTCGGCTGAATAAGAATACCTTTCCCCGTATTAGTAAGGATGAGTTCTTGCCAGACTTCCCAACCGTAAGCTTTCCCCATTTCTGAAGGAATAATAACTTGTCCTTCCTCAGAGACTTTGGCAATTTCCATAAGCTCAAAAGTTAATAATTTTTTTAATTATAGTTAATTGGAAGCAGTTCGTCGCCATAGGACTCGAAAGCTGGAAAGTCTGGAATTCCTTCATAAGACAAGATGACCTCCGACCGCCCTCGAAGCTGCCATCTTTGATGTTTGAATCTCGCGGCGTAAAGCTTGCAGAATCAAGGTTGGCAAAGGAATATTAGATTTGGTCCCTTGATGAATTAGGTCTTGTTCGACGTCTGGGGGTAGGTCTATCGTAAGAAAGCATCGGTTATTTTCCTGCCCGGGGCGTGGATACTGCTATTATTTTATCGAATTCGGCAGCAGATCGATTTAGTTGGGAAAAAACAGGCAAGACCGCTGCTGAAATAATCCAAACTTATCTGTAAAATCCAATTAAACAAAATCCAGAACTATAGGAGTGAAAATAAATTATGGTAGCCGCACCTTCCCAAAGACCAACCCCCACCAAAGGGGCAGAAACCGCTTTTGCCTGGAACAACAACCTCCCCAACTCCCCCCTCTTCGGTACCGACGGCATTCGCAGCAAAGTCGGAGACTTGCTCACAGCCCCCTTAGCCCTGCAAATAGGTTTTTGGGCGGGACAAGTATTGCGCCACCACCAACCAAACCCAGGCCCGGTAATTATGGGGCAAGATACCAGAAACTCGGGGAATATGTTGGCAATGGCCTTATCCGCCGGTTTGACGGCGGCAGGTTTGGAAGTCTGGCATCTAGGCATCTGCCCCACTCCCTGCGTAGCCCATCTCGCCAGCATTTCTGGGGCAGCAGGTGGAGTAATGATTTCTGCCAGTCACAACCCCCCAGAAGACAACGGCATTAAATTTTTCGGCCCCAACGGCAGCAAGCTTTCTTCCACTTTGCAGAAAGAAATAGAAGCCGGCATCCGGGGAAATGCTAATTTTCCAGCAGTTCATAAGGCCTGGGGGCAGCATTACTACCAGCCGGAGTTGGTCAAAAAATATGTCGAGTCTCTATCTTTGCCCCTGGTGCCCGGTTATTTGCAAGGGATGAAAATAGTCCTCGACTTAGCCTGGGGGGCTGCCGTTGGCGTGGGGCCAGAGGTTTTTCGGGGGATGGGGGCCGAGGTAATTTGTCTCCACGATAGGCCCGAGGGCGATCGCATCAACGTTAATTGCGGTTCGACTCATCTCGGTTTCCTCGCCGCCGCAGTAAAAGAACACCAGGCCGACTTGGGGTTTGCCTTCGATGGGGATGCCGACCGCGCCCTGGCAGCGGATAGTCGAGGTCGCGAGGTCAACGGCGACTACATCCTTTATTTATGGGGTAAAAGCTTAAGCGAAGCCGGACTGTTGCCCGGAAATCTAATCGTGACAACGGTTATGGCAAATCTGGGGTTTGAAAAAGCCTGGCACGAGTTGGGGGGCGAGATGATGCGGACTCCCGTGGGCGATCGCCACGTTCGCGCGGAAATGCAGCGAACCGGTTCGATGTTAGGAGGGGAACAGTCGGGTCATATCTTGTGCCCCCACTATGGAGTTAGCGGGGATGGTGTGAGTACCGCTTTGCATTTGGCCGCTTTGGTCAAGCGATCGGGGGTTCCTTTGGCCCAATTAATAGATGACAGTTTCGATCTCTACCCCCAACTGTTGAAAAACGTCCGAGTGGAGGATCGGGAACTGAGGTTAAATTGGAAGAAGTGCCAGCCGTTGGTAGAGGCGATCGAACGGGCAGAGGCAGCCATGGCAGGGCAAGGGCGGGTTTTGGTCCGCGCTTCTGGCACCGAACCGGTCATTCGAGTTATGGTAGAAGCAGTAAGTGCCGAATTAGCAAAGCGTTGGGCCGAGAATTTGGTTTTAGCGGTTCGGCAATATTTAACCGTTTAATTCTTTTAAGACTGCCGTGGCACTAAAAGCGAAGTTAAAAAAACCCAAGGACAAAAAAAAGAATAAGAAAGGCAAGGCGAAAAAGCCAACTCTGAGTAAAAAAGAGTTGGCTGCCAGAAAGAAGAAAAGAGCCAAAATGATGAGCGAAGCTATTGGCGCCCTTGCCACTTATGGAGGTATTGGGGCCGTAGTTGGTGCCATCTTATTTTTCGTCGCAGATGCTAAATTGGCGATCGCTGGCGGTGGCGGCATAGCAGTCCTCTCCCTTTCCTTTAAATATCCGATGATGGGGCTGTGGGGATTTCTGATCTATCTGCCCTTTTCTGGCACCATCACTTATTGGATAGGCGGTGGAAATGTGATATTTCAGCTTGCCAAAGATGGTTTTTATATTCCCGCATTAATAGCATTAGTCTTAGAACTTAAAAAGAAAAAAAAGCCATTTCTAATCGAGCCCAAGTTAAAAAACCCCCTCTATATTCTTCTTGGTTTCTGTTTGGTGATGCTGCTATTAGTGAACGGAGTCCAGCAGCTAAATCCTCCTTATCCTGGGGACAAACCAATCCCCATGGGAATTTTAGGACTGAAAGTATTTGTGGGATATATTCCTTTAATGACCTGCGCTTACTATCAAGTTAAGGACAAGAAAAACTTATTATTCTTTACCCGTATGATGCTCGTTCTTGTCATAATTTGTTGTCTGCTGGGGATGGTTCAATACCAATTTCTTACCTCCGGCAGGTGCAAAGGCACAGATCATTTATCGGGAGAGGATCTGTTTAAAGCAACCTTAGAATATAAGTGTTTCGTGGGAGGTTCTTTAGTATTTAGCCCCTCCCAAGGTATGATTCGTTTGCCGGGTACTTTTGTCGCCCCCTGGCAGTGGGCTTGGTTTTTAATTGGCAATGCTTTTTTTACCTTTGCCACAGCCTTCAGCGATCCTTCTCCACTGTGGCGAATGGGTGGTTTGGCGGGTATGGCATTAGTATTTATTAATGCCGTTATTTCCGGTCAAAGAATTGCTTTAGCTTTAGTACCTACGGTGACTATTATTCTATTAGTATTGACCGGTCAGGTTGCTAACCTAAAACGGTTTATTCCCATCGCCGGCGGACTGGGGGTGCTTTTATTAGTGGTTTCTGCATCTAATCCTGCCATCGTTCAAGAACGAATAGATAGTTTTGTCAGTCGCTGGAACGCTTCTCCACCAACAACTTTTATTGCCCAACAATTCGAGCATACTTCTGGAGATACCGAAGGAATTCTCGGTAACGGTCTCGGACGCGCTACTAATTCTGCCCGTGTTTTTGGTAAAACTTCCCTGATAGAAACCTATTATCCTAAATTAATTTATGAGATAGGACCGTTGGGAGCGATCCTATTTTTAGGTTTTGTTAGTACAATAACATTGACTAGCTTTAAAGCTTATCGTTCGGTTAAAGAAAAGAATTTACGAAGCTTTGGAGCGTCTTTTTGGGTTTTTGTTTTGATTATTAGTTACAATACTTATTATTATCCCCTGGATGTGGATCCAGTCTGCGTTTATTATTGGTATGCCGCTGGTGTTATTTACAGGTTGCCAGAAATTGATAAAGAAGAACGGAAAAAAAAGGAACTAGAGGAAGCAATGGAGTAGTTGGAGCTTTTGTAGCAAGCACTTTTAACCCTAAAGTGCTTGCTGCGCATTATTACTCCTCAGATTGGTTTTCAGCCTTTTCCCCCGGCAAATACTCCTCAATACTTATGGCTGCGGAACCTCCTTCTACTAACAAAATTAACATCGAACCCAGTTGCAACCAAATAAATAAAGCTGTCGGCAAGACGACAACTGCACCGAGAATATAAGCAATTAAATTACCAACCTTAAAAACAGAAAGCCCCGCTCCCATGCATAGAAAGCTAAAAAAAGTAGTGCCTAAATAAGCAATAATTATCTGAGGTTTTTGGTAGTTAATTTTTCTTTGCGATTTGCGGTTTTGGTTCCAGAAGGCTAATTCATATTCCAACATATCTTTGAAAATTAGCCCCCAGATAACGGCAAATACGGTTGTTATTACGATCAGTTTATAAATGGAGGAATCTGCAACGGTGGGATAATACATATTTCAAGCCAAAAATGTTAACGATTGTAAATAATAACATTTCCAGGGCGCAGTGGAGAAGCCAGAAACCGGGTTTTTCAAAAAAACCCGGTTTCTCAAATACTTATGGTATGAACTACAGTAGGATATACGGCTAGAATCCCAATGGCGATCGCGCTATAATAACAGTGTCTTAATTGAGGAAAAGAAGATTCAGCCAACCAACGACCAAGCCCAAGCTAGCGTCCGGGTTTGTCAAATGCTATCCAACTGTTACCGAGATATCCAAGTATTTCGGTATAACCCGGAAGAAAAATATATCTTTATCCTAGCCGAAGACAATCTGCAAATTTTAGTTTTTCCCAATGGACTTTGGAGGTTTATCAATGAAACCGAATTTTGACCGAATGACTACTAAAGAACTGACTGCATACCTTCTATCTCATAGGGATGACGTAGAAGCAGTAAGCGCCCTGGTATCTCGCCGAACTCCAGACGATCGCGCTACTATCTACCCGGCCCCCTGTACTCCTGATGGCGTGCCTATTGAAGAAAATATTAAAATTATGGAACGAGCTATACGAGAACGAATTGCCGATCGCGAGAATCGTTAGCGACACCCAACATCTGCCGGCCCCAGAAACCCGGTTTCTCCCAGAAACCGGGTTTCTAATTTGTCGAGAAGATCCCAAACCCGGTTTCTAACTTGCTAACTTCTGCCCGATCGCCTCCTCTCGATCGCCTTCCACGCGACCCACCACCCCGCCCAGGAAAAAAATATGCTCCCAACAAAAGCAATTATAAAAGGATGAGGCCACAGCACGGGGCGATCGCTACTCGGCAAGGTCCAAGGTTGGGTTATTAATCCCGAGGTAGAAGCGAAGATCGCCCCCGCTGCAATTCCTACCCCCACTGCCTGGACCTGGTCTTCTAAATCTCGATCGCGTTTTGCTCGCTCTTCTTCCTGCTGTTTTTCTCTCTCTTCCCGCAGGCGATCGCTTTCTGCGCGATCTATTTCTACTATTCCTCGGATAGAGGCGATCGCCTGACTTATTAAATCCGTACCATGCTCGAAATAGCCTAAGTCCGCTTGGATTTGTCGATAGAAGTGGGGGGCGGTTTCTTCACCGAAATACTTAAGAAAAGATAGTTCTTCCTTATCAGTTTCTAGTTTATCGCAAATCTGCTCGATTGTTTCCTTGTAATTGAAAAGATTTATCTCAATTGTATTGCCAAAATCTTCCATTTTTCTGAGCAAGCGGGTGTAGGCTAGAGAGTCTCTTGCCAAGTTTTTTAACTGGGTTTGAAAATCCTTGAGATACCTCTCGTTAGTCGAAGCATCCCTGGTATCGAGTTGTTTTTGCAAGTCGTCCAAGTTCTTCTCTATCTGAGCGTACTCTCGGTCTAACTGTTGGTAAACTAAGCGGCGATCGCTAAAACCTTTAACCATTTTAGCCCGATAAAATAGTAAATTTACTATATCATTTAGGCATTTATTGGCTTGCTTATCCGCCCCCTCATCGCGAAACAACCAGATAATAACGTGGCAATAATTATTAGTTTGGCGGCCTATTTTGTTCGGGTTGCCATATTCAAATATCGAACTGCCAAATAACTCCCCATAGCGGTATAATGGCGGGGGATTGTTTCCTAATAATCCTTCGTAGCAGTTATTAGCAACCCTTTGCATATTTGCTAAGTCTCGCTGTTTATTGGGGTTCGGTAAATAGCCCGTAATTAACAGAGTTTGCCCTAATAAATTATCGCTCTCTGGTAAATGTAAAACTCCATCGGGGTTGAATTTTCCTAGCTCCTTTAACTCTACTTCTTCGAGGGATTCTACTTCGTCATCGTAACCGATATTAAAGAATAAGCCATAGCTATCTTGGATTTGCAAAGGTTGAACCGAGCCAGAGATTTCAGGGGAGTCAGATAAGCTGAAATAGAGAGCATCTTTACCGTCTAGTAAAATGGCGCGATCGCTACTTTCCGCTGGAGAAAAATCCAGATATTGGGTCAAAGTTTCCGTTGTAAATTGACTTAACAACTTATCGGACTTTTGCCAAAAGGAATTAGTTTTACCCTCTGCTAGTCCGTCGCGAAGTTGATAAGCAAATAAATAGATATTGGGTGCTAAGAGGTAATTGTTTGGTTCTGATTTCATTAGATTTGAACTGTTTTTTAGATAGTTTCGCTCGCCAGAAACCGAGTTTTTCGCAAAAACCCGGTTTCTTAAATCCCCCGGTTACTTATTTTGGTTTTCCTTCTCGCTATCTTTCGGCAGTCTATCTCGCAGAGTTTTGGAAATTTGCGGATAGCGGTTATCCAGGATTTTGCTATTTTCGTTTTCTCTGGTAGGGACATTATTTTCCGGTCTCAGTTTTCTCGAAGCAATCAGTACCGCATCTCTAATATTAGAATGTTCTTTGCACCATTCTCTAATCTCTTCGGCCATGGATTCGTTAGGTGCATCCGGCGACGAGGTAATCTCTCGATTTAGACTGTCTAAATCTTTCTCTACATCCGCAGCTAAAAACCACTCTGGGTAAATTTCCCAAACTTGCAGAAAAGCCGCAATAATTTCTTCTGGTGTCATCATATTTATATTTTTAGTTTCCTTAATAAACGACCGTAGCCCAGAAACCGGGTTTTTCCAAAAAACCCGGTTTCTTTAATTTCACACTACTCCCAAAAACCCCAATTATTAATTATTAATTATTAATTATTAATTATCGCTGCCCCACCGCGCAAAACCCAGCCCAATAATAGGGCAAAGCGTATGGGATTTGGGTGGGTTTGTACCATTGGTCTAAAAATTTGCAAATTTTCTCCCTGCCTACCTCGCCAACCAACCCACATCCCCCGATCCACTCCAACAATTCCGCCACCGAGACACCTCGCATCCATTGCTGGGTTTGCTTCAAAGCCAAAGCCACGGGGGGCTGAGTTTCTGCCAAAAAAGTCTCATAAAAGCGGATGGTAAAAATCGCCGTGGAGAAATCGTCCACCGCCCATAACGTCCCCAAGACATTCCGAGAACCGGCAAAGAAAAACCCCGCCAGAATGCTGATATATTCATCGCTGGTGGTAGTAATATCCGTGACGCCGGTTTGGCAGGCAGAGAGGACAACCAGACGACATCGCCGCAACCGGAGGTTAAAGATATCCGGCAAAGTGAGGCATTTCTCAGGGTCAAAGTCGCCCCAAGGAGAACGAATGGGGAGGCTGTCGGGCGGAGTGGGTGCCGTTGCCGCTAGTTCGGCATCGGCGAGGATGAGGCAGGAATTGCGGGGATTGGCAAAATTAAAATAGCCGTGACAGGAGAAATGGGCGAAACCGGTCTCTTTTAGCACCGCCTCCGCTTGGTAGAATGCAGTTTTACTGGCAGTTTTTCCTTGTAAAACCGTGGCGGCGGGGTAGAAGGCGGTTTCAATTGCTTCGACTTCCACATCGGTATAGGCTAAATCTCCCGTAGGGTTTTGGATCGCAAAGAGAGACCCATTTTCTCCACAGTCTCCACTGGTTGCCGAGGGAATGCTATCCTCCGATAGCGATAACTGCAAGATTTGACAGCTAGGGGCATAGCGAATCCCTTCGGGGAAAAGGTCTCCGAGGGTTGCGTTCTCCCCAACCGGCAAAGCGTGGAGGGGAAACAAATGCAGGTAACGATAGGGAACCAAAACCAACTCCCGGCACCCAGAGGGAATCTCGGAGATGAGTTTATCCAGTTCCAGTATCTCCGCCAACCGTTGCAGGCAGGATCGTAACTCCTGCCGCCAGTAGATCTCGTCGCTGTAATAATTGATTAAATACTCCCGCGTCAACTCCTCCAAGGCAGCTAAGGCACTGCCTTCGGTAGAGACAACTATAGGCTGCTGCCCCTGGCCGGTGACGATAAAAGCTTGGATGCCGTCAGAAGTAAAGTACCACTCCACAATAGCAGTGCCTTCCTCCGCCAGCGCTTGAATTTCCGAGTAGCGCATGGGTTCGACTTGTTGCCCGAAGCGGAATTTGCGGTCGTGCGGGGTAATTTTAGTTTTGATGAATTCGTCGATTTGTTGGCGCAACCGGTCAAGGGGTCGGGAGGGGGAGGCGTTACCGTCGCCTTGCTGCTGGAGGTTCGACCACTGTTGATACAAACCGTTGTACTCTTCCCAGACATCAGGGGAAACCCCTTCCGGTTTGAGACGAGTGGCGGCGAATAATTCTACTAAATTTCTCGCCTTGCTGCGTTCGGCATATTCGAGGGCACCGGCGCTATCCTCCAACTCCAGGCAGACTTCGACCATTGTCCGATAAAGTTGACTCCATTTTTCAGCTAATTTCTGCCGGTCCGCTTCGCCCCCCAGAACGATGCCTGTGCGAATTTCTTCTACGCTATCTATCGCCTCGGCAAAAGTGTTGCGGGCATTTTCCAACTGGGAAGCGTCGCGATAGGCGAGTCCTAAATTAAATAAAGTTTCGGCATTGTTTTGGGGAAAAGCCTCGCGGGTTCTTACTTCTAAAGCGGCTTGGTAACAGGCGATCGCCCGTTCAATATTATCCCCCCGTTCCCCTTTGATGCGGTTTCTGTAGGCATTACCCAGATTATTTTTGGTCGTTGCCCAATTTTCTGGAAAAGCCTCGCGGGTTAAAACTTCTAAAGCGGCTTGGTAACAGGCGATCGCTCCTTCAATATTATCCCCGCGTTCCCCTTTGATGCGGTTTCTGTAGGCATTACCCAGATTATTTTGGGTCATTGCCCATCGTTCGGGAAAAGCCTCGCGGGTTCTTACTTCTAAAGCGGCTTGGTAACAGGCGATCGCCCGTTCAATATTATCCCCCCGTTCCCCTTTGATGCGGTCTGAGTAGGCAACTGCCAGATTATTTTTGGTCCCTGCCCAATCTTCGGGAAAAGCCTCGCGGGTTCTTACTTCTAAAGCGGCTTCGTAACAGGCGATCGCCCCTTCAATATTATCCCCCCCTTCCCCTTTGATGCGGTTCCAGTAGGCAGCCCCCAGATTATTTTGGGTCATTGCCCACTCTTCGGGAAAAGCCTCGCGGGTTCTTACTTCTAAAGCGGCTTCGTAACAGGCGATCGCCCCTTCAATATTATCCCCCCGTTCCCCTTTGATGCGGTTCCAGTAGGCATTACCCAGATTATTTTGGGTCATTGCCCAATCTTGGGGAAAAGCCTCGCGGGTATAAACTACTAAAGCAAAATGGTAACAGGCGATCGCTATTTCAAGATTATCCCCCCGTTCCCCTTTGATGCGGTCGAAATAGGCAACTGCCAGATTATTTTGGGTCGTTGCCCAATTTTCGGGAAAAGCCTCGCGAGTATAAACTTCTAATGCGGCTTGGTAACAGGCGATCGCTATTTCAAGATTATTTGCACGATTGCCTAATGGAAACTCTACGATATCAATGGCAAGGTTGTTCAGTAGGACTGCTAGAGCTTGATTTGTCTGAGAATCATTGGGGTCGAGTTCCGAGCGAAACCATCGTACCAGCATCTCGCCAAAGGTCGGGTCGAGTTTATCTTGATGTCGTGCTAAGAAGGGATAAATTACGTTGCGATCGCTGCCGTCAATTTTTAGTTGCAACACTTCGATGAGAAAGGTTGCGTAGTCTTCCGGTGTAGCGTTTGGTTGGGTTTCCCCGGGTTCGCCCCCACCCGCTTGACGGTTGAGAAATTGCGCCACCTGTTGCGCCAGACTTCGCAGAAAACCTGCCTCATTCTCTTGTCCTGCCTCCTCCAACTTTGCCGCCACCTGTTGGGATGCCAGCACAAATCCCTCGTCCAGCAATTCCAGAGAGTTGTTGAGGATTTGGTTAAACTCTTCTCCACTGGGGCAGGAGAGGAGTTGTTGGATTAAGTCTAGATAGGCGACTATGCGTTCTTCGTTCATGGTTGGGAGTTGTTGGGTGGAGCCAGTTTCTTTTGGTTTCTATTTTATCGGGATTTGAGCGGGGACCGGTGCGCTGAGTTGTTGGTGGGGCCAGAAACCCGGTTTTTGGGAAAAAACCGGGTTTCTCATAGACTTCAGATAACGCTGGGGCTAGAAACCCGGTTTTGGGGAAAAAACCCGGTTTCTCATAGACTTCAGATAACGCTGGGGCCAGAAACCCGGTTTTGGGGAAAAAACCGGGTTTCTCATAGACTTCAGATAACGCTGGGGCTAGAAACCCGGTTTTGGGGAAAAAACCGGGTTTCTCAATCTTCTAAAATGGCTTCAATTTCATCAACTGTAATGTCCGATCGTTCCGATTTACTGTAAATTGTTAATAATAAAATACTGGTTTCTGACTCTACTAAATAGATTAGGCGATAACCGGCGCTTTTTCCTTTTTTAATATTACTATTCTTTACTCTTACCTTGTAAAGATAAAGATCGGAACCAAAACCTGCCAGGCGATCGCCTAAGAAATTTCCTTGTTGCAATTCTTCTATCGAAGACTGGGTATCAGAACGAATATTTCGATATTTTTTAGCTAATTTTTTGAGATTTCTCCTATATTCAGGAGTTAGGTCTATGTTAATAAAACCCGAATTATTATTCGGCATCGATCCCCTCCCACATTTGTTCTAAGGGTATTCTTTTTCCTTCTTTCGCTTCTTGTAAAGCTCGTTTTAAACTGCTTTTAATTTCCTCGACGGGAGTATCATCAGCATCGGAAAAATTATCATCTACCAGCAAAATAACTTTAACTCGACTGAGGGCTTCAATTTCTAAAGGTTCGTCTAATAATAGTTGACCGTTTTCATCAACTTTTCCCATCACTTCAAACGCTTTCATCGCCGTACCTTAAATGCTTTTTCAATGCTTATTATAACTCTTGCAAAAATAGAGTTCGGGAGGATTTGAGCGGGGACCGGTGCGCTGAGTTGTTGGTGGGGCCAGAAACCCGGTTTTTGGGAAGAAACCGGGTTTCTAATCGTTCGTAGTAATCGCTTTAGCGATTTATCAATATGAATCGCTAAAGCGATTACTACAAGCTAGCCTGCGAAGTTTACTTAAAAACCAGGTTTCTAATCAACTTCGGCAGGGCTCCTGAAAGCTGGTTTCAAATCCTCGATTCTACTAAAACCCTAACACTGCCTCTAATTCCCTCAAAGCAGTCTCGAAGTCGTCGTTAACTATTTGAAAATCAAACTCTCCCGCTGCTTCAATTTCTTCCGTGGCCCTTTGCAGCCGACGAGCGATCGCCTCTTCGCTCTCCTGGCCCCTACCCCGCAGCCGTCTTTCTAACTCGGACTTGGAAGGAGGCAAAATAAATACTTTCAAGGCCTCTGGAAAACTTTGCCCCACTTGTCGCGCCCCCAACAACTCTATTTCTAATAACACCGAGTTGCCCTCCCGGATCCGGTCTAATACAGGCCCCCTCGGCGTACCGTAACAATTGCCGGCAAACTCCGCCCACTCCAGCAACTCTCCCAATTCGACCATATCTTCAAACTTGGGGCGATCGACAAAATAATAATGTTGCCCGTGAATTTCTCCCTCTCGGGGGGCGCGAGTCGTAGCCGAAACAGACAAAGCTAATTCTGGATGGCGTTGTAAGAGCGATCGCACCAAAGTCCCCTTACCAACTCCACTGGGCCCGGTTAAAACAATTAATTTACCAGTTTCCATAACATCTCTAAAAAATCCTCCATTCTTTACTTTACCTATTATCGCCACGCTCTAAATCTTTACTCGTTAACAAACGATTCCCCACCGTCTCTGGTTGAATGGCACTGAGAATAACATGATTGGAATCTGTAATAATAACCGCCCTAGTCCGACGGCCGTAAGTCGCATCGATTAACTGTTCCCTCTCCTTCGCACTTTCGACAATTCGTTTTATCGGCGCTGAGTCGGGAGAGACAATAGCAATAACTCGGTTCGCCGCCACAATATTGCCAAAACCGATATTAATAAGTTGAATATCCATAAATTAAGATTTTAGAATTTATACCTACCTTAATACTGCCCCAGTTATTTGCCCGCCTTCACGGCAGCTTTACAAAACCCTGGATAAATTTAAAGATTGTGTAAAGCTTGCTACAAAAGGCGATCGCCCTCCCAAACCCGTGCTTCAATGAAAATAGTTAAGGAAAAAAACTATTACCAAGTCGAGGTTGATTAACCATTCGCTTTATTTAAACTTTCTGGGTGCTTAACTAGCCTTAGCTAAATTTACCAACCCTCTATTATAAATAGGAGTAAAAATAATGAAAACCCGCAAATCCATTTTCGCCGCCGCCGTCGCCACCGCAACTTTCTTCGCCGCCCCACTAGCAGCTAACGCCGCCTCTTTCAGCAAAGTCGCCACAGACCAAGAAATGATGGATCTGATGGAAGACCTAGCCTTCGTTGCCGAAGGTCGGATGGGCAACAACGACATCGATGGAGACCACGAACTAAACTTCCACGGCGGAGAACCCTTGAATGAAAGCAAAACCCAAAAGGAAACCAACTTTGTCTGGACTAAGGGCCAAACTTACGACTTCAAACTGGACTATACCGCAAGCACGGGTCTAACTGAATTCTTTGTTAATGGAGTGCAGGAGCTATCTTACAATTTCTCGGATGCCTTCTCCGATATCTTTATCCGTACCAGAGCAACCAAGACAGGAAGCAGCGCCGTCCTCGACAACATCTTTTTAAACGGTGACCCTCTTAATGGCGCTTCTTCTTTTGCTTCTGGAGACGACGATGGACTAGACATTCTTCGCATTAGCGGTCTTTCAAACAAAGAGGATTTTAGCCTCACCGGTAAATCGACCTTCGATTGGGGAGACATCGCACCCAAAAATTCTCATCTAGCTTTCCAAATCAAAGTTGCCGACGTTGAATCCGAATCTACTCCCGAACCAACTGTTCTATTTGGTTTGGGTTTAGCATCCGCAAGTATGGGTTTGCTGCGCCGTCGGAAAAATGGCTAAATATAGCATTTATCGAATCGGTGAAGTACATTTTCGATCCCCCCCAGCCCCCCTTGAAAAGGGGGGAGCCGCAACAATTCAAAGTCCCCCTTAAAAAGCTATGCCTTACTCACATAATTCTTTACAATCTTGAAAGCCTTATGGTGCAGGAGTTTCTAGCTTTTGCTGACTCTTGGAGCTTGACAATTGCAGCAATTTATGCTGCCCCTCCTTTACCCCCTCTCCCCGCGTCTGTGCGTCCCCCCGTCTCCGCGTCTCAAATGCTCGCGAAATATGTGAGTAATGGTAAGCTTAAAAAGGGGGACCAACGGGGGATCGAGCGGGTCTGCCTCACCGATTCAATAATCGCTATACTAGATTATCGTATTTGCTGACGAACAGAGGGTTGTGTCTAACGCCCTCTGTTTTTCTTTGGGGGTTAGGCACGACGAACAGGCGAGACGCCCGTTCTACGGAATAGAATAAAGACTGTTCAAATTCTGACCGTAATGGTTTTGTGCCAGTGCAACCCGTTGACTATACCACCCTCACCGCCGCCCGCCTAGAAATTCAGTCCCAATGGCTCCCCGCCCGCCTCGAACAAGTAATTCAGCGCGATCGCTTTACCATCACCCTGGCCCTCCGCACCCTGAAAAAACGCGGCTGGCTGGACATCTCCAGGCATCCCCAAGCTGCCAGAATTTGTATCGGCCAACCGCCGCCCCGGGGCGTCGATACTTTTACCTTCAGCCAACAACTGCGCCATCAACTCGGCGGTTTGGCCCTCACTGCCATCGCCGAGGTCTCGCCCTGGGAGAGAGTCCTCGATTTTCAATTTGCCAAACGCCCCGGGGAGTCTCCCCTCTGGCATCTCTACGTCGAAGTCATGGGCAAATATAGCAACGTCATCCTTACTACCCAGGACAACCTCATCGTCACTTGCGCCCACCAAGTCGGCAGCCAAAAATCCACCGTCCGTCAAATTCAAACGGGACAACCTTACGAGTTGCCTCCCTCTCTGATGGAAGCAATTCCGACTTTGGCAGAAACTCCCCAACGCTGGCAAGAAAGGATTGCTTTGGTGCCGGGGCCTTTGTGGCGCAATTTAATTAAAAATTATCGGGGTTTGAGCAAGGCTTTGGTTCTCTCCATGCTGGAAACTGCCGGTTTGGAGAGGGAACGTTCCACCGATACTCTCAACCAGTCCGAGTGGGAGAGACTTTTTCAATGCTGGCAGCAATGGCTTTCTGCTTTGGAAAGTTCGACTTTCCGGCCCCACCTGTGGAAAAACGGTTATTCGGTTATTGGCTGGAAGGACGAGAACAGGCAAGATGCCCGTTCTACGGGGGCGAACAGGCAAGATGCCTGTTCTACGGGGGATGGGGAGAGGGAAGGTTTGTTTGGCAGCACTCAAGAATTGCTCGATCGCTTTTACACCGACCGACTAAACGAACAACAATTTAGCCAACTGCACCATCAAATAAGCCAGAAACTTAAAAACGTTCTGGCTAAGTTGCGGCAAAAAGCCGATGTCTTCCGGCAGCGACTCCACCAGTCCGATGAGGCCGATAGGTGGCGATCGCAAGCCGACTTATTAATGGCTAACCTCTACCAGTGGCAACCGGGGATGAAGACTATTAATCTCCCAGACTTTGAAACCGGCGAGTCGGTGTCTATTCCTCTAAACCCAGAAAAAAATGCCGTCCAAAACGCCCAAGCACTCTACAAGCAACACCAAAAATTAAAACGAGCCAGGATAGCGGTGGAACCTTTATTAGCTTCCGTAGCAGAGGAGATTAATTATTTAGAACAAGTCGAAGCCTCCCTCGGACAGCTAGAAAGTTACAGCCGGGCCGAAGATTTAGAAACCCTCGAAGAAATTAGGGACGAATTAATCGACCAAGCATATCTCAAGGCCCCAGAGCGTCGTCGCGAAAGCCGGGAAAAGGTTGCAGAGTTTCATCGCTTCCAAACTCCAAGCGGTTTTGAGTTGTTAATTGGCCGTAACAACCGCCAAAACGATTTATTAACCTTTAAGGTTGCCAAAGATTACGATCTATGGTTTCATACTCAGGAGATTCCTGGTTCCCATGTTTTGCTGCGATTAGATGCTGGGGCCGCGCCCGACGAGGCCGACTTGCAGTTCGTCGCCAACATGAGCGCCTATTATAGTCGCGCCCGCCAAAGCGAACAGGTGCCAGTGGTTTATACCCAGCCCAAGTTTGTTTATAAACCTAAAGGCGCTAAACCAGGCATGGTTGTTTATAAGCGGGAGCAAGTCTTATGGGGCCAGCCGCAAAAGGCCAGTATCTATGTTAAATCTTTAGAAAATAAAAAATTGTAAATATTTGTAACAAAACGTTAAAATTTTGTTACAATAGGCACACAACGCTGAAATTAAAATTAACCCGCGATCGCTGCAAGTTTGGGAACGCGCAGTCAGGGTAAGGATCTTAATGGAAGCAACAACGGTAATTTTTTAACTTTGGCCAGCTACGAGTTAGCTGGTTTTTTTTTGCTTGCCTTTTTTTTGACTGAGGAAATTTACAATTCTCAACATGGGCCAAAGGTGAATAAGGGGAAGTATGCTGCGAAAATAAATGACAGAATTTTTGCCAACAGGTTTAGAGATAGCTCCCCAATGACAGAAAAAACAACAGTTTCCTCCCTTCTCAGTCCCTTTGATTTAAAAGGCTTGCCGCTGAAAAATAGAGCAGTCATGGCACCGATGACCCGAGCCCGCGCAGGAGAAGAGCGGATGCCTAACGCCCTCATGGCCGAATATTACGGTCAACGCTCGTCTGCGGGCCTGATTATTACAGAAGCAACAGTAATTTCCAAGCAGGGCAATGGCTGGCAGCAGACCCCCGGTATCTACTCAGACTCCCAGGCAGAAGCCTGGAAGCAAGTAGTAGATAAGGTTCATAGTGCGGGAACGCCCATTTTTCTGCAACTTTGGCACTGCGCTAGGGCCTCTCATACCAGCTTTCAGGAAAACGGCCAGCTTCCCGTTGCCCCCTCTGCCATAGCGATCGACGGCGACTACATCCATACTCCCATTGGCAAGCAACCATATCAAACTCCCCGCGCCTTGGAGACAGAAGAGATACCGGGAATTGTCGAGGATTATCGACAAGCGGCAGAACGGGCCAAGTCCGCAGGTTTTGATGGAGTAGAAATTCACGGTGCCAATGGGTATCTGATAGACGAATTTTTGCAATCAAAGACCAACCATCGCAGCGATCGCTACGGTGGCAGTCTGGAAAATCGCTATCGGTTTTTACAAGAAATAGTCGAAGCCGTTGTAACGGTCTTCCCAGCAAACCGGGTGGGAGTTCGCTTGTCTCCCAACGGCAACTATAACGACATGGGCTCTCCAGACTTTCGGGAGACCTTTTTATATGTGGCCGAACAACTCAACAGCTATGGATTGGCCTATCTCCACGTCATGGACGGTTTGGGCTTTGGTTTTCACGAATT
This sequence comes from Cyanobacteriota bacterium, assembly GCA_034189005.1. GTDB lineage: Bacteria > Cyanobacteriota > Cyanobacteriia > Cyanobacteriales > Microcoleaceae > CALKCV01. Next base: position 45,837 of record JAXHVR010000012.1, on the reverse strand, counting down.
GGGGGAACCGATGACCTTATCGGAATTTCGTTCCGTGTTTAAAAGTCCTCTGATGGGGAATTGCGCTTATACCCAGGAGAGTGCGGAAGCAGCGATCGCCTCGGGAGATGCCGACCTAATTGCCTTCGGGCGTCCCTTCATCAGCAATCCAGATTTAGTAGAACGTTTTGCCAATGGTTGGCCTCTGAGTCCTCCCGCCGACGTGAAAGTTTGGTCTTCCTTCGAGGCAGAAGGATATACCGACTTTCCCGCTTACGAAGAGAATTCAAAAGTTAATTAATTGTTAATTGACCATAGGTGGATCGGTGCTAAAGTACGCCGATCCGCCAAAGAAAATGTAGGTTTGGCGCGGGGGAAACGAAACCCAAACTCCCCGCTGTCTGGAAGCTATAGCCCTATTAACATGGGTTTTCGCACCCGTAGGGATTCCCCCTAGAAGAAACACAACAATAGAAAGGATTGCGATAGCGTATTATCAATCTTATGCACCAATATTGAAAGTCCAATATAAGGATTAAATATGACGCAAAATCTAATCGAGATTAACCAAAACGGGCAAACAATTGCTCTGCCCGAGGAAATTTATAATAGATTGCTAGCTACTGAAATAGACCGCCGGTCAAGTCAAGCCAACAAACCAGAAATAGATTTAGAAGCAGCCAACCGAAATTTAGGCAATGCCGAGGCGATCGCCTCGATCGAATGGGCAGCGGAAACTTTCGGTTCCGGCCTAGTAATGACCACCAGTTTCGGCATTCATTCCGCCGTCATGCTGCATTTAGCCACCAGAGTTGTCCCCGATATCCCCGTTATCTGGATCGATACCGGTTATCTGCCGGCCGAGACCTATAAATTTGCCGAAGAATTAACCGAAAAGCTCAATCTTAATTTAAAAATTTATCAGTCCCCGATGAGTCCTGCCCGAATGGAAGCCCTCTACGGCAGACTTTGGGAAGAAAATAGCGTCGAGGCCCTCAACCGTTACGATCGGATCCGCAAGGTAGAACCCATGCAGCGGGCCCTTAAAGATTTAGGGGCTACAGGTTGGCTAGCGGGACTTCGTAAAGATCAGACCGACCACCGCAAAAGCTTGCAACGGATCGGCAAACAAGGAGATATTTACAAAGTCTTGCCTATTTTCCAGTGGAACTCGCGGGAGGTTTACTATTACCTAACTAACAACGACTTACCCTACCACCCATATTTCGATTTGGGATACACTACCGTTGGCGACTGGCATTCGAGTCGCCCCGTCACTGCGGAGGACGAGAGCGATCGCGACACTCGTTTCCAAGGCCTCAAGCAGGAATGCGGTTTGCACTTGCCCCAGACTGTCGGAGAAGCTCAAAGTCTTGATTCTAGTTATTTGTAAGGCTAATTGCTAATCTAAAAACAATACCTTCGCCAAAATAAAAAATACCATTTGTAGGTTGGGTGGGGCGACAGCGCAACCCAACATCTTCGTTGGGTTGCGCTATCGCTCCACCCAACCTACAAGAAAATGGCGTTGGTATTATTTTAAAAAACCGGGTTTCTGGAGCGCGAACCAATTATTAATTATTAATTATTAATTATTAATTATTAATTACTTCAAAGCCTCGGCATGATACCGAATATGGTCTTCCATAAAAGTAGCGATGAAATAATAACTATGGTCGTATCCTTCTTGCATTCTAATAGTCAAATCAACTCCCAATTGTTGGCAAGCTGACTCAAATACTTCTGGCAATAATTGTTGTTGTTTTAAGAACGGATCTGCCGTGCCAATATCAATTAAAAAAGGGCGAGTGCTACCCAAAGCCAACACCAACTCCGTCGCATCATAAGTCCGCCATACTTCTCGATCTTTTCCGAGATAATTACTAAAAGCTTTCTCCCCCCAGGGGCATCGGGTAGGGGCGCAAATTGGCGAAAAAGCAGAAATAGATTTATATTTTCCCGGATTTTTTAAAGCACAAATTAATGCCCCGTGACCGCCCATAGAATGACCGAAGATGCTTTGTTTTTCCTGAATAATAGGAAAATATGCAGCCATTAAATTAGGCAATTCATCGACAACATAACTGTAGGTTTGGTAATATTTTTTCCATGGTTCCTGGGTAGCATTTACATAGAAACCCGCACCGGTTCCTAAATCCCAATCTTTATCTTCATCGGGAATGCCGGTATTGCGAGGACTCGTATCGGGGACTACTAACATTAAGCCATATTTAGCAGCAAATTGTAGAGCGCCAGCTTTGGTAATAAAGTTCTCTTCGCTACAGGTTAAACCAGAGAGGAAATAAAGTACGGGAACGGCGGAAGATTTTGCTTGTGGTGGTTGGTAAACGGCAAAGCGCATTTCGCTATTACAGCTAGCCGAATCGTGGCTATAAAAACTTACTTTACCGCCGAAGCTTGAGTGTTCTTTAATAAGTTTTGGTGGTTCGTACATAGTTGTTAGTTGTTAGTTGTTAGTTGTTGGTTGTTAGTTGTTGGTTGTTGGTTGTTAGTTGTTAAAATTATTAATGGGGCATATCCATTTTAGGATTAGAACTAGCTCTTACGCAAAAATACGGTAACAGAAAGTTACAAGGATCCCGGCGATCGCCTCCCCCAGAGATTTTATGACAAAATTGGCATTTTCCGTAACAGCCAGTTGGTAAAGTGTAGTTAATCGGATATGCTTTGCTATTTTACCATATTTGACCTAAAAAAATGAAAAAAGCCAAAATTGAAGCAGTAAAAAAAGCGATCGCTCTCCCGAACTTTAAGCATGGTTTCCTATTGAAAATTGCCCTCACCCATCCAGATTACATTTACCAAAAAAACAATTTAAGCAGACAGGAAAAAGAACGACTTTTCTTGGAATATGAAGGTTTAGTCGATTTAGGTTCCGCCGCGTTGGGTAGAATAGTCAGTAATTATTTATCATCTCGTTTTAGACAATTAGGCGATGCTACCCTGACAATAATTAAAAGCGACTTAGTTAGTAGAGAAATGCTGGCTAAATTTGCCAGAGAATTAAAGTTAAACAAATTTGCAATGCTCGCAGAGAGCTATAACTGGAAACACAAAAGCGAGGGACAGAAAATTTTAGCAGGAATCTTCGAGGCCCTATTGGGGGCAATCTATTTAGAGTTCGATCGAGATTTAGAAATGACAGAGAAATGGTTGGGCAATCGCTTCCTCGAAAGGGCAGTTAATAACTTGTTGGCCGATGTCTTTACAGCCGAATTAGAAGAAACAGAAGCAGATTTTCTACTGCGGGGTTGGGTCGAATCTTTAGGCATTCCCTATGGAATATGTTCTTATCGCGATCGTCCTTTAGCAGGATATTGAAAATCGATTTTTGTTTTTCTATTAGCCACCCGGTTTCTATGGGCAGCCGGGTTTTTTTTATGGGGAGCAAAAGGCAGCGACCGCAGCGAGGCCCCAGTATGGAAAATGTGTGGAGAGAAAAATAATTATTTAGTTGAAAGCACGACTTTAGGGTAAACTTGTGCCTACCTACTTAAGGGGCAAAGAAGGAGGAGAAGCTATCGCCAACATATTACTCTATGGCCTCTGTAGCAATTAACAGAAGGATGATTATTATGAACGCAAAAATTTGTAAAATTGGCAATTTAGCCCTTGGGGCGGTCTTAGCTAACGTATGTTTAAGCGAGCCAGTTGTTGCCGAAGTTTTAGAAGAAGGTACCCTGCTATCGCCAAAAACCAGAACCGAACAACTAGAATCTAACAAAAACCCCGATTTTCCCATAGCTCAAAATAATTTCAATCGCGGCTTTGGTTCTCCAACAGCAGAAATTTTATTAGAAGCTTTAGAGGTAGCCAACACTATAGAAGATGCCGAAATCAAAGCAGGTATCTTGAGCGAAATAGCTATTAATTATGCCCAAATAGGAGAACCAGCAATAGCCTTAGATATATTGTCAGAAGCATTAGAAATAGCTAACACCGTAGAAGATGCCGAAGCCAAAGCCACAGTATTAAATGCGATCGCCATTAATTATGCTGCTTTAGATAATTATCCCGTAGCAGAGGAGATTTTATCCTTAGCCCTAGAGGAAGTTTCTTCCTTGGAAGACTCGGAAAAGAAAGCTAGTTTGCTGACAGAAATAGCTCTTAATTACGCACGAATCGGAGACAATCGAACATCATCTGAGGTTTTATCCGAGAGTAAAGAAGTAGTAACAGCAGCATTAGCGCCTCCAGTTTATTTCCCTTTAGAAGCCACTCCTTGGCAGGGAAGTTTGAGCCTCGGCCTGAACTTAACTTCCGATCGTAACACCACCAGCGTTACTACTCTAATCGCTAAATTAGAGCGTATCTGGCCGAGAAACGAGCTTTATACCGAATTTGGCTTTACTAATAATTTTGATAGCAGTCGCGAAAGCGACGATCGAACAAGGTTTAGCGGCGATCTAACTGCAAATTACAAACACCATTTTTCCGAACGCTGGCAGTATTTCTTTAACTCATTTGTTACGCGAGATGATGCTAACGATGTCGATTTTCGATCGAGTTGGGCTACTGGTATCGGGAGAAATCTTTGGCGAGGAGGTCCCGATCGCTCTCTCGATATGCAGTTAGGTGTCGGTATTGGATTTGAGTCTTCCGAGAGGGAGACCCAAGAGATTGATTTTCCTTTAATTCAGTACGGACTTCTTTACAAGGATATCTTTTTTAGCAGTCTTGAATTTCGTCAATCCTTTACCTTTGAGTTACCCCTAAATAATACGGAGGACTATTTCATGCAGTCCACAACCACTATTTCAGTCCCCCTTTCTCAAAGGTGGGCTTTAGATAATTCCTTAATCTTTGAATATTTTGCGATTCCCGTTGGCGATAATCCTAATTTGGAAATGCAATTGCGCACGGGACTCCAGTACAACTTTTAATAGATTTTTATTCTAGTATTAGCAACCCAGTTTTCCTCAGAAACTGGGTTTTTTTAATGGGGAGCGATCGCTATTGTTGGCCAGCTCGTAGAGCCCGAAAACGAAAATATTCGCCTTAGTTAAAAAGAGCAAATTTAAAGATAAACTCGCCCCTAATCTGCTAAGTTAGTAAGCACTTTAATATCCAACTCAATTAAGCTGATGAGAAAAACCCACATTTTCAGCGCTTCTTTAATATCCCTGGTCTCTGCTTCAGGCATAGCCTCTACAGCTACGGCTGCACCAAATGTCTTGGCCCAAGTACCCGAAAACGTCTCGCCCGCAGACACTCCAGAGAAAGTAATACCCGTTGACCAACTCTCCAACTTTGATTTTGAGGCAGAGATACCCACCAGCGGGCTGGACAAATACAACGATCCCTTGGGCCAAGTCACCTCAGTCAGCCAACTGTCGGATGTTTCGCCGACAGACTGGGCATTTCAAGCATTGCAATCTCTAATAGAAAGGTATGGCTGTATCAGCGGCTATCCAGACGGAACCTTTCGCGGCAACCGGGCCATGACTCGCTATGAATTTGCCGCCGGCGTCAATCAATGCTTGGATAGGATTACAGAACTAATCGCGGCAGCGACGGCGGATGTCGTTACCAGAGACGACCTGGCAGTATTGGAAAGACTGCAAGAAGAATTTGCAGTGGAACTGGCAGAAATCGAGAATCGGGTAGATTTATTAGAAACTCGTACCGCAACTTTAGAATCCCAGCAATTCTCTACCACTACCAAACTTGGGGGTCAAGTAGTAACCTATTTGGCAGATGCTTTTGGGGAAGATGCAGGGGATGAGAATAATACTGTATTCCAGTACCGCACTCGTCTTACTTTCACCACCAGTTTTACCGGTAGCGATCGCCTCACAGTAAGAATGCAAGCAGGCAATATGACTAAATTTAGTACCGCTAGCGAATTTCCCGAAGGTAGATTAGGCGGCGATACCGATGAAGCAGTTCTGTTATTTGGAGGGGGTGGAGGTAAGATAAGCGCAGGTAGCATATCGTATCGTTTCCCACTCAGCGACGAACTCCTAGCCATATTCAGCGTATCCTCTGACGACCGGATTATTTCAGATCTGGTCAGTCCTGCTTCTGGTGTGGGTATCGGTGCAGTCTCAAACTACGGTCGTCTCAATCCTATGTTATTTCCCATCTTCCTAGAAGCAGGGGTTGGACTTCGATGGGACGTTGCTCCCTGGTTGAACTTAGACTTTTTTGCCGGCAGCGAATCTGGGTCGGCAAGCGACCCAGACCGGGGATTTTTTGGCGATGGCTATGGTATTAGCACTCGGGCTACTATGAATTTCGATGCCTTAAATATTGCTTTAATTTATGTCCACGGCTACTCTCCTGAAAATGGAATTAATACCTCATCTGGCAGTAATGCTTCCAAGGTTATTGGGGCCGGTCCCGTACATGGCGACACTTTTCTAGGTGCTGTTTTCTATCGATTTTCGCCCAAACTTGTCATCGGTGCTTCTGGTGCTTTTAGTAACGCTCGGACATTGGGAAAAGGAACTGAAGGAAACGCTCATGTAATAGACTATCGCCTTAATGTATATTTTCCCGATCTGTTCCGGGAAGGAAATTTTGCTGGGTTAATTGCTGGCATACAGCCGAAGCTGGTTCATACTAGCAATGATGACTTGGCAAGAGCTATTGGTTTACCCGAAGGGCTAGACAGCGATCGCGATACGGGCTGGCATCTTGAAGCATTCTATACCTTCCGCGTTAACGACAATATCACAATTACTCCAGGGGTTTTGTGGCTGACGGCACCAAACCACGACGAACGCAACTCCGATGTTGTTGTTGGTGCCGTGAGAACTACCTTTAGTTTTTAGAGAGCATTATCTAAAGAACCACCATTTTTAACCCAGTTGGCACATTCTGAGTCTAGTCTCTCGGAAATAACAGTTTCATAGCGTTGGAGTTGTTCCGGGGTTAATTTCTCTCTCCAACGCCCGTTTCTGCCTTTGTTAATAAAACGTTGCGGTTGAAAAACCCCAGGTGGTTCGAATTTTTGCCAATTTTTTTTCATGTATTCCAGAGAAGAGCGCTGGGAAATCAACTCCTTTTTTTGGGAGTCTATGGGGCAGTTTAGAAAGTTAGCAATTTTTTCTAGCTCCTGAAACTTGTTATTAATCAAATCGGCGTAGTGAACTAAAATAACGTTAGGCAGAAAACGTACTGACCACCAACTTTTGATATTTTCCCAAAACGGCCAGCGAGGTTTTCCTGTTTCTAACCATTCATCCCAAAAATCTGAAAAACCCTCGGGACCGTTATCAATAAAAGCTGCATTCTTATAACCTTTGGAAATATGATTTTGACAATGATTGTACAAAGAAACTGCTACATCTCTGCCATCCCTAACTAAATAAATATATTTCCATTCTCTATAGTAAGGAAGGGCATCATAAGGCAGATGAGTTTTGAGAAATCGGGGACCGGGCAAACTTTCTATTAGTTTTGTTTCTGCCTCCGGGGGCTTTAAATGTAATTCTACCCAAGGACTTAAATGATGAATTGATTCAAAATCATCGTCGCCGCGAACTAGCAAATTGACGATTTGCTGCATTAAAGTAGTACCTGATTTGTAACAGGAAGCTATGACAATATCTGTCGGTCGCGGTTTTACCTCATCCCAAAGTGTAGAATCCCGCATTAGGTCTTTTACCACTACTCTTTTTGGGTTATTTGATGCTTTAATTGCCATAATTACCTCGATTTTGAGCTTTTTAATCCAAAAATTTTAGCTTGATTATTCAGCACACAAATTGACATTTCCAGCCTTTAAACTTTTGGTTAGTTGGACTCCTAACATTATAGCCCTTGAAGCTAGAAAAGTTGACAAAGCTAACCACAGAATATGATTGCTTTGATAATACCATGCAAAAACAGCTACAGGAGAAAAGCCTAGCAAAGCGGCAATTAAAGAAACATTGCGAATAGTTTTTCCTTCGGATACACCCACAAAATAACCATCTAGCATAAAAGCAATTGAAGAACATAAAAGAACCACCAAAAGCCACCGAACGTGATGTGTAATTTCTTTGATAACTTCGATATGGTCGGTTAATAATCCAAATACGGTTTCGGGAAACAAAACGCAAGCTAAAGCAAAATTAAAACCTACTATTAAACTTGTTCCCAGCGAAACTCCCACTAAAGGAACTAACTGTTCGTTTGTTTCTTTACCTTTAAAATTACCGCTTAAAGTTTCTGTAGCAAATCCTACACCCTCAAAACAGAAAATGGCTAAGTAAAATACCTGAAACATCAAAGCATTTTCAGCTAAAGTAACCTTCCCCATGACCCCACTCAAGTCAATGAAAATAGCGAAAGTTGACATGATAACTAAAGTTCTAATAAAAATATCCCTATTGAGGGTCAAAGTGTCTTTGTAACCAGACAAATCTCGAAGTAGCGGTGCGACTTTTCGTATAACTTGCAACCTAACAGCAAAAGCAATAAAAATCAAGCCTAAAAATAAGGCTAAATACTGGCTAACTGTTGCTGATATTCCTGCACCGGTACTATCCCAACGCCAACGCACTATTAAAAAATAATCCATGACGATATTAGTAATATTGCCTACCATAGACATCCAAAAAACTTTGCCGCTTTCCTCTCTTCCTAACAACCAACCTACGATCACAAAGTTAAGTAAAACGGCAGGGGTTCCCCAAATACGGGCATCGAAATAAGCAATACCTGCGGCTTTTACTTCTGGAGAAGCGCTCAAGATACTAAAGCCAATTTCCCGCGCTGGGTACTGGAAAATTAAAACGAGCAAACCAATTCCAAGAGCAATTAAACCATTTCGCAGACCCACCAGCAGCATTGCTTCTTCGTCATCTCTTCCCATTGCCTGGGCAGTTACTCCAGTGGTTCCCATTCGTAAAAAACCTAATCCTCTATAAAGGTAATTAAATAGAATGGTGGCGAGGGTGACTCCTGCTAAGTAGCGGATGTCTGCCAAATGACCTAAGAAAGCAACGCTGACTAAACCCGCTAAGGGGACCATTATATTAGAGAGGATATTAACGACGGCTAATCGATAGAAACGAGATAGAAAATTCATAGAAAAGTATTAGGTAGCGGTATAGGGATTATTGAATCGATGAGGTACATCCCGAAGGAGCCTGAACCTGCCCCCCGCGAACTCGGGGGGAGCCATATTTTTTCACTCGTCCCCCGCACAGTAAAATTTTATTCCTCTGGCCTCCCCCTTAAAAAGGGGGACGGGATTCAGGATCGACAGGGGGATAATGGTGGACCGAAAATGTACTTCACCGATTCGATCGATGCTATAAGAGAGTAATGATGAAACCGGGTGCAGTATGATTTCTGGATTCTTTCGATCGCCACCACTTTATTTATATAAAACTTCTGTTGTTGGAACCACTCCTTTTTCCTTTTCATATTCCTCGTACAAGGAAATCATTTGCTCCAATTTTTGGGGATAGTATGGGGATAAATCGTTTAATTCCCTGGGGTCTTGAGCCAGATTAAACAATTTCCACTGGCCGTCTCCCCAAGGCGGAATTATTTTAACGATTTTCCAATCTCCCTGGAATAAAGCGCTATTGCCATAACCAAATAATTCAAAGCCCACAGGATCGCTGTCGCTATAGACGCGATCGCTTTTTCCTTCTAGCATCGGCCGCAGGGAACGCCCGCCCATGGGATAAATTTCTTTTCCTTCGTAACTGGTTCCCGGATATTCTACTCCCGCATAATCCAGTAAGGTTGGCATCAAGTCCAGAACTTGTCCGAAAGCCTCGCTGCGAGTTCCAGGTTCGATCGCTCCGGAATAACTAAAAACAGCAGGCACGCGAATACCGCCTTCGGAGACTTTGCCCTTAAACCAGAGCAAGGGGGTACTGCTGACCTGGGTCCACCCTTTGTCCAAGGTCGCGAAAGAGTTAGGTAGGCCGATATTTTCATAGCTATTGTCAATGCCATCTTCCTCCAGCCAAACCTTCCACCTCTCCAATTGGGAACGATTTGCGCCTTCCGCGCCGTTGTCTGAGAAAAAGACAAAAATGGTGTTTTCGTATTCTCCAATCTCTTTCAAATAATCGATGAGGCGACCGACATTGGCATCGAAGTTGTCAATCATGGCTGCATAAATAGCCATTGTCTTAGATTCATATTTCTGCTGTTCTGGTGTCAGACTGTCCCAGGCCCGAACCATTTCCCATCTGGGAGGTAATTCTAAATCTTCAGAAACCAGACCTAATTCTTTGAGACGCTGGAGACGTTCTTTTCGTAACTCGTCCCATCCTCGATCGTATTTCCCCAAATACTTTTGGATATATTCTTCAGGTGCTTGCAAGGGGTCGTGAGGGGAAGTGTAAGTAGCATACATGAAGAATGGTTTATTGCTGTCGCGATCGCCCTTGACAAACTCGATTAATTTGTCGGTGTAATAATCGGTAGAATAAAAATTATCTGGCAGTTCTACAGCCTCTCCATTGCTGCTGTAACTAGCTACAGGTCTCGCCGGATTGTATCCCCTTTTACTATAGTGATCGGCAGCACCGTCAAGCAAAGCAAATGTTTTTTCAAAGCCGCGATCCGAAGGCAGCAAACCTTTTTCTTTTCCCAGATGCCACTTGCCTGCCATATAAGTGTGATAGCCTGCGTCTTGTAATAGAGTAGCGATCGTCACTACCCGATCGTTTAGATGCCCTTCATATCCTGGTTGGCCTTTTTGATTTGAGGCAGTAAACTCTGCCATATTGCCAAGACCAGATTGATGATGATCCACTCCACTAAGCACCATCGATCGCGTGGGGGAGCAAGTTGCTGCGGTATAAAACCTTGTAAAGAGCATACCTGCTTTTGCCAAAGCTTCAATATTAGGCGTGTCTATCTCGCCCCCATACATACTTGTATCGGAATAGCCCATGTCATCAGCGATAATTAAGACTATATTAGGAGGTTTGTTTTCCTCAGAGCTAGTGCTTTGTGCTTGCTTGTCTTCTGTTAATGATGAACTGCCGATAACAGCAAAGACAGAAAAACTGGCGATCGCTAAAAATTTAGAAATTCTGTAGTACATAAAGTCAATCTCCTACTAAAAAATTTTTCTTGCTTGTTACGAAACTCAATCCTATCCCCCGGTCCCTTCAACGATCGCCTTACTATCCGGCAAAACTTCAAGTTGTTGTAAAAATCCCAGGGTGTCTATAATTGTGTGATTCAAGGCAATTTTACCACGTTCTATCCGAGAAATTGTCACCCCCAATAACTTAATAGGTTTTCCCGTCGCTGGAATGCCCATGAAAGGTTTTTCGCTAGTACCAGTGGCATTCCAATGAATGACAACTTGCTTTTCGTCGGCGATTAAATTATCGACATGAAACTGCATATCCGGCACCGACATTAACCAATGCTGGATGTGATGTTTCATGCTCTCTGGACCTTTTCCCTCCCAAGGCACGGGATTGTTGCTAATAGTTTCGGTGACGAAATCTTCGCTAAAAATGTCGTCGGCCACTTCGTATTTTCTTTCGTTCCAAAGTTCGTTTATGAAGCGACGAGCGATCGCTTTATTTTCCTCTACAGACATAAGCATTTTTCCAATTAACAATTAACAATTAACAATTAACAATTAATATTAAAAAGTTAAAACTGTTCTAATCGACTTCCCTTCGTGCATTAAATCGAACCCTTCATTAATCTTTTCAAAAGGCATAACGTGGGTAATTAAATCGTCAATATTAATCTTCCCATCCATATACCACTCCACAATTTTCGGCACGTCAGTACGACCCCTCGCACCACCAAAAGCGCTACCTTTCCAAACCCTTCCGGTTACTAATTGAAACGGACGAGTATTAATTTCTTGCCCCGCACCTGCCACGCCAATAATAACGCTTACTCCCCAACCTTTATGGCAGCATTCTAATGCTTGCCGCATCACGTTAACGTTACCAATACACTCAAAACTATAGTCCGCACCCCCTTTAGTTAAATCCACTAAATAAGGAACTAAATCTCCTTCTACTTCCTTGGGGTTAACAAAATGAGTCATGCCAAATTTTTCTGCTATTTCCTTTTTAGCCGGATTAATATCCACTCCAACAATCGTATCTGCACCGACCATTCTCGCCCCTTGAATTACATTTAAACCGATGCCCCCCAAACCAAAAACTACTACTTTAGAACCCGGTTCTACTTTAGCAGTATTAATAACCGCACCGATGCCAGTAGTAACGCCGCAACCAATATAACAAACCTTATCAAAAGGTGCATCTTCGCGGATTTTAGCAAGAGAAATTTCTGGTAAAACGCTATAGTTGGCAAAAGTGGAAGTTCCCATATAATGATAAATTGTTTGACCGTCCAGGGAGAAACGGCTGCTGCCATCTGGCATCACCCCGCGACCTTGGGTGGCGCGGATGGCTTGACATAAATTAGTTTTCATGCTGAGGCAGTATTCGCATTGGCGGCATTCGGGGGTGTAAAGGGGGATAACATGGTCCCCCGGTTTGAGGCTGGTAACGCCGGGCCCGACTTCCACTACGACTCCCGCCCCCTCGTGTCCTAAAATTGCCGGAAACAGGCCCTCGGGATCTGCCCCGGAGAGGGTATAAGCGTCGGTATGACAAATGCCGGTGGCTTTGATTTCGACTAGGACTTCCCCCGCTTTGGGGCCGTCGAGGTTGACGGTTTCCATGGTTAAGGGTTTGCCCGCTTCAAAGGCCACGGCTGCTTTTACTTCCATAATTTCCTCCTTTTGGCATTAAATTAAACCGATTATATAGCGATTATTGAATCGGTGAAGTACACCCCGATCGATCCCCCGTTGGTCCCCCTTAAAAAGGGGGACTTTGAATTGTTCCGGCTCCCCCCTTCTCAAGGGGGGCTGGGGGGGATCGAAAATGTACTTCACCGATTCGATAAATGCTATAACTTGCTAATTGTTAATAGATTAAGATCTGGGCGCGAACCAGAAACCGGGTTTTTTGAAAAAACCCGGTTTCTCAAATATCGCGAGGGATTAATGGCGCATAGATTCCTACATTCTCGCTGCTGCTTCTGTTGCTAATGCAGAGGTGATAGTTACAGGAGATTTGGATTTATTGATTTTCAACCAATTTGAGGGAATATAGCAAGCCGTAGATCGTTCGTGATATTGAAGACAAACCCGGTTTCTTGAAGAAACCGGGTTTCTGGCCCCAAAATTTTCATAATCCATTTAGGATTGCTATAGCTATCTTAAAAGCTAGAGATAATGACAAGAGTTTTTGCTTTTCATTTCAATCCTCTAATTGTACGAACCACGGGAACGCTGTCTAAGGAAGATAAGTTTTCTCGGATGGGATGCTTTTGGTTAAATAGCTTTTGAAATATCTCTCGCAATGCTTCTAATTTGTTGTCTTTTATTGAGTCTATTTCAGGCAAGTCCTCCTGGTAAATATGCTCTATAAATTCTTGGTCGTGTTGGTGGAGGTCTTCGGGCAAATATAATTCTAATACTAAAGCATCGACGATTTGCTCGAAGTAATTTAGCATCTGTTTGTCGCCGCTACTGGGGGTGTCTTTGAGTTCGGCGGTGAGGTAGAGGATATAGTTAACGAGGGTTTCTATGAAGTTTTTTTCGTTTTCTGGGGCTTCGGGGATGGGGATTGGATTTACATACATTGGCTTGTATTCTATAAATCCTCCTTGCCGCGTTGCTGCAATTTGTTCGATGTAGAATCGCGTTATCTCTGAGTTTAAAATTGCCAGCAGATATTCATTTTTATCTGAAACTACTAAGTTGGCAGGGGCACTGAGATAAAAACCTTCTTTTGCAATAGAAAATTGTGGCTTAGTGGCTAAGTTGCCCCATACAATCTTCGATCGCTCAAACTCCTCCGAGTAGGTAGCGGCACACCGTTGAAGTGCATACCATTCATAGCGAACGCCTGTTTCTGCTTTATTGCGGTTAGAAAGCTTTGCTTTGTAGGCAAGCAAATGATTATAGATGGCTGGATATTGCTGCTGAAAAGCTTTTTCAGCTTTTTTAGATGCCCCCTCAATGGTTGGATCCTTATGCAGGGGAAAATGCCAAGGAACGAATAGCAACCACAAATCTGCATAATCAACCCTCCATCGCTTGACGTCGCGCCCCCGTAGAAACGGTTTGAGAACCTCAGCAGAGGAGGGATGTTCCGCAATCAACTCGTCGCGAGTAGCCCGATCCACCACAAAGGCCTCGTTAAAGCCCGTTTTAATCCCATAATAAAACCGACCTTCCACATATTCTCCCAAAGGTTTCCCTGCCTGGCGCAACCTTTCTAATAAGTCCAAAGCGGTTGCATCGGCAAACTGCCAACCATTAGCTGCCAGTGCCTTTTGGGGCATCGAGAAACTTTGAGCCTCCACAACTTTCGTAAACTCTTCTACTGGTTGCCCCATCTCCCAATTCAAAGCGCGGAAACTCGACTCCTCAACGGGAGTTTTCTCGACAATGGCGATGGTGGGATAGGCGATCGCCGCAAACACGGGGGCATCGCCAAAATCGATCGTCCGGTGAAGGCGGGTTTGCTTCGTCAGTAACTCCCGTAACTTCTTGCCATAAGCGGCCCGAAAGTATTTATTAGAAGAAATATAGACCAAAATTCCACCCTTTCGCAGCAGTTGGAGCCCCCGTTCGTAAAAATAAACGTAAAGATCCGCAGTTCCCGTATAACAATCATACCTAGCTTTTAACTCCTCCTTCAAGTGCTTAATTTGCTCCTGGCGCACATAAGGAGGATTGCCGATACAAATATCGAATCCATCCTTAACCCCAAACATCCACTCCGGGTCAAAAAAGCTCGCCGCAGTATTTTGGTCGTAAGGGTTCCACCGCGCCAAGGTATCGGCGGTGGCAGATTCTAACCCCGTCTCTTTCAACAACCGACCGATTTCTAAACGCAACTCGGCATCCCGTTGGCGATACTTCTCCTTACTTTTGGGAGCGCGCAAAGTAAAATGCTTCCGCCGCACTTCCTTTAATTCGCTTTCCTTGTCAATAACCTCCTGACTCCTCAAACTAAACTGAGTCTCAACTCCCGCCAAGGTATTCGCCGCCACAAACTTAGTTTCCAAATTTGGCAAAGGCAAAATCCCGCGATTTGGTGCCGTATCGTCCGCCCGTTGCTCTACAATCAGCGAAATGAAAAACCGCAACTTGGCAATCTGGACGGCGATCGCCTGAACGTCAACCCCATAAATACAATTTTCAATTAAAAACAACTTGCGCGGATAATCCATCTCGTTTTCGGCAAAATCGGCCTCAATTTCCGCCAACCGTTCCGGTGTCCCTTCCTGCATCCGTTTCTGTTGCTGCTTCTTCCAGCGATCGTTATTGGGATCCAGTTTGCCCAACACGAAGGTCAACTTTTGCAACATTCCCATGGGAAAGGCCCCGGAACCTACGGCAGGGTCTAGCACTTTCAGGTTATCGATCGCCTCTATCAGCGATTCGGTTGTTGGCCCGTCGCCGGCAAAAGGATTTTCTGGAGTTTGGTAATCCAGCAACCGACGCAACTTGTTTTCTAGCTCTCGATCCCCCCGAGCAAGCCTTGAGAAGGGGGGGACTGTTTGGAAATAGGCCAATAACGACTCGTTCGCCATATAATCGACTACCTCCCGAGGAGTATAAAAAGACCCCGTTTGTTTCCGCGCAGTCACCTTAGTTTCTGGGTTGTAGGCCGCGAGCAGGTTTTCAAACACCCTGCCTAACAATTCCGGGTCTAGGGCGACCTCTTCTTCCAGGGGCGTATTTTCGGCGATGGTAAACTTGTAGCGATTAAAAATATTAATCAGCCCTCGCACTTTAGACTTTTTCTTTTTCTTGCTGCCATAGACCTCGCTGAGGTCCGCAGTTTCTTCTTCCGAGAAAAAGAGATAATTGGGCACCGATAGGGGATTATCGGGGCGATCGCTAAACCCGTCAACCAGCAAAATCTTCTTAGAATCATCCGCATCCTCTCGGTCCAAACATTCAAACAATCCCCCATTAAGAAACGGAACCCCCTCGAACAGTTCCAGAGCAAGTTGGGGCTGTTTAAATAGAGTTTTGTAGAGATAGTTACGATTATCGGATTTTGCCGGTGTATTCATCTCTTGGTTGAGAGTAGCGAAAAAGAGGTTTTGCAGAATCGCTTTGTAATAAGTAGTAGCGTTGGGGTCGTCGAACTGGATCGATTTCTTGAGGGCCGCTTCCTGAAAAAACTCCTCGGGAACCAGAGAAGTTGCATTAACCGTTTCCCCCGCCGTGGAGCGTTTCTCCTTCAAAAACCAGACAAAAATTAGGCGAGTAATCAAGCGAATGAGACTCTGCGAGTCTAACCCGTCTTCATCTTTGGGGGCATCGTCTGGAAACCGGACTTTTTCCCGCGCCCAGAAGTACCAGTCGGAGACTTCCTGGAAAAATTGCTTGTTAAGTTCGGTACTATCGAGAGTTTTCTGCCAGGCCCGATGCAGTTCGACAAAGTTCTCAAACTTGTGATTTTTGTAAAGTTGAGATAAGGAGAGGTCGAACAAAATCTCCTGATGGGCGCGGTGGGGGTTTTGATAGTCAATATCTTTAATTAAAGTGACTTTTTCCAGCACGTCTTTAAATTCGTCTCGTTTGTGGAGGCGACGGTTAATAATAGATAAGCTGAGGGTTTGCCCGTGCTGAAAAACTACCATGACGGGCATGGGGAAGAGTTTGTTAAGTTCCCGAGTTATGGCTGCCAGCACGGTGCGACTGTAGCTGTTGTTGCTGAGGGCGATCGCGAAAAACAGATAAGACTCGATAATAGTATTATCTACCTGGTTAGTGTCGAAGGAGGACGGGTTGCCTCCCACTCCTCGGATTTCGTCTTTGGTAAGTTGGAAGAGGATATCTACAAATTGCCATTGAGATAAGCGGGCACTTTCAGCGTTGAAAGGTTTGTCCCGAGCAAACTGGCTTAAAAACGAGTCAGGGGTTGGGGAAACTAAGCGTATAGCCCTATCGGTTTGGTAGCCAAGGGTTTGAAACAGGTTTTGGGCGTTCTCGGCCAGATTGCCTGTTGAGAAGGAGTTGAGGGCTTTGGCGATGTTTTTTTTGATTGTAAGTGCGGTCATGGTGGTTAACAATTAATCATTAACGATTGACAATTCTCAGCTAGAGAGGCGGTCAAGAAACCCGGTTTTTACAGAAAGTCCTGGTTTCTAGGCAAAATTAGCAATTAAAATTGTCATTATAAACGACTAACCAGGTAATTAACTCAAACTCGCTAGTTTCCGTTGCTTGCTCCTCCCGGTTAAACAGCACCGCACCACGGCCAGATTGAAGTTGAGAGAGCGATCGCTGCTTAAAGGTTTGGTCGATAGACTTTACTGCAGATCGAACCAGTCGGTTGTAACCTTCCATCTGGGTACCGTCTTCAGTGTCGCGATCGAACAGACGGCAAAGTTCCTCCAGTGGGGCAGCGCGTGGGGCGCAAAGACGGCGATAAATTTCTAAAATCTGTTTGGGTCGAGCAAAAGTGTAACGAACCTGGCCGCTATCTGCCACATACACCAGAAAATAGGGTTGCAAGGGATTAACCGTTTCTCGGTCGATCGCTGTTTTTTGTCGCAAACAGAAGATCGCCCCAGGAGTAATGCTAGCATCATTTGGCTTTGGGGGCACTACGGCGTATAAACCCAAAGGCGCCTCTTCCAGCAGTCGGCGATGAGTTTCGATATATTTGCTCAACTCGACGCGAAAATCATTGAGACTAAAATCAGTCAGAGAAACGCTGTCCGTCAAGTCCTCCAAGTCGAGAACTTCCTCGCGCAACCGCAACAGTTGTTTATCTCGGTATTTTAGGTCCTCCTCGATGGTTTCCTCTAAATTAGCAAGCAAGTTATCTTCCTGAGTGGCGGTAACGTCCACCAGCGCCATCCGCGCCTCGACGCGATTTTTCAGGTCGATATACTTGTTCAAATCCTCCGTCGGCCAAAAGTTCGCCATTTGCACCGTGGAATTAACGCTCCCAATTCTATCGATGCGCCCGAAACGCTGAATTAAGCGCACCGGGTTCCAGTGGATGTCGTAGTTAATGAGATAATCGCAGTCTTGGAGGTTTTGCCCCTCGGAAATACAGTCGGTGGCGACGAGTAAATCGATTTCGTCCGTTTGGGGCATTGAGGAAATATGCGATCGCTTTTTGGAAACCGGGGAAAAATTAGCGAGCATTTGGTTAAACTCCTTCCCGCCAAAAGTAGTTTTATTGCGCGACTTATCCCCCGTCACCAAAGCAATATGGATATTGAGTTCTGACTGCACCCAATCTTTGAGAGCATGATAAAGATAGTCTGCCGTGTCGGCAAAAGCAGTGAAAACCAAGATTTTACGATTCGGCAGCCCCAATTTGTTTGTAGTGGGTTGCTCTATCTTTCGAGTAATTAATTGTTTCAGTTCTGCTAACTTAGCATCCCGCTCCACCGTAACGGCCGCTGCGGAGTTATATAGCCCTTGCAACTGGTCTTTATCCCGTTCCAAATCTTGCAACCAAGCATCTATATCTAAATGCGCCATCTGATATTTAAGCTCTTTACCGACTAGGCCTATGTCCTGTGCTTCTTCTTCTTCCCAATCTTCAACGGTTGCTAATATTTCTTCTGCCTTTGTTTCTCCGGTTTTTTGTAATTGCAAAAATGCTTGCAGTCTCCTTTGTAAATCATCAATTTTGCGGATAGTATTATCCATTGTTTTCGCAAAAGCAAAGACCGAACTTTCCAAGCGTTTGAGGAAGTTAACCTTCATCATGCCGATAAGGAAAAATTCGCGATCGCCCTGACTAAAACCCCATTTGTCTTTACCATATAAATATCGATCTTCTGACAAAACATATTTAGCCGGATTAAATAACGAAAGTTGATATTCCGATATTTCGTCGTTAATTCGATCGTAAGAAGGAAAGCCCTTTTGAGTATCGATTTTAGCATAAATTGAAATTGGTTTTAGCCTTTTGGGAAAGCCTCCCAGTTCGTCAATAGTTGCCCGATAATATTCTTGGATGTGTTTGCGAGAACGGGCGATGGTCAATTCATCCAACAGTTTAAAAAAGCCCGAACCTAGCTCGTCTAACAAATCGCTAGTTTTTCGATTGTTCTGTTTCTTTGCCCACTTAGTAAAACTGGCTTGAGCCGATTTTAAAGTTTGCTTTAAGCTGGGAATACCGAGAGATTGAGTAAAAGCATTATCCTTTCCTTCCGTTAATAAATAAAGTTGATTTCTGAGGTCTTTTAAATCGTTATTAACTGGAGTTGCTGAGAGCAATAAAACTTTAGTGTTAATGCCTTGTTTGATGATGTCTTCTAGGAGGCGATCGTAACGGCTTTTGCGAATTATGTTTCCCGCTTCATCCCGCTTGCTATTAGTATTATTTCTAAAATTATGGGATTCGTCAATAACGACTAAATCGTAATTTCCCCAATTAATAGTTTCTAATTTCACATCCCCAGAAAGACCAGAATCTCGACTCAAGTCCGTATGGGAAAGAACCGTGTAACTAAATCTGTCGGCAATAAACGGGTTTAATTCGCTATTATTTTGGCCTTGATATACCGTCCAATTCTCTCGCAATCTTTTAGGGCATAGAACTAAAACTCGATAATTTAAAAGCTCGAAATATTTAATAACTGCCAAAGCCTCAAAAGTTTTCCCAAAACCGACGCTATCGGCAATAATGCAACCGTTATGGATGTTAATTTTGTTAATAGCACCTTTGACACCATCTTTTTGAAACTCGAACAAAGTCTGCCAAATTTTAGTTTCAATTAACCGATCTGTTTTAGTAGAAAAACCATCGTTGTCTTGTTCCGCTAGAAAGCTTTCAAAAATATGAAATAGGGTTTTGTAATAAATAAATTTTGGACTGTTATTTTGATATAATTGGTTGAGGTATTGTAGCACTTCATCTTTAACGTCCTCAACCAGATTTTCATCCTCCCAAATTTCATCAAACCAAGCTTTTAAATCTTGAATATCCCGCTTATTGGATACTTCTAAATTGAGTTCGATATTATTGCCAGATTTCCCCAAACCCAACCCCCGCAAAGTAAAATTAGAACTACCCATAATCGCATCTTCTACTCCTTTGGACGCGATATGATACATTTTGCCGTGAAGTAAATTAACTTGTTTTACCGAGCGTATTTGTACCTTAGATTTAATCCAGTTAGCGCAAGCCCTAGCTACCGGCTTTTGAACGAGACGATTCTGCAAGGTTAAGGCCTCATCTTCTATCTGGAACGATTTTTTATCTGTTTTATCGGGGTCAATATTTCGCACGAAGCGGGGTTCTCCAAACAAAAAGCGCAGTTCTTCAATGTTAGTTAGTTGAGCCTTTAGCTCTTCAAAAGCATAGATAGTAAAGTAAGCAGAAACGATAGAGAGCTTAGAACCAGATGTAATTTTATCTAGGAGAAAGCTACCAACACTGCCTCGATGGTGATTATCTCTAATTCCCGTAGTTCTGGCGGTTGTCATCTGAGTTAAAGAAATGCTGTTAAATACCTCTAACACTGTACGCATAAAATTAGTATTTTGTCAACGGGGAAAAAGCTAATGGCTTGACATAAATTTATTTTTATGCTAAACAGACAATACGGGATCGATCGAGTCAAGAAACCCGGTTTTTTTTTAACCGGGTTTCTGAGATCGATGCCCAATTCCCAATTCCCAATTCCCTAGTAAACGATGAAAATAGCGATCGCTCAATTAAACCCCACCGTTGGGGATATCGAGAAAAACGCCGGATTAATTAAGGAAGCCGCCCAAAAAGCAAACCAAGCTGGTGCGGCTTTAATGGTAACAACAGAAATGTCATTAATTGGCTATCCGCCGAGGGATTTATTAATCTATCCTAGCTTCATAACTGCTGCTGCAGAAAAGTTAGAAAAATTAGCATTAGAATTACCGCCGAAACTCTCTGTTTTAGTAGGAACTGTAACAGTTAATCCCCAGGCAGGAGAGTCCGGCGGTAAAGCTTTATTTAATACTGCGGCTTTACTGGCACAAGGAGAAGTAAAACAACTTTTTCATAAGCGGTTGTTACCAACTTATGACGTTTTTGACGAAGAAAGATATTTTGAACCTGCTAAAAATAGCAATTACTTTCTTTTAGGTAATAGCGAAGAACCAGTGACAGTTGGAGTCACTATTTGCGAGGATTTGTGGAACGACGAAGAGTTCTGGGGGCGACGAAATTATGCTGGCAATCCCATGGAAGATTTATCGGAATTGGGAGTTGATTTTGTGGTTAATTTATCTGCTTCTCCTTATAGAGTACGCAAGCAAAAATTAAGAAAAGCGATGTTAGGACATAGCGTCCGTCGTTACGAAAAGCCTATTGTTTATGTCAATCAAGTAGGGGGCAACGACGACATTATTTTTGATGGCGCTAGTATTGTTTTTAATCGTAAAGGGGAAGTTATTTCTCGGGGAAATGCTTTTAAAAGCGATTTATTAATAGTTGAATTTAATCCAGAAACTAGAAACTTTATTTCTACAGAAGGAAGCAAAACTGTTTATGGGCCTAAAACTGAAGATGAGGAAATTTGGTCTGCTTTGGTATTGGGAGTAAGGGATTATGTTAATAAATGCGGTTTTTCTAAAGTGGTGTTAGGTTTGAGCGGTGGAATAGATTCGGCTTTGGTGGCTGCGATCGCTTCTGCTGCGGTAGGTAAAAAAAATGTTTTGGGTGTCTTAATGCCTTCTCCTTACAGTTCTAAAGGTTCGGTTAACGATGCTTTAGAATTAGCAGAAAATCTCGGCATCGAGACGCAAATTATAGCGATCGGCGACATGATGAAAAGTTACGATCGCTCTTTAAAGTATTTATTTGCAGGTACTAAATTTGGCATTGCTGAAGAAAACATCCAATCCCGCATTAGGGGTAATTTATTAATGGCAATTTCTAATAAGTTCGGTCATCTCTTACTTTCTACCGGCAATAAGTCAGAAATGGCAGTTGGTTATTGCACTCTTTACGGCGATATGAACGGCGGTTTGGCGGTAATTTCCGACGTACCAAAAACGCGGGTATATTCTATTTGTCGGTGGCTGAATTCTGCGACTATTGGCGATGGAGATTTTGCTATTAAGAAAGTCAAGGAAATTATTCCCAGCAATATTATTGATAAACCTCCCAGTGCGGAGTTGAAACCGGACCAAAAAGACCAAGATTCTTTGCCTTCTTACGAGGTCTTGGACGATATTCTTTATCGGTTAATAGAAAAGTGCGAATCTTTGGAGGAAATATTGGAAGCGGGGCACGATGCAGAGATAGTTGATAAAGTAGTAAAATTGGTAATGCGGGCAGAGTTTAAACGGCGACAAGCGCCTCCCGGTTTGAAGATAAGCGATCGGGCTTTTGGTACCGGTTGGCGGATGCCTATTGCTAAGAAAGCGGTCATGGGTAATGGGTAATGATGGTAGGGTGCGCCAGAACAGCTAAAATGGTGAGTAAAGCAAAAGTTCGTAGTAATCGCTTTAGCGATTCATATTGATAAATCGCTAAAGCGATTACTACAAGCTAGCCTGCGAAGTTTACCCACAATTTTAGCTGTGTTGCGCTAGTAGGGTGCGCTGCGGCGCACCTTACGAATGATTCGCCACCGCCCCACCGCAGATATAATAGATGAATTAACCCTCGCGTTTTGCCACGGTAAAAACCCATGCCCTACAGTAAATTCACCTTAGAGGAAGTTTTAACCCAATTTAATCTAACCCTAGTCGAAAATTTAGGTCAATTCAACAACTTACCAGAAGTAGCGCCCAGTCAACTACTAGAAGAAACTTTAAAAGATAACGTACCATTAGCAGTGGCGATCGCTACTGAAAAAGCTCGTTCGGAGTTAATAGTTTCACCTATTTTAGTAGAAGTTAGAAAAAAGTTAAACAAACAAATAAGCTTCTTTTCTGGTATAGAATTCAACGTCAATGTAGAGCTTGGATTAAGCGGCTTTTGCGACTTTCTTATTAGTCTTTCTAGCCTACAGACAATAATTAAAACGCCAGTGGTTGCCTTAGTAGAGGCGAAAAATGATAATATCAAATCCGGTTTAGGTCAATGCCTTGCCGAAATGGTAGCGGCTCAAATTTTTAATCAAAGTAAAGGCAACGAAATCCCTAAAATTTATGGAGCTATTACCACTGGAACTGCTTGGCAATTTTTAGAGCTAGAAGGTCAAACAGTGGTATTAGATTTAGAGGAATATTCTGTAAAAAATTTACCAAAACTTTTAGGAATATTAATCGGTTTTGTTAGTTAGTAGTTTGGGTTTGTAGTAACGACTTTAGTCGTTCGATCGAGGCTAAATGACTAAAGTCATTACTGCGGCTCTTAGCAATTATCCACTACTAATTAACCAACTCTCGATAAAAATCTAATAACTGTTTCGCCAAGGCTTTATTAGTATAAATAGACATCGCCCGATCGCCTCCCTTTTCTCCAAAACTCTTAGCTAAATCCCCATCTGTCATCAACTGCAACAAACATTTTCTCAACTCGATAACGTTGCCTTCAGCAAACACCAAACCCGCATCCCCAATAACATTAGGAATCTCTCCAGAGTCGGAACCAATTACCGGCACTCCGCAGGCCATCGCCTCAATTAAAACATGACCGAATTGTTCTTTCCAACCTATGGCAGTCAGAGTTTTAAACTTATAAGTAGTCTCGGAAGGCAGGACCAAACAACTCATCAAATTCATATATCGATGCACCTCGTCGTGGGGAACGCTTTCTACTAAAATCAGCCTATCTTTTATTCCTAATTCAGCCGCTTTTTCTAATAAAGCAGATTCCAACTCGCCCCGGCCTAATAATAACCATTTCCAGGGGCGGTCGCTCAAACCACCTAAAGCTTGATTCAGAGTTAATAACCCTTTCTCATCCACGAAGCGACCGACAAATCCAACCACAAATTCCGAATCGCTAATTCCTAATTTTTGTTGTAATTCCGGCTGAGATTCCGGTTTAAATAAAGTTTCATCTACCCCTAACTGGGGCATCACTTTTATCGGTCCAGAATAGCCTCGCTCCCTTAAAATATCTTCGCCGTCTTTATTGCCAGCAACAATGCCGTCGGTATTTTTCAGATTATAACTTTCTAACAAAGAAGCAGGAAATTTTAACTCGTAAGGCAAATTCCACCAAGTAAAAAATACATTTTTTGCTTTGCAACCCAAAAGTTTATTCAAAGTAATAAATTGAGCGTAACTTAAAGCTTTAGCACCCTGCTCTACTTGAATTATATCCGGTTTTAAGTCCTGCAAAACTCCGATTAAATCAAATCCAAAAGTCAGCAAACCTTGATGGTTTTCGCTAAAATTTGCCACTGGGATTACTTTAAAAGAACCTTCATCCAGATATTCTGTTTCAATTATCTTATTTTGCACTCCCCCGGGTCTCCAGCGACGGGGTACGATCGCTGTTACTTCCATGTCTGGTTCCAGGTTAGCTAACGCTCTAAGTTTTTCCCGGTTGAGGTCAACAATATAGGTGTGACTGACGACGATTATTTTCATAACTATGGTTTTTAGTAATTGCTAATAAGTAATTGCTAATATCGATGCACCCTTTGAGTTTGTTATTTAGACTTTTTCCGCTGCTAGTTCGTCTTTTTCGGTGTAAACTTGACCTCTATTCCAAGTAGATTGAATGGAGGTACCGACAGCTTTTAAAAATCCGAGGGTGTAGAAACTGCCGCGAGTCATAATTTTAATTGGCGAACCGTTTTTGTAACAGGGCGGGTTGCCTAAAACGTGACAATCAAATAGTTTGCCAAAGAAGCGCAAACATTGAGTGGGGGTAAGATTGTTTAAGCCCATCAAGAAATGATTGTGATAGAAACTAACCTGGTATTGCAGCGATCGCGTAGTAATATCGTGACAGCCGCCGCTTTCTTCTCCCAGATGAACTAATGACGCCTCTGGATCGTACCAAATTTGATAATTTGTCTCTCGCAACCGCAGGCAAAAATCCGATTCTTCCCTAACGGCGCTTCCTCGGAATCTTTCGTCAAAAGTTAAGCCGCATTCGGTGAATATTTCCCGCCGAAATGACATATTGCATCCTCTGGCAGAGATGACTTTTTGCGCTTTGACGGTGTGAACTAGATCGATATGGTACCAAGCGATGCCGGGGTCCATTGCTTCTGGGGGCAAGTCTTCGATGGTTAAGCTGCCGCCGGAGTCTTCTAATTTCATGCGGTCGAAGACTCGCCCTGCCACCGCGCCTATTTCGGGGCGATCGCGATAATTGTTCGCGTGGGCCTTGAGAAAGCCCTCTGGCAGTTCGACGTCATCATCGATAAATAAAAGGATGTCTCCAGTGGAACGCCTCACCGCATAATTCCGGGCCCCGGGCAAGCTGGCCCAATCCACGCGAAACCATTTAATTTTCTCGGCGGCGGCCACTTCTTCTAAATAAGTTTGGGTTGACCGTTGGTGAGAGGCGGTTTGATCAACTACCAACACTTCAAAGTCGGGATAGTCTTGTTTGAGGACGTCGGCGATGCTGTCTCGCAAGGCCTCCTCCCGGTTGTAGGTGGGGATGACTACGGATATTGATGGCCAGTCTGTCATAGTTAGTAAGTTGGTAAGAGTTATGCTTATCCAACACTAGGATGCCACAAGCAGGCGGTGGAGAGCTAGAAACCTCCATAGTGGAAACTGGGAAGAACGCAATAAAGCTCTGCTAAACTCAAATTGTTAGGTATAGCAATTCTTGAATCGGTGAAGTACATTTTCGATCCGAACCAGCCCCCCTGAAAAAGGGGAGAGCAGCAAAATTTAAAAGTCCCCCTTTTTAAGGGGGACCAACGGGGGATCGATCGGGGTGTACCTCATACATTCAATAATTGCTATATAGCAATCCTCTAACCGTTGTGTAAAAAATCTTCTGCCAAAAATGGATATGTAGGGGCAACAGCATTCGGGCGGCAAATGTTGATAACAAGCAGAAGATGTCGTTTCCGTTCTGTTTGCCCTCGACCGCGTCTAATTTTATGATTGTCAATTAATTTTTAATTTGTCACAAATCGTTTAGGATTGCTATAGGCTATTTTTAATGAAGCCGAGGGAGACAAATGTTTGACAAAATACTGTGATGTAATTTTATTTTTATTCCCTTTGCGTTACGTTCCGCTTTATCCAGCGATTATCTTTGCATTTTAGCATGAGACTAAAACACTTTTTAATCAGTATTAATGGAATTAAGATAATCGTAGTATTCAGAAAAAGCGTCATAAACTTCCTCTTTTTCTATTCCAAACTGTTCCAGGGAATAGATATGTTTGCCGTCCTTTTCGTGGGGATCTTCCAAAATATAATTTTTTATTCCCATCTCTACCTCTTCAGTAAAAGTATAATCAAATTTTTGATAAATTTTACGAATCACCTGAACTGGATTGGCGATGAAGCGATCGTAACTAATATCGATGATATTTAAAGAAGGATTGTTTCGACGTATTTCTAACGCTCTGTTGATGCTATATGAAAAATCTTGTAATAATTGTCTGC
Organism: Cyanobacteriota bacterium; assembly: GCA_034189005.1. Classification (GTDB taxonomy): domain Bacteria; phylum Cyanobacteriota; class Cyanobacteriia; order Cyanobacteriales; family Microcoleaceae; genus CALKCV01. Next base: position 19,364 of record JAXHVR010000012.1, on the reverse strand, counting down.
CCATAGACTGACGGTCGATTCGATCTGAAAATGCCGCTCTTATCATCGCGAGCAAACTCCAATTAGAAGGGATACCATAGAGAGGATCTCGATGAATATGAACTAAGCAAGCATCTGTAAATACTTCTGAGATTGCATGGAGAGACATAAGATGACTGGGAGATTTGAATACCCAATGTCTCTGACTTTCAATTTTTACGTTCGGAGTCTGAGGTAGATTTCGCCTATGTTTTACGAGCTGAATTTGTTGGCGATAATATTGATAAACCTCGGCTAATTTTTGCGTGTCAGCTCCCCCTCCCCACCATTCGGACTTCATTTGTTCAAAATAGCTAGGAACCTCTGCATAAACTGGAAAAACACTACAAACAAAACTTCTAGCGAGGAAGCGAAAACATTCTTCTGGTGCTGTAACTCCAAAGATATAGCATTTATCTATATTGGGAACTAGAGACTTGAAACCCTTTAAATCGGCGCTGGATTTTTTAATTAAAAGTTTCTCTTCAGCAGCTCGGTCGAATTCCTCTCGATCTACAAATTCTTGAGAAGGAAGGTGTAACTCCCAATGTTTTAGCCACTGACTATTAGGATCTTGACATAATAAATTAAAAAGAAATCTCGTACCGCTTCTAGGCAAACCAGTAATAAACAGAGGTTTTTCAATTTTTTCCTCTGAAACTTCAGGAAATCTCTTAAAATAATGCTGTACTCTGAGCCGTTCGCACAACAACTCGCTCAACATTTCCCTCATCATATATTTTCCCATAAAGTTGAGATCTGCTTCGCTGTTGAGACTATCAACCAACTCAGATAACGGACCCTCGAAGCTGCTATCTCCAAAGTCATTTAAGTGAGTTATTTTCCTCGCTCTTTCTAATAATGAATCAACATTTATGTCCGCAATACTGATGCCCATGCTACCGAGACGCGAACCTAAAAAGTCGATCGCTCGGTAAGAAAGCGGACGGTGGAGCGACTGAAATGTGAATTCTTGACTAGAGGAATCTGACATAGTATTGAAACCAAATAAATTAGATTTTTATGTTTTTAACTTCTTTAATTATATCCTAGATTCCGCCTGCTGCAAAGTCGATACAAAACAACGATCGCTCCCTCTGAAAATAGAAAAAAGAGCTCGGTTGCCAACGCTACGCGGGGCGCGACGTGGCATCCGCCACGCTGCGCGTTTCATGTCGCGATCGCGAAACGCCCCCCACAAAAAACCACCATAATTTAAACTTTTGCTTCCAAAGTCTTAAGCTTAAGAAACTCGGTATTAACTCCAGACTCCCGAGTAAGAGCAATCTTTCCAGTACGAGCCATTTCCCGGATACCATACTTATTAAGCATCTGGACGATCGCCACCATCTTACCCGGATCCCCGACCGCTTCAATAGTCAGCGAATCATCCCCAACATCTACCACTCGCGCCCGAAAAATACTAGCTATCTCAATAATGTCAGAACGCATCGCAGCAGTAGCATTAACTTTAACCAACATCAACTCCCGTTCGACGCAGGGAGACTCCGTAATGTCTTGAACCTTAATAACATTAATCAGCTTATAAAGTTGCTTAGTCAATTGCTCGATAATCCCGTCATCTCCAGGAACCACCATTGTAATCCTAGAAATACCAGATTGTTCCGCCTGACCCACCGCCAGACTTTCAATATTAAAACCCCGACGAGCAAATAAACCAGCAATTCGAGTCAAGACACCCGCTTCATCTTCAACTAAAACCGAAAGAGTATGTTTCATCGCTAATCTAAAAGTTAGTTAAACATTTTTAATTTTTACATAAATTAAGGTGCGCCGCAGCGCACCTTTACCATCATTCCCGTAGGACGCAGCTATTGGCTGTCCGAAAATTATTGCTCGTCCCAAAACAGCATTAACCAGTAGTTTCTGCTTCGAGTTGTGGTTCGAGGGTTCCTTCCTCTGGATCCAATGGTAGATAGCCTGCCTTAAATACCACCCGCAAAAGAGGAGGTGCGATAAAAGTCGTCAAAATCACCATCAAAATAACTGCCACATTTAAAGAAGCAGATAAAGCGCCGGAGGCAGTTCCCACCGAAGCAAAAACCAAGCCAACTTCACCCCGAGGAATCATACCAACTCCAATAGCCAGACGGTTCGCCCCCGGAAAGCCAAACACGCTAAAGCCACAAGCTATTTTACCAACGATCGCCACTACAATCAAAAACGTAGCAATAATTAGACCCTCGCGATTTTCTGGTATCGCAGGGTTGAGAACTGACAAATTAGTCTTAGTACCCACGCTGACAAAGAAGATCGGTACCAGTACGTCGGCGATCGGACGTATCAACTCTTCGAGTTCCCGCCCCACTTCCGTTGCGTCTAAATTATCTAAAACCAGACCCGCGGCAAAAGCGCCCAAAATTGCTTCTAAATGAATTGCATTGCCGACATAAGCCAAAATTAACGCAAGAGTCAGCGCTGGAATCACTGCCCGACCGCGAGTTTTAAATTGTCCGGCTAAAAACACGAAGGTATCGTTCAAGAAGCGACCCAACAAAATCGCCCCAACCAAGAAAACGCTGGCGCTGATAATTAAATAGATGACGTTGGTCACGTCCACTTCGCCGGTCCTCGCCAAACTCGCAACCACTGCCAGGATGATGATACCCAAAACGTCGTCGATTACTGCGGCCCCGATAATCACCTGGCCTTCTTTCGTAGCCAGGCAGCCGATTTCTTTGAGAACCCGAGAAGTAATGCCGATACTGGTAGCCGTTAGGGCCGCACCGGCAAACACCGCCGGCACTGCAGGGACGTTAAATAGAAGCATCAACCCGGCAGTTCCCGCCACGAAGGGGACCGTAACCCCGACTATAGCAACTACTAACGACTGGAAACCCACTTTGAGCAAGTCTCTGATATTAGATTCCAGGCCTATTTCAAACAGGAGAATAATTACGCCCAGTTCCGATAAAATCTCCAGGACTTCGCTTTGAGTTTCAAAGGTGGTCTGGGCTGCTTCCGGGGCCAAACCTGCCGTGGCCTGTAGAAAGCTCATAATTACAGAGCTAGAAGCATCGCCACCGGTTTCGGGGAATACCACTAGGTGGAGGGCAGAAATACCAATAACAACCCCTCCTACCAATTCTCCTAAAACGGGGGGTAAATCTAAGAACTGACAAAATTCTCCCCCTGCTTTACTGGCGGTGTAAATTGCCACTAAACTCAGCAGCACTCCTCCGAGTACCATCGTAATGTCTGCCTCCGCAGCGGCATTTTCGGCAGTGGCAAGGAGTGGGGATATATTATCCCCGAAGGAAAATGAAAGTATTGGGGCGATCGAGCTAGCCCCAAAAATTGAATAAAACATCAAGTCCGCCTTATTAAAACAATTTCTTTTCCGTTTAATTTAGCAGGATTTGGCAGTCACAATCTCAATGTTCGGGGTAATAGATATTGAAATTTTCAATCTTTGAGTTTTGATTATTAAATGAGTTTAATCAATGCTTGCCCGAGTTCAGATAGATTTAGATCTATGAATACAGCGCTAAAAAGCAGCAGCAAAAATCGCTCTAATGCTCCCCTAAGCAAAAACTCGGTGTTGGAGGGAGGGCATCTGGACGCGCACTTGTTCTAGGCGAGAGGGGTTAATTTCGGCGATCGCCACTCCAGGGCTATCTCCAGTATCGGCCAAAATCACCCCCCAAGGGTCGATTATCATTGCATGGCCGTGAGTTTGCCGGCGTCCGTAGTGGACTCCCGTCTGTGCTGGAGCAACTACATAGCAAGTATTCTCTATGGCCCTCGCCCTCAAAAGCACTTCCCAATGATCTTTACCCGTATAAGCGGTAAAAGCTGCCGGCACGAATAAAACCTCTGCCCCCATTTTTGACAAATGCCGATATAGTTCGGGAAATCTGACGTCATAACATACGGATAATCCTAAATTCCCAAACTCTTTTGAGTTATAAATGCGAGGCAAATTTTCTCCGGCGACTATGGTATTTGACTCTCTATAAGTATTGCCGTCTGGCAAATTTACATCAAATAAATGTACTTTTTCATACCTAGCTATTTCCGTACCGTTAGCATCTATTAGGGTCGCGACATTATTAACTTTACCGTTATTCGTAGGCACTGGAAAGCCGCCGCCGAGAACAGTTACTTGATATTTAAGCGCCATTTTTTTCAGAAATTGTTCGCTTTCTTCGGCAATTTTCTTACCAATAGTTAACTTTTCTGTTTCTTCCCCCATAAAGGAAAAGTTTTCTGGCAAGCTGACTAACTCGGCACCGCGGCGAGTAGCTAAATCTATTAATTCTTCTGCCAGAACTAAATTTTTAGACAAGTCGGGGCCGCTTGTCATGGAAATTGCCGCCGCTTGGTATGATTTCATCGATAATTTTTTTTTAATTTCGTCACAAATATAGATTCAAAAATATAGAGCAGAGGAAATAGCTCTCTAGCTGCCGTAATACAGGCATCTAGCCTGTATTACAAGCAATGGTTTTCACCCTGCTTTTGCTCTATTTCCTTTTGCTCTAATACTTAATTAGGCCATCGCCAATTCTCTTGGATTTTCCAGAATTCATTCACTCTGAAAATCAATATTTAGAGAGGATGGAACAGCAAATCTGGGAAAAAGCGATTAAACTCAATCAAAATACCTGCCGTGATTCCCATCCAAATCGCTGCCAATACTGGCGCGGAAGAAAGATACCTTTGAAAACCTTCCATAAATAATTGCCCTCAAAAACTATTCGTTCTATTTTCAGTTAAATTGTAACTAGCAAGCTAGCTACTTTTTTGCATTAGGAAAATAGATAGTTTTTAGTAATTAATAACAAACAGTTAATTCTGTCTCTATCGCTAATTACCTTTTATCTATTTTCCATTCTCCAAAGCTCTAATTTCTAGCGAGGAGAAACTGTGATTTCATCATCTTTGGCGAACATTTCACCAGTAGTGATTTCTTTCAATGCTGCCAAGGGCCATGCAAAGCCACCCAGCATAAATTTAGTGGCTAGAGGAACGTCGATAATAATTTCTTTGTCCTCTGTATTTTTCTCAGCTTTTACAGCTATCAAATAAGCGCGGCCTACCCAACCGATCCAACCGGTGATATAGAGAAACATAATGCTAGGGATTAAGAAATCCCCCGCACGATCTAAACTGCCATCGACTATTAAATGTGGCAGACCGTCATCTACTCCGCATAATGCTTGAGAATAGCGCTCGAAACGCTTCTGACCGGATGCGGGGTCGTCTGTGGTGGGACGGGCTAACTCTGCCCTCTCCTGAAAAGCAGCCGATTCAGAACAGGGGACGAGATTGTATGCCGAAGCGGTAGGTACGACACAGAGCCAAAGACTAATGGCTAAAACTGCAGCTAGCAATCGTCGCATGAAATTGTTTCCTTTTGTTAAACAACAATAAGTTTTATGTACGATCGGATCGCGATGCGATCGTACACAAAACAATCTTACCTTGGAGGGGATCCGATCCCCTATGCAAGGTCTATTACCCTTTTAATTAGGGTATCCGAAAACTCGGCTCGAACCTCGTAAAACACGCTAGGCAATGGCTAAGAATTTAGTGCAACATTTAACCCTTTTCATTGGTGTTAAAGTCCTCAATTCAGTATGCCATTACCAGTTAAGGCAATGGCTGTTGCCTGCTTCGTCCAATTAAAAAAGGGACGCTTTTATTTCGAGGCTATTCCATGCCTTGTCCACGGGGATCGAACTTAATCGGGTTCGAGTCAAAAACTACTAACCATTAAACTATAAATCGATCGCGCTATGGCAATTATTTTGGCAATTGAAACAAGTTGTGATGAAACTGCAGTGGCTATTGTTAAGAATCGTCAAGTTTGCAGTAATATTGTTGCGTCACAAATTAAAATACATCGCCCTTATGGGGGAGTGGTGCCAGAAGTGGCCTCTAGGGAGCATTTAGAGACAATTAATCCAGCCATCGATAGGGCCTTGGCCGAAGCGGAGCTCGATTGGCAGGATATAGATGCGATCGCCGCTACCTGCGCCCCCGGTTTGTTAGGGGCCGTATTAGTGGGCCTGACCGCTGCAAAGACTCTGGCCCTAGTTCGCGATAAGCCTTTTATAGGCGTCCATCATTTAGAAGGCCATATCTACGCTTCTTATCTCGCGGAATCTCAGTTACAGCCACCTTTTCTCTGTCTGTTGGTTTCAGGGGGTCACACGAGCTCGATCTATGTCAAAGATTGCGGTCAATACGAAACTTTGGGCAAGACTCGCGACGATGCTGCGGGGGAAGCTTTCGATAAAGTGGCGAGGTTATTAAAGTTGGGCTATCCGGGAGGCCCTGCTATCGACAAGTTGGCAAAGGAAGGTAATAAGTCCGCTTTCGCTCTGCCAGAAGGTAGGATATCCCTGCCCGAAGGGGGCTATCATCCTTACGATTCTAGTTTTAGCGGTTTAAAAACGGCGGTGTTGCGACTGGTGCAAAAGCTGGAAAATGAAGGGAAGGAACAGCCAGTAGCGGATATTGCGGCCAGCTTCCAGGATACTGTGGCCAAAAGCTTGACTAAAAAAGCGATCGCTTGCGCCTTAGATTATGGCCTCGATACCATTGCCGTTGGCGGGGGCGTGGCCGCTAATAGTCGTTTGCGCGATCGTCTGCAACAAACAGCAGCAAGTCACAATTTAAAGGTATTATTTCCACCGTTGAAATTTTGCACCGATAACGCGGCCATGATTGGTTGCGCCGCTGCCGACCATTTTAACAGGGGCCATACCTCCCCTCTAACTTTAGCGGGACAATCCCGAATGGCGGTCGGAGACGCGATGCAACTTTATCAATAGGGAAATTGCCCATTAAGTCGGACAGTGGAATTGAAAGATGAAAATAAGGGATGCAGTTGAGACAGATTTACCAGCTATTGTCGAGATCCATAATGCTGCAATTCCAGGGCGCAAGGCCTGTGGATACACGGAACCAGTTTCCGTAGAAAGCCGCGAGTCCTGGTATCAACAACATCCAGCAAACCGTCGTCCTATTTGGGTGATGGAAATAGACGATAAAATTGTAGGCTGGTTGAGCTTCCAATTTTTTTATGGAACTCCCGCCTATCATGCCACTGCGGAAATTAGCATTTATATCGATTCTAACTATCAGCGTATGGGTATCGGGAGAAAACTGCTGGATAAAGCAATTAGCGACAGTTCTAAGTTGGGCATTAAAACTTTAATCGGATTTATTTTTGCTCATAACCAGCCCAGTTTAAAGTTATTTGAAAAGTTAGGTTTCCAACGTTGGGGTTATTTGCCAAAGGTGGCAGACATCGAAAATCAAGAAATAGATTTAATCCTCGTAGGTTTGCGAGTAGATAAGTAATTAATAATTAATAATTAATAATTAATAATTATTGGACTTAATTCCTCTGAGTGGCGATCGAGCGTTAATGCCTGTTATCTGCTTAATTATTAGGAACCACTATTGTCGGTGAAGTTTTAGCCGACAACTTGCCCATCGCCTCTATAATACCCAACGAGAAAGCGTAACCAGTGGGACAAGCAAGTTCTTTGCTGGAGATAGGTAAGGATTTTGACCCCGGAGAAAGTGGCGGCGGTTCCGCGACAGCTTCGAAGCTTTCGCAGTAAAAGACGCGGGTGGAATAATCGGAAGGGGTTCTGCGGAAGTTAGGCATAGAAAAGGTACCGATATCGGTGGGGTCTTCCGGTTGCCAGTTTGCCAGTCGTTCTCGATCTTCTGGGTACATCTTGCCGCCCCACAAAACTGCTACATAGCCGTAGGTATCGCTTTGACGGGGAACCGCAGCAATCTGGATGCCGTTTTGGATGGGTTGAGCGATGAAGTAATGGGAATGAATGGGGATGAGTTGGGAAGGTTCATCTAAAAATTCCCCTTTTTCTAGATAGTTATCGTTTTGGATTTTGGTATAAGTAAAGAGCGCTTCTACTACATCCAGCTTAGTTTTGCGGGCGATAGGTCCGTCGGCGGGAGCTAACCGGCTAGAGAGCCAGATGCCGAGGAGTAAAGCGCCGATCGCTCCTCCAGAGAGCCACCAAACCAGGGAATTTTTGGGGGCGCGAATCGGTGCGTCGAGGGCTGCAAGGGCTTCTCGGGCAGAAGTATAGCGCTTGCTGAGGGGAGCTTCTATGAGGCGATCGAGAACAATTGCGAGTCCATCGCTGACGGGATTATCAATGGTCCAGTCGGGCCAGACCCAATTATTATCGCCATCGACCATATCGAAGGGGGAGGCATTGGCGAGGAGGTGGATGCAGGTTACGCCGAGGCTGTAGAGATCGCTGGCAAAGACGGCTTTGCCGCGAACTTGCTCGGGGGCGACGAATTCGGCGGTACCGATACTCGTCCCAGTCCTTGCTAGGGCAGTGCCGGTAGCTACCTTCGTGGTGCCGAAGTCAACTAGAACTAGGCGGCGATGTTGCATCCGCAAGGCTTCGCCAACGCTACTGGAACGAATGATATTTGAGGGTTTGATGTCGCGGTGGATGAGTTTGCGGCTGTGGAGATATTCTAAAATTGGTAAAATCTGGCGGAGGAGTTCGCGGATTTTAGTTTCACTAAAGACTCCCGACTCTGCTAGTTCTCGCTCTAGAGTTTGTCCGGCGATGTATTCTTGAACGATGTATTGCTGTTCTTGCCACTGGAAGTAGTCTAGGAATTTGGGGATTTGTGGGTGGGAGAGCGATCGCAAACTTTCGGCTTCTTTTTTGAATAGGCGAGATGAAGTATTTCTGTCGTTAGTTGCAGCGGGCAAAAATTGCTTGATAGCGCATGGGGGTTTGTTTGGTTGGCTCACGTCTATGCCGAGATAGGTTTTGCCGAAGCCCCCAGAACCGATCTCGCGCAAAGCTTTGTAGCGATCGGCTAGCAATAACGGCTCTCCGCATTGCTGGCACAATAGTTCGGTGTCTGGGTTGTGGCTGGCGCAGGCGGGGTTAAAACAAATACTCATTGTTGTAAATTTTCAATAGAAGGTCCGATGCTGGCGGTAAAGTCGTTATTTTTGGTTGTCAGTCAGCGAAATTAGCAACCAGATGATGCTATTTTATAAGGTGAGGCACGGGATTAAGAGCCGCCATTTTTGCTGGCTAGTTTCCATACTAGCAACCAGTGATACCAGTTGCGTTCTTCGATCTGCTCCTCTGGAATAAATTAACTTTTACAAATGAGAATGACTAATTTTTCCATAGACAAATATGAAAAAACAACTATTAGTTTGTTTGCGGGAGCAGGAGTCGGCGATAAAGGATTGGAGGCAGCAGGTTTTCGATTTTTGCTGCATAACGAAATCGAAAAAAATCGCGCTGCTTTAATTAAAACTAACTTTCCCAATTCTAGAGTCATAGAGGGAGATATTTTGAATGGCGAACAAAAAATAGTAGAGATAGTTCGCGATATTCTGGGGAGCCAAGAACTATTTGCCCTAATTGCCACTCCTCCTTGTCAAGGTATGTCGCAAAACGGATTGGGTACTCTTTTGTCTAATGTTAGAAAAGGGCTTCGTCCCAAATTAGACCCGCGCAATCGACTAATATTACCCGCCCTTAGAATAGCAGCGATGTTAAAGCCTAAATGGGTAATTTGTGAAAATGTGTCTCGAATGTCTAATACGGTTATCGAGGATGAAAATGGCAATTTTAGACAAATTTTAGATCTAATTCCAGAATATTTAGGAACTGAATATGCGGGTGAGGCAAAGGTAGTTGACTTTGCCGACTACGGCATTCCCCAACGGCGAAAAAGGTTAATTACGGTTTATTCAAGATCGCAATTTGCCAGGGATATTTTAAAAGAAGGAGGTTCTTTAATTCCCGCACCCACTCACGATAAACTAGGTAAAAATAATCTGCAAAAATGGGTGACGCTTAAGGAAGCTATAGGAATATTTCCAGAACTAGATGCTAAGACTGCTAAGAGGGCACAACATCCGAGTTTACCTCTTCATTATGTACCTGTATTAGATGCCGAAAAATATGAATGGATTAGCCATACTCCCGAAGGAGAATCTGCATTTAACAACCAGTGTATTAATCCAGATTGTTGCTTCGATAATAACTCAAAACATGGCGCTTCTCGTAATTATTTAGGAATTAATCGAGCGAAGAAAGATACGCCTTTGTATTGTCTTAAATGCGGTAGTTTATTACCGCGTCCCTTCGCTCGAAATCCCGATGGAAGTCTTAGAATTATGCGGGGTTATACCAGCGCATATAAGCGAATGAGTTGGCATCTTCCAGCGCCAACTTTAACTAAAAATTTTAGTTTTCCTTGTTCGGATAATAATATTCATCCAGCACAAAATAGGGTGCTTTCTTTAGCCGAAGCTTGCCAATTACATTCTATCTCTGATTTTGATTATAGGTGGGGGCCTTTGGTATTGAAAGGAAAAAAAATAAAACAGGCATCGGATACTTTAATTAGAGAGGCGATCGGCGAAAGTATTCCGCCTAAATTTATGTATTTGCTTGGCAAGCATTTTTTGGCTATTAGTCAAGGTCAGGTAATGCCAAAACAAGAAGAGAAACCAGTGCAACTCGAACTCTTTTCTATAAGTAATTTTTAGCAGTCAACTCCCAGCTTTTTTAAAAAGTCAAGATAAGCGCTTATCTCTGGCAATAAAACCCAATTACTCGTTAATTTTTCTCTAGCCGTTTTTTTAGTTACGCAAACGCTAGTAGTCCTTCCACCGCCTTGTTTGGGAACTGTATTTGAAAAGTCTTTTGGTACTAGGCGATTAGAATAGAAAGCCGACATAATGGTGGGTCTGTCATCGAAATAGTCCCAGAATAAAGCTAGTAAATTATTAATATATTGGTGGTGTCCTTTCCAGTCTATCCCCGTTAAATGGGAAATTCTAGCATTGCCTATTGCTAAAGTTTTGGTTACTCCCGTTTTCAAATTTCCACAGGAAGTTTTTACTTCTACTCCTCCGTAAAGGAACTGGTCCCAATTGCTAATAGAAGTGTCTTTTAGATACTCCTTTGGTACTAAATCTGGATGACCGGTTTGAGATGGGTTTACTGCCAGATTATTTGAAGCAATTTCAGCCATATTTGACACAAAAATTGCGCCAATGAAGGCTCCTGTTTGCTTTTTATCTATGACTTCAAACAAGTCAATGCCTGCTACTTGCTGAAAGATAGTAGCCAAACTAACCACAGTTTTGTTGGTTAGGATAACTGTTTTTTCTACTTCTTCGGGAGTAAATTTATTTCCCGTATTGGTGTAAGAAAAATCAGCAGTTTTAGAATTATTGCGCCGATATTTTATGCCCGATCTAAGCGTGGGTGTTTTACTCGTTTCTAATAAGCTAAAGGTTTGAGCAATTAGTTCTGTTGGATGAACTTGTAAGCGATCGGCGAGTTTGGAAATAGTTTCTAAAGTGGGACTTTTTAGCCCCCGTTCCAGATCGCTAATATATGTACGATGGGCGGCACCCTCAAAATCTTCTTGGGATAGTTGTTGAAGTTGCCTGTATGCAGCAAGAATCGTACCGAAAGCTTGGTTAAGAGATTTAGTCATTTTTGCATACTATTGCATTCGCAGGCTAACAACCACAGGCAATAGCATGCACTTTTTAAACATTAATTACCTATTTAGAGATAAAAAACTCTACTGGTAGTGTTTTTTAAGTTCAAGAAACGCTATCTGTGGTTTTTTATATAACGAAAATGCCAGACATCGCTAGGATATTTTGCAGGGGTGCTTGTCAGTCAGCGAAATTAGCCACCAGATACAAAAGGCAAACAAAGCTGAATCGGTTATCCAACCTTTCCACCTCTAACTGCCAAATACTCTTTAATACAATTAGCAACATATTCTGCTAACTTAACTGGAACTGCATTACCAATAATCTGTTCCAAATCGGTTTTAGAACCCTCAAAAATGAAGTTTTCTGGAAAAGTTTGTAAATAACTTCTTTCAATAGTAGTTAAAGGTCTAATTCGACCGGAAACTTTCGCTGAATCACCGGGATGACTTTTATAAGTTTTAGGAATAGGCCGATTAACTCCCCTAACCGTGGGACTGGGTTCGTCAATACTAAAAATCGCCCGTCGTTTATAGCTGCGCGGATGTCGGTAGTAATCTTCGATGCCTAATTTCTCTCCTAAATAATCCCTAACTGTCATCGCTTTGGTTCCCATATTAGCTCTTAAAAACGGTTCTATTTCTCCATCGTTGCCTCCCAAAAATCCAATCCAGAAGAATCTTTTTCTTTTTTGCGGAACGCCGCAGAGACTGGCATCGATTATTTGTTCGCTAATGCCATATCCAGCGTCTTTAAATATTTGTTTTGCTAGTTGATATTTTGAATAATTAACAAACTGACTGACGTTTTCCATCACGAATATTTCTGGCAGAATATTGACGACTATTTCCGCAAAAGAAATAGTCAAATCCCCTCTGCCGACATTTTCGTTACGCTTGCCGGCGCTGGAAAAGTCTTGACAGGGGGGGCCGCCAATAATAAGATCGGGATTGAATTGAGTTAAAAAACTATAGTCCGATTCCAGTTTGCTTAAATCTAATTGATAGATTGGGTGCTGAAAGTTTTGCCGATAAATATTAACTGCTTTTTGCCAGGAGTCGAAGGCGGCGACTAGATTAAAACCGGCATTTTGAAAACCGAGAGACATTCCACCGCATCCTGCAAATAGGTCTATTACGTTCATAACAGAGGTTTTTTTGCAATATTTTGCTTGTGCTTAAAACTTGACACATTCTATCGAACACATTACCATAGAGCTACGATCGAATTAAAGCCGAGAGTTAAAAAGATATGGTAGCCTCAGTTCGGTCCCCCGAAAAACTTACTCTGGAAGAGTTTTTACAATTACCAGAAACTAAACCAGCAAACGAGTATTTTGAAAATAAAATTCATCAAAAACCAATGCCACAAGGAGAACATAGCGCGATTCAAGCGGGTTTATTATCAGCTATTTTTGGGGCGGGCGAACCTAGAAAATTAGCGATGGTTTTGATAGAATTAAGATGTAGTTTTGGAGGAAGTGCCCTCGTTCCCGATATCGCCGTTTTTGAATGGCAGCGCATCCCCAGACAGCCTAACGGTAGAATCCAAAATCGATTTGAAATTGCACCAGATTGGGTTATAGAAATAGTTTCTCCAAACCAATTTTCTAGCATATTAATTAAGAAGATTATTTTTTGTTTAAATAACGGCACCCAGTTGGGTTGGTTAGTCGATCCGCAAGATGAATCTGTCATCACTTTTCAACCCAACGAACAACCACAAGTTAGATACAATTCCGACCCTTTACCCGTTCTCAATGTCTTAACAGATTGGCAATTTTCTGCTAAAGATTTATTTAGTTGTTTGTATTAGATTTTTTGAGACTAAAAAATATGATTTATAACTACAGCATAATTATCCAATGGTCTGATGAAGACAAATGCTTCGTTGTTAGTCTGCCTGAGTGGGGCGAGTTTTGTCACACTCATGGAGATACTTACGAAGAAGCTCTTAAAAACGCTAAAGAAGTTTTAGAAATGTTAATCGAATCATCTAACAATTAACAATTAACAGTTAACAATTAACAATTAACAATATCCACCATCATATCTGCCAAAACATCGGTTTGTTCCACCATGGCTAAATGACCGCATTTTGGAATAGCGATCGCGTTCTTTTCCCCCTCTTCAAAAAGCCAATGAAAACTTGCTAAATGGCGAACGTATTTAAACTCCATAACCCGATCTTCCGCCCCACCAATAAAATAAACCGGCTGCTTTATTCGAGAAACAATCTTCGGTAAACTTTCTACCTCTTCCTCCGTAGTAGAATCCAATAAAGAACCTAAAGCCGCCTCTTCATTAGCTTGAAAAAAATCAATAACCCGCTGCTTTCCCCACTGGATATCTACCCGACGATAAACCTGACTTCGGGCAAACACCCAATCTAAAAATCGTAGGTAAGATAGCCACCGAGGGCGGAATTTAACAATTTTTTGACCCGCGTTTCTGAAGCGATCGAACTCCTCTTTTAAATAAACGCCCCCTCCGGCATTAACGCAAATAACACCCTTAACCTTTTCTGGCATCAAGCTAGCTGCCAATAGGGCGATCGTCCCACCGAGAGAATGTCCTATTAACCAGGCCCCTGAAATATCCAGCTTTTCTAATAGAACTTCTAAATCCTTAGCATAAGCAGTCGGCCCATAATCCGGGACGGTCCTATCCCCAGGCCCAATTTGAGAATCGCCAAAACCCCGCAAATCGTAGCAGAGGCATTGATAAGTAGGGGCCAAGCGATCTATTAAAGGTTGCCAGTAGCGGCGACTCAACATCCATCCGTGGACAAAGACTAAAACTTCCGGCAATTCCGTCGGGGCCGTTAGTTGATATGCGTGTTGCGTCCCATTAATCTCGATTTTATTCATACTAATACTCATACTCACTCGCCTCATTCCCCACCGACAATCCGCCTTCGATACCGCTGCTAACAAAATCTCAGCAGTCGCGGCAGGCGGAATGTTCGTTCAAAAACTTTTTCGCGGACGGGGCAGGCATTAACGCTCGATCGCCACTCAGAGGATAGAAGTCCAATAATTATTAATTATTAATTATTAATTATTAATTACTTAATATCTCTCCCCCATCAACCGCTGTCGCATTCCTTCAGCAATTTTTTGGCCGAGATATTCTGGAATCAAACTCTCGTTGGGGCCTAATAAATAAAGAATCAAACGAGTTCGGCCTCGCCAAACCAGCAAATTAGCATTAACCACCAACAAATCTTCTTGCCAAATTGCGTACATAACTTTGTAGAATAAACCAGGCTGGTTATCTGCCTCAATCAAAAGAGCGGGTAAATGGAAAACGGGGTCAACATAAAACTCAGTTGCCACCTCCTCCAAACCTGCATCCAGGTTAAATTCCACCGCCAACATCTCTTCTACTTCAAAATGACCTGCCAGGGCCTCTCGAATGGCCCGACAGACATTTTCAGCAGTTTTATCAGTTAAGGCCTTACCACCGCGAGACACCACCAATTTAATAAAAACCAACATTGGTGGATAAATTTGTCCGTAGAGACTCAGACTATGGATGGTCAGTCCGTAGGCTGCTAAAACGCCAAAAATGTCGCTGAGTAAAAATGACTGGTTGCGGTAGGAGAAATGCAAAGCACTTTTGCTCCCCTCCGGTTTTAGCTCGATAATTGCTTCCTTAGTCTGGTAGAGTTGGTAAGCAAGCTTCAGGTTTTGCAGTTGAATATCGCTGCTGACAAATTGTTCGTAAAACTGTGGAAACGCTCTGTTAAAGCGTTTTAGCAGTTCGAGTGTGGAAGATTTTAAACCCTGAGCCATAATTGAAGGGATGTTGGGAAGATATACTAGCGATCGTCAAATTATTTAACTTTGAATACCGACTACCACGCATGCATGGGTTTTTGGAAAAATTTATTTAGCAATTCGGAATCATCCTCTAAGTTTGACCAAAGTCAATATGAGGAATACAAGGCTGGGGGGAGTAGCGATGGTAATTCCCAAGGCCAACAGCATAAAAAAAGCGGTATGGGGCGGGTCTTTTTCCGTACCGATCGCGACATAGATCTTTACGAGCTTGAAGAACTCTGTAATGCTGTCGGTTGGTCTCGCCGCCCCCTGCGCAAGGTCAAAAAGGCGATCGAATGTAGTTTCCTCGTCGTGTCCTTATGGGAGATGCGAGGAAGCCGCCCCCGATTAATCGGCTTCGCCAGAGCTACATCGGACCACGCATTTAATGCCACTCTCTGGGATGTAGTCGTTCATCCCGATTATCAAAGTAAAGGTCTCGGTAAGGCCCTTATGAAATACGTCATCAAACAACTCCGCAGTCAAGATATCAGCAACATTACCTTATTTGCAGACCCTGATGTGGTCGATTTTTACCGCAACTTGGGCTTTATGTCCGACCCAGAAGGTATCAAAGGAATGTTCTGGTATCCAGACTAACCGATTCTGGCAAAATACCATCGTAGAAATTCGGAAGTTTACTAGGGTTAATTTCTTGTATTAGATTTTAGAGCGAAGCGGGCTTATTTGTTCTGCTACGAGGGACAAACATACCATGGACCCACAAAATACATCGTTAAAAATTGAAATTTGAACAATAGCAGATATCCCAAAGCACTGTTGTTATGTAGTTACAACGATTTTAGAAAAAATTTTTAAAATTATTGCCAATTTTGGCTTAACTAATGCTATAGTAATAAAACAACGGGATGTAGCGCAGCTTGGTAGCGCGCCTGCTTTGGGAGCAGGATGTCGCAGGTTCAAATCCTGTCATCCCGATTTTTAAATGGCCTGATTTAACTCATCCCCTTCTCCAAAGGGGATGAGTTCATCTTTTAACGATCTCTGGTACGCTTTTGCTGTCGGGAACTCACCAGAAGAAACTAGAATTTTCTGCTATATTTTAAGAGTAACTAACAAACCTTCGCCTTTAATTCGGAAATCAAAAAGTGCGACGGTCAGTTCCTTACTTGCTTTCGCAGGAAAAATAGGCCAGTTTACTCAAAAACTAAGCTTTAAGGGTATTGGAACTATCCTGCTAAAATCTCGTCTTTATTATGTCTATAAAATTTTGAAAAAAGACTCCATTTTTTTTCCTAATCTCATAGACTAAGAACTAAGAAGGCGGGCAATTTTCTGATAAAAACAGCTACAATTTACTAATTAAAACCATCCGGAAGTTAACTTTAACTGTGGAAAAAGAAAATCGAGACGAAGGGGCAAAATGGGTGGCTCTCAATTATGCAATTAGCAAGAACTCAATTAGCAATTCTCTGCTACTGGTTGCATTGAGATGCACCCACTTTTTTATGTAACATTATCTGACTAACTGCCGGATAAATATTACCATTATTGATGCCGCAAGTCTTTGTCTTTCTATAAAGCAGTGGATATCTAACAATTTTAGCGATTCTATACCTTGGAGAAATTATGAAACTATTAATTCGTTTGGGTGCGGTATTAGGCATCTTGGGAAGCACTTTTCTAGCTCCCTATCCAGCAACTAATATGTCTGCTTTAGCACTACCACAAGAGGAGATTTTACAAAAATTGAGCCCCGTGCCAGTATTTACTATTACCGATGGTGAAGGGGCTCCCCTTGTTGCTTCCGTAAGCAGGGAAGGTGAAGATGTTAACGCTTCTTTGGCAGGGGTATTTATTCACAAGAGCGATGCAGATGCTTTTGTCGATCGCCTCAGAAGTGAAAATCCAGATTTAGCTGCTTCGGTAAAAGTGGTGCCGGTATCTCTTGGTGAAGTTTACCAAATGAATGAATCTATCCGAGATAACGGAGAGAATTTACAATTTGCTTTTGTTCCGGGACAACAGCAAGTAGAATCTGCTCTAGTCTTATTAGAGCAAAGCGGTAAAGAAACTAATAACTTTAACGGAACTCCTCTTTTCTTAGCTAAAGGTGGAAATGAAGATGGCTACTTAACTATTCAAAGGGGCGAGCAACAAGTCATTCCTATGTTTTTCAAGAAAGAAGATCTACAGGGAATGTTAGAACGTTTTCAAAGCCAACAACCAGACATCGCTGGAGGCATAGAAATAGAGGTTGTAAATCTCGAAGGGGTAATCGAAGCTTTGCGAACCGATGACGATCCTTTTTTAACTAAAATTGTCTTGATTCCTCCCAGAGATACAGTGGAATTTATCCGCCAAATTCAAGGAGAAGCGGGTAATTAATCTGTTTGTAATGGGTAATTATTAAGGGCAGGAAGTAACCTTTGAAGGGAACCACAAAAGTGGCTGCTTTTTGTTAGTAGTTAGTAGTTAGTTGGCAGAAAAAGATGAGATGCACCAGATAGTTAATGGTAACATCAAAAAACTAACGGTAGTGGATCGGAAGTAGCGTTCTAACCTCAAAATCAAGTTCGTAGTAATCGCTTTAGCGATTGATATAGATAAATCGCTAAAGCGATTACTACGAACAGTCACTACATATTTAGCACTACCAAATTAACAACTAACAGCTAACAGGCGAGACGCCTGTTCTACGTTACAACTTTCCAATTAACAATTATGACATCTCAATGCTCGTTTTCCGTCCCAGGATTAGAACTTTATCGGTGGCGACAATCTGCTAAAGAACGAGCAATAAAAAAGGAGATTCCGCCGAGAGAAGTTGACTGGTTGTTGCGGGAAATAGCAGGCTTAGAGCCATTAGTTTTGCGTTTGGAATCTTTCAAAGATAAGCCGCAAATTTATCTGAAAATTTCCCTAAAAGAATTAGAAAAACTCTGGCATCGCCGCCTAGAAGAAAGGATACCCCTACAGTATTTGACGGGGGTGGCCTATTGGCGGAATTTTGCTTTAAAAGTTACCCCCGCCGTACTCATTCCTCGACCGGAAACAGAGGATTTAATCGATCTAGCGATCGCCGCTCGTTCTTCCACCACTCCCGCAGATAACGAACATTGGGCGGACTTGGGCACTGGTAGTGGGGCGATCGCTCTGGGATTGGCAGAAGCTTTGACAAAGGCTAAAATTTATGCTATTGACAGTAGCTCGGAAGCTCTGGCGATCGCCAGAGAAAATGCCGAAAATTGCGGTTTGGCCCATAGAATTGAGTTCGCTCGGGGCTATTGGTGGGAACCGTTAGACAAGCTCAAAGGCCAAATAAGCGGCATGGTAGCCAACCCGCCCTATATTCCCAGTAGAGCGATCGCCGCCCTCCAACCAGAAGTAGTCAAACACGAACCCCATTTAGCTCTCGACGGAGGCACCGACGGCCTGGAGAGCATAAAATATTTAATAGAAACAGCACCCACCTATTTACGTTCCGGTGGAGTATGGTTAATAGAAATGATGGCAGGACAAGCTTCCGCCGCAGCCGAGTTATTACGTTCAAACGGCAACTACACTCAAATCCAGATCTTCCCCGACCTAGCAGGGATAGAAAGATTTGCCCTTGCCCGCAGAGTTTAAGTAGTCGGGAAAAGCGGAATTTCAACAAAAATTTAGTCGCGGACGGGTCGGGTATTAACGCTTATTCGCCACCTGGAGGATGAATGTCCAACAATTATTAATTATTAATTATTAATTATTAATTAAAAAAAATGACCCAAGTATCGCTAAATGCCCTAATAGAAGGAGCAAAATCCGGTAAATTAGTCAGCTTTCCCACAGACACGGTTCCGGCCCTGGCAGTACGGCCGGAAAAATCCGAGTTAATTTTCCAAGCCAAACGCCGCAGTCAAACTAAACCGCTAATTCTGATGGGGGACAAAGCCGAATCTTTGTTGCCTTACATCGCAGGCAGCCCCCAGGAGTTAGAGTTATGGCAGCAAACAGCCGTAAAATATTGGCCGGGACAATTAACCTTAGTCTTGCCCGCCT
>JAXHVR010000119.1:0-15112 GCA_034189005.1 Cyanobacteriota bacterium | reverse complement strand
GGAGGCCAGAGGAAGAATTCATCTACGGGGGAAAAGTGAATTGTTCCGGCTCCCCCCTTCTCAAGGGGGGCTGGGGGGGATCGATCGATGTACCTCATGGATTCAATAATTGCTATAATTAATAGACCTCTTGCAAAAGTCGCTTGTAAAATCTTTTTTAGCTCTTTTTTCCTTAAAATCTCTTCCCCTGTTGCCTGTTGCCTGTTGCCTGTTGCCTACTTCTGCAAGAAGTCTAATAATTAATAATTGGGTCGCCGGTTTAGCAAACCGCGATTTTTCGCAGCAATTCGGCCAGTACACAACGACTTTTTCTGGCTACTAATAACTAAGGGATTATTGAATCCATGAGGTACACCTAGATCGATCCCCCTAAATCCCCCTTAAAAAGGGGGACTTTGAAAAAATATGGCTCCCCCCTTCTCAAGGCTTGCTCGGGGGGATCGCTCGATGTACTTCACCGATTCGACAAATGCTATAAGGGATTACCAAAAATTCTCTTCTCCAAAAAATAAAATAGTATTGTTGGGTTCCACTGCGTTCCACCCAACCTACGGTTATAACAACTAACAACTAACAACTAACAACTAACAATTAACGACAAGTTCTTGGTTCATCAATTTACGGGACGCGAACCCTAATAAGTTAGTTTGGGTCTGCGGTTAGCCACAGATTGAACCAATCCCAAAGCAATAAAATTACTCAACAAAGCCGATCGCCCATAACTTAGTAAAGGTAGAGGAATTCCTGTTACTGGAGCCAGACCAATATTCATACCAATATTAACAAACATTTGGAACAGCAACATTGCCACAACTCCAATAGTTAATAAAGAGCCAAAATTGTCTTTAGAAGTTTGAGCGATAACTATCAATCTCAGACAAATAAACCAAAAGGCGGCTAAAACGCACAAACAACCAATAAAACCTAATTCTTCTCCAATAGCAGAAAAGATAAAATCCGTGTGTTGTTCGGGGATAAAACTAAGTTGAGTTTGGGTTCCCTGGAATAACCCCCGTCCGTGAAGTTGTCCCGAACCTATCGCGATGCGAGATTGAATTAAGTGGTATCCAGTGCCCAAGGGGTCTCTTTCTGGGTTTAAGAATCCTGTCAAGCGGTCTTTTTGATAATCTTGGAGCAACTGCCATAAGACCTTTCCTAAATTTCCCGAAGCTATGTTAATTCCTAAAGCTATGGGGGCAGTCAACCAAGGCCAAGGCAAACTGCGCCAAGCGATCCAAGCGATCGCGATCGTGCACAGCACCCAAACGGGTAAATAGATGTTGTAGAGAATAGCTGAAAGCACTGGAGACACCAGCAATACTAACCAACCGGGGTTAACATTGGCCCAGTAAAGGATGCCGAAGGTAATGGCTCCAAATATTAGAGAGGTTCCTAAATTAGGCTCTAAAAATACTAAGGCCCAGGGTACCCCAGCTATGGCAAGAGTTTTGAGTAGGTCTGAGATACCGATCCTGACCTTTGATTCTAGGAAAGCGGCTAGGGTGAGAATTAAGCCTACTTTGGCAAATTCCGATGGTTGAACGTGGAAGCCTGCAATATTAATCCACCTTTGGGCCCCGAGGGCCGTAGTTCCTATAATCTGGACGGCAATTAGAGAAAAATTGGTAAAACCATAAATAATCCACTTCCAGCGAATCAAAATTTCGTAGTTACAACGAGCGATCGCTAAGGCTACGACCAAACCTACCCCTCCAGTAAGCAAATGTTGCCAAGAGAAGGGGAGGTCTTCTTTTAGGTTTACGCTATGAATCATTAGCCCTCCAAAAACGGTCATGCCTATATAGACTGCCATTAAAAGCCAATCTACTTGCTGCCACTGTTGGAGTAGGGACTTGCGACGATATTTTAATACTAATTTCTGTGGCATGATAGGGACTATTTTTTAGTAATTGGTAATTAGTAATTTTGGTAGTGGTAAAGATGTAGTGGCAGTTCGTAGTAATCGCTTTAGCGATTTATCTATATCAATCGCTAAAGCGATTACTACGAACTCGATCGATGGTTTTAGAACATGAATTGTGACCCACTACCGTAATTTTTAGCTAATTCACAGTTTTTCTTTAGCTTTCGGGGCAAATCTCCTTTAGCTATTACCCTTTATCGCCCCCCGGCCTCTGGACCGGGGGATGCTATTAGCCTTTTTCGTAGAGATACTCAAACCAGTTGCCGTCTGGGTCTCTGCCGTAGAAGGAGGCTGTCCCGTCTCGATGTTCGTGCAGATCGCTTACTCGAACTTCTCGGTCTTTGAGTTCTTGGTAAGCTGTTTCCATTTCCGAGCGATCGCTAAAGACAAAGCCAAAGTGGGGCCCCGACTGTTGGTAGCTGGGACTCAAAAGCGCCAGTCCGTCTTCTCCGGCTTTGAGGTAAGCCCAGTCTGCGTCTTTCCAGGCTAACTCCATGCCTAAGTTTTGATAAAACTCGGCTGCTTTATCTATGTCTTCTACGCAAATCGCTACATGACCTAATCTTTTGAGCTTCATAATAGATAAAAAGTCTAATTTTAATTGCTTCTTTATTATTTTAGTATTCTCAGAAACCGGGTTTCTCAAAGAAACCCGGTTTCTTGAAAGTTATGAACAATTCTTGGACGCCTTTACACGCGAGACTGCACCAGACTCTACGCGATCGCCTACTTTTACCGCCCCAAGAACGATTATTAGTGGCAGTCTCGGGGGGTCAAGATTCTGTCTGTTTGCTGAAATTATTATTAGATTTACGATCTAAATGGCGTTGGCAACTAGCAGCGATCCATTGCGACCATCGCTGGCGAGATGATTCTCAAGCTAATGCTGAGTTTGTCGAACAGTTAGCTAAAAATTGGCAAATATCCTTTTTTCTCCAAACGGCCCCAGAGGTTTATGCCAGCGAGGCGGGGGCGAGAAAATGGCGTTACGAGGCTATGGGGGCGATCGCTATGGCCCATAATTACTCCTACATCGTCACCGGTCATACGGCAAGCGATCGGGCTGAAACTCTTCTGTACAATCTCTTTCGCGGTAGCGGGGCAGACGGCCTCTCTTCCCTGGTATGGTCTCGCCCTTTAGACGTTTCTCCCCGTAGAACAGGCGTCTCGCCTGTTCCACTGCTGGTTCGCCCCCTTCTAGAAATTTCTCGGGCGGAAACAGCCCAATTTTGCCAGGACCAAAATCTTCCTATTTGGGAAGATTCTACCAACGAAGATTTGCAGTATGCCCGAAACCGCATTCGTTTAGAATTGCTGCCTTATTTGCAGACAAATTTTAATCCAAAAGTAGAAACAAGTTTAGCGAAAACAGCCGAACTTCTCAGGGCAGAAGTCGAATATCTAGAAGGGGCGGCGCGAGATTTATTAAAAGAAGCAACACCCGTAGAACAGGCGTCTCGCCTGTTCCATTCCCCGGCTAAAAACATCAAAGCGATCGACCGTTTAATTCTGAAAAAAGCGCCCCTAGCTTTACAAAGAAGGGCGATGAGAATGTTTTTACAAGATGCGTTATTTATTAATCCCAATTTCGAGACTGTTGAGAAGTTAACCGCTTTAATTAAGGCTCCCAATCGATCTCAAACCGATCCATTTCCAGGGGGGGCGGTGGCCAGAGTTCAACACCCTTGGATTTTGCTGGAAACTTAAGCAAAAATTGTAAATCAAAAATCAAAAATCGAAAATAGTAAAGTCTTTTGGCAAAGATTAGATGCACCCATCTAGGTTATTATTCAAATGTCATATCTCAATACTTCATAACTTATGCAGGCCACATCTCTATTGCCACCTAAAAATATCTATGAAGATCGAGTGGTAAACTTTTACGCCGGTCCAGGGGCCCTTCCTTTCCCCGTATTAGAACGGGTTCGCGCAGAGCTTTTCAACTTTAACGGTACGGGAATGAGCGTCATGGAAATTAGCCATCGCAACCCGCAGATTCAGTTCATAATTGATGATAGTGCCGAACGGATTAAGCGATTAATGGAGTTGGGCGATGAATTTGAAGTTGTCTTTTTACAAGGTGGCGGTTCGCTTCAATTTCTCATGGTTCCGATGAATTTCTCAAATGCCGGCGATCGCATAGATTACATCGACACTGGATATTGGGCAGAAAAAGCAATTAAAGCGGTAAAAAGTTTAGATCGAGACTTAGAAATAATTGCTTCTTCAGTGGATTGCGACCATACCGATGTGCCTGATTTAAACCAAATTAAATTAAGACCAGAAGCTAAATATTTACACCTTTGCAGCAATAACACTGTAGTTGGAACTCAGTTTCAGGGCTTCCCTAAACTTCCAATTCCCATTGTGGCTGACATGAGCTCTGACTTTATGAGCAAGGTAATCGATCCGACTAACTTGAGTTGCATTTACGCCCACGCTCAAAAAAATGTAGGACTTTCAGGCGTCACTGTTGTCCTGATTCGTAAAGAAATGTTGGCGAAAAGTTCGGATGATTTACCAGAGTTTTTAGACTACCGCACCCATATCAAAAGCAAGTCTAATTACCATACTCCTCCTTGTTTCTCAATTTATATTACTTGGCAGATTTTGCGATGGATTGAAGATGACATCGGCGGACTGGAAAAACTAGGGGCAATTAATAAGAAAAAAGCAGAGACTCTCTATGGGTGTATTGATGCCAACCCTTTATTTAATTGTGCCGTCGAGAAAGCTTCTCGCTCCGATATGAATGTGGTTTTCACGCTCCCAACAGAAGAACTTGAAAAACAGTTTATCGAAGAAGCTTTTGAGGCAAAAATTGTAGGAGTAGCGGGACATCGAACCAGGGGAGGATGTCGGGTTAGTCTCTATAATGGCGTTACCCAAGAAGCGGTAGAAACTTTGGTAGAATTTATGGATAAATTTGCCAAAAAACATTAAAGCACAGGATGCCCATCTAATCTAAACGTCTCTTAAAGATGGGCATCATCTGCTTCTATTAAAAGTATGACTTCAATGTGCCCCGCCTGCGCACATCGCAAGTAGCACAATGCAATCCACCACCAAAAACATAATGGTCTTTGAAGTCCACTAAGATTGGCTTTAAACCTATTTCTTTAAAGAATTTAATAGTAGGTTCTTCGCTCTTTTCCACTACTACCCGTTCTTCATCGATAACAAGAATATTCATCGAAAGCCAGCGGCTTGACATATGAAATTCGGCATTAGCTATGCCTCTAGGAGGATAAAGAATTTCCCATCCCCCTTTTTCAAACATCTCTAAAATTTCGGGGGAGATGCAAGGGCGATCGGGGCAAGACAAAACCCGCCCTTCGCCAATGGGAACCCAAGTCGCATCCATGTGTATCGGACCTGGATCGCGAAACTTAACCGTGCGTACTCGATACTCCGAACCAAGATGCCTCTGCATCCACTGGATTCCTAAGTCATTGGTAACGTGGCTCCTCTGGGCCAAGATGTCTCGGCCGAAGCGGGTGAAATCAGCGGCATCGAAGCAAGGTTCCGATTCGGTAGTAATAAAGCGTCCGTTCAAAGGACCGACGCTATCCGGGACGTTAGACTCCCCCCGGAAAAAGGACATATCTTCTTCAGGATAGTCCCAATCGTAGAGGGCTTCCGACATCTTGGGCTTGGGAGCTGCCGTCCAACTCGTCCCTTGATAAAAGTATTCTTGGATTAAAGGCCGATAGCGCAAGAATTCAAAATAGCGGCATCGCTGGGACATTGGCGCTTCGATAATCTCATCGCCCACAACCAGCAAGACATCCCTCACATCAGCATTGAAGAACCCCGCTGATTCAAAATAAGGCGTTTTGAAAACTTGATGGGCATAATCGACAGATTCTGGTCGTCGTACAATAACACCTTCTCCTTCAAGCACTTCTTGAAGATTGTTAAGAGCTTTAGCTGCCTTCTCGACTAATTCTGAGGGGTAGGGCCTTCCGCCATATTTTTGATAGAAGTCCCAATAGTCTTTCCGTATGAAGGTTTTCATCTCGTGGGTTAAAACAGGTGCCGTTACTCCGTCAATAGTTCCAACAATTATTTCTTCGAGAGGGTCCCATTCGTTATAGCTACAGACTGGTGAAGTAATCATCATCATCTCCAAAATATTTAGACATTAAACATCTCCGGCAAATCATACTATTGCTGTGCCACCTCAGATCGATAAACGCAAAACTATAATAACCACTAAACGAACAATCTTAGAAACTCAAGGTACAAAAAAGAATGACCGCGACATCCCTTGGCGAAACTGAAAATAGCCTCAAGCTTAATGTCTTAGCAAAAAATGCAGCCACCATTCTGTTATTGCAAGCCGCAGGAATGACCCTTACTTACCTGGCGCAAATCTTCCTCGCGCGATGGATGGGGAAAACCGAGTATGGAATTTACGAATATGTCATCTCTTGGTCTTTAGTTCTAGCCATTCCAGCAAGTTTG
Organism: Cyanobacteriota bacterium; assembly: GCA_034189005.1. Taxonomy (GTDB): domain Bacteria; phylum Cyanobacteriota; class Cyanobacteriia; order Cyanobacteriales; family Microcoleaceae; genus CALKCV01. The sequence goes on along the minus strand of JAXHVR010000119.1, from coordinate 8,721 downwards.
GGATTGCCGAGGGCCGTATTGCGTTTCATTTCTGAATACCGCGTCCGAGAGGAATGGGCAGAATTATGGGGATTGCTCTTGAGCAGTTGGCAGTTTACTGTCGCAGTGGGTTTGCTGCTTTGTTTGGGGGGTACAGAAGTAATTTTCTTGCTCGATCGCCACCATAGCTTTCCTTATGCCTCTGTCTTGCTGGTGGGAATTTGGTTAGTGCCGCTACAAGCATTAATCCAGTTACAAGAAGATATGGCTCGCGGGGCGGATAATATCCCTTTGGCTTACGGACCCTCCAAGGTAGCGTGGCCCCTGTTTGTGCTGGGGAGCGGTTTTTTCCTGTTTCAGCAAAAGCACGCCCTTACGAGCATCCCTATGACCAGAGTGGCACTGGGGACTCTATTAGTAGTCGTAGTCTTTCAGTTTGCCTGTCTCTGGTTCAAATTCGAGGGGGAAATTGGCGATGTACGGCCGGTTTACAAACCTCGCCAATGGCTTTTGGTGGCGCTTCCGTTGTTGTTGGACCAGACTTTTCAAATCCTGTTAACCCAAATGGATGTCATAATGACGGGAGCCCTGGCAGGGGCGGGGGCTGTGGGCATTTACAGCGCGGCGGCAAAAACTGCTTTATGGACGACTTTTATCTTGGAGAGTCTTAATCTGGTCGCATCACCGGCTTATGCCATTCTTTATGCCAAAGGCGATCGCGAAGGATTGCAAAAAATTGTGGCTGCTGTAACCCTCTGGATTTTTGCGCCATCTGTAGCGATCGGCGTTATTTTAGCTATTTTTGCCCAACCGATTCTCAGCCTTTTCGGCCCGGAATTTTTGAGCGCTCATTGGGCGTTGAAAATTCTCCTTATCGGGTATTTGATAGATGTATTATGCGGTTCAGTTGGCAATTTGATGATGATGACCGGCCATCAGAATAAGTCTGTCATCGTTTCTAGCTGCTGTGCATTAATGAATGTAGGATTAAATGCTATTTTAATTCCTAAGTTTGGGGCAGCGGGAGCGGCGATTTCCACAACTTGTACTGTGGTTATTTGGAATGTTTGTATGTGTATTTTGGTAATAAAATATATTAAAATTAATCCTTCAATTTTCTACTGGATTGGAATTGGGAAAAAAAGCGAAGGATTGTAAAACTTAACCAACGCCAAATTCATCATATTGACGCATAAATGGCGCGCGATCTCCCAAAACAATCTCATCTTTTGGTACTCCTAATTCCAGCAACTCATTAGCTACGGCAAATTCCGTTCCATCGTACTGAATCCAGATTTTATCGTCAATAATATCGATGTGAATTACGGGTCCAAAAACTCGATGATGCCTATCCCATCCAGCATGAAAAACTCGATCGCGATTTAAGTACCCGTGCAAAATTAATTGGACATCTGGAACAGGCGCTTTGGCCTGTTCTACGGGAAATCAAGAATAATTTTATGTAAATATTTGTGCTTACCTACTTATGGCCCCTATGTCGGCTCAAACGAAAAGCCAAGCTTGTAGCTTAGTCGGTCTGTGGAAGCCTCGTTGCAGTATTAGAATAGAGAGAAGAATTTCGCCCATACTCAAGAAAAGCGATCTAAATGACTTTGCAATCTAACAGAAAAACAACAATTGCACGAACAGAAAGAGGCTTGACAATATCGGGGACTCGGATTACTCTTTACGACATTATGGACTATCTGACTGGCCAATATCCCCCGAAATTTATTCGCGGTCTTTTCAATCTCACCGACGAACAAATTAATGCTGCTCTTCTTTACATTCAAGCCAATCGTGCTGAGGTAGAAAAGGAGTATCAAATGGTATTAAAACAATGCGAAGAACTGCGAGAGTATTACGAAAAACGCAATCGCGATCTCCTAGCAAGACTAGCTAAAAAGCCTCCCAAAACTGGAATGGAAGCAGCTTGGGAAAAGCTACAAAGACAAAAAGCAACACATCAAGCGGGGCGCGAATCTCGTGCATGAACTTTCTAATAGACCATAACCTTGAAGGACACGCTTTACTATTAGCGGGTAGAATTACTGCCCTAGGTTGGTTGGATTTATTACCTATTCGTTTTTTCACCTTTGCAGAAATTGAATTACCGATCGCGAGTGACGATCGCATCGTATGGCGATTTGCACAAGCAAATCAAATGGTTTTGCTAACGGCAAACCGAAGTATGAAGGGAGAAAATTCTTTAGAATTGGTGATGCGAGAAGAAAATACACCTCTTGCTTTACCCGTCGTTACGATTGGAGATAGCGATCGCGTTCTCAATGATAGCGATAATCGCAATCGCTGTGTCGATCGGCTCATTGAAATTGCATTCGATCTGGAAGATTATCGAGGTTCAATGAGGCTTTTCATTCCTTAGGGAAGAGGAAGGTAAAAGTAGAGCAAAGAACAGATAGGACTACTTTTTTGATGATTTTTTATTTTTGACAACCAGTTTAGGATTGCTATAGATTTACCTCTGGATTTCGATATAGCATTTGTCGAATCGGTGAAGTACATTTTCGATCCCCCTAAATCCCCCTTAAAAAGGGGGACTTTGATATTTTCCGGCTCCCCCCTTTTTAAGGGGGGCTGGGGGGGATCGTTCGGGATGTACCTCATGGATTCAATAATCGCTATAAACGCTTTCTCCTACTCTTTCAAACACAACAACATCATCTTTTTGATAGCTAATTTTCCATTGGTAACTATTGTTTAATCTTTCCGCTAAAATAATTCCTTGTTCTACAGTATCCGGCCAAGGGTGACGTAAATTCAACACCACATAATCAAATTCCTCTAAATTTTCCGGGTCGGTTTGATTTAATAACTTAACCGTTTCGCGGTGGCTTAAATGGGGGGCTAATTTATTATCGGTGAGGACTCCACCTTTGGTTTTAACTGTAGCGATCGCCTCTTTAGTTGCCCGCACGGTATCCAGACTTCTACTAGCAGCAGAAAAAGCGCTCAAATTTACCAGCAATAATAAAACCACAACGGACCAGAGGATTATTACTTTTGGCGATCGATAATTAGGAATTGATAATTGCCATTTTAATTTAGGCAACTTTAACTCAGCGAGAACAGATATCTTGTCTGTTTGGCGCAAGAGCAAAATTACAGTTAATAATAAAAAAGGAACGACCGGCAGAGAATACTGATAATCCAAACTGCGCTGAAAGCTGACATCGGAAAGAATATTTAAAAATAGAGTGGGGATAGCAGGAATCAAGGGAATAAAATTAGCAATTTTGGGCAACTTACCTCCCGGAACTAAGCCCCAGATGACCGGTAATATTACTAATAACAAATATTTGAAAGAATCCCAAGACAATATTTTTCCCAGAACCGCCTCTGGGAGGAGGAACATATTAACAATGATGCCAATAACGGAATCTCCTAAATAACTATAGCGCCCCACTCCAGCAACTTCTTGACCGCTGAAAGCAGGAATAATTCCTTGGGTAACGATTAAAAACCAGAAAAAACCCGCGCTAAGAGCAATTAAACCGCATAATTTTCGCCCTTCAAATTTCCACAACCAAAAACCCATAGCCAGGATAGTTAAAGACAGTACCGCTTTACAACCCAATATCCAGGCGATCGCCACAGAAAACCACCCAACTTGTTGCCGTTTCGCAGCTAAAATTGCCCCAAAAATGGCAGGGACTGCCATAACTTCTGGATGGAAATCAAATAAATTGACATTAAAAATAGTGGGATAGAGGAGATAGGCAGCAGCGATCGCCCCTGCCAACCTCGGTTTTAACCCCTCCAGGCGGGCCAAACTCCAAGCCGGCCAAGCCCCCAAGGCCAAAGAAATTGCTTGTACCAGAAACAACCAACGGACATCGGGGTAAATCTTGTAAAGCAACCCCAGAGGATAAACCGACCAGGCGGCGTGGTTGCCCATGTGGTGGTATCCCAAAAACGAGGATATGGGCGATTTTCCCTTACTTATTAAATAAACTACTTGGTCGTAAATGCCAAGATCGAAGCCGGTGGAGTGAAAAAGGGAATGTCGCAGGTTGCTAAGGGCGAAGAATATTGCCCCAGCTACCACCATCATCAGGGCGACAGTCGGCGGTGGAAGAAGAATGAAGTCGTTTATTTTTTTCAAAGCTCGTTCGTAGAACAGGCGTCTCGCCTGTTTAATATGTCTAATTAATTTTGCACCGGTACTTAACATAAAACCAATTCTTTGTCAACAGTTCTTTAAGTACCGTTAAATCGTAAGATAAAAATTGCGCCCTGAATTGTAAAAAAATTCTAAAAAAAATATGAAAGCAATTAGCATCTTAGGATCTACTGGTTCCATCGGGACCCAGACATTAGATATTGTCACCCATCATCCAGACAAATTTCGAGTAGTAGGGTTAGCGGCCGGACGGAACGCAGAAATGCTGGCCCAGCAAATTCGTCAATTTCGACCCAATATCGCCGCCATCGGGGACGAATCGAAATTAGGGGAATTGAAAGAGGCGATCGCCAACCTCGACGCCCCACCGATCTTGGTGGCAGGGGAAGCGGGAGTGACGGAAGTTGCCAGATACGGAGACTCCCAGGCAGTGGTAACGGGGATAGTTGGTTGTGCCGGTTTGCTGCCGACCATTGCGGCGATCGAAGCAGGAAAAGATATAGCTTTAGCTAATAAAGAAACCCTCATCGCTGGAGGTCCGGTTGTCAATCCCCTGATCGAAAAACACGGAGTAAAACTATTACCCGCAGACTCAGAACATTCGGCAATTTTTCAATGCTTGCAAGGAGTACCAAAAGACGGTTTGCGCCGGATAATTTTAACTGCATCTGGGGGCGCTTTTCGGGATTGGCCGGTGGAAAAATTAGCCGAAGTAAAAGTAGCAGATGCCATCAAACATCCTAATTGGTCTATGGGTCGAAAAATAACCGTAGATTCGGCTACGATGATGAATAAAGGATTGGAAGTTATCGAAGCTCATTATTTATTTGGATTGGATTACGATCGCATCGATATCGTCATTCATCCCCAAAGCATTATTCACTCTTTAATTGAATTACAAGACACATCTGTTTTAGCTCAATTAGGCTGGCCCGATATGCGTTTGCCATTGCTTTATGCCTTATCTTGGCCGGAAAGGATTTATACAGATTGGGAACAGTTAGATTTAGTTAAAGCCGGCAATTTAACTTTCAAAGAACCAGACGACGTGAAATATCCTTGCATGCAATTAGCATATTCAGCCGGTCGGGAAGGCGGTTCCATGCCGGCGGTGTTGAATGCTGCTAACGAACAGGCAGTGGCGCTGTTTTTAGAAGAGAAAATACAGTTTTTAGAAATTCCGAAAGCGATAGAGTTTGCCTGCGAAAAGCATAAAGCCGATAATAAAGAAAATCCTTCTTTGGAGGATATTTTAGAGGTAGATAAATGGGCTAGGGAAATAGTTTTAGAAGGTAGCAAAATGTTAAATAATTCGACCAAAGAAGTTAGTTATGCGGGTGCATCTTAATGTGGAAATATAGGAATCCGTGCGGAAGTTGCGATATTTGACAATACCTTCGCCAAAAAGAAATATCCGTGAGGCATGGGGATTTAAGAAACCGGGTTTTTTCAAAAAACCCGGTTTCTGGCGGGCGAATTATCATTTCATTGTTCGGCAAAAATGGCGAAGGTATTGTTTTAGAAACCCGGTTTCGCAGAAGTTACCGGGTTTCTTGCCTCATAATTTTTCATAATCCCTGCACGGATTACTATAGATTTAGAACATGGTAGCTTGCGTTGGTGAAGGGAAAGCGCGCGCCCAACCTACAATTCCTGTCATTTTGCTAGACGGTCGCGGCGACTGTTTTAAAGACCTCAGCGGCGAAAATTTATGTTGGGAAAAATTGCATGGGTAACGAGAAAAAAGCAGGAATAGCCTAAAAACTATTCTATTATGTCGGTGTTTTTGGGATCGATGATAGTTTCTAAAACTGTTAGGTTTTTAGATTTAATTGCCTTAATCCATGACTGAATTGTTAGTCCAAAGTAAGACGTTCGCAGGACGTTTTGTTTAAAATGTTCCAGACTTGCCAAACCAATTCTGTCCAGTTTTGCAAAATTGGTATCGAGACGGTAAGGAAAACTTCCAATTAATTGACGCATAAGCATTTTATATTCGCGGTCTGGGCGATATTCCTTTGCATTTACTCCCCAGGAATTTACCATTTTAGTAGCTCGAACTAATTGCTTATCGGTGCCTTGAAACGTGTAACCGTTGCAGTTAGTTTGTTGTAAATTGGCAGTACGTTGGCTGGTATCTTCTGGTTCCAAAACGATGTAAGAAGGAGGATTGTGGTAATGAGAATCGCGAGTTTTAGCTACATCAATTGCATCCCCAATCCAAATGTCAATAATCTGCGGCTTTCCTGCTAAAATATTTTCTAGAATCCAACAGACAGTTACTACCTTTGTTTGGTTGGCTGAGAAATGAGTTTGACTATCGCGAAAACGGGCAGTTATTTCAGTAGATAAAGGAAACCAAGTTTTTACTTCAATTCCAGGCTGTATGCCTGGTAGTCCGCTAAGAATTGTGTCGGGAAAACCGGGGTCTTGTCTTATCCACTGACAACCATCCGGCCATTTATATGTTTCGTTTAAGTGTCGAGCGATCGCGTATTCTAAAAGATTGCCAACAATTGGCGAAAGTTTGCTAATAATTTTAGAGATTTCTAAAATTCCTTGAATGTCTCGCGGTTTAGAAATTGCAATAACATCTATAATATGCCCTTTCAAATCTAGCAAGGCGTTAGTTGCGATTTCAAGATAATTTTGGTAGTCCACTATTTTGACCCTTGTTGTATGCTAGTTTCAAGTTGCAGGATAAAGTCATTTAAAGAAATGCCAATCGCCTGACAAAAAGCACGCAATTCAACAATATCGATTCGTCTTTCTCCCCGCTCGCATTTACTGACATAAGATTGGGTTTGCCCCAAACGTTCTGCCATTTGTTCTTGCGTAAGTCCAGCAGCTTTTCTAGCTTCCCGGAGAAGGCTTAGAAAAAGAGCATACTCGGTGGTAAAAATTGACTTGGACATTGGACTTCACCTCGACTGAAAGTATATAGTTGGTTTTGGAATATTCCAAAATCGACTATTTGAGGAAAGGATGCTCAGATTGGACTTGAAAAAATCAATAGCGATCGAAATGTCGAACACCACAAAAAGCCAAACAGCCAATTCCAAAAACCAAGTTGCCGATAACAGTACTGTTATCGGTTCCGCGCAACTGGAAATGGGCGATGCCCTAACCCGATATGCCAGTTGGCAGCCACCCACAGCGATCGTCTCAGACGGTGCCTACGGACTGGGACTGTTTCCTTCTGAACCATCAAGTCCTACAGAACTAGCCGACTGGTACGCCCCCCACATCGCAGCTTGGTCGCGCTACTCCCTACCAGAGACAACTTTATGGTTTTGGTGCAGCGAAATTGGCTGGGCGACAGTCCATCCAGTATTAGCAAATAATGGCTGGCAATACCGCTGCACCAATATTTGGGATAAAGGCATCGGTCATATCGCTGGTAACGTTAATAGCAAAACCATCCGCCAATTCCCCATCGTCACCGAAGTATGCGTGCAGTACGTCCGCAAGGTAGAATTACCTACCTGTAAGGGTCAATTTTTGTCGATGCAGGATTGGTTGCGCCACGAGTGGCTTCGCACCGGACTGCCCCTGAATAGGACTAACGAGGCTTGCGGCCTCAAGAATGCGGCAACTCGCAAATATTTTACGAAGGATCGCCTCTGGTACTTCCCCCCAGCAGAAATGATGGAACGCATCGTGGCTTATGCCAACTTGCACGGCCCCCCGACGCAATGGCCATATTTTTCCCTGGATGGTTTTTCGTCGGTGACGGCGGAACAATGGTCGCGACTGCGTTCCAAGTGGAACCACATCCACGGCGCGACAAACGTTTGGTCGGAACCGGCGGTTCGAGGCGCGGAACGTCTTAAGGATAAAAAAGCTAAGTCCGTCCACGCCAACCAAAAGCCCCTACAGCTTATGGAGAGGATTATTTTGGCTTCTAGCGATGCCGGGGATGCTATCTGGGAACCTTTTGGCGGTTTGTGTTCGGCGGGTGTGGCTTCTCTAAGGAAAGGTCGAAAGTCTTTCTGTGCTGAAATTAATTCGGATTATTATCAATTGGCAAAAGCACGTTTGGAACGCGAATACGAGCTTTGTCGGTCTTTTTTGTTTCCAGATTTCCTTTAAAAACGCGACGTGCAACTTTCTCGGGAAAAATAACGGTTTCTGGGTGTTTTGCTGAAAATGTCGTCCTCAAAACCCCCTAAATCTCGTTAGCGAAACCCAACAAAAAGCCCCCCCCGCATCCCAAAGGGGGGCCGTTCGGGTCTTTTCCTTATGTTCGTTTCGCGCTCGAAGATGTTGGGTTGCGTTTCACTCCACCCAACCTACAAAAAAATGGCGAAGGTATTTTTGAAAAAACCGGGTTTCTTCATTTCTTCATTCCAATATGGCCCTTGCGGTGGGAGGCCGCGTCGCTTAAAAATGGTATCCTAGAGCCTTAAGATATCCGGGGACAATGGAGGAGGGCCGGGGCGGTGTTGTTTTGCGGCAAGGGCCGGGTCCGAAGTAGGAAAACCGGTATAAATCAAGATAAAAAATAGAAATAATTAAGGTTCTGATATGACGATAGGCTCGGAAAATACGACAACAATATTAATACTCCTAGTCGCAATGGGAATTCTGGCTTGGGG
>JAXHVR010000118.1:12925-15249 GCA_034189005.1 Cyanobacteriota bacterium | reverse complement strand
CTTTTGCCTCTGGGAGTGTCTCGGAAATCTCGACTTCCTCATCCACCGCCGCTTCGGCGACTTCCTCATCTACGACTTTTGCCTCTGGGAGTGTCTCGGAAATCTCGACTTCCTCATCCACAACTTCGGCGACTTCCTCATCCACCGCTTCGGCGGGTTTTTCATCTACAACTGTTGCCTCTGGGAGTGTCTCGGAAATCTCGACTTCCTCATCCACCGCCGCTTCGGCATCCACAACTTCGGCGACTTCCTCATCATCTACAACTTTTGCCTCTGGGAGTGTCTCGGAAATCTCCACTTCCTCATCCACAACTTCGGCGACTTCCTCATCCACAACTTCGGCGACTTCCTCATCCATCGCTTCGGCGGGTTTTTCATCCTCCACTTTTGCCTCTGGGAGTGTCTCGGAAATCTCGACTTCCTCATCCACCGCCGCTTCGGCGACTTCCTCATCTACGACTTTTGCCTCTGGGAGTGTCTCGGAAATCTCGACTTCCTCATCCACCGCCAAAGCCACTTCCTCATCCACAACTTCGGCGACTTCCTCATCCACAACTTCGGCGGGTTTTTCATCCTCCACTTTTCCTTCTGGGAGTGTCTCGGAAATCTCCACTTCCTCATCCACCGCCGAAGCCACTTCCTCATCCACAACTTCGGCGGGTTTTTCATCCTCCACTTTTGCCTCTGGGAGTGTCTCGGAAATCTCCACTTCCTCATCTACCGCTTCGGCGACTTCCTCATCTACCGCTTCAGCGACTTCCTCGACTTCATCTATTAACAACTCCGCGTCGTTTTCCGCCTCGGGCAAGTTTTCTTCTGCCACAGTTTCCGGCGGAGTATCCGTCTCTTCAACTAAACTTTCTGAAACCTCCTCTTCCACCTCTTCGTCAGTTATCAAATTATCCGCTTCCGACTCGGTAGTTGTTTCCGAAACTTCCTCTACATCTTCCGCCTCGGCAACAACTTCTGCCTCAGTTTCCGCTTCAATTTCTCCTACATTTTCCTCAACTTCTGCTACTTCGCTTAAGGCTTCTTCTACAACTTCATCAACAGCATTTTCTTCTGCAATTTCGCTATCGATTAAAGATTCTAAATCTTCGATAAGATCGCCTAGTAAATCGTCAATTTCTAATGCTGGATTCTCCGGCGTAATATAAGGTTCGGTGTAAGAAAGCAACGCTTCCCCTAAATCGCTACCGCGCCAATCGCGATTTGGATTAATCATTTCATCCATTTTCGCAGCTTTTGCAGTCGCCCCGCGAACTTGGAAAATAATGTCGTTATAATCGCGATCGCTATTACCATCCGCCCTGATATCTTCTATGGCAAAAGCATTACCTTCCCCATTAATATCCGCAATCTGCCCGACATGAAATTCGTCATTGGGATTGGCAGTTGCTAAAGAAAATAGCGGTGTTGATGAACCTTCAATTTCCGGATTATCGAATACTTTTTGCAGCGTATTATTGGGAACTAACATTACAGCAAATTTATCGCCGCTACGCATTTTAAATGTCTTTACTCCCCCATATTCTCCGAAGTTAACATCCTTTTCCAGAGGCAATTCGCCGCTAAACCTCGCCCCCTCGGTGGCATCGGAAATTACTACATGACCTAATTCTGAATTACTCAATCCTCGCCTGGCAGCTTCTTTAATAAATTCCGGCGAACCAAACTCGAATTCTTCCAATCCTTCGACGCTAAATATTGCTAATTCGCCCCTTCCATATCCACCGCCGTCAAATAGGAAATCTACCCCTACTTCTCCTGTTTTATCTGTTACTGTAAAGACTCCCATATCGAAGTTGGGTTTGGGTTTCTCAAAGGCAGATATTCCTGCTTCATCTATTACCTCATCTTCCACAACCTCGACATTTTCATCCACCGCTAATTCCTCAGTCGCTTCGGTGGAACTTGCATCCACAACTTCTGTAGTTTCTTCCACAACCTCGGGATTTTCATCCACCGCTAATTCCTCAGTCGTTTCCGTGGAACTTTCTTCCACAACCTCGGGATTTTCATCCACCGCTAATTCCTCAGTCGCTTCGGTGGATGCATCCACAACTTCTGTAGTTTCTTCCACAACCTCGGGATTTTCATCCACCGCTAATTCCTCAGTCGCTTCGGTGGAACTTGCATCCACAACTTCTGTAGTTTCTTCCACAACTTCGGGATTTTCATCCACCGCTAATTCCTCAGTCGCTTCAGTGGAACTTGCATCCACAACTTCTGTAGTTTCTTCCACAACTTCGGGATTTTCATCCACCGCTAATTCCTCACTCGCTTCGGTGGAACTTGCATCAATAACTTCCGAAGTTTCTTCC
>JAXHVR010000118.1:3422-12825 GCA_034189005.1 Cyanobacteriota bacterium | reverse complement strand
GAAAAATAAAGGTTCCAAATCTTCCTCTGGATGAGATTTTGATACAACCTCCGTATTATCCAGGGTAAGATCGACAACGTCCTCCCCTTCTAAATCCTCAAAATCTAAATCCTCTCCCAAATCTATATCCGATTCAATGATTACCGGGTCCGAACCATCATCCCCATCCACAATACCGCTTGGAGTCAGAATAGGTTCGAGAATAAAAGTATCATCCGACTGAGAATTACTCTTTTTCAAATCAGACTTTTTCGATCGCTTAGAATTGCCAAATAGATCCCCAAGTAAATCCATGATAAATACACCTCGTTTAAATTTGAAGGCAAACCGCAACAGCAATTGGCCATTACGAAGACCCCCCTCTATATAATTTCTCAGGGAGAGGCAAGTAATTTTTACGCCAAATTTGCCAAATTGTTACAAAACTTAACAACACCCCAAATTGGACTGGACCATTTTGGCAGGCGATCGCTACTCCCTAATTAATCTCTCAGGGAGAGGCAAGTAATTTTTACGCTAAATTAGCCTAATTGTTACAAAACTTAATAACACCCCGAATTGGGGCATTTTGTCAGGCGATCGCTACTCCCTAATTAATCTCTCAGGGAGATGCCGCATTTTTTTTATTATAGATAATAATTAAAATTAACGCTCGTTCGTAGTAATCGCTAAAGCGATTTATATCAATATAAATCGCTGAAGCGATTACTACAAGCTAGCTTTCTGACACTCAGTCGCTACTCTCACAAACCTTCAGACTATTGCTGAGGAGGAGTTGGTAAAGGGTAACTTTCTGGATTTACAGTATTGCCGATAGACGGGCGATCGGAATTATCGTCATTCCCAGAATTAGGCGCCCCCGGCAGAGTTGCCAAAGCCACCCGAGAACCACCCATCTCCCGCAACAGGTCCAGCACTTGTACCACATCATTATATCTAGCTTCCTTAGGAGCATACAATACCATTACTCCATTAGGATATAGCTGCAAGTATCTTCCAGCTAAAAGCTGTAACTCGCTGAAAGTAACTTCTTCTTGTTCGATGTAAGTTTTACCCAATGGATCTATACTAACAATCAACATTTCTTGGCCTTGAGCCTGACCCGTACTAGCCTTAGGCAGATCCACGCTAATAGCTTGCTGGCGAGTTAACTGCAAAGCAGCCAGTAGAAAAAACGTCAAAATACAAAAGATGACATCAATTAAAGGAATTAACTCAATGCGAGCTTCTTCCGTTGGAGATTCCAAATTTATTTTCATATTTAGTAGTTAGTAGTTAGTAGTTAATTGTTAATTGTTAGTTGAAAAGAAAGTAATTAACAATTAACAATTAGTAATTAGCCCTTAAAAACTCCCCACAGACTATTCCCCATTCCTCATTTCCTCTTCCCTATTTTCCTCCTGAGTTTCAGTGAAATTACTATCAGGTTTTAAAGAAGGAGGAGGAGGAGGAGGAACATTAGAAAGATCCTCAGTCAAAGGAGGAGACAAATAAGGCTCCGTTGAACCAGTAGTCTTTCCATCGCCCATTATTTGAGGCCAATATTGCCGATAAAGTAACTCTAATTCATTACCCGCCTGGCGAAAAACCTTAGTTTGATTGAAAAAAAAGCTTTGAAAGAGTCGATAAAAAACCAAAGTAAAAATAGCAACCACCAGTCCAGCAGCAGTACTGATCAACGCCTCGCCAATACCCGTAGTCACCCCTGCCGTAGAAGAAGTCCCCAAGTCACCCAAACGAATAGAACTTAGAGAACCGATCAAACCCAGAACAGTTCCCAACAAACCCAACATCGGCGCGAGGGCGATCACCCCTTCCAACAGTTTATCGCCCCTGCGCATAGAAACCAACTCCTCATCCGCCGCAGCTTCCAGGGCGAGTTTAAATAACTCTGGGTCCGCATTTTTGAGTCTGAGTGGAGCGTAGAGAAATCTACCGATAGGCTCCTTGCTAGCCCGTCGGGCCATTTCCGCTGCTACTCCCCAATCTCGGTGGGCCGCTTCCAGGACTCTTTTAACCGTCCGCCTTTCCTTGAAGAAGAGACTGGCCCAAAACCAGAGGCGATCGACAATCGTACTCAGAGACAGAATGGATAAAACTATTAGCGGCCACATAGCTGGGCCACCTTTTGCAATTAATTCTTCAAAAGTCACAATACCTCAGCTCCACACTCAATTTTCAAACTTTTACAATATATTAGACTCCGCCGCATTCGTCAGGCAACAGTGGAGAGATTTTAAGGAAAAAAGAGTTAAAAAGGATTTGATTGGCGATAATTGCCACCACCGTTATTGTTTAACAAATAAGCTTATTTCCTGGTGCGTGGCAGCGAATCTAAAAATGCAAGCTTTTTTCCCTCGCAACCACAAGCAATATTACTTCACTAGACTTGGCCGTAGCGATCGCCGAAGGGGGAACACCGAGGGGGGAAGGGGGCAATAAAAGGTTAAAAATGAAGCAAGAAAGATTAAACTTTTAATTTTGCCAGAGATTTAGCAACCCAGAATTCTTCTTAACAAATGGATGCTTAAATGCTATAATTCACTAAACACTAGAAAATCTTTTTTTTGACACCATCGGCTTTAAAAGCAGTTTGTTGAAAACGAAATAACCATTAACTCTATTTTAATGGACCTATAGCTATATTCTTAAATTAGTATAGCAATCCGCGCAGGGATTATGAAAAATTAGGGGGCCAGAAACCCGGTTTCTTTGAGAAACCGGGTTTGTCTTCAATATCGCGAACGATCTACGGCTTGCTATAGATAGCATCGTTGTTAGAAAAAACGTTACATTTCTCCTAGAAAAAACAACTTTTATAAAATAAAGATGGAATGTTTCTGGAGAAAAACCATGCTCCAAGTCTAAAAATATCCCTGACTATATTACTCCAATAGGAAGGCATTTCATGGTTGCATCTTATCTTAGCAAATAGACTTTTTATACCAACGTTTTAACTGACAACATATCCTAGAGCCAAAAAGCTAGATTGGCAACCTTGCCAAGTCTTACTCTGGATCGACCCCTCGCAATGGTGCGCGGTTATTAGTTTTCTTAATTATTGAGATGCACCCCATTTCATCTTTGCAAAAATAATCTTTTTAAGATAGATCGTACTTCAAAAATACTTCTAAAATAGTCTGAAAAATAGTATGAATATAGGTATTAGGTGGGAATATGGCAAAATTGAAATGCAGCTCCCAAGAGCAAAAATGTATTCCCGTAGGCAAAAATACTCAAAAAAGATAAATCCACTCTGGATAAAGATATTTACATACAATGGAGGGGTCAGACCATAGAAGTATATTCCCCCTACAATTAGTCATAAATAGACCGTCCAAAATTCTGCCTGCATTAGAAGCCCCCATCCAATTGTCCCGCAAACACTCCAGCAAACAACAAAAATGCTTATTCCCCCGATCGCCCAAGCAATCAGGCATAACCCCCTTACTACCAAAGCAGACACCCCAGTAGAAGAAGTAATTTTGCTGATGAGCAGCACTGGAGCAAGCTGCGCCCTAGTGGTAGAAGAGCATACAAACCCAGAGAATCTAGCCCACTCCGCTTCGACTAACGGGAGAAAAAACCCCATGGCCAACGAGCCAGAAACAAAATGGTCGGTCGTTGGTATTTTTACAGAGCGAGACATAATCCAATTAACATCAATTGGAGCGACATTAAATGGATTTCCGATCGCTCAAATAATGATTAGAACCATAATAACAGCGAGACTATCAGAAATCCCAGACATTTTCGCCTTATTTGCCCTCCTAGAAAAACATGAAATAGGCCACCTACCAATAGTGGACGAATCCGAAGCATTAATTGGCCTAATAAGTGCCAGTCACTTGCTAGAACTTCATCAAAAGCGTGAGCCATCTTCGCCAACCACAATCCTATTAGATAGCGGCAATGAAATGCCAGCCGAAACAAAAGAAGCAGAAGCAAACGCAGAATTTTTAGCCTTAGACAAAGAACCAGAAGCAGATCCCAAAAATACCTCAAATACTGAAGGCAGCCTAGAAGTGCCAGGGAACTTAATCCAACTAAACCAGCTAGCAAACATCCCCCAAAGCAAAATAGTTCATGCCCCTAATTCCTCATCATTGCGGCAGATAGCAAAACTAATGTTTGCGCGCAATACCAGGTATGTATTAATAACAGAAACAGCAGAAAATAATAGCGAAAAACAATCGCAAGCAGACACTGAAAAAAAGACAAACAAACTAGCAGGAGTAATAAGCACTCGGGACATAGTGCAACTTCTCGCCTTAGAGATAGACTTCCACCAAACCAAAGCCGAAGCAGTATGTAACGGAACGCCGACAATAGTGCGATCGCACTTCACCCTCGAAGGCGCCATACAGCTAATGGAAAAAACCTACAATCAACTACCCCTAATAGTCCAGGGTTCCTCCGGCAAGCCCCTGAGTCTCCTAACTCCCGAAACAGCGATCGCCCAAACATTCCTACCAAAATCCCTACATCAATCTCTCCTGCGGTTTCAAGGGCACGTACTCCAGATAGCATCGCAACTGCAAAAATCCGAAGAAAAACTCAAACTATCCGCAGATCGCAGCCTAAAAGTAGCAGAAAATCACCAAAAATACCAAGAACGTGCCGCCCTAGCCATCGAAGCCAACGGCGATGCTTTGTGGGATTGGAATATCAAAACCAACGAAATCTTTTATTCCGGGCGCTGGAAGCAAATGCTCGGCTACTCGGAAGAAGAAATCGGCAGCAAAATCGACGAATGGTTGAGTCGCATACATCCAGAAGACATAGAAAAAGTAAGCGCTACGGTGCAAGATCGTCTGAGCAAAAAAAGTTCCACGTACCAGATAGAATATCGGATGCGATGCAAAGACGGAAGCACGATCTGGGTACTAGATCGCGCCCAGGCACTCTGGGAGTCCGGGAGCCCCTCCCGCATGATAGGAACTCATACAGATATTACCTCAACCAGAGAATTCGATTTCAAAATCAAAACCCAAGCCAAGCAGTATGCTACAGCGGTTAATAATATTAAAGATATTATTTTCCAAACAGATGGCAAGGGTAAATTAACATTTATCAATAATGCTTGGACAGAAATAACGGGCTTTTCCCCGGAAGAAACTCTAGACAAAAAACTATTAGATTATTTAAAACCGTTAAACCCTACCAGCTTGAAAGGTAGGGATGACGAGGAGCTAATTGAAGCCAATATAGAAACAGCAACAACAGAGCCAAAACCAGAGTCAATAACTCATAGTTTAGATTTAAAAGAAGGGCAGCAGCAACTAAAACTGCTGACAAAAGATGGCAGTTATACCCCAGTAGAAATAGATACTAAATCAGTAAAAAATTCTAAAGGAAAAATAACAGGAATCGTAGGAACCTTACGCGAAATAGCCGACCGCTTAGAAGCCGAAGAAAGCTTACGAGAAAGCGAAAAAGCAATTCGAGAACTCTACGAAGTCACAGCAGTAGCGGATAGCTCCTTCGAAGGACGAATAGTAGCATTACTAGAGATGGGATGCAGTCGGTTTGGTATGGATATAGGAATCTTAGGACAAGTTCTAGACGATCGCTACCAAGTAGTAGCAGCACATTTACCCGAAGACTTTCCCTTCGGACTAACCAAAGGAGATGCCTTCGCTCTAGAACAAACCTTCGATCGAGAAGCATTGCGAATGGGCGAACCCCTAGCCATCTCCTCCGCCAAAGATTCCCAGTGGCGGCATCGCTCTGCCTATACCATCCGACGAGTAGAAGCATATATCGGTACCAAAATCATAGTAGCAGGCCAAGTGTACGGCACCATCAGCTTTACCAGCAGGGGAAGCCGGAACCCATTTAAGCCTGTAGAATTAGAAGTTATAAAATTGATGGCAATTTATATAGGCGGGGAAATACTGCGACAAGAAGCAACGGAAACCTTAAAACGACAATACCAAAGAGTCCTATTGCTCAAACAAATTACCTCCGAAGTACGATCGAAATTAGATACGAAGGAAATATTCCATAAAACCGCCACCCAAATAGGACAAGTATTTGGAGTAAATCGCTGTTCCATACATAGCTATATCTCCCAACCCTATCCCCACCTGCCCTGCGTAGCGGAATATTTAGAACCCGGCTACCAGTCGAGTTTGGACGTAGAAATTTCCGTCAGTTACAACCCCCACACCGAAAAACTCCTTGCAGAAGACAAAGCGATCGCCTCCTCAGATGTCTTGAACGACCCCTTGCTAAAAGCATCAACTCCCATGTATCGACGTTTGGGAGTAAGCTCCATGCTCTCGGTGCGCACCTCCTATCTGGAACGACCCAACGGCATCATCAACTTACATCAATGCGACCACATGCGCCAGTGGGCCCAGGACGAGATCGACCTGCTCGAAGATGTGGCAGCCCAGGTAGGCTTGACTTTAGCCCAAGCCCACCTGTTAGAAGCAGAAATGAACGGCAAACAAGAGCTATCAGCGAAAAATAAGGCCTTAGAAGAGGCCCGCCGAGCCGCAGAAGTTGCGAATAAGGCTAAAAGCGAATTCTTAGCAATGATGAGCCACGAAATCCGCACTCCCATGAACGGAGTCATCGGCATGACCAGTCTGCTGCTGGATATGAATTTAACCCCCAAACAGCGAGACTTTGTAGAAACTATCCGTACCAGCGGCGATGCCCTGCTGACGATTATTAACGATATCCTCGATTTCACTAAGATAGAATCGGGCAAGCTGGACCTAGAACAACATCCCTTCGACCTACAAACCTGCGTCGAAGAGTCCTTGGAATTGTTGGCACCGAAGGCATCGGAAAAATCCCTGGAGTTGGCTTATTTGATAGACGATTCCGTACCAGAAATGATTTTAGGAGATGTTACCAGGCTGCGGCAAGTGTTGGTAAATTTACTGGGCAATGCGGTTAAATTTACCCAAAAAGGAGAAGTGGTAATTTCGGTGAAAGCTAGGATAGTTGAGGAGAGTTCTGAGTTAGCGATCGCTTCGGACGATGGGAATAATTCACCGGATACGGGCCCTAAATGCTTGCCGGGTAAATACGAACTAGAATTTGGTGTCCAGGATACCGGTATTGGTATTCCTCCAGACCGGATGAATCGCTTATTTAAAGCATTTTCTCAAGTGGATGCCTCCACCACTCGCCAATATGGGGGTACTGGTTTGGGACTGGCTATTAGTAAGCGTTTGAGCGAAATGATGGGGGGTCAGATGTGGGTGGTCTCGCGCTTCCCTCCAGAAACAGAGGAGGAAAAGGAAGATAGCGCGATCGTTACGGAGGATAATGGTGTCGTTCCTTCAGAAGCGCTCGTGACAAGCGTAGTAGGGGAGCCTCCAGAAGACTTCGTGCCCGAATCTGCCGATAGCAGGGGCGCTACTTTCTATTTTACGATCGACGCTACTGCTATTGAAGTTCCCTCCTTCGACGAGGAGGATAGTTTCTTGAAGGGCAAGCGGTTGTTGCTGATCGAAAGCCATCATATTAACCAACACTCTATTGCTTCCCAGACGCAATCCTGGGGTATGTCCCACACGATCGCTTCTTCTGGAAGTGAGGCTTTGAATCTTCTCGAAGAAGGCTGGAGTTTCGATCTGGCGATTTTGACTATGAATCTCCCAGATATGGATGGCATGGCTTTGGCCCGTAAAATTCGCAAGTTGGAAGTCGATGCAGCTAAGGCTAATTCGGGTTCGTCTTCTTTGAGTCGAGAAAAAGCAATGCCTTTGGTGATGTTTACTTATGTGGGCAAAACGGAGATTCTCAGAGAACTTCAGGGGGCTGATGTTGATTGGGCGGGCTTTTTGAATAAGCCTCTGAAACAGTCTCAGTTTTATAACGTTCTTCTACAGGTGTTTGGTACTAAAGACGCTAAGGGAGATCCTGCTAAGGCACAGGATCAAAGTCTGGGGTTGAAGTATTTTCAAGATTTTAGCGATAAAAGCAGCGATCGCTCCGAACTTAAGATTCTCTTGGCTGAGGATAATGTGGTCAATCAAAAGGTTGCTATTTCTATGTTGGAGAGGTTGGGATATCGCGCCGATGTGGCTTGGAATGGGTTGGAGGTTTTGGGTATTCTCAAAAAGCGCAGTTATGATGTTATCTTGATGGACGTGCATATGCCTCATAAGGATGGCTTGGAAACGACGCTGCAAATTTGCGAAGAATATCCAGAGAAGGACCGACCTTGGATCGTGGCGATGACTGCTAATGCTATGCAGGGCGATCGCGAAAGATGTATCGATGCTGGTATGAACGATTATATCAGCAAGCCTGTCCGTCGGGAGGAATTGCTCCGGGCTCTGAGCCATTCTCAATTAGCGAGCGATCGTAAGTCTAAGTCTGAGGCGATCGCGGCGCGAAATGGCACTCATCAGTCGCAATCTCAAAAACTAAAATCTAAGTTGCGATCTGCTCTCGATTCGGCGAAGAACTCTGGTACGAACTCCGAGCGATCGCGGGATGAATTTGAGGAAGGAACTTCTGAGGATTTGCTAGACTCTCAGGAAGAAAACACTTCTGAGGATTTGCTAGACTGGGAGGATATCCCAGACTTAGAAGAATTACCAGACCTTTTCAAGGATAATGGAAGCTCTTGGGAGGATCGATCCGAGCATAAATCTAACGGTGCTGTTGCCTCCAATGGAACTGAGCCTTCTAAGCCTGCTGTTAGTGCTGAAACTATGGAGAGTTTCCGAGACCTTTATGATGACGAACCTCAAGAGTGGATAACTCTGATTAAGGATTATTTGCGCGATGGGGAAGAGCATTTAGAAAATATTGGCGATTCTATCGCTAATAGCGATGTTTCCCGCTTGAAGGTTACCGCTCATACTCTTAAGTCTAGTAGCGCTTCTATGGGAGCTTTTCCTTTCTCTAACTTGTGCGAGGAATTGGAACTCATGGCTCGTGCGGATCTCGATAATGATGTTAACCCCCCGGAGTGTTTGACTTCCAGAAGGGCCGTTCGAGTCTTTTCGGAAGCTAAGGTTGAATGGAAAAAGGTTTTATATGCATACGCTTTGGAGCTAGAAGATGCCGACCGAGCTGCTGTTAAGTAATTAATAATTAATATAGCATTTCTCGAATCGGTGAAGTACATTTTCGATCCCCCCCAGCCCCCCTTGAAAAGGGGGGAGCAAGATTGTGTTCGCTCGCCCCGCGTACATGAAAAGCTCCTTCCTCCGGCCCCCCCCTTTTTAAGGGGGGCGGGGGGGGATCGACAGGGGGACCAACGGGGGATCGATCGGAATCTGCTTCACCGATTCAACAATCGCTATAATTAATAATTAATAATTGTTGGACATTCATCCTCTGAATGCCGAATTACCGTTAATACAGCCACCGTCCGCGACCAAATTTTTGTTGAAATTCCGCTTTTCCAGACTACTTATATCAATTA
>JAXHVR010000118.1:0-3322 GCA_034189005.1 Cyanobacteriota bacterium | reverse complement strand
ATTAATAATTAATAATTGTTGGACATTCATCCTCTGAATGCCGAATTACCGTTAATACAGCCACCGTCCGCGACCAAATTTTTGTTGAAATTCCGCTTTTCCAGACTACTTATATCAATTAACAATTAATAATTAATAATTAATAATTGAGGAAAAAGTCCCAGACTTTTTCCTCTCTTTATTTTTTATGGTTATTTATTGCGACTTGATATTACTTAAAGATCGTTCCTAATCTTCGTGCCAAACAGGCTCAAGGCATTAATTCTGTTTTCATGCCTTGAGCCTGCTTCTTTTTAATGGCATTCATCTGTGTTGAATAACCAGTCAAGTGTATAGCCATGTTTGCCCCACAATATTATGTTAACACGCCAGATTCTTTTTTGCAACCGAAACCCCTTTTCTCTAAAAAAAATTCAATGGGCCAATGGCTAAGATGTGGAGCGGGCCAATGTGTCGGGTAGTTTTCAAACTGTTCGGAGTGGTGGTAATGGGGGCTGTAAATTATAACAAAACAAATTAATTATTGCCGAAGGGTTAGAGATGAAATTCCTCTTTTGGTAATGGGTAATGGGGAAAACGGTAATGGGGAAAACGGAATATTTTATTTTTGCTTTCTCTGAGATGCTCCCTAATTTAACTTTGGCAAGGCTAATATATATTAAAGGGTTAAAGAACGATGAAAGTCAGATGGAAAAAACTATTAATTACCCTAACAGTCTGGTTGTTCCTTGAGATTTTGCTAAATGTTATGGGTTTAGACGATTTAGCCGACTACGGCGAGTTTGTTTTCGAGCAAAATAATATAGTGCATTGCGGCTAATGTTGCCAATGTAATAGCCAGTTAATGTCTCCGGTTTTTGTTAGCTTAGATGAGCCAATTTATGTTATTTCTAAATAGTCTAAAAAAGAGAAGGCGATCGCCTTCTCTTTTTTAATGTTTGCTAGTATTTGCGGTGTCGGTCGCCACCTTTATGACGGTGCTAAATATCACTAAACCAACTGCCGCCCTTTAAAAATCCTTCGCGGACGTTCCAACCATTATCGAGGAGGATATCCTTGACTTTCTTTTTGCATTTTGGTTCCGACATTTTACCCTTACTCATATTTTGAGCGATCGCCACGGTATCAAAAAATTCTTTCTTATCGACCTTGCCATCGTTCATAGCAAATTGACCGAGCATATCTTTAATTTTCTCGTCTATGTCTCTTTCCGTAACATAACCGTTCTCTTCACAAATTTTAAAAAAGATGCCTCTAGCTTCTTGCAATGCCAAACCTTGACCGATGCCGTTTTCTAAGAGGGAGCTTTCTTCTTGGCGATCGATGAATTTATCATCGTATCCTCTTAGCTTTACATATTCTGCAAACTGCGTTTCTACTTCTTCGCTAGCCATATTCTATCGCTCCTATTTGTTAGTAAATTATGGTAGTTTTAGTTTCTTTTTACTGGCCCCATCTAAGCACAAACATGAGGGGCGAGAGCAGGTAGGATTTTCAACCTTTACTGTCCCTAAAAGGGTCTGTCCCGAAAGGGTTGCCAGGAAATTTTTACTACTAATTAAAAGCTACACGGGCTAGATGGGCTAATTCCGACAGTTTTTACAATTTTTAACAAAAACCCCTTGAATGCGGCTATTTTTTAGTAAAATTAATAGTATGAACGGCAGTAAAATAAAAAGATAAGAATGAGTATGAAAAAAGCCATTGGAGAGGAACCCGTTGAAAAGCTGTATCAAACAGTACCAAACTCCAAGAGGGAAGCTGATAAATTCAGTTATTGGTAAATAACTTATGAGTGAGACCTCCATGCGTCTAGAACAGTTACAAGCCTTTCTTTTAGTAGCAGAAACGGGAAGTTTCCAACAAGCAGCGCGACAGTTAGGGGTGACGCAATCAACCATCAGCAGACAAATACAGGCCCTAGAAGGAGAAGTAGGATTGTCTCTATTTCATAGAAGCAGTCAGGCAAAACTGACCTTGGGAGGGGAGAGATTGTGGCCTTATGCGCGTAAAATTTGTCAAAGTTGGGACAGTGCCACTGAGGAAATAGGAGATCTCATAGCAGGAAAGCAGCCGGAATTATGCGTTGCGGCCATTCATTCAGTTTGTGCCACCTACTTACCGCCGGTATTGCAGAAATTTTGTCGGAATTATCCAGAAGTCCAATTGCGGGTAACTGCTTTGGGGAGCGATCGCGCCCTGAAAGTCCTCAAAGATGGCCTAGTGGATGTAGCGATCGTCATGAGTAACCGTTTTTTAACTGCCACTCCGGAAATGAGAGTGGAAGCTCTCTACACCGAGGCTGTAGAAATATTGATGGCAGCGAATCATCCTCTAGCGGAGTACGAACAAGTACCGATTGCTGAATTAGTCCGCTACCCGCAAGTAGTATTCAAAGATGGCTACGGAATGCAAAGATTGGTACAACATGAGTTTGGGCGGATAGGGGCCAGCCTTAATGCTGTTATGGAGTTAAATACTCTGGATGCTTTCCGAGGGGTGGTGCGACAGGGAAACTTAATTGCTTTATTGCCCCATTCGGCTCTCAGAGAAGTCAGCAGCGATCCTATGCTTGCTATTAGAGGCATAGGTCCAGGGTCTGGAAATCCCAAAGTGTCATCTATTAAAGATTCTCTGGCAAATTCGGCATGGAAGCGGGAGGTTGTGTTAGTTACCACGAGCGATCGAATGGAAATTCCACCGATAAAACTATTTTGGCAGCTTGTCAAAGAATTAATTCCACAACAGTTAGATGAATTAGATAGCTTCCCCGGTTGGAAAGCAAAAATAGCTCAGTGATTTTACTTGTGGGTCTGGCAAATGGAATTTTTAAAGTAAATAGACTTCTTGCAGAAGTAGGCAACAGGCAACAGGCAACAGGCAACAGGGAAGAGTTTTTAAGGAAAAAGGAACCAACAACGATTTTATTTTTACTTTTGCAAGAGGTCTAATAAAGGCTAATGGATAATTAATAATTAACATTTTCCCAATTAACCATTGAGTGCGAGGTTTGGAATCCTTTGTCCGCCTAGCATTTACCTTGTCCATCCGAGTTATGTTCTGCCTGGTTATTTATTGCGACTGGATCTGAGGGTGAATTTTATTGTTTTTTGATAAAGTTGGCTAGAGTAAAGCGTTCTTAAAAAAAAATTTTTTTTTTTTTGATAAAAATAAAGGTAATCTATTGTACTTAATATTAGGTATAGCCATTATCGCGCTCGGTGAAGTACATCGAGCGATCCCCCCCAGCCCCCCTTAAAAAGGGGGGAGCAAGAGCAAGTCAAAGTCCCCCGTACATGAAAACCTTCTTCCTCTGGCCTCC
>JAXHVR010000117.1:0-15700 GCA_034189005.1 Cyanobacteriota bacterium | reverse complement strand
TAATCTTCCAATATGCTTCCTTCAACAACAGCCGTTCCTTGCACTTCTTCTTAGGTGCGTGGCCGGTAGTAGGAATCTGGTTCACCGCTTTAGGTGTTTCCACAATGGCATTTAACCTCAATGGTTTCAACTTCAACCAGTCCATCGTAGATTCGACTGGTCGCACAGTGAACACCTGGGCAGACATCATCAACCGCGCCAACTTGGGTATGGAAGTTATGCACGAGCGCAACGCTCACAACTTCCCCTTAGACTTGGCTAGTGCTGAAGAAGCACCTGCTATCAAGGGTTAATCTTTAATCATCTCAATTGATTAATTAATTAAAAAAGCGCTCCCCATTTTTGGGGGGCGCTTTTTTTTGTGGTAAAAATCGTGTAAATCTCGATACCGAAAAAGTCGGGAGTCGGTTCGCGATCGCCCAAGCTACAATTCTATTTAACTGGTACTTTATTTTTGCGCAAGTCCGGTATCTTCTAAGATAGGGTTTTTAGGTTCGATAAAAAATCTATTAAGTTTCAAAAAAGAATTGAAAAAGCAATTCTTTTAAATTCCGATCGCTTGGAAAAATTGTTAGATTTGGCCCCGGCATGGTACGATCCTAAACTTACCTATTAGGGAAAGAGCCTGGCAAGGGGGCCAGACTTCATTAAATCCCGATTAGGAATCGACATAAAAATTGGCTAGCGAGAAAATCCCATGAGTTCGACCTTAGCAGAAGAACTGACGCAAGAATGGAAAACTAGACTCGAAACAGATTGTCCCAACTACGATGCGATCGCTCGCGAGAGTATTATTTGTTGGCTGTTGGGCGATTCTCTCCTGGACTGGGAAGAATTGGAACCAGCTAAGAGAGCCGTAGTGGCCAGAGGTTTTGATTTTACTTACCGGATTTTACGGCAAAGGTATCTGGGCGTTGGGCCAGAAAAAGCGTATCAAAATCTGATCCAGCGTTTGGGCGGTTTGGTGATGCTGCGCCAAAAAATACGGGCGTGGGTGGCCACTTCTCGCGATCGGCAACGGAGGGCCCCGGATGTTTTGCAAGAAGTCATCCAAGAGATGCTAAATAGCGATCGCTACCTCCAAGAAAAAATGACCCAGATTTATAGATGTACCGCAGACAGTCGCTTGCGGAATGCTTTATTGTTGGCAAGTTTGGAGGAATATTGCGTCCGACCTATCCGCAATCAGCCCTTATTAGTTTATCGATTTGTTAATTATTTGCGTCGTTCCCAAAAGGGCGGATTGACTCAAGTTCCAAGTCAAGAATGGGTGCAATTTTTATCAGAAGAAATTAGTCCAAAAGACACAGAAAACACTGTTAGTTTGTTAGATAGCGAGGCGGCTTCCCAGTACGAAGAGTCAGAATTTTGGGAAGACAAACAGGAACTGCGCCTACAAGTACGAGAACAATTTTTAACTTATTTAGCAGAAAAAGTTGAGCCGAATGC
The DNA here is from genome assembly GCA_034189005.1 of Cyanobacteriota bacterium. Taxonomy (GTDB): domain Bacteria; phylum Cyanobacteriota; class Cyanobacteriia; order Cyanobacteriales; family Microcoleaceae; genus CALKCV01. The sequence continues at coordinate 14,251 of JAXHVR010000117.1, read as the reverse complement.
AGCTAAGTGGTTGCGACTTTATCTCCAGGGTTATTCTCAAGAGGCGATCGCTGGAATGATGGAAATGCCGGTAAGACAAATATATAGATTGAGGGAAAAGGTTACTTATCATGCAATCAGGGTTTTTGCAATCAAACAAAAACCGGAGTTAGTAGCAAATTGGTTAGAGATTTCTCTTAATGAAAATAGATTTGGTTTAACAGGCAATCTCTGGCAAGAATATTGGGAACATCTGAGTGCCGTACAGCGTCAAATTATTAACGGACTTAAAGAGGGGAAAAGTGTTGAGGCGATCGCTACGGATTTAAACATGAAAACTACTCAGGTAATTAGCGAGTGGACGAAGCTTTATTTAGAAGCGCAATCCTTAAGAAATGCTTCTCAATAACAATACCTTCGCCTGATGGCGGAAAAATACCATTCGTAGGTTGGGCTCTGCGCCCCGCGCAACCCAACAAGATCGTGTTCGCCCTGCGAAGCTACACCCAACCTACGATCGGGCGCAGGCGTTGGTATTGAATAAAAAAGTAAGTTTTATAAATTAGCAAGTCAACTTTTAAATTTACTATTGCAGTCTGGAAATCCAACTTGGAGCCGCAGCATCCCTGGTGGCAAGCATTGTAAAGTTTCCGTAAATTAATGGACAGAACGGAGCGGTTAATGTTAAATTAATCTTTAAGAACTGTAAAGCTGTCCCTCTGCCTATCGCTGTAAATTTATTAAAACTTGGCCAGTAACCAAAGACTAGCAAGGATGGGCAACCTTTAAAAAGGACACTTCCATCTGCTTATGGCCCATGCAAAAAAAAACATGCAAAAAAAAATCAGTTAAATAGCTGTGCTTCTAGCGCTAGTCAAGATGGCGATCTGTAAAATAGTGGATTGTTCTAGGACTATTGCCAAATCGGATGCATCTCAATGGTGTAATTTGCTCGCTCGAAATTCAGGCGCGATCCTCAAAAAGGACGAGGGACTTGCGGCTTGATAAAGTACCAATTGCAAGTCGAAAGTTAATTGCTGCTTGGCTCCGTTTCTGCGCACCCAACCGACGGTGGACTCAAAAAAGCTTAACAATAAAAGGAAAAGACGAAGATTCAAAAGTCCCGTCTCCAGTTTTTTGCTTTCTCTGAAATGCACCAGGCAAATCAAGACGCCAAAAGTTATTGTCCGGAGAATCAGCTATCTGTTGGTGCATCTAGTTAAAGCAGTCGCAGCTTTATTCCTCTTATGAGGTTGCTGTATTTTTTTAGTAAATAAACACCATCAGTAAATGTTAGTCACAGAGAAAGTCAAGCGGACAACTCAAATGAAGTACGAACCAATTTTTTCACTTATTGATACTCTTCTACCATTTGAGGCTTGTCTGTACCACCAAATTTTACCTCTCTCAATGGAGGGGAGCTTGCTAAGACTAGGGGTTGTCGATCCCCAAGATACTTCTGCTATAGATTATGCTCGTAAGATGTTGGCTTATTTGAATTGCTCTTTAGTAACAGAGAAAATTTCTTGCGAGACTCAACGCTCTGCACTATCGGCTTATTTGTATCATAAAGATAAAGGAGAAAAAACCGAGGCAAAAACGCGAATCTCTACTCCTAAAAAAGAAGGAAAAAATAAAGAGAAAGGAAATGTTGTCTCAGCAAGTTCGATAGTTAAAGCAGAAGATTGGGTTTGCCCAAAGCCCGAGGCTAAAACTAAAACTAAGGAAGGAAATGTTACTTCCTCCAAAAAGGCAATGGAGCGATCGCTGAGTTCTCAAGTTATATCTGAGTCTCCAACGAGGGCACCATCGAATTTGCCGCCGCCGCAACCGAAAACAACCCCCAAGTTAGAGGTAGAGGCGTTTCATGTGTCAAGTCCTGTGGAGGTGTTGGTCGAGTTAGAACCGAAACAGTTATTAGAAGAATTGCTAGCTAGAGTGCTTTTAGGAGGAATTGGTCGGCTTTATTTCGAGCAAGAAGAATCTGGTGGGAAGATTCTGTGCAGTCAAGATGGAATTCTACAGTCGGTGGTGGAAGATTTGGAGGCTAGCAAATTTGAGGGAGTGATGAACGAGTTAAAGTCGCTCACCCAAATGCCTTTAACTCCAGTGGAAAAACCGCAACAGGCAGAAATAGAGCGGAGCTATCAGGGAAACCAATTGTTGTTGCGCTTGCGGGTAATGCCAGGGAAAATGGGTGAAGAGGCGACTTTACAGGTACTGCGTGGAGCGGCTTTGAGGTTTTACCAACAGCAACAATTATCTCATTTAAGTCGGGATGCTTTGAGTTTGGCAGAACAGTTGCAGGCTAAAGTCAATGAAATTCGCGATCGCACTAGCCAAGCTCCCATTCAGTTAGAAGCTTTGCCGGCGATCGATCGCTTGCTGAAAAATGTAGAGCTAGAAATAGAGGCTATTCTTAATGGGAAGGAACAATAATTAATTTGTTTGGGGAATAGTTAGTTGTTAGTTGTTAGTTGTTAGTTGTTAGTTGAAAAAGAGCGATTAACAACTAACAACTGACAAAAAACAGTAAGTTTTTGAGATGCAGCAGGCAATTAAACCAGAGCGGGAACGGCTTCAGGCCAGCGATTTACTGCTTTACCAATAACTGACATTTCCTGCATCAAGCGATCGAAGCGATCGGGAGTGAGGGATTGAGGGCCGTCAGAAAGAGCCTTCGCAGGGTCTGGATGCACCTCAATCATCAAAGCATCTGTTCCACAAGCGATCGCCCCCATCGACAAAGCCGGCACATATTCTGCTTTACCAGTTCCGTGACTGGGATCGATAGTAATTGGTAAGTGAGTGAGATTACGCAACACCGGTATCGCCGATAGATCCAAAGTATTGCGGGCGTATTGGCGATCGAAAGTCCGAATACCGCGCTCGCACAAAATCACATTTTGATTGCCGCCTGCGAGGACGTACTCCGCTGCCATCAACCACTCTTCGATAGTGGCAGACATTCCTCGCTTGAGGAAAACTGGCTTATCTTGAGCCCCTACTTTCTTCAACAGGGGGAAATTTTGCATATTGCGGGCACCGATCTGAATTATATCGGCCACTTCTGCCAATCTCGGCAGGTCCGCAGCATCCATTAATTCCGTAATAATTCCCAAACCGGTCTCTTCCTTAGCGGCAGCCAACAAGTCTAGGGCGCTTTCGCCGTGGCCTTGGAAAGAATAGGGAGAAGTCCGAGGCTTATAGGCACCTCCCCGGAGAAACTTCGCCCCTGCAGCTTTTACCCGGCGGGCGGTTTCTACAATCATTTCCTCATTTTCCACCGAGCAAGGGCCGGCGATAACTACCAAAGGATGATGCAAGCCGAAAGGCACTGGCCCGTTTGGAGTAGGAACTATGACTTCGCTCGCTTCTCCGTTGCGAAATTCCAAACTGGCACGCTTATAAGGACGTTCTACCCGCAGGACTTGCTCGACCCAGGGGTTCATTTCCTGTAGCTGTAAGGGATCTAGGTCCGCTGTATCGCCTACTAAACCAATTACTACTTTATAACGCCCGACAATTTTTTCGGGGGTTAGCTTCCAGTTATTAGTCAGTTCGCCGCAAAGACGATTAATCTCGGCTTCTGGAGAGCCGATTTTCATTACTATAATCATGTTGTTTTTCTGATTTTTCTAGTGTTAGCTAATTCTCCACGAGCCACGGTCCGCAGACAATGGTGACATACTCCCACACTAAGCTTGGGCTATAGTGTGGGCTTCTCGTTTCGCAGTCCCGGTATCCCGTCGGACTCCACGAGCTTTAAGGACGGGATGCCCCGCCGCCCTATTTTTTATATTTATAGCCGCATTCAAGTCGCGGTCTATTACTATGCCGCAATGGGGGCAAGAGTGTGTTCTGATAGATAATTCTTTATGGACTTTTTCACCACAATTCGAGCAGTCTTGGCTAGTATTTTTGGGGTTTACTGCTATAGTTTTCTGTCCAGCATTCTCGGCTTTGACAGCAAGAATAGTCAGAAATTGTCCCCATCCTGCATCGTTAATGGATTTACTCAATCGAGTTTTGGCCAGCCCCTTAATATTTAAGTTTTCATAAGCGATAACTTCAGTTTTTGTTAATAACTCCAACGCCGTTTTAAAGTGAAAATCCTTACGCTTATCTGCCACCTTTTTGTGTTTTTTTGCCACGGCTTCAACCGCTTTTAACCACCTGTTACTGCCTTTTTTCTTTCGAGACAAACGTTTTTGTAAAGTCTTTAATTGCTTCTGAGACTTGCGATAATGTCGAGCTATTTGCTCGCTTACGCTCGACGGAATAGGAACCGATTCTCCATCACTTGTCACTAAGAATTCCTTCAGTCCCATATCGATTCCCAGAGTATTTTCTGATGTTGGTTGGACATCAGAACTCAAAGCTGGAACTGACTTATCTTCTAGGGATAACGTTACATAATAACCATCTGCTTTACGACTAATAGTGACGGTTTTTATTTGAAAACCATCTGGCAACGGTCGATGTTGAATCAACTTTACTTTACCAATTTTAGGAAGATTTATTTTTCGATCGAGAAGGCAATCCTGCTTTATTTGAGGATAAGTAAAACTACGATAACGACTGTTATTTTTAAATCTTGGTCTCCCCAGTTTCTGCCCATTTTTATCTGTTTTCAACCATCTATCGAAGGCTAGTTTCACCCGTTTAATACAATCTTGCAGTAGCTGAGAATGAATTAATTTATATTCAGGAAACTTATCTTTGGTCTTGAGCAAATCCTTTTTTTGAGAATAATAATCCGGGTTATTTTTTAGTTGAGGAATGGGCGTTATTAACGGACAAGCATTAACCGGACAGCGGTTTTCTTCCCACCAGGAAAACCGCTCACCTAGTCGATAGTTGTACTGCCGGCGTAACAAATCTAACCATAATTCTATGGTTGCCACTTGTTCTTTATTAGGCTTTAACTTGTACTGATAAGCGGTCCGCATTACTATAAATATTAGTTCGAGCGTTGTTATGATAACATTAATTTTTGAGTATCGAGGCAAAAAGCGATATTTGTCAATTAATGGGGCATTGAACCCCATTAATTGACCGTCGATTCATCCCACGCCAAATTAAAATTATGCCGTGGGGCTTCTCGACGGTTCAGCTAATTTTTTTTGGCGGAACGCCAGGCTTCTCTGGTGCGTCCGAAGTTGGTGCCAAATTCCTTCCAGCCTAACAGGCTGCCTGAATTTTCTTCCTCCCAGGAAGCTGAGAAGATGCCGTAACTCAGACCGATTACGCTTAAACCAAAAAAGCCAAAGCTCGCGAGAAGAACTGCCTGGTTGGGCAGGGGAAATAGTTCGTTGGTGATAATAAAATAACTGCCAACGAAGGTAAACAAGGCCATTAATAGGGGAATTCCAGAAAGCATGACCATGCGCGTTACCATGCGACGGCTTACGACATCAGGAATGGCCATTCCTTGGGGAGAGACCTTTTCTTTACGATCCTTTTGCTCTGTTTTTTCCTCATCAGTAGCGATCGCCCCTACTGGGGACGATTGCTTTTTAGTTTGTTTTTTGGCTCGTTTTTTTTTATTTTTAGGCCGCTCAAAGGGTATTGCTTGGCGGGCTGGTTCCTTGGACATAAATCGTTTAGCCTCTAATACCGAGGCGGCTAATTAAAGATTTATAACGTTCTGAATCTTGCTTCTGAATGTATGCTAGCAGACGTTTGCGGCGACCGATGGTCCGCATCAATCCTCTTTGGCAGGAATAGTCTTGCTTGTGAACTTTTAGGTGGGCGCTTAGTTGGTTGACCCTTGCTGTTAGCAGGGCCACTTGCACTTCGGCGGACCCGGTATCCGTGTCATGGGTTTGGTATTCACCCATAATTTCTTGTTTGCGTTCTTGCTTTAGTGCCATAAACAGTCCTTTTTTTATCTGTTACAAATACCACAATCTTAGATGCTACCACACCTAAATCCGAGTTTTGCTGTTTTTCGATAATTCTAAATTCTAAATTCTAAAATTGGGAATTGAGAATTGGGAATTGGGAATATTTATTAGAGATAATATATTATCTACGATAGACTAAGAACTTAAGTAGTTAAGCAGAATCAAATAAACAAACAATTTTCGCTCCCGGAGTCAGTATCAACGGTAATTCGCCATTGGAACGAGTAGAGTCCTACAATTATTAATTATTAATTATTAATTATTAATTACTTAAGGAAGCGATCGCCTCTTTGATCCAGTCATCGGCGTTAGTATTGCCGGACATTTTAGGATCCTTACCCAGAACTTGCAGCGCTTGCATAACCTCCGCGCCAGTGTAACCCAAAGCTAACAGAGTCATTTCTACCTCTTCGGTAATTTCAGCAGCAACGCCTGCCGGAACGGATTTTGCCAAACCTGCATTTTCGCGCCACTCGGCTAACTTAGTTTTTAACTCTAAAGATATCCTCTGGGCGGTTTTGGGTCCGACACCGGGAGTTTTTGCTAAGACGCGAGTATTGCCGCCGACGATCGCTTGGACTAGATCGGGTAATTCTAGGGTATCCAAGAGGGCGATCGCCAACTGGGCGCCAATACCGCTAACGCTTATCAACTGGCGAAACAAGTCTCTCTCGGCTACTTTGGCAAAACCATAAAGCATGGTTTGGTCTTCGCGGACTTGTTGGTGAGTAAAGATTTGCACTTCTTCTTCCACCTGTAATTCTTGGGTGATGCGGGGCAAAATTTGCACCTCGTAGCCAATTTGGTTGACTTCTAAAATTAAAGTTACTCGGTTGCTGCTGGTTTTGCGAATGTCGGCAATGGTTCCTTTTAAATAGCTAATCATATAATAATAAGGCGAATGGGGAATTGTCGGTCGCGGAAAATGGCAAATCGGTTATAATTAAGCTGCTTTAAAATTATAGCGAGGAAATGTCATTGTTAGCAAAACCAACTTTACCCGGGTGGTTGCCCCAAGTCAACCCCCAGGTTTGGATTTTAGCCTTGGGGCGGTTCCTTTCTCAGACTGGCAGCGGTTTTACTGTATTTTACACTGCGATTTTTTTCGTCAACGAAGTGGGTTTATCTGCCACTGCCGTTGGAGTTGCCTTGGGAAGTTCTCAAGTTTCCGGGATAGCGGGTCGCTTTTTGGGGGGATATTTATCGGACTCCGAGTTTTGCGGGAGACGGGGTGCCTTATTATTGTCCGCCAGTCTCTCGGCGATCGCCTCATTAGTTATCGCAGCAGCTTACGATTTTCCTACCTTAGTTCTGGGTAAGTTGCTGATAGGTTTAGGTTACGGTTTCTATTACCCTGGCACCGAAGCAATTGTGGCAGATTTAACCGAGGAAGGCGATCGCAGCGAAGCTTTTGCTTTGACGCGACTCGGAGATAATATCGGTTTGCAATTAGGCATAGTTCTCGCTGGCATCTTAATTAGTACCACTGGGGTTTCTCGCGGCTTGTTTGTTATTAACGGTCTTTTCTTTTTAGCGTTTTTTGGGGTGGTTTATTTTGCCCTAGAGGAAACTTATAAACCCGATGCCATTTCCGACGATACAAAAATAGAAAAAGAAGTTAAAAATCGTTGGTTGGTAGCCTTTAGCGATCGCCTTTTATTGACTTTTGTCGCTGTCAATCTTCTTTTCACCTTCTATTTTTCCCACATTCATAGCACCCTCACTATTTATTTAAGCAAGTTCGGCAATTTTTCACCGACAATTATTAGCGGTCTTTTTAGCTGGCACATCACTTTATCTGTGGTCCTTCAGTTACCGGTTGCTAAACTTTTAGATCGTTTGAGTCGCCCGAATGCTTTAACTATTTCGGCTTTATTATGGGGAGTAGGATTTGTTGTTATTGACTTTATCGGTTTGGTGGAAACTGGCAATCTTTTATTAGCTATTTTAGCTTTAGGATTTTTGGCGATCGCTGGCATTATTTACGCTCCTACGGAGTCCGCCTTAATTGCCGATTTATCACCTCCAAATTTGCGCGGTATTTACTCATCTATTAACTCTCAATCTTGGGCAATTGGATATTTAATCGGCCAGCCCTTGGGAGGTTGGGCTTTAGATAGTTCCCCAGCAATAATTAATTGCTTTTGGTTGGGTATGGCTGCAAGCGTTATTATTGCTATGGTTATTTTGCAATATTTAGATAAAAGAATAGAAATAGGAAATAGGGAATAGGAAATAGGAGGATAACTATAATAGTACGCGCTCTGCAACTTTCTAGGTAAAAATAAGGGTTTCTGGGTTTTTTCCTGACAATCTGCTTCTCAAAACGGACTAAATATCGTTTGTTGAAAAAAGTTGCATGCGGCGTAATTAAGTAGTCGAAAAAAGCGGATTTTAAACCTAATTTTGGTCGCAAACGGTGGCTGTATTAACGGTAATTAGGCATTCAAAGAATGAACGTCCAACAATTATTAATTATTAATTATTAATTATTAATTACTTAGAAGCTTTAGGAAAACTTGACCGCGAGCCTGTAGAATTGATATTACTCGATGTCTCAATGCCGGGGGTGGACGGTATAGAATTTTGTCGCATCGCGCGCCGATCGCCTAATTTCAAAAATTTGCCCGTGGTGATGTTGACCGCACGAGACACAGTTTACGATAAAATAGAAGGAAGGCTGGCAGGGGCAACGGATTATTTAACCAAACCATTCAACGCTGCGGAACTACTTAAAGCGATCGACAACATTCTGAAAAAACAGGTACAATCTAAGTAAAAGCACGCTCGATTTTTAGCGATAAAAAAATTATGACAACAGTATTAATCGTGGACGATTTAGCTAGCGAAAGGCAAATGATTGGCTCCGTAATGCTTGAGGCGGGGTTTGAAATAATCAAAGCCTCCGATGGTTGCGAAGCAGTTAAATTGTCTGAAGAGAAAAAACTAGATTTAGTAGTGCTGGATATTGTAATGCCAAAAATGAATGGATTTGAGGTAGTACGAGAACTGCGAAGCAACCCAAAAACAGAAAAAGTACCAGTAATTTTATGCTCTCAAAAAAACACGGAAATAGATCGAGTCTGGGGAATGGAACAGGGGGCAGATGCTTATTTAATTAAGCCATTTGAAGCGAAACAATTAATCGATATCGCCCAACGCTTGCTAGAGAATAATTAAGATGGAACTGGTTCAAAATTCAACCTTACCTTTTAATCTGGGGAAAAAGCGCCAATATGTTTTATTTGCACAAACAAAGAGCGTTTTTGCGGTAGATTTAATGGGGGTAAAAGAAGTTTTGCCCTCCAAGGAACAACCAATTACAGCAGTGCCAAATACCCTACCTTTTTTACTGGGACTAACTAACCTGCGGGGGGAAATCTTAGCCGTGGCAGATTTTGGTAAATTCATCAATGCAGAAGCAGTAGATCGCTTTGCAGAAGAAACTCGCATTTTAGTAGTAGAAGCGCCAAATGCTTCGGATGTCAAATTACCGACTATGCGAATGGGTTTGGCAGTGTCGCGGGTCGAAGGAGTAGTGCCCCTAGACCCGGATGAAATAGTTTCTGCTGAGGATACAAGCGAAGAATTGACACCGTTTTTGCGGGGTTTATATAACTATCGGGGTCGTCTGGTAATGGTTCTGGATGTGGAGGCGATCGCTAATTCAGACCGTTGGTAAATCGATAATTAATAATTAATAATTAATAATTAATAATTAACAATTAACAAACAAGCGAAAATAGAAAAAAATCGCGGACGGGGCCTGTATTAACGCTCCCCCGCCATTGGGACGATGGGTAGTGAAGCGGGTCACAAGTAGTGTTTTAAGGTTAAAATAAAGTTTGTAGTAATCGCTTTAGCGATTTATCTATATGAATCGCTAAAGCGATTACTACAAACAGTCACTACATCTTTAGCACTACCCAGACGACTGAATTCCGATAATTATTAATTATTAATTAAAATAGTGAATTGTGAAAACAAGGAGAAAACGAGCGTGGAAGACACTGCAACAAACATTGCAACAAACATATTTTCGGGCAACTTTATCCCCCACGGGCATTGCTACCTGTGGAAGCCGGGCTTAGTGTGGCTGCATCTAATCTCCGACGCAGCCATCGCCTTAGCTTATTTTTCAATACCCATCATCCTAATTAACTTCGCCCTCAAGCGCAAAGACTTGCCCTTTGGCAAGATCCTAATTTTATTTGGCGCTTTCATCATCTCCTGCGGGCTGACTCATATTATGGGAATTTGGACCTTATGGCATCCCGACTATTGGCTCTCGGGGAGTGTCAAAGCAGTCTGCGCCGGCATCTCCGTCTATACGGCAGCGGCCTTACTGCCCTTAATTCCGGCCTTTCTTTCCTTTAAAAGCCCGGCAGAATTGGAAGCTATCAACCAAACTTTGCAAGGGGAAATGAGCGATCGCCTAAAAGCAGAAACAGCCGTAAAACAATCCCAAGAACGCTACCGAGCCCTAGTAAAAGCAAGCTCCCAAGTCCTCTGGACTACCAACCCCAGAGGAGAAATAGAAAGCGAACAACCAGAGTGGATGGTATTTACCGGTCAGACTTTAGAAGAAAGCAAAGGCTTCGGTTGGCTAAATGCCGTTCATCCAGAAGAGCGAAACGAAGCCAGTCAGACATGGACAGCCGCCGTAGCGAGCGGGAATTTCTATAGCCGGGAACACCGGATCCGCCGTTACGACGGCGAATATCGTTATATGAGCGTTCGCGCCGTGCCAGTGCGGGAAGAAGACGGAAAAGTTCGCGAATGGGTAGGTACGGCCAGCGACATTACCCAGAGCAAACTTGTCGAAGAAGAACTCCGACAGCAAGCACAAATCATCGACCAAATACACGACTCCGTGATACGCTGTAACTTGCAGGGATACGTCATCGGCTGGAACAAAGGAGCGGAACGCTTGTTTGGTTATACTGCCGAAGAAGCCACAGACAAACACCTATCCTTCCTCGATCCCCCAGAGCATTCTCTAGAACAATTAATCTTAAAACCCTTGAGGGAAAAAGGTTCTACAGAGATAGAAGTAAAGATGGCGCGCAAAGGAGGAGAAGAATTCCACGCCATGTTAGGAGTTTCTCAACTCAGAAACAGTAAAGGAGAAATAATAGGCTCCATCGCTTCGGGAATGGACATCACCGCAGCCAAAGAAGCACAAACTGCCATCCAAGCCGAAAGGGAGTTATTTACTTTGCTCGATGCCCTGCCCGCCTTCATTTCCCTACAGGCGAGCGATCGCTCCCTCCGCTTTGCTAACAAAAACTTCCGAGAGCAATTTGGAGACGCCGACGGCAAAATCTCTTACGAAGCAGCCGCCAACGGAGTAAAGTCCTCTCTCCAACGCGAGACATTTAAAGTCTTCGACTCCCACGAACCGGTTATCTGGGAGTGGCAAAATCCCAAAACCGATAAAATGTATGAAGTTTACGCTTACCCCTTCATCGACATTAGGGGGGAAAGCTTGGCCATCGAGATGGGGATAGACGTCACCGATCGCCACCGGGCAGAAGCCGAAAGGCAAGAAGCCCTAGCCGAAGCCGAACGTTCGCAGCGCCAACTGCGTGCCATCATCGACATCAGCCCCGACCTCATTTATATCAAAGACCGGGAATTTCGATATGTGTTAGTAAACGAAAGCTTCGGCAAAACTTTAACAGAGAATAAAAAGCCAGAAGAAATAATTGGCAAAAACGACCTAGAACTAGGCTTTCCCAAAGAAGAAATCTTCGGCATTCCCGAAAAAGGCATTCGAGGCTTCCGCGCCGACGAAGAAGAGGTCTTGGCCGGCGCAAGCGTCCGCAACGCCAGCGACACCGTGACCATGTACGACGGACAGCAACGCACCTTAGAGAGCCAAAAACTGCCCTTGCACGATGAAAACGGAGAAGTTTTTGCCCTCTTGGGCTTTACTCGCGACGTGACCGAAGCCAAACGAGCGCGAGAAGCTTTGCAAGCGGAACGAGAGCGGCTCTTTTCCATCCTCGATGGCATCCCGGCCTTCCTCTATCTCCAAGCACCAGATGATTCGGTGAAGTTTGCCAACCGGGCGTTTAGGGAAAAATTTGGCGAAACGGGAGAAAGACCTTGTTTCGAGGTTATTGGGGGTCGCATCCGCCCGAGGGAGAATTCCCCGACCTTTAACGTATTTGAAACCAAGGAGCCTCAAAGCTGGGAGTGGTACGAGGAGAAGACTGGTAAAACCTATCAAATTTACGATTATCCTTTCTACGATAGCGATGGTTCGCTCCTCGTAGTAGAGATGGGGTTGGATACCAGCGATCGCAAACAAGCCGAAGCCCAGTTGCGGAGTTCCGAGGAGCGCTATCGTTCCTTAATAGAAGCGAGCAACCAACTCGTCTGGACAACGAACGCCGCAGGGGAAGTTAACGACCCCCTCCCCGCTTGGATGGCCTTCACCGGTCAGACTTTTGAAGAAAGCAAAGGTTGGGGCTGGCTGAGTGCCATTCACCCAGACGATTGCGAAATCACTGCGAAAGTGTGGACCAGTGCTGTTACCGACCGATCGCTCTACGAAATAGAACACCGCGTCCGCCGTGCCGATGGAGAGTACCGCGATATGGCAGCAAGGGGCGTACCCATCCTCGCAGAAGACGGTAGCGTTTTAGAGTGGGTGGGTTCCCACACGGATATTACGGAGGAGAAAGAAGCTAAGGAGCAATTAGAAAACCTCGCCCTAGAACAAGAAAGGTTATTGCAAGAGCTGAACACTCGTCAAAATGCCCTAGAGCGAGCGGCCATCGTCAGCGAAACAGACCCAAAAGGAAACATCACCTACGTCAACGATCTATTTTGCCAAATCTCCGGCTACAGTCGCGAAGAGCTAATGGGTCAAAACCACCGCATTATCAAATCCGACCATCACTCCCGAGAGTTTTTCCTTGAGTTGTGGAAAACCATCTCTGGCGGTCAACTCTGGAAAGGCGAGATAAAAAACAAGTGTAAAGACGGTTCCTATTATTGGGTAGATACCACCATTGCCCCCATGTTTGACACCAAAGGCAGGATCGTCAAATATATAGGCATCCGCTTCGACATGACCGAGCGCAAACAAGCCGAGGAAAACCTGGAAAAAATAGCAGGGGAACGAAAAGCGGAAGCTGACTCCATGACCCAACAAGTGCTGAAATTGCTCGGCGACATCAAAGGCGCTGCCAAGGGAGATTTAACCGTGCGGGCGGAGGTGAATAACGATGTCTTGGGTGCCGTTGCCGACTCTTTCAATTTCTTAGTGAGCGAACTGCGCAAAGTAGTTAACGGCATTCAGCAATTGGCATCCCAGGTAAACTCCGCCACTGGGGAATCTATCAGCAGCACTAAAGAATTAGCCCTGCAAGCTCGCAACCAGGCGCGACAGATCGAAAATTCCCTGCAACAAATAGATCGCATGGTCAATTCTATTAAAGAAGTCTCCGATGCGGCCGGGCGGGCAACCGAAGTAGCCCAGCAGTCGGCTCAAACCGCAGAAGCAGGAGGAGTAGCAGTCGATCGCGCCGTTCGAGGTATAGACGAATTGCGCCGTACCATCGCCGACACGGCTAAAATGATGAAACGTTTGGGGGAGTCGTCCCAACAAATCGGCAAAATCGTTACTTCTATTTCTCAAATTGCCTCCCAAACCAACCTCCTCGCTCTCAATGCAACCATCGAAGCTGCCAGGGCGGGAGAACAGGGTTTGGGTTTTGCGGTGGTAGCGGAGGAAGTGCGAAAATTGGCCGAACGTTCCGCCGATGCCACGGAGGAAATTTCCGAGATTGTTACTACCATTCAGAAGGAAATGGGAAGCGTGATGCAGGCCATGGAAACCGGTACTCAAGAGGTGGTAGCGGGAACTCAACTGGCTGCTGAGGCTAAAACTCATTTAACTGAAATTATTCAGGTGAGCCACGAGATGAATCACTTGATTCGCAATATTACTGGGGCGGCTAACAAGCAAGTGACTTTTGCCGAAGAGATATCTGGTACTATGAGCGAGGTCAATAAAATTGCCAATACCACCGACAGCCAAGCTAAAAATGTGACTACTTCTCTCGATGGTTTGGCAGTGGCAGTCAACGAACTGCAAAATTCTGTTACTAAGTTTCGTTCGTAGTAATCGCTTCAGCGATTCGTCGTTCGTAGTAATCGCTTCAGCGATTCGTAGTTCGTAGTAATCGCTTCAGCGATTCGTCGTTCGTAGTAATCGCTTCAGCGATTGGTTCGTAGTAATCGCTTCAGCGATTCGTCGTTCGTAGTAATCGCTTCAGCGATTCGTCGTTCGTAGTAATCGCTTCAGCGATTCGTCGTTCGTAGTAATCGCTTCAGCGATTCGTCGTTCG
>JAXHVR010000116.1:7119-15892 GCA_034189005.1 Cyanobacteriota bacterium | reverse complement strand
GTAATCGCTTTAGCGATTGATATCTCTGAATCGCTAAAGCGATTACTACGAACTTTTGCTACTTACTGGCACCCACTGGCATACCCAAAATATCCTCAATCTTCGGCATCTCCTCCAGGGGAACTACCCGACCTTCATCCTCAAAATTAGCAATTTGGTCGAAGTTCAAATACCGATACAAGTCCGCAGCAAACGGATCCAGCTTCTTCGTCACAATCTCCAGATACTCCTCAACCGTCGGAATGCGACCCAACAAAGCACAAACCGCCGCCAACTCAGCAGAACCCAGATAAACCTGCGCCCCTTTACCCATGCGGTTGTTGAAATTGCGAGTCGAAGTCGAGAACACCGTCACCCCGTCTTCCACTCGCGCCTGGTTCCCCATACACAAAGAACATCCCGGCATCTCCGTCCGCGCCCCAGCAGCAGCAAACACGCCATAAATACCCTCATCGCGCAATTGCTGCTCGTCCATCCGCGTTGGCGGACAGATCCATAACCGCACCTTCACCGGTCCGGCGCCTTCCAAAATTTTCGCCGCCGCGCGATAATGTCCGATATTCGTCATGCAAGAACCAATAAACACTTCGTGGATGGTATCTCCCGTACATTCCGACATCAACTTCACGTTATCCGGGTCGTTGGGTGCCGCGACTATCGGTTCCTTAATCTCGTTCAAGTCAACCTCCACGACCTCGGCATATTCCGCATCCGCATCGGCCTCCATCAAACTTGGATTTGCCAACCATTGCTCCATCTTCGCAACCCGACGCATAATGGTCCGGGCATCCTCATAACCCCGGGCAACCATATTGCGCATCAGGGCCACATTAGACCGCAAATATTCCGCAACCGTCTCCGTCCCCAATTTAATCGTCGAACCGGCACAAGAACGTTCCGCCGTAGCATCAGTCAACTCAAAAGCTTGCTCCACTTTCAGATCTGGCAAGCCTTCCATCTCCATAATGCGCCCCGAGAAAACATTCTTCTTATTCTCGCTCCCCGCCGTCACCAAACCGCGCTGCATGGCAACATAAGGAATAGCGTTAACGATATCCCGCAGAGTAACCCCCGGTTGGAGTTCCCCCTTAAACCGCACCAATACCGACTCCGGCATATCCAAAGGCATCAAACCCAAGGCGGCGGCGAAGGCAACCAAACCGGAACCGGCCGGGAAAGAAATACCCAAGGGGAAACGAGTATGAGAGTCGCCCCCAGTTCCCACCGTATCCGGTAACAACATCCGGTTTAACCAAGAGTGGATGATGCCATCTCCAGGGCGCAGGGCGACACCCGCGCGAGAGGCGAAAAAGTCGGGAAGATCCTTGTGAGTGTTGATATCGACAGGTTTCGGGTAGGCTGCCGTGTGGCAGAAACTCTGCATCACTAAATCGGCGCTGAAACCGAGGCAGGCTAGTTCTTTCATTTCGTCCCTGGTCATCGGTCCGGTGGTATCTTGGGAACCGACCGTAGTCATCAAGGGTTCGCAGGAAGTACCAGGGCGCACTCCGGCAACGCTGCAAGCTTGACCGACCATTTTTTGGGCTAGGGTGAAGCCTTTGCCGGTGTCTGTGGGTACTTGGGGGCGGACGAAAAGGACGCTGGGCTCTAATCCCAGGGCTTCGCGGGTTTTGTCCGTGAGGCTGCGTCCGATTAATAGCGGAATGCGTCCGCCGGCCTGTACTTCGTCGAAGATGGTTTCCGGTTTGAGGGTGAAAGTCGAGATGACTTCGCCGGCTTCGTTGGTGATTTCGCCTTTATAGGGATGGATGGTTATGACCGTACCAGTTTCCATTTTGCTGACGTCGCACTCGATGGGGAGGGCGCCCGAGTCTTCGGCGGTGTTGAAGAAGATGGGGGCGATTTTGCCGCCGAGGACGTAGCCGCCCGATCGCTTGTTGGGGATATAGGGGATGTCTTCGCCGATGTGCCACAACATTGAGTTGCAGGCAGATTTGCGCGAGGAACCGGTGCCGACTACATCGCCGACGTAGGCTACGGGGTGTCCTTTTTTCTTCAGTTCGGCGATGGTTTCGAGCCCTTCCGGCATCCGGGACTCCAGCATGGCGAGGGCGTGGAGGGGGATGTCGGGGCGGGTGGTGGCGTGGGGGGCGGGGGAGAGGTCGTCGGTGTTGGTTTCGCCGGGAACTTTGAATACGGTGACGGTTATCGCTTCTGGCAATTTCTCCCGAGAGGTAAACCAGTCCGCTGCTGCCCAGGAGTTTACGACTTCTTTGGCGTATTTGTTGCTTTTGGACAGTTCGATGATGTCGTGGAAGGCATCGTAAACTAGGAGGATTTTGCTCAGGGCGCAGGCCGCGACGCTGGCAGTTTCCGAGTTTTCAGATTGGATTAGATCTATTAGGGATTGGACGTTGTAACCGCCGACCATTGTCCCTAGCAGTTCGGCGGCGTAGGTGGGGGTTATTAGGGGGCTGGTTATTTCTTGTTTGGCGATGGCCGTCAGGAAGCCTGCTTTGACGTAGGCCCCTCCATCTACTCCGGGTGGGACGCGATCGCGCAGTAGTTCCAGCAGTTTTTCTTCTTGTCCCGCTGGCGGATTTTTCAGCAGTTCGCATAGCTCTGATGTCTGTTCTGCGTCTAGGGGCAGGGGTGGAATTCCTAATTTCGCCCTTTCTTCAACTTCTATACCATATTTATCCAACATTGTCAAGGTCTCCTTCAAAGAATTTTCGGCTTTTAGTTTTAGATTTTAGATGTGGTTAGCAATTTTCCAATTGCTAGAAACTACACTCATATCAAAACTTAGCGCAAGTTAAAAAAACAGTGGGTTTGAATACCAATATTAGACTTCCCCGCACCCCAGCGAGGATGAGGCCAGGGTCGGGGCAGTCGTCTAATGACTAGGTGTAAAAACTGCCGCTCTTCTTAAAGAAACTTAAAGAAACAATTGTTTGGAGCCAAAAAAAGAACTAAGATAGTAGATGGGGATCGAGCTATTTATCCTCATAATTGTCAGAAATAGACAGAGGAGCAAGATGTCTAGCGGATTTTATGGTAGGAGGTCTAAAATAGAATTGTGGTAAATAAACGAGTAAAAGCCTTTGAGAAAAACTACCAAATAGGTATCTCTAGAACTAGCGGGGGTAGGCGGGCAAAGCGGATGACGAAAGACAAAATCGCACAGAGAAAGGAAGCGTGGGGGGCGATCGCTGAGGCAATGCCCGTGGCAATAGCGATCGCTTCTCCAGCGGACGGGACAATATTATATGAGAACGAACTCTTCCTTGAAACCTTTGGACTGACAAAGGAAAACTCTATGGCTCGTTTCCAATTTGAGTTATATTACAATCCGAGGGACTACGAAGAATTAATAGAAGAATGGCGTCGTGAAGGTTCTGTAGAGGGGCGAGAGGTCCGACTATTGAGGGCAGATGGCAGTCAATTTTGGGCTAGCGTATCAATAAAATCTGCGAATGTTTGCGCAGAAGCAGTAATAATATCGAGCTTTGCAGATATAAGCCAGAGCAAATCAGTAACCGATGCTTACCACCGACAAGCGGTCAGCCTAGAAAATATGTTCAAAAATATCTTCGAACATATTTACGACGCGGTGGTTATTACCGATATGCAAGGTCGCGTGGAGGACTGGAATTCGGCAGCAAAAAAAATGTTTGGCTACAGCAGAGCCGAAGTTTTGGGCAAAAGTCAAGAGATTTTGCACCCCGACTCCGAGGGCAAGTCCCTAACAAGGAAGATAATGGAAAGCATCAAACTTAAGGGCCGTTGGGTGGGTGAAATTAATTTCATTCGCAGAGACGGCAGTGCGGGGGTATGCGAAACGAGGGTAGTGCCGATGGTGGATCGAGGGGGTTTGATGGTAGGCACGATCGCCGTCAACCGGGACATCAGCGAGCAGAAGCGATCGCAAGCGGCAGAAAACCAATTGCTAGAATCGATACAGTTGCGAGCTCGCCTGCAGGAGGCGGTGGCTTATTTGGGGCAAGAAGCTCTGATGGGCGTGGCTCTGTCTGAATTGATGGATAAGGCAGCGAGGTTACTGGCCTCAACCCTAAACGTGGAGTATAGCAATATCCTAGAGCTGCAGCCGGGAAATCATGCCTTTTTCGTGCGCTCTGGGGTGGGGTGGCAGCAGGGAATCGTAGGTCATGCAACACTCAGCGCTCGTAACTCCCAAGCAGGCTATACTCTGCGGGTAAATGGACCGGTGTTCGTGAAGGATTTACGAGTGGAAACGCGCTTTTCCGGGACTCCGCTGCTACACAATCATCGGGTGGTAAGCGGACTTAGCGTCGTTATCCCTAACATCGGATTTAGGAACGGGAAACTTACGGAAACCAACGGCTTAACAGGAGATATCGGAGCGGCAGAATCTAAGGAAGCATGGGGAGTTTTGAGCGTTCATACGACGGATTATCGGAATTTCGGTCGAGACGATATTTATTTTTTAGAAGCGATCGCCAACGTTTTAGCTAACGCCATCGAGCGTTATAAATCGGACGAACGCCTCCGACTGATGGAGCGGGCGATCGACAGCAGCAGCAACGGCATTACGATCGCGGATGCCAGCGATGCGGATAATCCTATTATTTATGCCAATCCGAGTTTCGAGCGCATAACGGGATATAAAGCGGAGGAGGCTATGGGTAAGAATTGTCGCTTTTTGCAAGGTAGCGATCGCGAGCAGCCGGGATTAGAAAAGTTGCGGCAAGCGATTTGGTATGGTAAGGAATGTCAGGTGGTATTGCGTAATTTTCGTAAAGATGGCACCGAATTCTGGAACGAGCTATCAATTGCGCCTGTTTACAACGCCGAGCGACATCTTACCCACTTCGTCGGCATCCAAAACGATATTAGCGATCGCAAGCGCTACGAGGAAGAGTTATTTTGGAAATCCCAAGCGTTAGCTAATTTTAGCTCCAGTCTCAAGCAAGTCCATCGTCTAACTACTTACAGCCATCATAATTTAGAAGAACTATTGAGCGATTATCTCGAAGTGGGTGGAGAAATTTTCGGTCTTTCCACTGGAATAGTAAGTAAAATTGAAGGAGAATTCTATCAAATTAAGGCCCTTCGCTCGGCAGTAAATTTATTAGATTTTCAATGGGAGTGGGAATTAAAAGACACCTATTGCCAAGAAGTTATTAAAGAAAAAAGAACCATCGCTTATGGGAGAATAAATAGCAAAAACCCAGTGGCAAAGCGTGTATTTTTTGAAGAATTTAAGCTAAAGTCTTATATAGGCACTCCTATTTTTGTTAATAATAAAATTTACGGAACTTTAAGCTTTGCTTCAACGGAACTAAGAGAGCAAAAGTTTGAGTCCCACGAAAAAGAAATCGTAGAATTGATGGCTCAAAGCATCGGCAAGTTCCTCGCCATACATCAAACAACAACACAACGGCAGCAAGCGGAGGATGCCCTTAGAGAAAGCGAAGAGCGCTATCGCAGCTTGGTAGAAATGTCGCCAGAAGCGATCGCTCTCTACTGCGAAGAAAAATTTGTCTATATAAACGCTGCCGGCTCCCGACTTTTGGGTGCAAAAAACCCTCAAGAACTAATCGGGCGCTCTATCTGGGATGTGGTTCATCCAGACTATGTGGAAGTAGTCAAGCAAAGAGTCAGGCAAGTAGAAAATCTCGGACAGCAATCTCAGCTATTAGAGCAAAAGTTAATTCGTCTGGATGGGCAAGCCCGGGATGTGGAAATAGCGGGGATACCTTCAACCTATCAAGGCAAAGTGGCAACTCAGATAGTAATGAGAGACATCACCGACCGCAAGCAAGACCAAGAACAGTTACTCTACGATGCCTTTCACGATACCCTCACCGGGTTGCCCAACCGCTCCTTATTTTTCGATCGCCTGGGGCAAGCATTATTGCGATCGCGGCAATACCCGGATTATGAGTTTGCCGTCTTATTCCTAGATTTGGATCGCTTTAAAGCCATTAACGACAGTCTGGGGCACACTTATGGAGACAAACTCTTAATCGAAATCGCTCGCCGGCTCAACCTCTGTTTGCGTTCTTCCGATACAGTTGCCAGACTCGGAGGAGACGAATTCACCATCCTGCTGCAATATCCCCCAGACATAGACTACGCAAGCAAAGTAGCGGAGGAAATACAACAACAACTGGCAGTGCCCTTCGACCTCGACGGACACCAAGTATTTACTACCGCCAGCATCGGCATCGTTCACAGTCGGGGTTATTTCCCGGATAAATCTCGCAAAAACTCCGCCTGTCCCCTATACATCAGTCCCGAAGATTTGCTCCGGGATGCGGACATTGCCATGTATCGCGCTAAGGCCCTGGGTAAGGCAAGGCACGAGGTGTTCGATCTGACCATGCACGAGCGGACTCTATCTTTATGGCAGTTGGAAACGGAGTTGCGACAGGCGATCGAGGTTATTAAAAAGGACTGCACCACGACCCAGTGTCAATTTGTCCTCAATTACCAGCCCATCGTCTCTCTGTCTTCCGGCAGGATAAGCGGTTTTGAAGCCCTCGTGCGCTGGCAGCATCCCACTAAGGGTCTCATTTCTCCAGGTCAGTTTATCCCGGTGGCAGAGGAAACAGGCTTAATCGTTCCCTTGGGCAGTTGGGTGCTGCGGCAAGCTTGCCGCCAGTTAACGATTTGGCAGGGACAATCGCCTAACTCCCCAAAACCGGGCGGCCCTGTAGGAAGTAGCGCCGATGCCTCCCTAACCATGAGCGTTAATCTCTCGGGCAAGCAGTTTTCCCAACCCAATTTGATTGAGGAAATAGACCTGATTTTGGAGGATACGGGTTGCGATCGCAGCCATTTGAAGTTGGAAATTACCGAGAGCATGATTATGGAAAATGTTGCTTTAGCGACTAAGATGCTGGGGCAGCTTAAGGCGAGGAATATTAAATTGTCGATCGACGATTTTGGTACTGGTTATTCGTCGTTGAGCTATCTCCACCGTTTCCCTCTGGATACCTTGAAAATCGATCGCTCTTTTGTTAACCCCTTAACTGGGATATCTGACAGCGATGGCCATCCCTCTCAGCCCGTACAAATCGTGCGGGCGATCGTTGTTCTAGCTCATAATTTGGGTCTGGAGGTCATCGCAGAAGGGATCGAAACTAAGGAGCAGCTTCTAACGTTGATGAAACTCGAATGCGAAAAGGGTCAGGGATATTTCTTCTCTAAACCAGTAGATAGCGAGAAGGCAACGGAATTACTCCATGATTTTCATTTTCCCAATTAACAATTATTAATTATTAATTATTCAGCGACGCTCCAGAAACCCGGTTTTTTCAAAAAACAAAAAACCGGGTTTCTTATATTGTCTAATCCTTGTTAATTGCACAGATGCAATATTTCTCCATTTCCCCATTTATCTTTTAAATATTCTGCCACATATATCTCCACAAATTAATATTTGGGAACGGTTCCACAAGGGTTTCAAAACCTTTTATGGAGAGGTTTATTATGCACAAACATTGTTTCTTATTCCATTAAGTACGCGCTGAAATAACTAAACGTAAAATAATTGGTTAGCTATCTCATCCGCAGTAAAAGTGTCTAGCAAAATAGCAACACGTTTTGCTATTTCATAAGGACTTTTTCTACTAGCAATAACGATGCCAAAATGTAAGCGATTATTATTTAGGTACTGTGCGTGTAACTTCTCAAAATCCAGACGATTATGAGTTACTAAACAGCGGTTCGTAGCAGCGGCATAAGCTAGTTGTCTATCGTCCGATTCGCTTAACATTCCTTGGTCGCGAGCAGTTCCAGCATTTAAGCCTCTTGCTACCAACAATGTTGCAACTAGAACTGATACATCTTCATCAAAATAAACTTTAGCAAATATATTATTCATTTGTTTTTTATAGCTGCTTTTACTGCTGGATGAATTAGCTCTTCTGGTACGCGATTGCGTTCGATGTAATCGTTTATTTCTTCTTGGTTATCTTGATAAAAACTCAAGGCATCAAATATCTGGGCTAAAGTCAAATGTGGCAAGTGTATTGGTATTTCTTCTGGTTGAATGCCTAAGCGCCAAGATTCGACAATAGCACGAACCGGCGTGCGCGTACCGTTAATAATCGGTTCTCCCTGCAAAATATCGGGATTTCTGTTAACATAGCGCGAGGTAGTGGTAAAAGTCATAAGTTTCTATTTTTTTGTCGATAAAGGAAGTTTAAAAAATTAAACGCGGTCGAGGTCAAAGCATTCGGACATCAATATGGATCCGTTGTTTTCATAATTTAACGCCCGAATGCTGTTGCCCCTACATCTATATTTTTGGCACGAACCAGTCTATTTAACTTGCTGGGGGAGTGACTTTATCGCTCAAACGTTGGACGATTAATTGAATCGCCAAAGCCATTAAACCAATAGCAACTATGGTACACATACAAGTAGCTAAAGCTGCTATTGCTACGACTAAACTCCGCACCAAAGAAGAAATATTAACCACAAATGGATTGTCGGAAACAATTGGTTTTTTGGCAAAAGTTTCCGCAATAGAATGCATTAGGGAATACATCGCCACTGCCAAACCAGAGGCGATCGCCGAACTTGCCATACATTGAAATGGTCCTACTTTTTTAGCCGGATTATTTTGCTTAGATTTAGGATTTGTTTCGCTCATAATTAATTTTGTCGTAATGTATTAATCTCGTTCGTAGTAATCGCTTCAGCGATTTAAAATAAGTCCGTTCTAAATAGCTAAAGCCATCGCTTAATTTTCTGGTAATGTATTAATCTCGTTCGTAGTAATCGCTTCAGCGATTTAAAATAAGTCCGTTCTAAATAG
>JAXHVR010000116.1:0-7019 GCA_034189005.1 Cyanobacteriota bacterium | reverse complement strand
TTAATCTCGTTCGTAGTAATCGCTTCAGCGATTTAAAATAAGTCCGTTCTAAATAGCTAAAGCCATCGCTTAATTTTCTGGTAATGTATTAATCTCGTTCGTAGTAATCGCTTCAGCGATTGATATAGATAAATCGCTAAAGCGATCGCTACGAACGTCGAATCATGCTAAAGTAATGCCGGTAGTGTTGAATTTCGCGGTCCAGAAGTCTAGGTTAGTATCCGCCATTTTACTCCGCACTGCAGAACCTATCTCCTTTGCTTGTTCCCGAGACTCTGTTAGGGCAAATACCGTGGGGCCGGAACCCGACATCATCGTACCCAGAACCTTTTCGGCAGCAAATGCTTCCCGCAATTTTTGCACCCGGGGATACTCGGGCAAGACTACTTTTTCTAAGTCGTTGTGCAACAACTGCCCGATTTTCTCATTGTCTGCGTGGGCGATCGCGCTGACTATGGGCCCCGAATGTACTCGCTGGCGGCGGCTTTCTAAATTATCCAGGTCGCTAACGTAGGAGTCGCCAAACTGCTGGCGATAGGTGTTGTAGGCCCATGGGGTAGAGACGGACAAATTGCGATATTTTGCCAAAATCACATATAAATCCTCCAAGTCTTGCAGCGGGGATAGTTTTTCGCCGCGACCAGTCCCCAGGGAAGTGCCGCCGGCGATGCAGAAAGGGATGTCGGAACCTAACTGGGCTCCTAATTCTTGCAATTGCAATCGCGTCAGTCCCAGTTGCCACAACATATTAAGTCCTACCAATACCGCCGCCGCGTTGGTGGAACCTCCCGCCAAACCGGCGGCGACGGGGATCCGTTTGTGGATAGTGATTTCGACGCCGCCGTATCTGGCGAAGACGTCGGGGAATTGCTTGCTTAATAGGGCCGCCGCCCGGTAGGCGAGGTTGGCGTTGTCTGCCGGGACTTCTGGATGGTCGCAGCGAACTACGATGGTTTCGATGCCGATCGCCTTGATGTCTATTTTGTCCGCTAGGTCGATGCTTTGTAAAACCATCGCCAGTTCGTGAAAACCATCCGGGCGATCGCCTATTATTTCTAAATACAGATTGATTTTTGCCGGGGCAATTAAAGAATATTCGCGCATTTTAGCAATTGGCAATAGGTCATTGGGAATTTGGCGCGGGGGCGCTGTTTCCAGTTTACAACAGTTTAAGCACTGCAGCAAGCCCTAATTATTAATTATTAATTATTAATTATTAATTATTAATTACAAAGCGTCGCTCAAAGCTACCCATTGAGCCACGCTGAGGTCTTCGGCGCGACATTGGGGGTTGATTTCTAACTTTTCTAATAATTCTGTCAGGCGATCGCTCTTTATTATTGCTTTCAAATTATTTCTTAACATTTTCCTTTTATTAGCAAATCCTAATTTTACCATCTTTTCTAATTTTTGAGCGTCCTTGGTAGGAGTTTCCGTCGGTCGGGGCGTTAATCTTACTACTACAGAATCGACTTTGGGACGGGGATAAAAGGCGGAGGCGGGGACATCGCAGATAAACTCGCATTTTGCTAAATATTGCATTTTTACCGACAGCGCCCCATAAGACCTCGAACCGGGGTTCGCATACAATCTTCGCGCTACTTCTTTCTGCACTAATAACACGATTAAATCGTAATTTTCTGGCGTCGGTTCCGCAATGGTTCCTAATAGTTTTTGCAGAATCATTCCCGTAATATTATAAGGAATATTGGCTACTACTTTTTTCGGATTTTGGAATGCTGGAAGGTCTTTGAGTATATCTTCTAAATTGAGGGAAAGAATGTCTCCTTGTAATAATAAAAAATTTTCTTTTTCCCCGAATTTTTTAACCAGTTTTTTACATAAATCTCGGTCGATTTCCACGGCCACTAGAGATTGGGCCAGAGGCAAGAGGCGATGGGTAAGATTGCCGGTGCCAGGGCCAATTTCTAGGAGGCGATCGCTCTCGGAGATGTCCGCTGCTTGGACGATCCGATTTAGAGCCTTTTCGCTGCGCAGCCAATGTTGGGCAAATCTTTTACGCGGTTGTAAACTCATGTTAATTTTCTTAAAAAAATGTTTAATTTTTGCACTACGAGACAAAATGGATGATAGCTTAAAAGCGAACTAATTTATTGTCTATGGGTCAAAGTGCAGTATAAAATTCGCTATAAACCATCATTTTCTACTTTATTCGTTACTCTAGAACCAGGGCAGAGCATCACTGCCGAGGCGGGGGCGATGACTGGCATGGATGCCCAACTATCCATGAAAACAGCATTTTCGGGGGGCTTTTTCTCGGGTTTGATTAAAAAGTTCTTTGGTGGCGAGTCTCTTTTTGTCAATCATTTTATTAATAATACTAACGAACCTTTAGAAGTAGTCTTCAGCCAATCTATTATCGGCGATATTGTGGGGGTTAAATTAGAGCGAGGCCGGGAATTAAATTTTCAGCCCGGGGCCTATATCGCCAGTACCGATGGTGTTAAATTAGGAGTCGGTTGGGCGGGGTTTGCCAGTTGGTTTGCTAGAGAAGGTTTATTTAAGCTGAAAGTGACCGGGCCGGGTATGGTTTTCTTTGGTGCTTATGGCGGCATTACGTCTAAGGAAATTACTCGGGAAATTATAGTTGATAACGGTCATTTGGTTGCTTACGAACCAGGAGTGAAAATGAGCGTTAGTATGGCGGGAGGGATTGTCGGTTCGATTACTTCTGGGGAGGGTTTTGTTAATAAGGTAAAAGGCAGCGGTAAAATTTATTTGCAGACGAGAAGTATTGATGGCATAGTTAAGTTTTTGACTCCTAAATTTAGATTAAGGTAATTAGTAATTAATAATTAATAATTAATAATTAATAATTAATGGCGATTGTTGAATCGGTGAAGGAGACCCCGAGCGATCCCCCGTTGGTCCCCCTGTCGATCCCCCCCCCGCCCCCCTTAAAAAGGGGGGGGCCGGAGGAAGGAGCTTTTCATGTACGGGAGGCGAGCGAACACAATCTTGCTCCCCCCTTTTCAAGGGGGGCTGGGGGGGATCGAAAGTATACTTCACCGATTCGATAAATGCTATTATAATTAATAATTAATAATTAATAATTAATAATTATTAACAGGCATTCCAGCCTGTTTTACGGGGGGCAACGGAGGCATTGTTCCGCGTTTTACGTTCCAATCGATGGTTAACAATTAATACAATGGAAATCGAACTTTTGCATCAACCGGATAGCGCGATCGCCCGCGTGACAATAGACCGAGGGGAGGAAATTGTCGCCGAAGCGGGGGCGATGGTTGCTATGAGCGAATATATTAATGCCAGCACTACTCTTCGACAAGGGAAAGGGGGCGGCATTTTGGGAGGATTGAAACGAATGTTGTCTCAAGAATCTCTGTTTTTAAGCGTATTTCGTTCCCCTTCGGACGGGGGCGAAATCTTTTTGGCGCCGAAGTTTTTGGGGGATATTTGGCATTACCAAGTCGGTAATACTGGATTGGTCGTACAAGCAGGTTCTTATATGGCTAGCAGTCCTAATGTCGATATCGATTTGGGCTTTCAAGGCTTTAAGTCTTTCTTCTCTGGGGAGAATGTTTTCTGGTTGCAAATTGACGGAGAAGGGGATTTGCTCTTGAGTTCTTTTGGGGCTATTTATGAAGTAGAAATCCGTGGCGAATATATTGTTGACACGGGTCATATTGTTGCTTTTGAGAAAACTTTGGATTTTGAAATTACTAAAGCAGGTTCGAGTTTAATCGGGTCTTGGTTGGGTGGAGAAGGCTTGGTTTGTCGGTTTAAGGGAACCGGTAAAGTCTTTTGCCAAACCCACAATTATGCTGCTTTTGGTCGGTTGGTTGGTTCTAAGTTGCCGCCGAGAACGAGTTAATAATTAATAATTAATAATTAATAATTAATAATTGGTAAGTAGTCATGCAAAAATATTTACATACAATTATTTATTATTCCCCCGTAGAACAGGCCAAAGCGCCTGTTCCAGATGCCTAATTAATTTGGCACTGGTACTTATGGCTAAAAATGTAGGGAGTGCTTGTAGTAATCGCTTTAGCGATTGATATTGATAAATCGCTAAAGCGATTACTACGAACACGATTAATCTTTATAAATCGCTAAAGCGATTACTACGAACACGATTGATATTGATAAATCGCTAAAGCGATTACTACGAACACGATTAATGTTTATAAATCGCTAAAGCGATTACTACGAACACGATTAATCTTTATAAATCGCTAAAGCGATTACTACGAACACGATTAATGTTTATAAATCGCTAAAGCGATTACTACGAACACGATTAATCTTTATAAATCGCTAAAGCGATTACTACGAACACGATTGATATTGATAAATCGCTAAAGCGATTACTACGAACACGATTAATGTTTATAAATCGCTAAAGCGATTACTACGAACTTGCAAAGCACGATTAATGTTTATAAATCGCTAAAGCGATTACTACGAACTTGAATCAAGAACAATCATGGAGTAATAATTTATGAGTAGCGAAATTGCTTTTGAAATCGAACATTCTCCGTCTTATGCTTCTTTGGTTTTAAACCTAGAACCAAATGAGACTGTGGTGGTGGAAGCTGGGGGAATGGCGGCGATGGATTCTTGCATAGAAATGAAGTCGAAAATGCGGGGTGGGTTGATGAAAAGTGCGGGGCGAATGTTCGCCGGCGAATCCCTGTTTTTGAGCGAGTTTACAGCTAAGGGAAAACCGGGACAATTGTATGTTTCTCCGGGGGTGCCGGGGGATATCCAACATTATCGCTTAGAAGGTAATGCCTTGATCGTTCAGTCGGCCGGTTTTGTTGCTTCTAGTCCCACTGTGGAAATAGATACTAAGTTTCAGGGTTTTAAAGGATTTTTTAGCGGGGAGTCTTTGTTTTTTGTCCGGGCAACGGGTATAGGGGATATTTGGTTTAGTTCCTACGGGGCGATCGTGGAAATTCCGGTTGAGGGGAATTATGTGGTAGATTCGGGTTATATTGTCGCTTTCGAGCAAACTTTGGATTATCAGCCGGAGGTTATGGGGGGTTTGTCGTTTAAGAATTTGATGACGGGGGTTTTAGGTGGGGAAGGGTTGGTGGTGCGCTTTAGCGGGCGCGGTCGCTTGTGGGTACAGTCTCGCAATATCGATCCTCTGCTGAATTTCTTACATCCCTTCCGTCCGCTGAAGTCGAGCGATTAATTATAGGCAACAGGCAACAGGCAACAGGCAACAGTAGGGTGCGCACCGCGCACCTGCATTGAGAGGAGATTCCCCAGGCTTTGGTGCGCTTCGGCGCACCCTACTTATTAATACTTCCGTCCGCTGAAGTCGAGCGATTAATTATTAATTATGGAAAATCGAAACCCTCCCCCAAGCGCCCGACAGCTATTGACTGTTCTGGGGCTTTTTGTGGGATTTATTGTCGGCATGGTTTGGCTGTTGCTGCTGTTGGTGGATAATCTCGTTTTGCTCGTACCAGTCAGCGCGGAACAACAACTGGGTAAGTTCATAGTTCCCGCTTACGAACGACTGGCGGAACCTTCAGCGACTCAGGATGGGTTAAATCAACTTTTGGATGGGTTGGAGACTGAGTTGGAACCGGAGTTTCGCGAGGGGAGGGATTTTCGGGTTCTCTACGTTCCCGAACCTACTGTTAACGCGATCGCTATTCCGGGCGATCGCTTGGTTGTTTATCAAGGTTTGCTCTCCCAGATGGGGTCGGAGAACGAGTTGGTAATGGTTTTGGGTCACGAGTTGGGACACTTTGCCGGTCGCGACCATCTGCGGAGTTTGGGGCGGGGGTTGTTGTTGCGGGCGGTGGTGGGTTCTTTTGTCGGAGATTTAAGCTGGTTGGAGTCGGCGGCCGTTGCTGTGTCGGCGGCTAGGTTTTCTCAGTCCCAGGAACGGCAGGCGGACGAGTTTGGTTTGGAGTTGTTGAACGACTATTACGGTCATGTGGCGGGGGCGACGGATTTTTTCCAGGGGTTGAAGGATAAACCGGGGTTGGGGTTGGCTTTTTTTAGCAGTCATCCCAACCCAGGCGATCGCGTGGAGAGATTGAAGGGTTTAATCCAACAACGGGGCTATGGTATTGGAGAAAAACAGCCTTTGACGATTAACAACAGGCAATAGGCAACAGGCAACAGGCAACAGGCAATAGGCACTATTGCAACAGGCACTATTGCAACAGGCAAGAGATTTTTAGTAGTAGTAGTGCATCTACGCTAAAATGGTTAGTAAAGCAAAAGTTCGTAGTAATCGCTTTAGCGATTCATATCTATAAATCGCTAAAGCGATGACTACAAGCTAGCCTACGAAGTCTGCCCACAATTTTAGCTGTGCAGCGCTACTACTGGAAGTTCAATAATTATTAATTATTAATTATTAATTATTAATTAATAACAGCCTACTATCTGGGATAAGTCGCTGCCGGCTGCGGTGATGCGGTATAACATGGGGTTGGTGCGTCCTTGGGTTAGGTCGGCGGAGAGGGCGGGGCCGCCTTCGATGATGAGGAAGGGTTGTTCGTTGTAGTTATAGGTAGCGTTGGAGATTTCCATGCGGACGTCTGTGGGGCGCGATCCTCGAAATTGTTCCAGTCTGGCGGCTAGGTCGGACCAATTCTGGGGCAGCAATTCTTCTCGGTCTCGGAATTTTTCGGGGTATTCGTTGCCGTAGGTTCCGGTATCGAAGACTTTGAGGCGGACTCTCTCGACTCCCCGTTGCTGGCGGAGGGCGTTTAGGCCATCGACGAGCTCGAACCACTCGGGAGAGGGGGTGTCGGCTAGGGGGTCGCCGAAGGAACGGGGTTCGCATTCGAGGGCTGCTGCTGGTGGGGCCGCTGAGATTGCTAGGAGGAGGAGGAAGAGGAGGGGGAAGAGGATGGGGTTGTTTTTCACTTTCTTTTATTTATTGGTTGGTTTTTTTTAAGTTCTATTGTAGCAATAATATTCGAGGGACGAATCAATGGAAAGGGGCAACAGCATTCCGGCGGTAAATGTGGTGAAAACGCATTAATTTCTGTGTCCGAATG
>JAXHVR010000115.1:0-16986 GCA_034189005.1 Cyanobacteriota bacterium | reverse complement strand
TATCCTTTCTGCGATTGCAAGCGTGCGAATATGACGAACCAGACTGTACGACCAATTGTCCTAATGTAGGATTTGGGCCGCTGAACTTTGCCGATAAAGCTCCTTGTCAAGTATTTGAACCTTTGGGAGATGTAGTCTTGTGGGGGTCGATTTTGGAGAGGGGGCAGAGGAGTCCTCTATGGCGTTCTTCCGCGAGGATTTTAGAGCTCTACGAACACCATACGATCTATTTTTGTTATGTCAACGTAGGAACGGAGATTGCGAGGATCGACGTACCGGAGTGGGTAGTGGAAGACGAGGAAAAGTTCGAGTTAGTGTTAGGGATGGTGTTAGGGCAAGTGCAGAAAGGTTTTGGCTATCCGGTGGTACTCGCAGAAGCGCACAACCACGCAGTAGTCAGGGGAGGCGATCGGACCAGTTTCTTTGCCTTATTAGAGCAGGAAATGATTAAGGCAGGGTTGAAGAACGTAGGCACTTCTTACAAAGAAACCCGCAAGCGCGGCAGCATCGCTTAACCTCCCCACCGTAGGACAGGCATCTTGCCTGTCGATCGCCCCGCCCAGAAACTTGCTTGTAGTAATCGCTTTAGCGATTTATAGATCTGAATCGCTAAAGCGATTACTACGAACGCGCGCTACCTCTTTCTATTGCTGAAACTGGGTTAACAACCAACTGAGAACTTGACCGTAGTTTTCCTCCCGAGTACGTCGCAATGCATCTTCTAATAAAGACATAGGCAAACCAGGCAAAACTTCAGATTCCGTAATGCGCTTGCTGCCACCGTCAAACATTTATTTCCACCCCAGAGCTTGTAATGAAGGTAATTTCCCATTAATTGGATATTAATTATTAATTATTAATTATTAATTTTTAATTAGTTACTGGCATCTCCAGGTCCACGACAAAAATACTACCTTTCCCTAAATTGCTTGTTACTTTTAATTCTCCCCCCATCATTTCTACCCACTTTTTACTAATAGTTAATCCCAAGCCGGTACCATCTACCAAACGATCTTTAGAACCTACTTGCTGGAAAGGTAAAAATATTTCTTCGAGATGTTCTCGCGCTATTCCAGTTCCAGTATCTTCTATCTTAAATACAATTTTTCCCCCGACATAACTTACGGTAAAAGTAACGGAACCTTCATCGGTGAATTTCACTGCATTGCCTAATAAATTAAACAAAACTTGCCGCAATCTTTTGCGATCGCCTCTTACCCAAGATGGCAAATCTTCCATTGCTTGGAAATGAAAATCAATTCTTTTTTGTTTTGCCCTCATCTCAAAAAAATCTGCTACTCCGTTAATAAATTGACGAAGCTCGAATTCGCTTGCTTCTATTTCCAGTTTCCCCGCTTCTACTTTAGCAATATCTAATATGTCTTGAATTAAAGTCAACAAATGCTCGCCACATTGGTTTATTTTGTTCAAATCTGACAATTGTAAAGAAGTCAATTCTTCTTCCATCAGCATTTGCGTGTAGCCTATAATCCCATTTAAAGGAGTTCTAAGTTCGTGGCTCATATTAGCTAAAAATTCGCTTTTAGCCCGGTTGGCAACTTCCGCCGCTTCTTTTGCTTTTAAAAGTTCCGATTCTACTGCATCGGCGTGTTCCGTTGTAGTTTCCAGCAAGATTTCTAAATCGTCCTTTTCTTGCTGCAATTCTTCTACTTGTTGCCGCAGTTTTTCTATTTCTAATAAAAGTTGCGATTCGCGGTTGTTGTCTGACATTTTTTTGTGTTTGAAAAAATAAATTGGGTGCGGCCGATCGCCAGACACCCGTTAAATAATTATTACTATTCCACTTCTAAGCTTAAAGTAGGCAACAAGCGTTGCAAATTTTTTAGCGATTTAGCCTGCCAAGGTATTGTTTTAGAAGCTTTAACTATCAACTTAATATTCTTTTTTTTACGCACTTCGATCGCAAATTTAGACAGGACGTTAATCCCCGAACTATTAAGAAACTCTAACTGTTTCAAGTTCAGAGTAATTGTAGATACTCCAGACTCAACTACATCATTAAGCAACTTAACAATTGGCCCATATTCTTGCATCCCATTTAGTCGAAGGGAACCTTCCAAAATAACAGTTGTAGTTTCCTCTTCGTATCGGACGCTATAATTTTCGGTTTTAATCTCCATCAACTAGCAGTTCCTCAAATATTATTAGTCTTGTCAGGAGTTTAGCACGAAATGGCTATTTCAAACTTGCAACTGTACCATCGTACTGACAGCGACAACCTCTGGTTCTTCTTGGACGGTGCTAAATCTCCATCCCATTTTCGCCATATAATCGCCGATGATGGTCAGATAACCCAACCCGGAAGAATGGCTGTTCTCCTCTAAAGCATTTTTTTCTAACTGGCGAACTAGCAAATCTTCCACGTTGGAAGTAGTCAATTCCTCTAGGTATGCCTGAAATTCATCTACTTTTTGTGGAACGACGCTGTTAGTAACCATTAACACTATTCGATCGCTCTTTAAATGTAATTGAATGCTGATGGGATGGTTGCATTTTTTGTCGTTATATTTCATAGCATTTTCTAATAATTCATTAGCAATATAACTAATAGAATTTTTTAGTTCTGCTTGGGAGCTTATCCCATTACTATTTTCATCATTACCCGGAAAAAAAGTAGTTAAATAGTCAGCTAAAAAATCCGCAGACAAACCATTATTTCTCCATCGCTGCTGGAGAGAAATAGAAGCAGGGGAAAATCCTATGATTAAGTATTCTTCGCTTCCTGGCAAATCTGTGATGAAGTCTCCAAATATTCGTTCCATATTTCCTAGATTGATTGTTTTTAATTGAGTAATGGGTAATTTTAGCAATGGATTATGCAACGGATGTAACCTCGGGAGTTGTTGGTTGGAAAATTAACGACTAACAACCAACAACGTTCCAACTAACAAAATTATTTTTGCTTGAGTACGAGAACAGTAATATCGTCATAGACTTTTTGGGTTCCAATGTACTCTCGGACGTCGGCGACGATCGCCTCCTTCATCTCCTCAGCGCTCAATTTACAGTTAGCACTAATTACCTCGCAAAAGCGATCGCTCCCGTATTGCACCCCTTCAATATCTTCCGCTTCGGTAATACCATCGGTGTATAAAACTACTACATCCCCCGGATTTAACTCTATCTGGACCGACGCTATAAAATCCGCAATATCCGAGTCGAGTCCGATGGGAAAACCGAGATCCATAGTATCGATCCGTTCCACCACGGGCGAGATGTCCGCGCTACCGGAACGCACCACGATCGCTTCTTCATGCTGTCCGCTCAAATTCAGGATGCCATCCCGATAGTCTAACAAAATCAGAGTCATATTTTTCTCAGAATTCATGCGCTGGACGTTACCGTAAATGGTCCGGTTGAGAACGTCTAAAAACTTAACCGGGTCGGTTTCCTGGCTTTCCATCAAGGCTCGCACCGCTGTTTGAGCCATAATAGTTAATACGCCGCTTTCGAGGCCGTGTCCGGTAACATCCCCCATGCTGACGAGTAGGCTGCCATTACCGCGCAAGACATCGTAATAATCCCCTCCAACCTCTTCGGCCGGTTCCATAAAACCGGCTATTTCTAAGCCTGGAATCTCCTCTAACTCATCCTGTCTGGGCAATAACATTTGTTGCAGCCGACGGGTAATATCTAACTCGGTACCCAGACGGATATTTTCTGCGGTCAGTCTGGAGATATTAATGTGAGTTTCGATCCTCGCGATGAGTTCGTCTTTTAAAATCGGCTTGCTTAAATAATCGTTAGCACCTACTTTTAACCCATGTACGAGGTCGTTTACTTGAGTTTTTGCAGTTAATAGCACGATAGGCATTTCTGAAGCCGAATAGCGATCGCGGATTTTTTTAGTAACTTCATAGCCTGTCATCTTCGGCATCATCACGTCCAGCACTACCAACTCCGGTTTCAAACCGTTCTCGATCGCCTCTAACGCTTCCATTCCATTAGTTGCTTGAGTAATGGCATAATTTTGCAAAGACAGATGGTTTGCCAAGACTTGCAAGTTTATCGGTTCGTCATCCACGATTAAAATATGGAATTTCTCGGAGTTGGCGGGTTCGTCTGGAGCGATCGCTTCTTCTTCTTTTTCATCCACGCTCAAACTCGCCTCGGCAATAGTTACGGACGGCACTGCTTTAACTGCTGCGACTTTCTGTAGCTTGCTTTCTGGGCGCCCGGAGGCGATCGGCAAAGTAAAACTAAAGCACGAACCCTCCCCAACTTTTGAGTCAACAGTAATTCTCCCCCCGTGCAACTCGACCAACTTTTTCGTAACTGCCAAACCCAAACCCGTGCCGCCGTATTCTCTAGCAGTGGAACCCTCCCCTTGCTCGAAGGATTCAAAAATCCGCTGGTGTTTGTCTGGGGGGACACCGATGCCGCTATCGGCCACCGTCACCCGTAGGACAGGCAAGATGCCTGTCCCAGAAATGTCTTCCCCCGTCCCAGAAATGTCTTCCCCCGTCCCAGAAATGTCTTCCCCCGTCCCAGAAATGTCTTCCCCCGTCCCAGAAATGTCTTCCCCCGTCGCCGTCTCTCTCTGGGTTTCTTCTGCCGATACTTCCACGAAGCCCCGATCGCTAAATTTAATAGCATTACCGACCAAATTGTGTAAAATTTGTTGCAAGCGATTTTCGTCGGCGCAAACCAGAGGCACATCGGCAGGCACAGAATTTAGTAGCTGTAAATCTTTTTTCCCTACCAGAGTTTCGCTCAAAGTCAGAACCACTTCGACGATTTCTCGCAACCCCACCGGTTTTAGTTGCAGTTCGATATGTTGGTGTCGGAGTTTGGAAAAATCGAGAATATCGTTTACTAAATTAGACAGCCGGCGGCTGCTTTGAAAGATTATAACCAAATTAGAGCGGACTTTATCCGATATCGGTCCGGCGGCACCGTCGAGGAGAGACTCAGTAATGCCGATAGTGCCGTTTAGAGGGGTGCGCAACTCGTGGGAAGTATTGGCTAAAAATTCATCTTTAAGTTTATCGAGTCGCTGCAATTCTGCATTTTGGCCTTCTAAGGTAGCAAAGGACTGTTCCAGTTGCGCTGCCATGATATTAAAGGAGTTGGCAAGTTCTCCTAGCTCTCGCGCTTTAGAACTTTTGACTTTTTGCTCCCATTTACCCTTGGCTACTTCCTTAGCTGCGGAGTTCAAGCGCCCAATTGGTTTAATTACCAAGCGAGATGTCATTAACCCGATTAAAGTTGCCACCGCTAACGCTGCCAGACACAAGAAAATAGTAGTGCGGGCGTTTTCGCGGATCTGCCCCATAAACTCTGCTTCCGGTACTACCGCTACGATTTGCCAATTCAGACCGCTCGCACCCCGATAGGGCAAGACTTGTACGAATTGCCGATCGCCCTGAAGGCTAAAATCTAGTTGCAGGGGAGTTGTAATGCTAGCTAGCTCGTAGTTTTCGCTTAAATATGCTGCTGTGGAGCGGATTAATTCGTCCTCGATTTCGCTAGCTTTGATGCGATCGTTATTTTCGTCGTAGGGCAGTTGTTCCGAAGAAGTCGCCACCAGCAACCCGGAAGGTTCGATAATAAATATCTTTCCGGACTTACCTATTTTCAAACTCTGGAGGAAGTTGCTAATTTCCTCTAAGGTTACATCGATCCCGACTATGCCAAATAGGTTGCCATCATCGTTATAAACGGGGGCAGAGGGCGTTACCATCAATTCCGCGCTGCTTGCAATATCGGTATAAACTTCGCTCCAAGTAGGTTCCCCTGCTGTCACGGCCGCCTCGTACCAAGGTCGAGCGCGCGGATCGTATCCATCGGCCGTCTCTAGAATTGTGTTGGTGATTTCTCCTTCGGGAGTGACGCGGTAGAAATTGAGGTCGCCGCCAGTGAAATTGTTTCTCAGGGTTACTTGTAAGCCGTTTCCAAACTGGCGAGCGGCACCGAAAAACTCGCCCTCGGTCGTGCCGATGTAAGCGTGATTGATACTGGGAAAGCTTTTAATTAATTCTAAAAAATAGCCCTCGCGGTTTTCGATATTTTGCAAGTCTAACTGACCGTTTTCGATCGCATCTACTACTAATCGCGCCACTAATTGAGTTTGCTCTACATAGGTATCGATGCGATCTTCTACTCGTTCCGTCACTTCGCTTCGCAGTTGGAAAGCTATATCGTTAACTGCTTCTTGACTGTTGCGATATGAGATATATCCGGTCAATCCCACCGCTGCAAAAATTTGCAGGATGAAGGGGACTACTAGAACGGTTCCCAGGGGAATTTTTCCGGCCCCGCTGGAAATTTTTTTTCCTGGACCTTTGATTGACATGGGGGCGATCGCTCCTTAACAAGTTTTTGTTTTGTTTCAACCCGAGCATTGTCACCTCTTGGCTTTGCTCGGTTATTGTCACCCTGCGCGATCGGGCTTCTCGTCCATTTTTGGACCCGATTTAATCGATTTTTTCATTATAGCTTATTATAATGAACGAGGATATTCTAGATATTCCCCCTCCCTGGGAAACCCCGCTTTCCTAATTCTAAATTGCTCGCTTGTAGCGATCGCTAAAGCGATTACGCTCGATCGCTCAGATCGAGTCGCAAGAGGCGAACCCGGCGAAAAACGAAGAGAAGAAAAAGGCGAATACCAGTATAAGCAAGGGTTTGACACCATAACCCCAATTGTTAATTGGGAAAATGTTAATTGTTAATTGAGATCGCTACATCTCGATCGCTACCCATTATTTGACTATTTCCCGAAGGCGGTCGGAGCAATTGATGCCTCAATCGCTCCATACCGGGTTTTTCTAAGATAGACTGAAATAGTTAACTCAATTCAGGAATAGAAAAAATGCCCCAGCAATATCAAATCGGGTTAGTCATTTACCCAGACATGACTCCACTCGATATTATTGGTCCTCACCAAGTTTTCAGTTTCATACCCGACGCGCAAGTACATCTGCTCTGGAAAACTCTAGAACCAGTCCGCAGCGATAACGGTTTGACCGTGATGCCAACTATGACTTTCGATCGCTGTCCGCCGTTAGATGTAATCTGCGTTCCCGGGGGCCAGGGGAAAGCTGCTCTGATGCTGGACGAGGAAGTTTTAGAGTTCTTACGAGAGCAAGGAAAAACCGCAAAGTATGTAACTTCGGTTTGCACCGGCTCCCTGATTTTAGCGGCAGCAGGACTGCTTCAGGGCTATCGGGCCGCCACTCACTGGATGTTTCGCGAGCAGTTAGCGCTGCTCGGAGTGGAAGTAGTATCGGAACGGGTGGTAGTCGATCGCAACCGAATTACCGGCGGCGGCGTCACTGCCGGTATTGACTTCGGCCTGGTGGTGGCCAGTCACCTTTGCGGGGAAGAAACTGCAAAGATTATCCAGCTTTCTTTGGAATATAACCCCGCACCACCTTTTGATGCAGGTTCCCCAGAAAAAGCCGATCCGGCTTTAGTCGAGGCAGTGGAGGCATTGGGCAAAGAACTTTTCGACATATCTCTGGAAGCTACCAAGAAGGCTGCTAGCCGGTTAACTGGTTCGTAGTAATCGCTTTAGCGATTTATATAGATGAATCGCTAAAGCGATTACTACGAACCTTGACCTACGCATCCAGAATTGTTAAAACATAAATCGCTAAAGCGATTACTACGAACCTTGACCTACGCATCCAGAATTGTTAAAACTAAAGGCATATTGATAGGCTTTAGATTTATCGCTGGTCTCGAAGGAGCGATCGCTAACCGCACTTAAGGCGGCTTCGTCTAAGATATCGCTGCCGCTTCCCAATAACAGTTTCGGTCCTTCGACAATTTCCCCGTCGGCATTTACTAATACTCCCACCAAGGCTTTACCAGTCAAATTTTGAGAGCAGGCGGCATCGGGATAAACGTCGGAGATGTTACTGGGAGTCATTAAGTTCCTTTCTTCTAAACCTAGAGCGATCGCCCATTCCATATAAGCAACGCCGCCGTTTACTCCTAGCTTCTCTTTGGAACTAAAAACGCCCTCGCCCGCCGCATCCATTTGTTCTTGCTGGCGGCGATATTGTTCTAATTTCGCCAATAACGAGCCTTTAAATTCTCCCTGCCCCTGGGTTGTCGGCGCTGTTGCTGGAGCTTCTTCAAATTCAGCCGCAGGCACTTCGATATTTATCGGCTCTTGGGTTGTAGCTGCTGCTACTTCCTGGTTTGGTGGAGTAGAGTTTTCTTGAGGGGGAGTAGCAACTACTTCTGGTTTGGGTTGGCGATCGCCTTGCAAACTCTCCAACAAGGAGCCTTTAAACTCTTCCCGGGGAGTTTCTGCCACTGGAGAAGGTTCCACTTTAGGCGCTGTTTCCGGCACTGGAGAAGGTTCCACTTGGAGTGCTGTTTCCGGCACTGGAGAAGGTTCCACTTCCGGCGCTGTTTCTCGCACTGGAGAAGGTTCCACTTTCGGCGTAGCAGCAACTATGGGTGTCGGAGTTTCGACTGGTTCCGGTTTCGGAGTCGTTGTCGCTTCGGGAGTTAAGGCCATTTGCCTGCGTTGTTCGCGCGCTCGCTCCAAACCTTCCAAGAGAGAGCCTTTAAATTCTCTTGGTTCTTCAACGGCGGGGGTAGGTTGTTGTACTTCTACCTTTGCTTGGGGAGTTGCGCTCTGATTTTCTCGCGGTTCGACATTCGTTTCCGCTTCCACACTCGTTTCTTCCGGTTCCACACTCGTTTCCGGTTGTCGAGTTTCTGGAGTAACAACTGCCACTGGTTCTGGTTGCTGCCTTTGGTTCCCTAGACGTTGCTGCGCTTTCCTTTCCCTAATTTGCCTGGCTAGGGGACTTTCTGGGAGCCGATTAATTTTGGTCGGATCCTGTTGGGCGGGAGTTGCCGGAGTTTCCGTTCTTGCCGTTGCCGGAGTTTCCGTTGCCGGACTGGAGTTACTGGGGCCTGTAGCAATTTTATCCTGATATCGTTCCTGCGGTCGCCGCAAACCGTCCAACAGCGATCCTTTAAATTCTGTTGATGTGGAATTAGAGTTGCCAGGTTCCGAACCAGGGTTTCTTGCGAACAAACCAGACTCGAAGACCTCGTCGGTTAAGTTCAAACTGCGACGAATTTCTGCCTCAGTGGGGCCTTGGTTTTCCTCCGGCAAACTTGGCAAGGGAGGGAGGCTAGGCCGATTCAAATTTGGCAGAGGTCTGCGATATGTTTGCAGCGGAGGGGGTGGGGAAATTGGGGTCGATCCTCGGGGAATGGAGTTGGAAAAATCATCTATCGGTGTTTGGTTGCGCGGCAGTCTCGATACCGAAGATGGAAAACTTTCTCGCCGGGGCAAGCGTACCGTGGGGCGCGTCGGAGGGCGATCGGGTATTTCATAGGAAGACGAAGACCTTCCCACTGAAGTTGTCGGTAGGTTGCTAACCGATGGTGTCGTTCTAGTGGATGATGGCAAACGTGGAAAAGATTCCTGTTGCCCTGGTATTTCCGAGATGCCGGGGGGAGGCTGAATGTTTGAGAATGAGACATCCGGTTCCGTTTTCGGTTGCGGAAGGCGACTAATTTGTTCCGGGGTTAATTCTACTAAGCCTACTGTCGGCGGTTGTTTTACTTGTTGGGAAAATAGGGACATATTTGGCAGGTTGATGCCTAAGATGGCGTGGATGCCTACGGAGGCTAAGAATGCCAGCCAAATTGGTTGTTGCCACGAGTCGTTACGGTAGTCTCGGGTGTAGTTTGGGGTTATGTCGGGGGAGTCGTACATAGGTTTTATATCAATTAACAATTAACAATTAACAATTAACATTTTCCCAATTAACAGCGTTCTCAATTGAGTCTGGGGAAAATCGCTGAAGCGATTACTACGAACCATTTTAATTGCTTGAGCGATCGCTAAGTACCCGTGCAAAATTAATTGGACAGAGGAAACAGGCGAGACGCCTGTTCTACGGGGAAATAAAAAATCATTTTATGTAAATATTTTTGCCTACTTACTTACTAAGTAGTCGTGCCAAATAATTCCAACAAAAATGTATTCTGGCGAACGACCTGTATTAACGGTAATTCAACAATCGGATATCATAAATCCAGTAATTATTAATTATTAATTATTAATTATTAATTACTTTTATTATCATTAAGGAGAAATAGGATAGTTGTATTAAAGGGCGATCGCCTAGACCTTTATAGATGGTTTGGGTTGGTAATGTTGCCCTTTCTACTACATAGGAGCGATCGAGTAAATTTTTTTGTTTTAAAATTTCCCACACTTGTTGGTAAACGGAACTGACCTTCATTAACACCACCACATCTGCCCAGTTTAGCGCGGATTCTAATTCTTTAACATTATAGAGGGCAGGAATAACTGCCAGCTTTTGGTCTCTAATTGTTAAAGGAATGCCCAAAGCTGCTACTGCTGCCATTGGCGAACAGACCCCCGGGACGGTTTCTACTATTGCTTCTGGATGCTTTTTTTGCAGGGTTTGTGCCAAATAAGTGAACGTGCTGTAAAAGCTGACATCTCCTTCGCAGACAAAGCTTACATCTCGTCCATTTTCGAGAATCTGCCAAACCTCCTCGGCTGCCAACTCCCAGGCCCGAGTTAAAGTCTCTTCGTCTCGGACGTAGGGGAAGCTTAACGCTAATTTTACTGCGTCTGGATGGAGCCATCGATCTACTATTCGTTCGGCTATTCCTGGTTTGCCTCCCACTCCGGCGGGAAAGGCAACTACTGGGGCTGTTTTTAAAAGTCGCAGTCCTTTGAGGGTCATTAATTCCGGGTCTCCAGGGCCGACGCTTATGCCGGTTAGGATGCCTTGAGTCGGGACTGGGGAATTTTTCATGGGTTGTTCGTTCTTATCTCATGGCGAGTACTCAAAAACTTTAATTGTTATAGCAATCCGTAGATCGTTGGCGGTATCTAAGAAACCGGGTTTCTGGATCCCAATTTTTCTTGGCTTCCGCAAGGGTTGCTATAGGAACAAATCGGTGCTGGGGTGTGTAAAAAATAAAACCCTCAACAAACAGAAGGCAAAACGCGAGGGTTGGGCAAAGCATTCGTAAATTAAAATATCTGCTTTTTTTCATAATTTCACGCCCGAATGCTGTTGCCCCTACAGATTTTTTTCACCTTAAATATCTTCTCAAACATTTTTTCAAGCATCCAAATAAAACCGCTCGACTTCCTTGCCAAAAGAAACAAAAATTACCCGTTCGATTGCGGAATTATTAGCTAGAAAACTGTTCGTTTCCCTAACAGCAATACCAGTAGCCCTTCGAGGGATTTAATTGGCCTAACCATCTTTTAAAAATCCCGTCTGTATCTTAAAACACCAAATTCGATCTAAACTAGGCTACCAACCCCAAGTGCCCATACCGCCCTTAAAAGGGCCAACAATATCCCGAGTAATCCAACCGCCGTAAAAATCCCCTTCTTGGGCCTGGACCTTTTCTCCGTCCAGATAACAGGCTTCCATCAGACTAGGGTAAAAGGCCACATAATCTTTAATCGAAGCAAAAGCAAGAGTTGGGTTGGGATAAAACCAGGCAGCGTTTGATGCTTGGCGAACGCCCGCAGAAACGTTATAGTAACCAGCCCTTCCCTTCCACTCGCAAAAAGAGCTTCGAGGAATCGGGACCAAATGTTCCATTTTAATATCTTGAGGGGGAATATAATATACAGGGGGATGGCTCGTTTCCAGGACTCGCTTGGCAGTCCTAGTCTCAGCAATAGTTACGCCGTTAAAAATTATCTCGATAAGTTTGGAAGAGTCTTCAAGCCTTGGAGGACGGGGATAATCCCAAACAGATTCTTGTCCCGGGCCAGGTTCTATTCGACTAAAATTCATAGCGCTCCCTGCTTAAATAAGTAGAATTACCAGTCTAAATTATAAATTAATTTCTAATTGAGGACACGGGCCATATTCCCAATTCCCAAAGGAAGAACCAGAAAGAATAATTAGTTATTCCCAATTCCCGCCGACCTATTCCCAATTACCTAAAAAAATGAGTATTAGAGGCATAGACGTTTCCGACTACCAACCGAATATCAACTGGCGATCGGTTGCCAACGCTGGCATAAGCTTTGCCTTTATCAAAGCCACCGAAGGAAGAACCTTCGTAGCCGAAGTCTTCGATCGCTACTGGAGAGAAACCAAAGAAAACGGCATCATACGAGGGGCGTACCACTTTTTTCGGCCAGCAAGCAACGTCCGCCAGCAAGCCGAACTATTCCTGAGAACCGTCAAACTAGAAGACGGAGATTTGCCCCCAGTCCTGGATATAGAAAGCACAGACGGCGTAGATGCCCTAACCATCAGAGAAAGGATGGCCGAGTGGCTGACAATCTTAGAAGAAGAAACCGGAATACTGCCCATCGTTTACACCTACCCCGGTTTTTGGGACGGACTAGGTTCCTACGGTTTCACCGATCATCCCCTGTGGATAGCCCACTACACCAGGGCCCCGCAACCCATCGTTCCTGGAGGTTGGAAAAGCTGGGTATTTTGGCAATATACAGATCGAGGTCAACTCTATGGAGTCCCCGGCAACCTAGACATAAACCTCTTTGAAAGCCAGCAGCAAGGAGATTCCGGGGCTAAAGTAGAAAATCTTCAGAGATTATTACAAAAACACGGCTTCGACCCCGGGAGTATAGACGGAAACTTCAATACTGCCACCAAGAATAGCATTATTAATTTCCAACAGTTCTACGGGATAGAAACCAACGGTACTGGCGATCTGAAAACTTGGACTGCCTTAAT
The DNA here is from genome assembly GCA_034189005.1 of Cyanobacteriota bacterium. Taxonomy (GTDB): domain Bacteria; phylum Cyanobacteriota; class Cyanobacteriia; order Cyanobacteriales; family Microcoleaceae; genus CALKCV01. The sequence continues at coordinate 4,273 of JAXHVR010000115.1, read as the reverse complement.
GGGGCGAGTTAGATCGAGAAATATTCCTTCCCCTTCCCCTTCCCCCTCACCGACACCAGGACCGTCGCCAACACCAGATGCAATCATTAGATTGATAAATGTAGGCCAATTTTATCAAGGCTTTGCCCTACAAGACCAAGCCTTAAACTGGCTCCAAGGCCAAATTCCCCAGGAGATAATAGCCGAGTTTGCCCAAAAGTGGCGCAATTTACCTCCGGATCCAAGGGCCACTATCTACCTAACCCAAGCGTGCAAGTATTACAGAAGCTTATACCACCAAAATCTAGCTCTAGAATGGCTGCAAGGTCAAATTAATCTAGAGGTTCTAACCGAGTTTGCCAAGAGGTGGCGAGGGGAGATTTATCGGGAAGAAGTCTCTGTGGGATTGAGAGAAATTTGTCGGTCCTATCAAGGTTCCTCGTCGCAAAATCGAGCGTTGGAATGGTTCCAAGGTCAAATCCTTCCACTTACCTTAGCGCAGTTTGCTCATTTGTGGCGGCAACAGCCATTCGACCGGAATGCCACTATCCGATTTATAGATGTTTGTCGGTTTTATAGAGGGTTGCCCAGCCAAAATCTATCTTTAGAGTGGTTGGAAAAACGCATACCGCTTGAGATTTTAATAGAATTGGGCGATCGCTGGAAAGAAACAATAAAAGTTGCATCTCCAGCAGCAATTCAATTGGTAAATGTCTGCAACTACTATCAAGGTTTAAAAGGACAAAAAGAGGCTCTACAGTGGTTGCAAGGACAAATAGACCCTGCAACCTTGGCTGCCTTTGCTAGCAGGTGGCGCGAAGATAAGACTGGTAGATAAGTTAGTTGGAACGTAGCATCCTGCCTGTTCTCCGCTTAATTGTTAGTTTCCAACCCTCGATGGACTATTAATAAATGACAACTAAAAAGGACGAGACAATACGCATTATAAACAAACCCAAAAACAGGAAAAATACGCTCTGACTGTCAAAAAAACGCAGGATTATAGCCTTCAAAAATAACGCTTATGGAAACATCATTTGAAATTACTATCCTAATAATTCTTACAGTCCTCAGCGGCATAGCAGCTCAGGTTGTGGCGGCTTATTTGAAAGTACCCGCAATAGTATTCTTGCTGCTGTTTGGCATCTTAGTGGGCAAAGACGTACTGGGTTTAGTGCATCCAAACCTGCTCGGGGAGGGTTTAGAAGTAATAGTTTCCCTGTTTGTAGCCTTAATTCTCTTCGAGGGGGGTCTAAATTTAGAACTCAGAGAATTAGGTAGAGTCTCCGGCAGCATCAGAAATCTTGTTACCATCGGCACTCTGATCGCTTTAATCGGCGGCGGCATGGCAGCCCACTGGTTCGGAGAATTTCCCTGGGGATTAGCATTTCTCTACGCCTCTTTGGTAGTAGTAACCGGGCCCACAGTAATAGGGCCTTTGCTCAAACAAGTCTCCGTAGATCGGCAAGTAGCAACTATATTAGAAGGGGAAGGGGTATTAATCGACCCGGTGGGAGCAATTCTGGCAGTTTTGGTACTCAACGTAGTCTTGAGTGGGGCTGCGGAGCCCTTAACATTGTTCAGAGATTTGATCCTACGTCTCGGTACGGGGGCGATCGTGGGGGGCATAGGCAGTTGGGTTTTGGGCTGGAGCCTCAAACGTGCCAATTTCATGTCGGAAGAACTAACTAACTTGGTCGTCTTGGGCTGGGTTTGGGGCCTATTTGGTTTGGCACAAGAAATCCGTAGCGAGTCGGGATTGATGGCCGTAGTGGTAGCGGGAATGGTACTCGCGGCGGCGGAAGTGCCGGAATTGCGGCTGCTCAAACGCTTCAAAGGTCAACTGACTATGCTGGCGGTGTCCGTGCTTTTTATTCTGCTGGCTGCGGACCTATCTCTAGCAAGTATCGTGGCTCTTGGTTGGGGCAGTTTATTTACGGTTTTGACTCTGATGTTGGTGGTGCGCCCGATTAATGTCTGGGTTTGTACTTGGAATAGCACTCTCAATTGGCGACAAAAATTATTTGTTAGTTGGGTAGGCCCCAAAGGAATTGTTTCGGCTTCAGTCTCTTCTTTATTTGCCATTTTGCTTACTCAAGGAGGCATGAACGGGGGCGACTCGATTAAAGCTTTGGTGTTTTTGACGATCATTATGACTGTGGTTATCGAAGGCCTCAGCGCGAGATGGGTGGCTCAATTTCTGGGAATTACTTCCAGCGAGGCTACTGGGGCGGTAATTGTGGGGTCGAATCCTTTGTCCCGGCAAATCGGCCGTTTGTTTAAGGAACGGGGAGAGTCGGTGGTGCTGATAGATACTGACGACAAGGCCTGCGAGGAAGCGTCTAAGGAAGGTTTGCTGGTTTATAAGAGTAGCGCCCTAGATACTACGGTTTTGGAAGAGGCGGGGTTGCAATCTATAGGAACATTTTTGGCCATGACTAAGAATGGGGAGGTCAATCTGGTTTTGGCTCAAAGGGCATCGGAAGAGTTTAAGCCTCCAAGGGTTTTGGCTGTTTTCCCCCGGGAACCTAATGCTAAGAACCAAAAGACTAAAGAGACGGTTAAGCAAGCGTTTAGTTCTGGTTTATCCCTGAAGAATTGGAACAAATATCTCGAAGATGGACAGGTGAAGTTGGGAGAGACGGTTCTTAAAAAGGTGGGATTTGAGTTTCAGAAGACCCATTTGAGGGGTTTAATTGAGGCGGGGGGATTGGTGCCTCTGTTAATAGAACGCCAGGGCAGCTTGCAAGTTTTGTCGGCAACGGAGGAATGGCAACCTGGCGATCGCATTATTTATCTGCTGCATTCTCCCAAACCTAAGCTACTCAAGCGACTTTCGGGAGCTCCGCAGTCGGCTCTTACTTTGGAAAAGCATCCCACTGTTGAAGAAGTGCCTATTCCTTCTTCGGTTTTGCAAAAGGAATAACAATTGTTATATGAGTTATTGTCTCAATTCTGAATGTCGCAAGCCTTATAATCCTTCTGGAACTAGGTTTTGTCAAAGTTGCGGTACTAAGTTGCTTTTGGGCGATCGCTATCGGGCGATTAAACCTATCGGTCAAGGAGGTTTTGGTCGCACTTTTTTGGCAGTTGATGAATATAAACCCTCTCAACCCCAATGCGTCATCAAACAGTTTTTCCCCCAGATAGCCGGTGCGAGTGCCGAGAAAGCAGCGGAGTTATTTCGCCGGGAGGCAGCGAGACTTGATGAGTTGGGCAAGCACGCCCAAATTCCCGAGTTGTTCGCTCATTTCGAGCAGGACGAACGGCAATATTTGGTACAACAATTTATTGAGGGTAGCAATTTAGAAGAGGAGTTAAAAGAAGCAGGTACTTTTAACGAACAGCAAATTCGATCGCTTCTGGGGGCTTTATTACCAGTTTTGCAATTCGTTCACGATCGCCAGGTAATTCATCGGGATATTAAGCCGGCAAATATTATCCGCAGAACTTTTCTTGCCAACCAAACGGGGATAGAAACCGAACGGCAAGAGGAGAATGTTAAAGGGGATTTAGTATTAGTGGATTTTGGTGCAAGTAAGGTGGTTAGCGACCAGAATTTCGGCCAAACTGGTACTACTATCGGCAGCGCTGGTTATGTACCTCCAGAACAATTGGTGGGGAAGGCTTTTCCTGCTAGCGATCTTTATAATTTGGGCGTTACTTGTATTTATTTGATGACTCAGGTCAGTCCTTTTGAGTTATTTGATGTTGTTGAGGGGCGATGGGTTTGGCGAGAGTTTTTGCCTTCTGAGGTTAGCCACGGTTTGGGGTTGATTTTGGATAAGCTTTTGGCTAACGATGTTAATTTAAGATATCAATCTGCTGCTGAGGTTTTGACTGCTTTGGCAGAGTTACCATATTATGTTTCTGGAGATTCCCCAGGAAAAGGGGCGGGGAATTCTTCTTTATTTGCCAGGGTGTTAGGAGGAATTCCCCAGGTTATTCGGGGGAGGATCATGCAGGAGATGGGGGAGTCGGAGGGAGCGATCGCTTCTTACGACCGCGCCCTCGCCATTCGTCCTAACAATCACAATATTTGGTATAAAAAGGGTTGTCTTTGCGATCGATTAAACAGGCATGAAGAGGCGCTTTTATGTTTTGAAAAAACGGTGAAAATTAAGCCAAACCACTGGCTGGGTTGGCGCGATCGAGGTTTATTGCTTTATAAGTTTAAAAAATACAAACAAGCTGTTGATAGTTATTTTAAAAGTCTGGAAATAGAACCAAATCAAACTATCGTTTGGTTGTGGTTGAGTTTGGCAATTAAGCAAACTGGAGATGAGAAAAAGGC
>JAXHVR010000114.1:14296-17017 GCA_034189005.1 Cyanobacteriota bacterium | reverse complement strand
AGAAAAAACGATCGCCATGACTGCATTTTCTACCAACGACCCAGGAGAACCACTACCAGACCTAGAAAAAACTGCATATTCCGTGCTGAAAACTTCGGTAGCTCCCCTTGCCAACGAAATAGACGGCAACTCGAAAGTTCTCAAACAAGCTTTAATGTCCCTGGGAGAAAAAGGTTTATTAGCTTTGCGAATTCCTCAAAAGTGGGGCGGGTACGAAGCGAGCGATCGCTCTTTTTTCAATTACCAAAAATTAGTCGCCAGATATTCCGGCGCTTTAGCATTTTTAGAAATTCAACACCAGAGCGCCGCATCAATAATAGCTAGCAGCGAAAATTCACCGCTAAAAGAGCTATATTTACCCAAATTAAGCGAGGGAAAAATTTTGTTAGGTGTAGGATTTTCTCAGATAAGACGTAAGGGAAAACCTTCGGTAAAAGCAATTCCCGTTGCTGGTGGATATAAGTTTAAAGGTTTTGTGCCTTGGGTAACGGGAAAAGGAATATTTAATGAATTTATTTTAGCTGGAATTTTGCCGGATGGTAGAGCGGTTTTTGGTTTAGTTCCCTTTGCGAAAACTGTTAATTCTACAGGGAGCATTAACTTTTCTGAACCGATGCCTTTATGCGGGATGGGTTCTACTAATACAGTTACGGCCACGGTAGAAAATTGGTTTTTACCAGAAGAGCGAGTCGCGTTTATTAAAGCTCCAAATTGGATTCATGTTAATGACGAAAATAATGTCTTAAAAGCAACAGCTTTAAATCTAGGATGTGCAGAAGCGGCGTTGGATATTCAGGAGAGTGCTTTTCAAGTGAAATCTGTGGGTTTTATAAAGAAGGCGATCGCTTCTTTTCAAACAGAAATAGAAGGCTGTCAAAATGCTATTTGGGAAGCTCAAGAAAACCCGGATTTAGATTTTGCTAAAAAACTGGAACTAAGAGCAGAAGCGATCGAGCTTGCCGTTCGTTGTGCCACTGCGGCAGTGACGGTTTCGAGTGGTGCGGCAAACCACGCCTCCCATGCCGCCGGGCGAATTTACCGCGAAGCAATGGTCTATGTAGTTTTTCGTCAAACTACGGCAGTTATGGAGGCGACTTTGGCTAAATTAAAACGGGTAGCGGAGCGCAAGTAGTGTTTTAAAGTTCAAATTAGGTTTGTAAGTAGGTAGGCAAAAATATTTACATAAAATTATTTCTCCCAACCCGCGTAGAACAGGCGTCTCGCCTGTTCCAGATGTCCAATTAATTTGGCACTGGTACTTAGTAATCGCTTTAGCGATTTATCGATATGAATCGCTAAAGCGATTACTACAAACTGGCGTACTCCGTTGGCTTCTGGTTCGCTACCGTAGAGCAAGAGGTTATGTAGCTATCTTCAAAATTAAGCTCCAACCAATTCCACCTCTTTTTGAACGTCCACCAACACCTTACCATCCCTCACCAGACGATATTCCCCCCGCCATAAGCCAGGCTGTAAGGGACGTTGGGGATTATTTCGTTTGCCGGCATAACCCATCCAAGTCTTAGCACTAGAGTCAATTTCGTTGCTGGTATCGATAACCGCATTCCCCCTGGGGTCAAATAGCCGATAATATTCTTTATCCCCCTCAAGCACGCCGTAAGCTTGCACCCAGAATAACAAAGCGGGACTGTTGGCGGGCAAAACTGTTTCCGAAAAACGCCCTTCCCAGAGAGCGTCCATCTCTGGTGCTTCAGCAGAAAAACCCGCCCGAATTAAACCGGTGGGTTTATAGGCGAGTGGCTGCTGCCAAATAGGCTCCCGCCCTACATTACAACCGGGACCGGCATCGGGTCCGACAAAAGGATCTACTACTCGACCTTGGTAGCGGAAAGATAGATGAACGTGGGGGAAAGATGCCAAACCCGACTCTCCCACCATCCCCAATACCGTACCAGTTTCAACGGTGGTGCCGGGTTGAACTGCCAGAGAGCCTTCGCGCAAGTGACAATATTGGGTTTCCCAACCGCTGCCATGTTCGATAACCAGGCCGTTGCCGCATTCCATATCTTTAACGGCGTCTCTATCTGCCTGGTTTCTTACGCGGCTATCGCTAACCCCATCCCGCACTCGCAATACTTTCCCGGGACCGGCGGCCGTCACCGCAACGCCTCGGGCCATGGCTCGTTCGTCGGGAATGGCAAAGTCTGTGCCTTTGTGTCCGTCGTAGGTTTGCCGACCGCAACCGAAGTCTGCTGCCTCGGGGCTCGGGTCGCGATCGCTATATAAGAGAATAAAGCAATCTCGGTCTAGCTGGCAGTCGACCGGTATGGCAAATTTTGGGTTATTTGTTGTTTGGGCGACGACTGGGGCGATCGGTTGTGGGGGAGCGATCGCGTCGCTACTGCCCGCATTAGAGATATAATAGATGCCTACTGCCAAGCAGAGGCCGCAGAAAAAGGTCGCTATCTGCTTTTCAAATGTTCGGGAAATCAAAGTTTTTCTGAATGTTGTTGGGCAATGGTTGTTTGTAGTAATCGCTTTAGCGATTTATAAAGATTAATCGCTAAAGCGATTACTACGAACTTGCTTTAGCGATTTATAAAGATTAATCGCTAAAGCGATTACTACGAACTTGCTTGAGCGATTTATAAAGATTAATCGCTAAAGCGATTACTACGAACTTGCTTGAGCGATTTATAAAGATTAATCGCTAAAGCGATTACTACGAACTTGCTTGAGCGATTTATAAAGATTAATCGC
>JAXHVR010000114.1:14081-14196 GCA_034189005.1 Cyanobacteriota bacterium | reverse complement strand
TAAAGCGATTACTACGAACTTGCTTGAGCGATTCATATTGATAAATCGCTAAAGCGATTACTACGAACTTGCTTTATGTTAATAGCCGCGAACCACTACTAGATCGGAACGCAAT